>DASQKI010000001.1:0-21348 GCA_035630615.1 Nocardioidaceae bacterium
CGCCACAGGTCGTCCTCGTGCTGGAAGGGCGGGCGCGCGGCGGGGTGGGGGAGGGTCTGACCGGGGCCGTCGAGGTCGTGCACGCGGGCGGCGAGGGCGACGACACGATCGTCGCGGAGGTGGCTCGATCGGCGGCTGCGGGTCGGGTGGTCGCCGTCGTGACCGCGGACCGCGTACTCGCGGCTCGCGTCGAGGATCTGGGGGCGTCGGTGCGTCGGCCGGGCTGGCTGCTCGAGCGGATCGAAGCGGACGGGTAGTCGCGACAGATCGGCTAGACTGTGTCGGCAGCTCCGCCATCGGGGCTGACTTCGCATGTCCACCTCCCGTTCTGCTGAACGGGGCGGCGCGGAAACGGTCTCGTTCCGGCGAGCGACCACGACGCGTGGGCATCAGGGGCACCGAAACGTTCGGCGCCGACAACCGTAACGCCGGCACCTGGTGCCGGTAACGAAAGGAATGCGGCCATGGCCGTCGTCACCACCCGCCAGCTGCTCGAGAGCGGCGTCCACTTCGGGCACCAGACCCGTCGCTGGAACCCGAAGATGAAGAGATTCATCTTCACCGAGCGCAACGGCATCTACATCATCGACCTGCAGCAGTCGCTGACCTACATCGACACCGCTTTCCGGTTCGTCAAGGAAACGGTGGCGAGCGGTGGGCAGATCATGTTCGTCGGCACCAAGAAGCAGGCCCAAGAGGCGATCGCCGAGCAGTCGACCCGAGTCGGCATGCCCTACGTCAACCAGCGTTGGCTGGGCGGCATGCTCACCAACTTCCAGACCATCCACCTGCGGCTGCAGCGGCTCAAGGAGCTCGACGAGATCGACTACGGCGACGTCGCCGGCTCCGGTCGCACCAAGAAGGAGCTACTCGGTCTCAAGCGTGAGCGCGACAAGCTCGAGCGGAGCCTCGGCGGCATCCGCGGCATGGGCCGGGTGCCGGCGGCGGTGTGGGTCGTCGACACGAAGAAGGAGCACCTCGCGGTCGAGGAGGCCAAGAAGCTCGGCATCCCGATCATCGCGATCCTCGACACCAACTGCGATCCGGACGACGTCGACTACCCGATCCCGGGCAATGACGACGCGATCCGCTCGGTCACGCTACTGACCCGCGTCCTCGCTGACGCGGTCGCCGAAGGACTGATGGTCCGGGCCGGCGGCGGCAAGGCCGACGAGGCGGGCGAAGAGCTCGGCTCCGACGAGCCGCTGGCGGAGTGGGAGCGCGAGCTCTACAGCGCGGAGGCCAAGCCCGAGTCGCCAGCCGCTGCAGACACCGCCCCCGCAGACGCCGCCGCAGAGACCCCGGCGGCAGAGACCCCGGCGGCAGAGACCCGGGCCGAGGACGCCCCGTCGGAGTCGGACGCCCCCGCGGACGCACCGGCGGATGACACCGCCGAGAAGGCTGCCGCGTCGGTCGGGTCCGAGTCGGCCTGATCCACCATCGCGTCCGGCGGCCCTCAGTGTTCGGCCGCCAGAGCGGTGCGCCACAACCGTTACGCACGACCAACCAGCGACCCCGGTCGCCTGATGAGAAAGACGAGCAAGCTACCAATGGCGAACTTCTCCGCCGCGGACGTCAAGAGGCTCCGGGACATGACCGGCGCCGGGATGATGGACTGCAAGAACGCGTTGGCCGAGGCCGACGGCGACATGGACAAGGCCGTGGAGATCCTGCGGGTCAAGGGTGCGGCCAAGGCCGCCAAGCGCGGCGCCGAGCGTGAGGCGTCGGCGGGCCTGGTCGCGGCCGCCGAGGGCGCGCTGATCGAGCTCAACAGCGAAACCGACTTCGTCGCCAAGAACGAGCAGTTCCAGCAACTCGCGAGCGACATCGTGGCGCATGCGTCGGCCACCAAGCCGTCCGACGTGTCGGAGCTGCTCGGGCAGACCCTGGCCGACGGCAAGACGGTCGAGGAAAACATCGCGAGCCTGGCCGCCGTCATCGGCGAGAAGCTGGAGCTCGGCCGGGTCGTTGTGTTCGACGGCCAGGTCGCGAGTTACATGCACCGCCGGGCCAGCGACCTGCCGCCGGCGGTCGGTGTCATCGTCGAATACGACGGCGACAACCTCGACGCCGCTCGCGGCGCCGCGATGCAGATCGCCGCGATGCGGCCGGACTACGTCACCCGCGACGAGGTCCCGGACGACGTCGTCGCGAAGGAGCGCGAGATCGCCGAAGCCAAGGCGCGTGAAGAGGGCAAGCCCGAGGAGGCGCTGCCCAAGATCGTCGAGGGCCGGGTCAACGCGTATTTCAAGGACGTCGTGCTGCTCGAGCAGCCGTCGGTCACGGACCAGAAGAAGTCGGTGAAGGGCGTCCTCGACGAGGCTGGTGTCAATGTCAAGCGATTCGCCCGGTTCGAGGTGGGCGCTAGCTGAGACGGGCGGCCGACGGCCACCTTCGATGAACAGCGACGCCGCTGTCCCGATCCAGATTTTCGGGACGGCGGTGTTCGTCGTTCAACCGTCCGCGGCACCGACCGCATCCCTTGGGTGTACGTGAGTTGCAGCAGGTAACGCAGGGGAGGGCCGATGGCACGGGACTTGTCGGATTTCAGTGACTTCGTCGTCGCTCGATGGCAGGCCATGTATCGCACGGCCTACCTCCTCACCGGCGATCACGGTCATGCCGAGGACCTGGTCCAAACCGCGTTGGGCAAGTGTTTCGTGGCCTGGCCGCGACTCAGGGAACGAGCGGCGTCGGATGCCTATGTCCGGAAGACCATGCTCAACACCTATCTGTCGTGGCGCCGGAAGAAGTCCTGGTACGAGCTCGCCAGCGACGCTCCGCCCGATCGTGAGTCTGCCGACTCGACCGAGGGCCTGGCGCAGCGGTCGGTTGTCATGGCGGCGCTGGCCGAGCTTCCGCCGCGGCAGCGCGCGGTCGTCGTCTTGCGCTTCTTCGACGACCTCGGTGTCGAGCAAGTTGCTACCCAGATGGGCTGCACCGCGGGAAGCGTCAAGCGTCAGACATCGGTTGCTCTGGGCAAGCTCCGGCAGGCCCTGGGGGACATCACCGACGTGGTCAACGAGGAATCTCTGGTCGAGGGGAAGGGTCGACGATGAGTACAAGCCTGAAAGAGCTGCTGACCGACGAGGTACGAGACCTCCCGAGTGCGCCGGTTCCGGTCGCGGCGGTGATCAGTGACGGACGTCGGCGACTCTGGCGGCATCGGGCCCTCCGCGGCACCGGTGCCTTCGCGGCGGTCGCATTGGCGGCCCTGGTCGTCCACGTCGTTCCGGACGGGTCGGGAAGTGACCCCGCCGGGTCTGGCGGATTCGAGCAGCGCACGGCTACCTACGCCACGTCGTCGACGATCCACTACGGCGATCGGGTGATCGACGTATCGCCGCATTCAGTGTGGTCGTTCGTCCAGACTGACGACGGCTTCGTCTTCACGACTGAGAGCGGCGACGTCTACCTGGCCGACGGCGACACGGTCGACCAGATCGGCGACGGCAGCGACGACGGCCTTCTCGTCGCCGACGACAGCGGATCGTACGTCGCCTGGGTCGATCACGCCGCCGAGCTCGTCGTGTACGACACCGGCACTCGGCAGGAGGTCACGCGGACGGTGGCTGCCGGCGAGCCATCGGATGGGGTGTACCTCGATGACGACGGGCCGTACGTCGTCGCCCTCGACGGTGGCACCGTCTACTGGCGGACTGGCAAAGGCGTCGTCGCGTGGGACGTGTCGACGCAGTCCGGCGGCGTGCTGGTTGCGCATCAGAACCAGTTCTACGTGCACGACGTCGTCGACGGCATGATCGCCCAGATCTGGACTCCTGACGCGGAGCGTCCTCGAGACCTGGTGGTGAGCGCGGACCCGAATGCGACGAACCCGCGGTTCTCGATGGAGGAGAACTCGAACCTGTCGCCTTCGGCACGCTATCTGGCAGCCGGCGACCGGTTTGACACCGACGGCGGGATCTTCGACGTGACGAGCGGCGACGACGTCACTCCGACCGCGCAGGGGTACGCGTCCGCCATGTTCGTGCAGTGGATCGACGACGGTCACTATGTCGCTCGAGGGGTGCTGGCCCAGGACAACCGGGTCGACCTGCTCACCTGCTCGATCGCGGACCGTCAGTGCGTCCCGGCCCCGCCGTCGGCAGGTCTGGTGGGCGAGATCGAGTTCCCGATGGGGGAGCACGCTCCGTTCGGACTGGGGGTGAGCTAGCCGACTGACAGCTCGGACACCCGCTCCGAGTTGGGCGCGGAGGGGAGCGAGATGGCAAACTCGACCCCATGACCTCGACCTCGCCGGACCCGCCCACGTACTCCTACCGTCGAGTGATGCTGAAGCTGTCCGGCGAGGTCTTCGGTGGCGGCAAGGTCGGGGTCGATCCAGAGGTCGTCAACGCCGTCGCGCGCCAGATCGCCGCGGTCGCCAAGGAAGGGGTTCAGGTCGCCGTCGTGGTCGGCGGCGGCAACTTCTTTCGCGGCGCCGAGCTGTCGCAGCACGGGATGGACCGCGGCCGAGCCGACTACATGGGCATGCTCGGCACAGTGATGAACTGCCTCGCCCTGCAGGACTTCTGCGAGGGCCACGGGGTCGAGACCCGCGTACAGACGGCGATCGCGATGGGACAGGTGGCCGAGCCCTACATCCCGCGCCGCGCGATCCGGCACCTCGAGAAGGGGCGCGTGGTCATCTTCGGTGCCGGGGCCGGACTGCCGTTCTTCTCGACCGACACGGTGGCCGCCCAGCGAGCGCTCGAGACCAAGGCCGACGTTGTGCTCATGTCCAAGAGCGGCGTCGACGGTGTCTATTCGGCCGACCCCCGGCACGACCCGAGTGCCACCAAATACGACGAGCTGACCTTCAACGAGGCGATCCGGCACGGCCTGCGGGTGGTCGACGCCGCTGCGTTCGCCCTATGCATGGAAAACAAGCTGCCGATGATCGTCTTCGGGATGACCGAGGAGGGCAACATCGCCCGCGTCCTGCGTGGTGAGAAGATTGGCACGCTCGTCCACGCGGAGTGATCCGCGCTGACTGCGACAAGACCTGGAGTGTGGACGCCGTGATTGACCAGACACTGCGCGAGGCCGATACCAACATGGACAAGGCCGTGGAGTTTGCCAAGGAGGAGTTCGCCGCCATCCGCACCGGACGCGCACATCCGGCGATGTTCGCCAAGATCACCGCCGACTACTACGGCACGCCGACGCCGATCCAACAACTGGCGTCGTTCCACATCCCGGAGCCGCGGCTGGTCGTCATCTCCGCGTACGACAAAAACGCCGTCAGCGCCATCGAGAAAGCGATCCGCGACTCCGACCTCGGCGTCAACCCGGCCAACGACGGCACTGTCTTGCGCCTGGCGATGCCGGAGCTCACCGAGGAGCGCCGCAAGGAATACATCAAGCTGGCCAAGTCCAAGGCCGAGGATGGTCGAGTCGCGATCCGCAACATTCGCCGGCACGCCAAGCAGACGCTCGACAAGATGGAGAAGGACGGCGACGCCGGCAAGGACGAGGTCATGGCTGCAGAGAAGCGGCTCGACGGCATGACCAAGAAGCACACCGACGCGGTCGACGAGGTCCTCAAGCACAAGGAGGCCGAGCTCATCGAGGTCTGAACCAGACCGATGATCTCGTAGCCATCAATGCCCTCTCATAGCACGGCCGGATCCGGCCCGGTCGGTGCGAACGGTCCGGTGACGCCGTCGGGGCGCCGTTCGGGCGGCGGTGGCCGTAACCTGCCGGCCGCGTTCGGCGTCGGGGTCGTCCTCGGGGCCGTCATCATCGGCTCTCTGTTCATCGTCAAGACGGCATTTCTGGGCGTCGTCCTGCTGGCGATCCTGCTCGCGATCTGGGAGTTGGCCCAAGCCCTGGCGACGGCGCAGGTCCGGCTCCCGTTGGTCCCGGTCTGCGTCGGCGGCGTCGCGATGCTGGCCGGCGCCTACTACGGCGGCGCCGAGGTCTTGTCGGTCGCGCTGGCGTTCACCGTGATCGGCACGATGATCTGGCGGCTCGCCGAGGGGGCCGACGGGTTCGTCCGCGACGCGACGGCCGGCGTCTTCGTCGCCGCGTACGTGCCGCTGCTCGGCGGCTTTGCCGTGCTGATGCTGGCCGAGGACGATGGTGACTGGCGCGTCTTGACGTTCATCATCGTCACGATCGCTTCCGACATCGGCGGCTATGTGACCGGGTACCGGCTGGGCCGGCATCCGATGGCTCCCACGATCAGCCCGAAGAAGTCGTGGGAGGGCTTCGTCGGCTCGATCCTGGTGTGCGGGCTCGCCGGATGGCTGATGGTGGTCTACACCCTGGACGGCGAGGTCTGGGTCGGCCTCGCGCTCGGCGGCGTCGCAGCCCTCGCGGCGACGCTCGGCGACCTCGGGGAGTCACTCATCAAGCGCGACCTCGGCATCAAGGACATGGGCAGTCTGCTGCCCGGCCACGGCGGCATCATGGACCGGCTCGACTCGCTCCTGATCGTCGCCCCGGTCTGCTGGCTGTGGCTCCATCTTTTGGTGGACGCCTCTTGACGCAGGTACGGCTGACTCTCGTGCGACATGGGCGGCCGGCGGTTCAGCCCGCGGTTGCGCCACGGCGGTGGGCGCTGGCACGGGACGCCGCCGAGGGACTGGCTAGGCTGCGGGGGAGCGGGCTGCTTCCGTCCGCCGCGACCTGGATCAGCTCGCCCGAGCCGAAGGCGCTGGCGACCGCGGCGGCGTTGACCGATCGGACCGTCATCACCGTCGACGACCTGCGCGAGGCGGAGCGGCCGGCCACGTGGTTCGACGAGCCGGAGGAGTTCGTCGCCGCCGTCCGCCGGTCGTTCGAGGTGCCCGACGAGTCGGCCGTGCCCGGATGGGAGACGGCATCGGGGACCCGATCGCGGGTGGCCGCGATCGTACGCGAGTTGCTGGCCGACGCGGAGCCGCCCGACGAACTCGTACTCGTCGGGCACGGCACCGCGTGGACGCTCCTTGTCGCCGAGCTCACCGGCCGGACGCCGGATCTGGACGCGTGGGAGCGGATGGCGATGCCCGACCTCGCGATCCTGGACATTCCGGCGTCCGGCGCAGCGACGCTCGTGCGCGACTGGGGTGGTTGAGCGCCGTCAGCTCATCGGGACCGGGAACGCCACCGGACTTCGATGCCCGTCGCTGTCGACGGCGCGTACGCCGAGGAAGACGTTGTCCTTGGAGATGTCGACAGTCGCCGAGGTGACGTTGCCGACCCGGACGGCGTCGGTCCACTCGGGCGAGGTGGTCTCGCGGATGAGGATCTCGTATCCGGACAGGTCGGCCGCGGTGCTCGCGGTCCATCGCAGGGTCGAGGAGTTGGTCAGGTTGGTCGTGACGATGCCGGCGCCCTTCGGGGTGCCGGGCGCCTGCGCCAGCGACCAGAGCGCAGCCAGATTGACCCGCGCGACCCGGGCGGTGTAGCCGAAGTCGCAGAACTCGGGCAGGTCGCCGAACTGCACGCCGTTTTCGACCCGCACGTCCTGGTGCTGGTGGGCGAAGTTTTCGGCCGGTTCGGTGAACCTCGCCGCCGGGAAGCGTTGTTGGAGGAAGGAGATCTGGTCGCCGCCGCGCAGGTAGCGGTCGCGCCGGTAGATCGTCCGCACCTGCATGTCGGTCGCGTCGTTTTGCGCCACGCTCTCGACGAACCGGGCGAGCTGACGCGATGGCGAGTCGTTTTCGCCACCGACCGCCTGCCGGATCGATGCCTCGTCCTCGGTCTCCGCGGTGGGAACGCCCTCGGCGAACAGTCGCACCGTGTGCGGATCGCGGGTGCCGTCATCGGCGGTGCTGCTGCCGACGATGTCGTTGGTGAACATGCCTTGCACGTCGACTCCCGCCTCGGCCATCGTGGCGGCCATGTGCGCCGACCCGTAGAGGCCCTGCTCCTCGCCCGCGACGGCGGCGAACACGAGCGTCGCCTCGGTGTGCTGGTCGGCCATGACCCTGGCCATCTCCAAGACGGCGGCCACCCCCGATGCGTCGTCGTCGGCTCCTGGCGCGTCGCTGGTGGCGTTCATGACATCGGTGACTCGCGAGTCGTAGTGTCCGGAGACAACGTAGGCGCGGTTGGGCTCACTGTCGCCGTGCAGGGTCGCGATGACGTTGGTGATGACGGTCGGCGCGGGAACGCGGGGCGACACCGGCTGCACGAACGACTGCTTCTCGACGGTCATCCGCCCGCCGGACCTCGCGGCGTACGACTGGAACTGCTCGAAGATCCAGTCCCGCGCGGCGCCGATCCCGCGGTTGGGGTCGTCCTGGACCGAGAGGGTGTGGCGGGTGCCGAAGCCGACGAGGGCCTGGATGGACTGCTCGACCCGTCGCGGGTCGATCGCGGCGCACAACTGACTCAGCCGCTTGTCTGGAGGTTGGGGGCGCACCGGGACGCCGATGCCTTGGCTGGAACTTCCCAGGTTTACCGCCGAGGCGCCGGATGCGGCCAGCGGTGTCGCGACTACGGCGGCCGATGCGGCCGCGGCTGTAAGGAAGCTGCGTCGTGAGGGGGAGAACTGTCGTGCTCTGTCGGGGCTTTCGGTCATGAGAGCATCCTGAGTCGAAGTGGGGGCATATCTGTTACGGCCCGATCACGGAGAGGGATTGCTCCGACAGGCGGAGTATCCGGATCAGGCCGGAGGCAACTCGAGCAGCCGGTCGAGGTCGTCGGGCGACACGGTGTCGGCGGCGATGCGGTTGACCCGCCGTACGCCGCAGCGCTGACAGCGATGCATCACGGCCAGGCCCTTGCCACGCGGACGGGTCAGGCCGATCGGCTCCATCGACCCGCCGCAACCGCTCAGGCGGTCGCCGGGCCGGTCGTCGAGGTGTCGTGACCACAGGCAATTCGGACAATGACTGCGGTAGCTACCGTTGGTGCAGGCAGGAACGTGTGCCGCGCAGTTTAGGCACACGAACGAGGTGTTGTCGCGGCGTCGTGCCACGTCCGCCTCCGGAGTCGGTCGCAGGGATGCGAGGACTCGAAGGCGTAGGGTTCCGTTTGCTCTCGACGCTGGTGCGATCCAGCGGTTCCGGGCTCGAACGGGCAGGGACCGATTTACCGCGTTCCGCTTCCACGGTCGCGATTACTTCTGGTTCCGACGTCACCACGGCCGGTCTGGCGCGTGGATCAGGACCTCGACCGGGTTTCGTCCCTCGAGGCGAGGGTTGCTGTCCCGGCCACTGTCAGCCAGGTCTCCCCAGCTGCCACCAGTAGGTGTGGGCCCGCTCTCACCGGCATCGGCATCGTCCCCTACAGGACGGGTCGGCGCGTACGCACGCCGGGAGCGCGCATGATCTCACCTCCTCGGGTGCGTTGCCGCCACGACGCTAGCCCGAGTACGCCGGGGTCGCCCACTCATTTGTCGAGCACCGGTCCAGCGCGCCGCCGACCCTGCCCCTCACGTTCGTCTCGCTCGCCGTGTCCGATGTGGAGCGATCGGCCGAGTTCTACGTCGCCGCCGGATTCGAGCGCCCGGCCCCGACGGGATCGCCTTGGTGCGTACGCACGGTTCGACGATCCTGCTAGTGCCCCGCGCCGAGCTGGCGGCCGACATCGGCGTGCAGGGCCGGAACCGGCTTCGCAGGCGTCGCCTTCACGTCGAGCCGGCACTCGCGGGACGATGTCGACGAGGTGTACAACCAGTGGTTGGCCGCTGGCGCGACCGAGGTGAAGCGTCCGGTGCTAGCCGAGTGGGGCGGTTACTCCGGCTACGTCGCCGATCCCGACGTCACCGGTGGGAGTGCGCCGAGAACCCGTACCTCAACGTCGACGCCGACGGTGGTCTGCAGCCGGCCTAGCCACCCTGATCCGTCTCTTCACTCGTTTGGATGCTCGCGAGATCCGACATCCCGGGCAGAGCCGAGCATCTGAACGCGTGCGGTCCTCGAGGCGGTGTCGAGCGCCGGTCCAGCGCGCCGCCGACGTTTGAGCGACATGCGACACTCGTTAGCAATGTCCACCACACTTCCTTTGGTCTTCGACGAGCCGGTCGGGCGGCGTAAGCCTCCACGGCACCTGGCCGACCTCTCGCTGAGCGAGCGAGCCGATGCCGTCGAGGCGTTGGGCGAGCCGCGCTATCGGGCCAAGCAGCTGTCCCGGCACTATTTCGCCCGGCTGGTCGACGACCCGGCGGAGATGACCGACCTGCCTGCCGCGGCACGCGAGAAACTGCTGACCGACCTGGTGCCGCCGCTGCTCACACCGCTCCGGACGCTCGAAGCCGACGCCGGCACGACCCGCAAGACTCTGTGGCGGATGTTCGACGGCGCCCTGGTTGAGTCGGTCCTGATGCGCTATCCGGATCGGGTCACGATGTGCGTGTCGAGCCAGGCCGGCTGCGGCATGGCGTGCCCGTTTTGTGCGACCGGGCAGGGCGGGTTGCAGCGCAACATGTCGACCGCCGAGATCGTCGAGCAAGTCCTCGCCGGCGCCCGGGCGCTGGCCCGCGACGAGGTGCCGGGTGGACCGGGCCGGGTCTCCAACGTCGTCTTCATGGGCATGGGGGAGCCGATGGCCAACTATCGCGCGGTCATGGGCTCCGTCCGCCGCCTGGTCGAGCCGGCGCCCGACGGGTTCGGCATGTCGGCGCGGGGCGTCACCGTCTCGACGGTGGGCATGGTGCCCCGCATGCGCCAGCTCGCGACGGAGGGACTGCCGGTCACGCTTGCGCTGTCGCTGCACGCGCCCGACGACGAGCTCCGCGACGAGCTCGTGCCGATCAACACCCGTTGGAAGGTACGCGAGGTCGTCGAGACCGCATGGGACTACGCGTACGCCACCAAGCGTCGGGTCTCCATCGAGTACGCCATGATCAAGGACGTCAACGACCAGGCCTGGCGGGCCGACCTGCTCGGTGACGTGCTGACGTCGTTCGGCGACTGGGGTTGGGTGCACGTCAACCTGATCCCGCTCAATCCGACGCCCGGCTCGAAGTGGACAGCCTCGCGCCCCGAGGACGAAGCCGAGTTCGTACGCCGGCTCCGACTCAAGGGCGTGCCGACGACCGTGCGGGACACCCGAGGACGGGAGATCGACGGCGCCTGCGGCCAGCTCGCCGCGCAGGAGTGAGTCGGTGTCTGACCGCCCCCAGCTCGTCGCCACCGACCTCGACGGCACGTTGCTGCGTACCGACGGCACGGTCTCCGACCGTACGGTCGCGGTGCTGCGCACGGTCGAGCGATCCGGGGTCCAGATCGTCATCGTGACGGCACGGCCGCCGCACTGGATGCACCAACTGCTCGACGTCATCGGCGAACATGGGTTGGCGATCTGCGCCAACGGCGCCTTCGTCTACGACGTCGTCGGTCGTCAGGTCCTGCGCGAGCACACGCTTGGCCGCGCGGCGGTGGCGGAGATCGCGGCCGACCTACGACAGGCCTTGCCCGGCATCGCCTTCGCCGTCGAGCGCCGCGACGGGCCCGGGCGGGAGCCGAGCTTCGTCGAGCGTCATCCGGTGCCGCCGGGCAGTCCGGTCGCGGCGCTCGAGGAGCTGATCGATCCGCTTCCCGGCAAGCTGCTGGCGCGACACGAGAACCTCGATCCCGAGGAGTTCGTCGCCGCCGTCACCCAGGTGATCGGTGACCGAGCCGTCGTCGCCCACTCGGGAGCCGGCGGCCTGGCCGAGATCAGCGCCGTCGGTGTCACAAAGGCCGCGGCACTCACCGACTGGTGCGCCGAGCACGAGGTGGATCCCAACGACGTATGGGCGTTCGGTGACATGCCCAACGACGTGCCGATGCTGGCGTGGGCGGGCCGGTCGTACGCGGTCGCCAACGCCCATCCCGACGCGGTCGCGGCCGCGACGCATCGCTGCGGGTCCAACGACGACGACGGAGTGGCGCGGGTGCTGGCCGACGCCTTCGGCCTCCGCCCGCACGCCTCGGACGCGGGTGACAGACTGGACGCATGACGAGCCCCACGTTTCCGACGTTCCTCTACGACGGCGACTGCGCGTTCTGCTCGTCGTGTGCGCGGTTCGTCGAGCGCTGGATCCCGACGCCGGCTGCGGTCGAGGCGTGGCAGCTGACCGATATCGACGCGCTCGGCGTCACCGTCGAGGAGTGCGATGTCGCCGTGCAATGGGCTGCGTCGCCGACTCATCACACCGCGGGGCCGGAGGCGATCGCCGCCTTGCTCAAGAGCAGCCGCCCCTGGTGGCGGGTCGCCGGCTTCGTGCTCGGCCTACGTCCCGTGCTTTGGGTCGCCTGGCCGGCGTACCGCTGGGTCTCGCGCAACCGCGACAAGATGCCGGGCGGCACCGCCACGTGTGCGCTGCCACAGGCCGAGCGCGACCGGACGACCTAGCCCGCCCGCCTTCGGCCACGGCACTGCTCGCCGCTAACCAGCGACACCAGTAGCCTCCGCGGGCCGGACCCGGCGGTAGGCAGATGTCAGCCACTGATGCGCCCAATGCAGCGGTCGCACCCGCTCGACGGCGAGGAAGCTCGTCATCGCGATCAGATGTGGAGCGAACGAGATGGTGATCGCCAGCCACGTCACCAGATGGAAGACATAGAAGTACGCGACGACCCAGGGCCGTATCCGGTCGTTGACGAAGAAGATGATCGGGCTCATCAGCTCGAACGTGATGATGCCGACCTGTGAGGTCTTGATCATCCAGACGTGGTCGAGCATCCAGTTGGACCACTCCGTACCCCGTCGCAGGATCGCCCACGTGAGGCTGGTGCCCCACAGCCACTCGAGACCACCGAACCGAAGCTTCGCCCAGGCGGCGAGGAAGTAGGTCGCGATCACGGCTAGCTGGATGAGGCGGAATGCCCAGCCAGCCTTCTCCGACAGCGTTTTGTCGCCATGTCGAGCCCGGCCGATGGTCGGCAGGACCGCCAGGGCGAGCAGGAAGGCGAAGCGGTCGTGGTCGACCTTGCCGTAACTGTTGAAGATCAGCATCCACTCGAAGTAGAGGACGAAGATGACCGACCCGAGCAGCCGCGGAAAGATCCCGATGGCGGCGATCGGCGACAGGATCAGCAGGCCCCAGAAGCAGGTCTGGACCACCGCCGTCGACGGGTCGGGGATAAACGGGAACAGCACCTCGTCCACGTGCAGCGGCACATACAGATCGGTCGGCACGGTCTCCTTCAACCGTGCCGCCTCGGAGTAGACCAAGACGTCGAAGACGATGAACAGGTAGGTGAGGGTCCGCAGCGCGGCGACGCGACCGAGCGGTACGGGGGCGAATAGCCACCGCATGAACCGGTTGCCGATCCGCGTCGGCATGTTCGGGGCCGGAGCGGCCTCGGCGGTCACCTCTGCCACGAGACGACCTCCTCCACGGTGCTTTCGCCGGTCGGCAAACCGTTATCGAGCTCGATCCACTCGATGACGATGCGGATCTGATCGATGGGCGGCCGGTCGGGATAGCGCGTCGCGTAGGAGTCGGCGAGATAGTGAAGTCGCGACGGGTCGGCCTCGAACTTGTCGAGCTGTCCTTCGAGCTCAGCACGCCGCATGCCGGTGTAGGTCTGGGTGAACTGAAACTCCTCGCCGTCGGCGTTGACCGCGTACATCTGCGTATCGCCGACCGGCTCGTCGAGCTCGCGCGACGTCGAGTACATCCGGAACGGACCGATCGGGAAGTCGTCGTCGTCACCCCAGAGGGTGCCGTAGAAGACACCGGCGGCGAGCACGAGGGTGATCACGACCCGTACCTTGCGCCCAAGACTGCCCACATCCACGCCGAGAGTTTAGAGCGCCGCCCGGCGTGCCGTTGCGGGGGGCGCGCTAGCGACGAAGGGCGGGCCGCCGACGTCCAGAGCGTCGCGATCGGGACGATCGGCGTGCTGTTCGACATCGTGGCCGACTGATCCCGATGGCACGATGGACGTGTCCGCCATCGGCACCAGGAGTGACCTATGTCCATCGACGTCGGCCAGCAGGCTCCAGACTTCACCCTCAAAGACCAGCACGGCCAGGACGTGACGCTGTCGTCGTACCGAGGCGACAAGGCCGTGATGGTGATGTTCTATCCGTTTGCGTTCAGCCGGATCTGCACCAGCGAGCTCTGCGACGTTCGCGATCACCTGTCGAGCTTCGTCAACGACAACGTGCTGCTCCTCGCGGTGTCGTGCGATCCGATGTTCGCTCTGCGCGCCTACTCCGAGCACGACAACCTCACGTACCCGTTGCTGAGCGACTTCTGGCCGCATGGCGAGGTGGCGAGGGCGTACGGCGTGTTCAACGAGAGCGCCGGCTGTGCGATCCGCGGCAGCTACCTCGTGGATCGCGAGGGCGTTGTCGTCTGGAAGGTCGAGAACGCGATCCCGGAGGCCCGAAACCTCGACGAGCAACGGAAAATCATCGCAGATTTGGTCCCCTGAGGGTGCGAGCGACGCTCTGTGATCAATTGGTAACAGAAATTTCGTTGAATCAGTAGCGCTCGGACCCCTTTTGGGTGTTCCATACGTACTGTCGTGGCCGCCGGTGACCCGAGACGCCGGCGGCCACGGCCTTTTCCGGACAAGACCAGCTACCGCCAGGTAGGCTCAAACATTAGGTTAGGCTAACCTAATGTGATGACCAGTTGGGAGAATCCGCTACGCGCGGTCGAGGTTGATCTCGGTTATCGCGGCACGCGGGTCGTCCACGGTGCATCGCTCGATTTGGCCGCCGGACGCGTGACCGCCCTCGTCGGTCCCAACGGCAGTGGCAAGTCGACCTTGCTGCGCGCGATGGCCCGGCTCCATCCACCCGAGTCCGGCGAGATCCTCCTCGCCGACGGCGGCTCCGCCTTGGCGCTGTCGCCGCGTGAGTTTGCGCGCCAGGTGACGCTCCTCGCCCAGAGCCGTCCTACCCCGTCGGGAGTGCGAGTGCGCGAGGTGGTCGGCTACGGCCGGCATCCGCACCGCGGTCGGTGGCGCGGCGTCGATCCCGAGAGCGCCGAGGCGATCGCCTGGGCGATGGACGTCACCGGCGTCACCGCGATGGCCGACCGCCCCGTCGACGAGCTGTCCGGGGGCGAGCGGCAGCGGGTCTGGCTGGCGACGGCACTCGCGCAGCGGACCCACACGCTCCTGCTCGACGAGCCGACGACGTTCCTCGACCTGCGCTACCAGATCGAGACGTTGGACCTCGTCCATGACCTGACCGTCGACCACGACGTCGCTGTCGGCGTGGTGTTGCACGACCTCGACCAGGCGGCCGGAATCGCCGACACCGTGGTTCTGCTCGACGACGGCCGAGTACGTGCGACCGGACCCGCCGTCGACGTGCTGACGCCGGACCTGCTCACCGAGGTCTACGGCATCCGGATCGAGGTGACCGTCGATCCCGATACGGGTCGGCTAGCGACCCGGCCGATCGGTCGGCACAGCGTACGAACTCAGCCATCCGTCTGACGTCCACCCGCATCGTCCACCCGCACAGAAAGGCCTTCCCCTCATGCGAACAACGCCCGCCGCCACCGCGGCGTTGATCACCGTGGCACTTGCCCTGACCGCCTGTGGCTCCAGCGAGGATGAGGCCGTGGCGTCCGACGGCTGCTCGAGCGGCGACTCCGGCGCCGACCCCGTCACCGTGACCGACACGCGCGGTGAGGAGATCTCGCTCGACGAGCCGGCCGACACGGTTGTGGCGCTCGAGTGGCAGGAGGCCGAAGACCTCACGGCGTTGGGCGTGATGCCGGCGGGCGTCGCCCAGGTCGGCGACTTCAAGACCTGGGTCGACACGGTCGAGATCGACGACGCCTGTGTGACCGATGTCGGCCTGCGGTCCGAGCCGAGCATGGATGCCATCGCCGGTCTGCAGCCCGACCTGATCATCACCGAAGGCGACCGATCCAAGAGCCAGATCGGCGACCTCGAGGAGATCGCCCCCGTGTTGGTGACCGACGGCACCGACCAGAGCGACAACATCGGACAGATGCGGTCCAATCTCGAGATGATCGCCACCGCCATCGGCAAGGAGGACGTCGCCCAGCAGCTGCTCGGTGATCTCGAGGCGAGCATCGAGTCCGGCCGCCAGGCGATCGAGGAAGCGGGCCTCGAGGGTACGACCTTCGCCGCGGCTCACGGCTGGACCGAGGGCGGCTCGGTGTCGATCCGGATGTTCGGCGAGGGCTCGCTGTTCTCCGACGTCGCCGAGGAGCTCGGTCTTTCCAACGACTGGGACGGCAAGGTCGACGAATGGGGGCTGACGACAACCGACGTCGAGGCGATGACCCAGCTCGGCGACACGCACTTCATGTACATCGCGCCGGAGGACAACGTCTTCGCCGAGGCGCTTCCGGACAACCCGATCTGGCAGGGGCTGCCGTTCGTCGAGAAGGGCAACGTCCACGAGCTGGACGGCGGCACCTGGGCCTTCGGCGGACCGAAGTCGTGTGAGCAGCTTGTCGACGAGATCGTCGGAGCCCTCACGTCGTGACACTGGTCAAGCCCTCGACCGTCGAGCAGTCGCAGGGCGACGCCCTACCGCCTGGTGCGCGATGGACGGCCGGGGCGGTGCTCGCCGGCGCGATCGGTATGGTCGTCGTCCTGGCCGCCGTCCACGTCACCCAGGGCACGTCGTCGGTGAACGCGTCCGACCTGCTGCGGCTGCTCGTCGGGCGTGGTGACGAAGAGACCGAGGCCGTATTCGTCGCTTCGAGGCTGCCGCGCATGCTGGCCGGGCTGGTCGTCGGCGTCGCGCTCGGCATCGCCGGCACCCTCCTACAGTCGATGACCCGCAACAGCCTCGCGGCGCCCGACACTCTCGGCGTCAACGACGGTGCGTACCTCGCGGTCGTGGCGTCGGCGATCTTCGTCGGTGGCCTGCCGCCGTTGCAGTCGGCCGGCGTCGCGATGGTGGGCGGGCTGGCCGCCGCCGGGCTGGCGATGGCGGTGTCAGCCGGGGGAGCGTCCGGACCGACGCGGCTGATCCTCGCCGGGTCGGCGACCGCGATGGCCATGGCGGCGATGACCAACACGCTGCTGCTGATGAAGCCCGAGGAGACCTTCGGCCTGTACGCGTGGGGCAAGGGCTCGCTCGCGCAGACCGGCCTCGAGCGCGTCGGTTACCTCGGGCCCCTGGTCGCGATCGGGATGGCCGTGGCGTTCGCGATGTCGCGCCGGCTCGACCTGCTCGCGTTGGGCGACGAGGGCGCGGCGGTGCTCGGCGTACGAGTCCGCCTGACCCGACTGACCGCGGTCGTGCTCGCGGTGCTGCTGGCCGCCGCGGCCGTGACGGTCACTGGGCCGCTGGCGTTTGTCGGCCTGTGCGCACCCGCCCTGACGCGGCTGCTGGCCCGACGCGTGCCGGGCCTCGGCGCGCATGCCTGGCTGCTGCCGACCAGCGCAGTCGTTGCCACCGCGGTCGTCTTTGGCTCGGACCTGATCGTCCGGGCATTTCTGACCGGCCCGTACGGCTCGGAGATGCCGACCGGCGTCGTCACAGCATTGGTGGGCGCACCGTTTCTGATCTGGCTCGCCGCGCGGCACCAGGGCTCGGCGCGGGCCGGTGGGTCGCCGTCGTCGCGTCGTGGGGCGCTACGCAGTCGGGTCGGCTTCGCCGTCATCATCACGCTGGCGGCGGTCGTCGCGATCGCGGCGACAGTCGTCGGCATGCTGTTCGGCGACACGACCCTGCTTCTCGGCGATCTGACCAACTGGCTGACGGGGCGCTCTGGACCGGCGATCACGTACCTGCTCGACAACCGACTGCCTCGGGTCGTCCTCGGCGTGCTGGCCGGCGTCGCGCTCGCCATCGCCGGAGCGACCGTGCAGGCCGTCTGTCGCAATCCGCTCGCCGAGCCCGGGATCATCGGCGTCACGGCCGGCGCTTCGGTTGGGGCCGTGGGCCTGCTGGTGTTGGTGCCCGGCGCCAGTGTCGGTCTGATGGCCGGCGCCGCCGGACTGGGCGCGGTGGTTGCCTTCGCCAGTGTGTACGGCCTGGCCTGGCGCGGCGGGCTCGACTCGGATCGGCTGGTGCTCGTCGGCGTGGGGGTCGGGTTTCTCGGAGCGTCGATCACGGCACTGCTGGTGCTCGAGGACACGATCCTGTCGTCGCAGGCGATGACCTGGCTGTCCGGATCAACTTACGCACGGGGGATGACCGATGCGATCCCGGTCGCGGCGGCGCTCGTACTCCTGACACCGCTGCTCGCGCTCGCCACTCGAGAGTTGGACCTGCTGGCCCTCGACGACGACACTCCACGCTTGTTGGGCGTGCCGCTGGAGCGAGTACGGTTGCTCGCCCTCGCGGCCGCGGCGGCGTTGGCCGCGACGGCAGTGGCGGCGGTCGGCGTCATCGGCTTCGTCGGCCTGGTCGCCCCCCATGCGGCCCGAGCGCTGGTCGGCGGCCGGCACGCCCGCGTACTCCCGCTGGCGGCGTTGCTCGGCGCCGCGCTGGTCTGCTTCGCCGACACGGTAGGGAGAACCGTCATCGCGCCCGACCAGCTGCCGGCCGGCCTCATGACGGCGATGATCGGCGCCCCCTACTTCGTCTGGCTCCTGCGGCGGACGAGGGTGTGATGGAACGGCACGGCACGCCGGGCACTACGCTGTGCGCGGATGCAGACGTCCGGTGGGGGCTACGCCGCTTTCGCGGTGGGCGGCGCGGACACATCATCGGGCGTATAGCTCAGCGGTAGAGCACCTGCCTTACAAGCAGGGGGTCACAGGTTCGATCCCTGTTGCGCCCACCGATGGCTCCTGACCTGCGAAAACGCCAGTTGGCACCCGCGTCCAGGTCGAGCACAACGCTCAGCGAGCCCATAATCTTCAGGTATGAATCCCGAGTCCGAGGCGCTCATAGACGGCTTCGCACTATCGCTCCCTACCGCGAGAAAGTAGTCGGCCTTCTGCGCTTCGGCCTGGATCACTTTCTCATGCGCGATCGAACTCGTCGCGCTGGTCGGACGCGTCGGCGCCGGCGATCTCGACGTCGTCATGCCAGGGTCGCCGGAGCAGCTTGGCGGGGAGCGGGCCATCACCCGTACCTGGAAGCCGGCCCGCAACAGTTCGGGACGAGGCGCCCGCCGACGCAGCCGGTGGCCACGGAGACCAGGCACCGCGGCCCCGGGCCGGTGCATCGAAGGCTAGCTGCCGATCAGCGCCTCGGCGGCTTCGGCGATGTCGTCGACGAGCGGACGCGCACCGGTGCCCCGTACCGCCTGCTCGGAGACCGGCGCCGCCACCGCAACCGTCAGGTCGGCCGCGATCGCCGCGATGGCGGCCGCGTGCCGACCGAAGAGGTCGGCGTCGCGGGTCGCGACCACTACCAGGGAGGGCCGCAGAGAGCGGACGCTGGCCCCTAGCGTGTCGAACGGCGTGTCAGCTCCGAGGAACGTCACGCGCCACCCGCGGCGGGCGATCAGGATTCCGAAGAGGATCAGGCCGAGGTCGTGGGCCTCACCGGGTGGACAGGCGAGCACCGCAGACCCAGAACCACCGGCGCCCCAGTCCCTGGCGAGTCCCAGAACGCGACCCCGGATCAGGTTCGAGGCGAAGTGCTCTTGCGCCACCGTGACCGAGCCGTCGGCCCATCGCTCGCCGAGGTCGTGCAGATAGGGGATCAGGACTTCGGTGATCGCGAATTCGACCGACACGGTGCCGAACAGTCGGTCCAGCGCGGCGTGACCGGCCGTGGTGTCGAAGCCGTCGAGCGCCTTCCGCAGCCCGTCGGCCAGATCGTCCACCATCGGTTGCGCCACCGCGGTGGCCGCGTGCGGCGGGGCCGCGGCCAACCGAGCCGCCTCGGCCGCCGACAGGCCCTCGGAGATCAGCGCCGCGGTCCGGCGGATCCGGCCCTCGTCGTCGGAGGAGTAGAGCCGGAAGCCGCCGGGCGACCGGGCCGGCTGCAAGAGGCCGTACCGCAGCTCCCAGGCCCGCAGCAGTTCGGGCGATACGCCGGTGCGCCGGGACAGCTCGCCGATGCGCATCACGCCGTCGTTCATGGCACGTCACTCTACAGCTCTTCGACAGAACTCTCTACAGACTCTTGACAGACACAGCAGGCGGGGCGCAGGCTGGACTCTCGACAAACCTTCGACAAGGAGTGGTGAGATGAAGAAGATCGACCTAGTGGCGGCGGCCCTCGTCATCGTGGGCGCGCTGAACTGGGGGCTGGTCGCACTGGTGAGGTTCGACTTGGTCGCCGCCGTCTTCGGGCTCGACTTCGGCGAGACCAACGCCGCCACCCGGATCATCTACGGCCTGGTCGGCCTGTCCGGCGTGTGGCTGATCACCCGGGCACCCGCATTCGCGAACAGCACTGGCCGCCGAACGGCGGTGCGGACATGACCCGCCGACTCTCACTCGCCGGTGTCACCGCGACCGCGCCCCGACCTCGACCGCGGGAGGGACTTTGGTTCCACGCATCCATACGCGTCGCCGGGTCCGATGACTCGATGACAGAAGACACGAACTGAGGAGAACACCGATGAAGCAACTTGTCCGAAAGATGGCAGCGGCAGCCACGATCGTGGTCGTCGGCGTCGCCGGCGCGGGGGCGGCGGCTGACGCTGCCGCGCCAGCGGCGGACCGCAAGCCGGACACGCGAGTGGCAATGCGGCCGATGGTCGCCGACGCGCTCGGAGACCTCAGGGTGCACGTTCGACCGTTCAACGGCGCCAAGGCCTACCACTTCAGGGGCACTGTGGCGGTCAACTTCGAGATCTCGGGAACCGGAAAGGGCGGCGACCGAATCAAGCACACCGGCGGGATCGCCCTGCGCAAGGGCCACGACCGCATCACCCTGCGCCGATTCTGGATCGACCTCGACCGGAACCGGCTGAGCGGACTGGTAAATGGCCAGGTCCGGGCCGACCTGTTCCGCCTGAGCGTGCCCTCCGGGCGGCCGAAGCTTGGCGACGTGCGGCTGCGGCTGACCCGCCCGGCAGCCAAAGCGATCAACCAGACATTCGGCGTACACGCCTTCTCCGGCGGCGACACTTTCGGATTCGCCACCGTACGCTCCTGACCCGGCCGTCGGGTGGGCCGTCCACCGTCCCAAGTCGGTCCACCCGGCCACCGTCCTGGGTCTGGAGTCGACCAGCCGGCCTGGTGCCGGAGCGCGACACGATCGCGGTCGTCGGTGGCCAGGTCACATGCGTCGGCAAGTCGATTCGGCTGTCCGCGACCCGAACGCGCTGAACTGTCCGAGTCGATCATCATCGCGGGCCTCTCGTTCGTCGCCGGTTGCCTCGCGCTGGTCAGCGACGAGGCACCAGCCACCCGACAGTCGCTCATCGCTAGCAGGCCGCCAGCGGAACCCCGTCGTAGACGCGGCCCTGATTTGGGAATCGAGGCCTGCCGTCATGGTGCCGTTCATGGTGCGAAACGGCGGCACTCAGAGGTGGCAGTTGCGTCTGATCGGCGCAACGCGCGAACTCCTGATGCCTGAAGGAAACCCATGGCAATGGGGACCGGCGCACTCGTACTG
>DASQKI010000002.1:0-11085 GCA_035630615.1 Nocardioidaceae bacterium
CCGGGGGAGACCACGTTCGTGGGCGTGTCGAGCCGGCCTCCGGCCGAGAGGGCCACCTCCCCGAAGCGGGCCAGGGTGAACACCTCGGTGACCGTGAGCTCCTGGGCGACGCTGGTCGACATGCCTTCGAGGCTCTCCCAATCGGCCATCGCGGTGACCGGCAGCGATGCGCTCGTTGGTGTGACCGTAGCGCCGCTGTCGCAAACCGCGGCCGAGGTCACGTCGGTGATCTCCGTGAGGTTGCTGAACTCTGTCGCGCGGCCGGTCACCCGCACCACGTCACCGGTCGCGACCGGCACGGCGGTGTTGAACACGAAGATGCCTTCGGAGCTGGCGGGATCGGAGTCGGCGTCCGCGTCCTCTTCCTGGACGTAGTAGCCGCCGAACTGTCCGGCGCGCTGATAGTCGCCCACGACGACACCTTCGATCGTGACCGTGGCGCCGGACATCGGCGTGCTGGCACCCGTGCCCTGGACGTCGTGGATGGCAGTCGCCGCCGCCCCGCACTGCGGTGTCGACGTGACCGTGACGGTCAGCTGACAGGAGCCGGTCTGTGGCGACGCGTCGTCGTTCGTGGCGACGATGGTCAACGTGTAGGTGCCCGGCGGTGTCGCGTCCGACGCCGTGACGGTGGCCGTCGCGGTGCCACCGGGCTGCGTCGCCGCGGTGAACGCGGTGCGGCTGAACGTGCCGGGGTCGGTGGGCGCGACGCCGTCGATCGAGATGTCGACCACGGTCCCGTTGGCGTCGGTCGCGCTGATCGCCGCATCGACTGGAGTGCCCTCGGTGGTGCTGACTGGCGGTCCGCAGTTCGCCGCCGGCTGCAGGTGCACGCCGAGGCCGCCGAAGGTGTCGGTGGCGAAGCCGTCCCACTCGACGGACGGGTCGAACGCGTCCGTGGGGATCGTGTCGCCGGCTTCGACCGTGGCCTTGCGCTGAAGGGTGTTGTCCGCGGTGCTGGTCAGGCCCGACCCCCACTCGGTGCCCGGATCGACCCCGACCTGGCCGATCGAGTCGATGATCGTGCTGCCCTTACGCAGGACGATGGCGTCGTCGCCGTTGAACCAGCCGGCGCCGTTCGTCTGGTCGGCGACGGCAAGGATCGTCGGCGACGCAGAGGCTTGGGCGAGGACGAACACGTCGTCGTGGGCGACCGTCCCGGTGAGGCTGATCGTCAGCCCGGCGCTCGTACCGCCGTTGAAGAACATCTGCACGCTGTAGCCGCCGGCCGCGAGGTCGATCGGCGCGCCGGTGCCGTTGAAGATCTCCAGCGCCTTGTTGTTCGACGAGCCCTCGACGTATTCGGAGAAGAAGAGCTCACTTGGCGCGGCTGCGGCCGGAGCGCTCGACACGACGGGCACACCAAAGACGACTGCTGAGGCCGCAACTACGGCGGCGAGGAACTTTCGTCGCAAATCCACGGCAGGCGAATCTGGCACAGACTACGCCGACCGACCAGGGCCGAACGGCCCTTGCGATCCTCTTCCCGACCGTCATTCCCCGTCGTCGGACTGCGACGCGGTCGGCGGTGTCACCTGGAGGTGGATGTTGTTGTGATCCCGGCCGAGTCGCCCGAGCAGGGTGGTGAGCTGGCTGACGGCCCGCTCGACCTGCTCGTGCGCGCTGTTTCGCTCCGCGATAATCGCCGCCAGCACCAGGGCGGTCAGGGCCATCGTGCCGTTGAAGGCCTGCAGCGTTGTCATGTTGGCGAACAGGTCGTGACGGGCGAATGGGCCGGAGTCGTTGGCGGCGGCGACGATCGCGACCGTCGAAGCGATGAGCGCACACGGCGCCGCACCGATGATCTGGAATCGCAGGGCGGCCCAGATGAGGAACGGGAAGATCAAGAACAAGAGCTGGTACGAGCTCGTCATCACCACGATCGCGACCAGCAGCGTACTGGTGAACAGACAGGCTGCCTCGAGCCATCGGTGCCAGGGAACGCCGCGAGGAATCCGGAGGTTCGTCCATATCACCAGGAGGAACGGTGTCACGACAAGGACGCCCATCGCGTCGCCGGTCCACCACACCGACCACGTGGACCAGAAGTCGGCCATCGCTATCGAGTCAGTGACCAGCAGCGCCCCCGTGCCGATCGAGGCGCTGATCAACATTCCGATCAGCGCACCGAGGGACACCAGCGCGACCGCATCGCGGCGGCGGTCGATCTCGATGCGGAAGCCCACCCGGCGCAATAGCAGGTAGGCGCACACCGGCGCGAGCGTGTTGCCAACCGTGATGAGCGGCGCGGCAAGGAGCGACGAACCGATCGTCGAATTGAGGACCAACGCGCCGAGTGCAATGCCTGGCCAGACGCGGAGTCCCAGCACCAGTAAGGCGAACAGCGCAACGCCGGTCGGTGGCCAGAGCGGCGTCACCTGGTCGCCCACCAGCTCCTCCATGAGCCCCAACCTGGCGGTGAGGTAATAGACGACCGCCACCGCGAGCACGGGTGCCGCCGCCGCGGCATAGTGCCGGGTCGGCGAGCCACTCTGTTGTGGCTTCAGCGAGATGCGCAGGCTGCCAGCGACGGTCGCAACCACGGTCGCACCACGCTCGCGGGGACTAAGACTCACGCTATGAAGGATCACCCGCCCCTGGGGTGGTGTCTAGTGGGCCACGCTCGACGACATCGGTGCAGGTCACGCTTTGGTATGAAGGTCGCGTTTGGTCGGCGCAGTACCTCACTAACCGCGACCGCCGGCGGCCTGAGCGTACGAGTCGCTCTGCTGGTCGGCGTCGCTGGGTAACAGTTACAGTCGGGCCATGAGTCGCAGCGCGGCGGCCGCGACGCGGACGCACGACTACGAGCGATCGTGGTTCGAACGGTGGGTGGAATCCGCGTACAACCTGGTCAGCAGCGAGCCCTTCTTCTACGTGTGCCTCGGCATCGTGCTGGCATGGCTGGTGAGCGTGCCGCTGTGGACCGACCTCAAGTCGTGGCAAGTCGCGATCCATACCGTTGTCAGCGTGATCTCGCTCCTGCTCCTGGTGCTCCTGGAGAACTCCGGCCGGCGTGCCGGGGAGGCGGCACAGGAGAAACTCAACGTCATTGCCGAGGCGCTGGGCGACCTGATGCAGTCGCGAGCCGGTGACGATCCGTCCCTCGAGCAGTCCGTCCAACGGCTCCGCGACGCGGTCGGACTCGAAGAGCGCCACTGACGGACCGGCGGCAACCAAATGCGAAACATCCGGCTAAGCGGCTGACGGCACCGACGACATGGTCGGCGTTGACAACGGGAGTGTGCTCGGGTTCGCTGCCATCGCGTCCGACCTTCGCATCCGGCAGCCCGATGATGAGGCCTCGCTCAAGGACTGGCGGCACGTCCACAACGAGATCATCCCGACCCATCTGCTGTCTCTGGACGACGTACGAGAACACCGCCGACAGGGGTTCGGCGAGGAGCTCTACGCGCGCGGGCTCGATCGGGCGCGGGAGTTGGGCGCGAAGGTGATCGTGACCGTCGTCCTCTCGTCCAACGAGGACGGTCTGCGCTTCGCCCACAAGCACGGGTTCGTCGAAGTCGAGCGATACGTGCTGCCGGGGGGAGTCCGTTTCCTGGATCGACCTGCGCCAGACCTAGACTGACCCGCGTGCCCGACGTGCCGCCGGCTGTGATGCAGCTGGCGCAGCTTCGCGACGGTGACGCGCTACATCCCACGTGGACGCACGGCTCACTCGTCCACCGCATTCTGTCCGGCGACGGGGCGAAATGGCCGTGTCCCCTCGCGTCCGGACCGCGTTCATCGCATGGCGCGACGCACGACGAACGGTGATCCGCGCCAGCCGGACAGAGGTACCGACCTGAATACTGCGGTCCTCCGCGTGGACGTTCGGCGCCGCCAAGTCCGCTAGATCCACCCGAGCTGTTGCATCGTGTCCCCGTCGTTCCAGATCTTCGTCATATGGCGGATCTTGTCGTCGTCGAAGGACATGTCGTAGACGTAGTCGGCTGCCACGCTCTTTCCGGTCGGTGGGACCGGACCTCCTTCGCCGGTGTGGGTCCCATGGAACACGCCATAGACCACGACCTTGTTTCGCGCCTCGTCCACGGCGAACGATCGGACCTCTGCGCGGCCGTCGGGCACGGGGGTGAGAAGACCCTTCATCCAGTCGGCATAAGCCTGGAGGCTGTCAACGCCCTCCAGGGCCGCTGCCTGGGCCGCAAATGTGGCGTTCGGATGACAGTGCTGCTCGCACTTCGCCCATCCACCACCGGTCTCGCAGGCTTCGAAGAACGCTTCGGCGGTCTTTGCGATCTCAGTCATCGTCCCCTCCTTCCGCTGATCTTCCCTGTCTACGCCCGCGTACCTACGGCGCACAGGGTCGAAGGTCCCCGCGCCGCCAATAGCGATCTGACGCCGTCGACGGCACGGCCGGACAGCGTCGCACCGTCAGGCGGATCGACCCGTGAGCCGCCGGTGTGCGGACGCGGCCACCACGAGGTCTTCCCACGGCATACCGACGCTCTTGAACACTCGCGGTCGGTCGCGGTCCACGCCCGCTCGCCCGGTGGCCAGCGCCGACAAGCTGACGAGCGCATCGGAGTCGAGGAATCCCGCCTCGATGGCCAACACGACGTCGCCCGCTTCGCGTGTCGCCGCGTTTTGCTCCTCGACGACAACGGTGGCCCGGCCGAGCAGTTCGGCCGGCAGCTCGCGCCGATCGGGTTCGTGGGAGCCGACGGCCACGACGCATGCTTCGTCTCGTACCCACCGATCGTTGATGACCGGCTCGGCCGCCGAGGTCGCACACACGACAAGGTCGGCCTCCGCGACCGCGTCCGCGTCGCCCACCGCGGCGGCGATGCCCGTCGCCGCCACTCGGTCGACGAACGCGGCAAGCCGCCTCCGGTCGCGGCCGACCACGGTCACGTCGGAAATCGGTCGGATCGCCCGCAGCGCCTCGATGTGGCCGAATGCCTGCGGGCCGGAGCCGAAGACGACGACCCGGGCCGCGTCGGGCGTCGCGAGCAGGTCGGCAGCGACTGCTGAGATCGCCGGAGTACGCAGCGCGGTAAGCGCCGTGCCGTCGAGCAGGCAGGCAGGCGACAATGTCTCGGCGTCCATCAGCACGTAGACCGCCTGGATCCGGGGCCGACCGATCTCGGGGTTGGCTGGCGCGACGGAGGCCACCTTCACACCGGCGTCAGAGCCGACCTCGGACGGCATCAAAAGCAGATGGCCCCGAGACATCGGCACGGCCACCCGCGGCGGATCGTGCGCCGGGTCGAATCCGCCGACGAGCGCGGATCGAACAGCGTCGATGGCGTCGGCCATCGACAGCAAGTCGCCCAGCTGAGCCGCGTCGATCCACGGGACGGACGGCGCGCTCATCGGAGTACGAAGCCGGTGCCGACAACGTCGCGCGGGTCGAGGACGAACCGGTGCTCGCCGGTCCGATAGGCCATGCCCTCGACCTCTGGCAGCACAGCTGGCCGACCCGCCGCGGTCGTCTCACCCACCACGCGGCCGCGGAATGTCGTACCGACGATCGAGTCGTGCGTCAGCACCCGCTCCTCGCCGACCCGTCCATCTGCCACGAGCAGGGCCAGCCGAGCGGCCGTACCGGATCCGCACGGCGACCGGTCGACCTGTCCATCGGCGAACACCGTGACGTTGCGCTGACGGATGCCGTCGACCGTCTCGCCGAGGTCGTCGTAGAGGATCGTGCCGTAGATCCCGGACAGCCGCGGATCCTCCGGATGCCGTGCGGCGTCGGTCCCCTCGAGCGCGGCCTTGATCTCACGTCCGAGCGCGATCAGCTCGGTGTAGCACTCGGGCGTCACGGCCAGCCCGGCGTCGGATGCACGGACCGAGCTGTAGATCGCGCCGCCGTAACTCACATCGACGAGCAGGTCACCGCACGTGGCCGCCACGGGGACGTCGCGGGCCAGCACGTACGACGGCACGCTGCCGAAGGCGACTCGCTCCACCTCGCCAGATCGGCACGTAACCCGGGCGATTACGCGTCCGGACGGTACGTCGATGACGACGTCGGTGGGGCCGTCGGGCTTGGCCTCGACCCGACCGGTCTCGACGGCCCAGACACCCAGCGCGATCGTGCCGTGCCCGCACGCGGTCGAGTAGCCGTCCTTGTGCCAGAACAACACGCCGAGGTCGGCGTCCCCGTCATCGGGTGGCACCAGGTAGCAGCCGTACATGTCGGCGTGGCCGCGGGGCTCGTGGCACAACAGCCGGCGTACCGCGTCGATCTCCTTGCTACGGCGAGCCGTCTCCCGGCGATCACGGACGGAGGTGCCCTCGACCGTCGGCCCACCACTCGTCACGATCCGAAACGGCTCGCCAGCCGTGTGGTAGTCGGTCGCGGTGACCTCGATCGAGCTGCCCATCCGACCTCCTCACGCCATCGCTGCCACAAAGACACTAGCGAGGCGGCTGGCCGAGCCGGCGACCGATCACGAGTGCCCAAAATGAGGCAGCCGAACGTGATCACGAACACCACCAGGTCGTGGGCGCATGACAGCCTGCCGACATGACAATCACTCGCCACAATCCCGCCGTCGTGTTCCCTGCGTACCGGAGCTACGCGCACGCCGTCGAGGTGCCCGCTGGGGCGCGGACGCTGTACATCAGCGGCGTCAATGGGTACGAAGCCGACGGGGTCACCATGCCGACGGACTTCGCCGCGCAGGCCAGACTCGTCTGGCGTCACCTCGGAACGATCCTCGAGTCCGCCGGCATGGGCTACGCAGATCTCGTCTCGCTACGGTTCTTCCTTGCGTCTGCGGCGGACGACCCCGTCAACGTCGAGATCCTGAGCGCCCATCTGGGCGACACCGCCGCCGCCCGCACCGTGGTGGTCCAGCAACTGTTGGAACCTGGCTGGCTGGTGGAGATCGAGGGCATTGCCGCGAAGGTGGACTGACCTCCCTCCGATAGCGCTCGACACTTCGACGTGCAGTGGCTAGGCCTAAGAACGCGCCACCTCGGTCGCGAGCGACTCGAGCACGTTGCGCATGTGCTGGACGAACATCGTGGTTCGCCAGTGCTTCGGCCCCGTGGACCACCGAGCCTTGGCCTCGCGGTCGGCATAAGCGGCGAACACCCTCGCCGGCGGCGAATCGGGATACACCCGCTCGACGACGAATGTCGCGTGCGAGACGCGTTCGTGCTCCATAGCAACTTTCTATCGCACCCGTCGATGTCCATGGGAGCACCTCGGCCCGATACGAGGTACGCACGACTTCCCTGAAGAAACCTCGACAGTGGGTGTCGGATCGGGCCGGAGGCGTTCGTTGCAGGGGTGAGAGGCGGGCCGGGCAGGCCCGCTGCACCGTGAAGGAGATCCTGATGTTCAGCAACAGCTACGCCTACCAGGCCGAGGTCCAGAACCGCCGTCAGCAGCTTCGTGAGGACCTGGCTCGGCGCCAGCAGGTCAAGCTGGCCCGCCGCAACCGCAGAGCAGGCAGTTCCGATCGATAAGGGTGATCACTGCACACTGCCTAGGCCACGTCCGCACCCGTCGCGTCCCGACGATGGCAGGACGTTCGGCCCTGATGTCGTCGATTTCCTCGGGAGAGCCTGCTACGTACAGACGTTGCCCTCGTGGCAGAAATGTCGGCGTGGCGCGTTTCGACGTCCGATCATCGACGCTCAGGCGTGAAGTTACATCACGGGTTTGTCAAAGCTCCCCACAGGAGGCCGACGGGTCATGAAGCTCTTCTTCGACGACGTGGGCTTCGACGGGCAGCTGCAGCGCACCGTCGGCAAGTGCGACTCGGGTATGGCCAACGTGGGCGAGTGCCTCTACATCGCATCGCTGATTGCCGAAGGCGACCGCGACAGCTGGTACGCCGCGTGGTCGGGATTCGCCGACGGTCTCGTTCAGCAAGCCGATGCGGCGCTCGAGAACGGGCATCCGGTCAGCGCACGCGACTGCTTCGTGCGCGCGGCTGAGTACTACCGGCAGGCGTTCTTCTGGCACCGCGACGATCTCGACGGCAAGGAGCTCACCACCGCGTACACGGCGAGCGTTGAGGCATTCCGCGCCGCGTTGCCTCTGCTTGACCGGCCGGGCCAGGTACTCGAGGGTGCCACTCCGGGCTACTTTTTCGCGCCGGCCGGCGATGGGCCGTTTCCGACCGTCCTGCACATCGGCGGCTACGACGGCACTGCCGAGGAAGTCTGTTCGTCGGCCTACATGGCGCTCGCCCGCGGCTACGCGTTCGCCCCTCTCGACGGCCCCGGCACCGGCTCGCCGCTGTACGACCACCGCGTGCCCATGCGCCCCGATTGGGAGAACGTCGTCCCCGGGATGGTCGACTTGTTGCTGAAGCGGCCGGAGGTCGACCCGCAGCGCATCGTGCTGGCCGGCCGTTCGTTCGGTGGCCTGCTCGCACCCCGGGGCGCCTCGGGCGAGCCGCGCGTGGCGGCGATGGTCGCCGACCCCGGGCAGTACGACATCGCCTCGGGGATGGCTAAGCGGCTCGGTGACATCTACCAGTCGGTCGACGATCCCGCGTCGGATCCGCAGTGGGACGCGCTGCTCGACGACGCCGCGCTGAAGGCCTTCTTCGCTCCCCGCATGGTGACCCACGGGGTCAGCACGCCACGCGAGTACATCAGCGACCTACGGGGCTACAACAACGTCGAGCAGGCCCCGAAGATCACCTGCCCGAGCTTCATCGCCGACAATGAGACTGACGTCGTTTCCACCGGCCAGGGCGAAGAACTCTTCGACCACCTCACCTGCCCGAAGACTTTCCGGCGCTTCACGCAGGCGGAGGGCGCAGAGGGTCACTGCGAGGGCATGGCGTCGATCGTGTTCTGGACCGCGGCCTTCGACTGGCTCGACGAGACGCTCCGCTGATCGGTCACCGATTCGGACGAGTTGAGCGGCGAAGGTGAAGATCGGTCCGATCAAGTTGGACCTTGGCGCGTGTTGGGCTCGGTCAGCTGGTGCCAGCCGGCCCGTCAGACCGGCGCCGTACCGCTCGGCGGGTAGACGTCCGCGGTCTTCGGGTTGGGGCCGTACTGGTTGTCGCCCTGGTCGCTGTCCTTGACCGTCCAGACGATCCAGAGGATCAAGCCGACGAGCGGGATGATGAAGATCAGCTGGAGCCAACCTGACCTCCCCGTGTCATGGAGTCTCCGCGCATTGACCGCAATGGACGGCACCAAGATCGCCAGGTTGAACAGCCCGCTGAGGAGGCCTATGCCGAACGTGTCGTCGTAGGTTCCCGCGAGCGTGTCGATGTACCCCAAGCCGATCCCGACTAGGAACGTGAAGAGGACGAACATCCAATACTCTTTGCGGCGCGATCGCCCGGAGAACACGGCGTACTGCTGAAGGGGCATCAAGGCCCAGGTCATCAGTCGGCTCCTGCCGGTTGTCTAAGCATTGCCGGAGTCCGAGCACCCCAGATGGCCCGGGAAGCCTCCCGCTACCACGGAATCTGAGTCAAGCGACTCCGTAAACCGGCACCCCCCATCCGGTGACTCTGAGCGGACTTGAGTCCTACGGTTGCTGCTGGTCGAGCCGGTAGATATGCTCCTCGATCTCTGCCTTACGCGCCTCAGCGAAGGCAACCTCCTCACCGACCCGAGTGAACCCATTGCGCACCAGCACTTGCGCCGACGCGAGGTTATCGGCCGCGACCCGCGCGTAAACGGGGCGCACCGTCACCTGCCGAAGCAGCTCCGCAAGCGCGGCTGAGGCGATGCCCTGTCCCCAGAGGTCGCGCCGGACCCAGTAGGTGACCTCAGTGTCCCCGTCGATCACGTAGCTCCCAACACTGCCAACGACTTGATCGTCGACCAGGATGGTTTTCTTCGTGATCTCGTCGTCAGCGATGATCTTGCGCCGCTTGGCACCGTAGGCGTCCCGGTCGCCCTGATCGGGACTGGTGAAGGCAGCCATGTGCCGCGCCGTCTTGTCGGCTTGGATGTCAAAGAGGACGTCTAGGTCGTCGTCGGTCAGGTTTCGCAGGGTCACTCGCGGGGTCACCCGAGCAGAGTTCCACACCCAACTGACACACGTCAGAAGATGCGAGCCAGTCACCTAGCCGACTCTCGCCAGTCAGCCCGGCAAGTCCCGGACTGATGCCTTGGCTCTGTGAGTTCGTCAGCCGGCGTCCTCGGCAGTTCCGTACTCATCGTGGCGGCGCCACCACTGGTACGGCGGCTCCTGCGGATAGCCCTCCGGCGAGTCCTCCCATTCCTCCTGGCGTCCGAGCGGGGTGATGTCGAGCAGGCTCCAGACGTTGCCGATCTGCTCGGCCGAGCGCCCGTTGGTGAAGTAGGTGCGGTAAACCTCGCCACCGTCGCGGATGAAGACGTTGAGGCCGAAGTACTCGTCGACGCCGAAGTCCTTCGAGAAGTCGTCTTGCGTGGTGTACCACGGGATCCCCTGCCAGCCCATGCGGTCGCGGTAGCGCTCGGTGTCGGCTTGCGGAGCGGGAGAGACAAGCACGAACGTGACGTCGCGTGCGTTCAGGTGTGCGAGGTGGCCGAGGTTGTCGGTGAACATCGCGCAGCCGCTGCAGCCGCCCTCGGGCCAGTCAGCGACCCCGGGCTCGAAGAAGTGCCGGTAGACGATCAGCTGGCGGCGGCCCTCGAACATGTCGGGCAAGCCTAACTTTCCGTCCGGCCCCTCGAAGGTGTACTGCTTCTTGACTCGAACCCACGGCAGCCGGCGGCGTTCCGCTGCCAGCGCGTCCTTCGCGCGGGTGTGCGCTTTCTCCTTGTGCAGCAGTTCGTCGCGGGCCGCGTTCCACTCCTCGGCCGATACGACTGGTGGCATCGCCACGGAACCGCCCCTTTCGCTTTGAGTTGCTCCGGCTCGTCCGGAGGCTGGCCGCGCCGGGCAGCAGTGTGGTCCGTACCCGCACCGGCAGTCCCGTATTCCGGACCCTCCCGCCGCTAGTCGAGCGATACAGCGGCTGACCAGTTGTTGGTGGGCGATACAAGAATTGAACTTGTGACCTCTTCCGTGTCAAGGAAGCGCGCTACCACTGCGCCAATCGCCCTCGCAATGCTTCGAGGTGGAGACGGGATTCGAACCCGTGTAGACGGCTTTGCAGGCCGTTGCCTCGCCTCTCGGCCACTCCACCACCGTTTGGG
>DASQKI010000003.1:0-98872 GCA_035630615.1 Nocardioidaceae bacterium
AGTGGGCGGGATGCGCAATCTCGGCGCGAAGGGTGGGCGGGCGCGGGCTAGAGGGCGAGGGTGGCGGCGAGGTCGGCCCGGATCGCGTCGAGACGGCCGGCCGCCGCGATCCGAGCCGCGTCGACCCCGTCGGAGACCCGCACGACAACCTCGAGGTAGGCCTTCAGCTTCGGCTCGGTCCCCGACGGACGGACGACGACCCGAGCGCCATCGGCCATCCGAAACCGGAGCCCATCGGTCGGAGGCAGCGTCGCCGAGCCGCCGGCGAGGTCGTCGACCGTCTCGACCGACAGGCCGCCCAGCGTCGCCGGCGGGTCGGACCGCAGTCGGGCCATCGCGTCCGCGATCAGGCTCAGGTCGGCGACCCGTACGGACACTTGGTCGGTCGCGTGGACGCCGTAACGCTCGGCGATCTCGTCGAGCCGGTCGAGCAGCGTCTTGCGGGCAGCCTTCAGCTCGGCGGCGAGCTCCAGCATCCGCACCAGCGCGCTGATACCGTCCTTGTCACGGGCGATCGCCGGCGCGAGGCAGTAGCCCAGGGCCTCCTCGTACGCGAACGCCAGCCCGTCGACTCGGCTGAGCCACTTGAATCCGGTCAGCGTCTCCACGTACGGCTGGTCGTGCGCGTCGGCCATCCGACCGAGCAGCGACGACGAGACGATGGTCGTCGCGAAGGTCCCCTCGATGCCTTGGCGCAGGGCGTGGTCGGCCAGCAGAGCCCCGATCTCGTCGCCGCTGAGCAGCCGCCAGCCGTGGACGCCGGGGACCGCGACCGCGAGGCGATCGGCGTCCGGGTCGTTGGCGATCGCCAGGTCGGCCCCCGTGTGCTCGGCCGTTGCCAGCGCCAGGTCCATCGCCCCGGGCTCCTCCGGGTTCGGGAACGCGACCGTCGGGAAGTCGGGGTCCGGCTCGATCTGCTCGCTCGTCTCGTGGCAGGGGCCGAAGCCGGTGCGCTGGATGACGGCCCGAACGACCGACGCGCCGACCCCATGCAGCGGGGTGTAGGCGAACGCGATGTCCCGCGGCCGGCCTGCTGCCAGTCCGGCCACCGCCGCGACATAGTCGTCGACGACCGACTCGCCGAGCACGGTGTAGTCGGCGGCCCGAGGCAGCTCGGCGACCGGCCCGACGGAGTCGATCGCGGCCGCGATGTCGGAGTCGGCCGGCGGCACGATCTGACTCCCGTCGCCGAGGTAGACCTTGTAGCCGTTGTCCTGCGGCGGATTGTGCGACGCGGTCACCATGACGCCGGCGGCGCAATGCAGCGGGCGGATCGCGTACGCCAGCACCGGAGTCGGCAACGGTCGGGGGAGCACGTACGCGGGGATCCCGGCACCCCGCATGATCTCGGCTGTGTCCCGAGCGAACGTCGCCGACCCGTGTCGAGCGTCGTAGCCGATCACGACGCCGGACTGTCCGGCGACCGGATGCTGCCGGAGGTACGCGGCGAGACCGGCGGCCGCCTGGGCGACGACGACCCGGTTCATCCGATGCGGGCCGGCGCCGAGCGCCCCGCGCAGGCCGGCCGTCCCGAAGGCGAGCCGGCCGGCGAACCTGTCGGCCAGCTCGGCTGCCGCCTCGTTGTCGATCGTCGCGTGGTCGGCCAGTGACGTCAGCTCGGCGCGTGTCTCCGGATCGGGATCCTGCGCCGTCCAGGCTCGCGCCGCCGCGATCAGATCCGTGAGGTCGGAGGTCGTGCTCATGCTGCGAACCCTAACCGGGGGCAGGGTGCTCGTCGGCAGGGTCGGTCGGCCCTAGCCCACCGATGATGGCGGCTCGGGCAGCGTCGCGAACGGCCCGCCGACCCGAGCGTTTTCGGCGGCGTCCTCGTGGCGTACCGGGATGTCGGCGGCGAACTGCTCGGCGTCGTCGACCGGGTCGTATCCGATCGCCCGACCCGGCTCGAGGTCCCACCAGGCGCGGGTGTTGGCCGAGATGCCGTAGAGGACCGTGTAGGCGACATCGGGCGCCGTGACCGCCGCCTCGACCATCCGAACGCAGTCGCCCGGAGACAGCCACGTCGCGAGCGCCCGCTCGGTCTCGGGCCGATCGAGGAAGCTGCCGATCCGCATCGAGACGGCCTCGATGTCGGCGCGGTCGGCGTAGAGGCTCAGCAACCCCTCGGCCGCGACCTTGGCCGCGCCGTAGAACGTGTCGGGCCGCGGCCGCACGTCGATGCCGAGCCGTTCGGTGCGCTCGTGCAGGCCGACGGCGTGATTGCTGCTGGCGTAGGCGATCCGCCGGACCCCAGCCGCGACCATCGCGTCGAGCAGCGTGGCTGTCGTCGTGACGTGCGACGCCAGCTCTTCGGCAAGCGGAGCTTCGCCCGGGCGGCCGGCCAGGTGCACGACGGCATCGACGCCGGCCACCGCCTGGGCGACGACGGCGGGCTCGGTGCAGTCGCCGACGACCGTCCCGAGCGCGCAATGGTCGGCCGGCGGCGGCAGCAGGTCGAGGCCCCGGACCTCGTGGCCGAGTTCGCTGAGGCCTTCGGCGACGGTTCGGCCGATCCGTCCGGCGGCGCCGGCGATCAAGACACGCATGGCTAGATCCTCGGGAGTACGGAGCTCAGGAGGTCGCCCATCCGGCTCGCGGCGTCGCGACCGGCTTGGAGGACCTCCTCGTGGTTCAGCGGTTCGCCTCCGACGCCGGCCGCCAGGTTGGTGACCAGGGAGATGCCGAGGACCTCGAGACCGGCTTCGCGCGCGGCGATGGCCTCCAGCACCGTCGACATGCCGACGAGGCTACCGCCGATGGCCCGGACCATCGCGATCTCGGCCGGCGTCTCGTAGTGCGGCCCCGGAAACTGCACGTAGACGCCCTCGTCGAGTCCGGGCTCGATCTCGCGACACAGCGCCCGCAGCCGAGGCGAGTAGAGATCGGTGAGGTCGATGAAGTTGGCGCCCTCGATCGGCGACGTCGCGGTCAGGTTGAGGTGGTCGCGGATGAGCACCGGTGTCCCCGGGCGCCGGGCGGGGTCGAGGCCGCCGCAGCCGTTGGTGAGCACGATCGCCCGGCAGCCGGCGGCGGCCGCGGCCCGGACTCCGTGGACGACGGCACGGACGCCGCGGCCCTCGTACAGATGGGTGCGCCCGGCGAGGACGAGTACGCGTCGGTCGCCGACCCGGACCGAGCGGATCGTGCCCGCGTGGCCGGTTACGCCGGAGGCCGCGAACCCGGGTACGTCGGTCGTCGCGGCCTCGTAGTCGGGCGCACCGAGAGCATCGGCGGCCGGCAGCCATCCGGAGCCGATGACCAGGGCGACGTCATGGTTCGGGGCGCCGGTGAGCTCGGCGATCCGCTGTGCCGCCGCGGTGGCGAGCTGCGCGGGGGAGTCGGCGTCGGGTGCGATGTCAGTCACGGGCGCAGCGTACTGGCGCCGGGTGTGCCGCCTACGGCCCCACCGACCGGCACGGCCGCGAGCGGATGTCGTCGACGTAGTCGGCCGGCGCATCGGCGGCCAGCGCCGACTCGTACAGCACGCCGAGGTAGCTCGCCGACGGCAGGCCTCCCTCGTATGCGTCTAGCACGTAGACCCAGGCGCTCTGCTCACCGTCGAGGGTCTGCACGCGGACCCGAATGGTCCGGTAGAGCCCGATGTCGACGCCTTCCCACGAGTCAAGCCCGTCGGCGTCTTCGGGGGTGACGTCGTACAACGCGACGTAGACCTGACCGACCGGGTCCTCGACCACGGTCGCGAGCGCGCCGTCCCAGCCGTGCTCCTCGCCGCCGAAGGTGAGTCGCCAGCCGACCAGCCAGCCGGTGCCCCGCAGCGGAGAGTGTGGACAGCGCTCACCCATGCGGGCCGGGTCGAGGTTCGATCCGTATGCGGCATACAGCATCACGGCACCGAGCCTAGGCAGGCATCCGGCAGGATGGGGCCGTGGACCGAGTGGCGATCATCGGAGGCGGCCCCGGCGGCTACGAGGCCGCTCTCGTCGCGGCGCAGCTGGGCGCCGAGGTGACCGTGGTCGACCGCGACGGGCTCGGCGGGTCGGCCGTGCTGACCGACTGCGTGCCGAGCAAGACTCTGATCGCCACGTCCGACCTGATGACCACCGTCCAGTCGTCGCAGGAGCTCGGGGTGTACCTCGGGCCGGCTGACGAGCCGGGCGACGGCGTACGGGTCGATCTCGCACGGGTCAACGACCGGGTCAAGAAGCTGGCCGCCGCCCAGTCGGACGACATCGCCGAGCGGCTTGCTCGTGAGCGAGTACGGGTGGTCGACGCGATCGGTCGGCTGGCCGATGGCCCCGGCGTCGTCGCGACCGACTCGCGCGGCGACACCGAGCGCGTCGAAGCCGACTTGGTCCTGCTCGCGACCGGCGCCCGTCCTCGGATACTCGACACCGCTCAGCCCGACGGCGAGCGGATCCTGACGTGGGAGCAGGTCTACAACCTCGACGAGCTGCCGGAGCGGTTGATAGTCGTCGGGTCGGGCGTCACCGGTGCCGAGTTCGCCGGCGCCTACCTCGCACTTGGCAGCGACGTCGTCCTCGTGTCGAGCCGCGACCGCGTGCTGCCCGGAGAGGACGCCGACGCGGCACGAGTGCTCGAGGACGTGTTCACCCGGCGTGGCATGCATGTGCTGTCGCAAAGCCGGATGGCGAGCGTCGAGCGGGTCGGTGACGGCGTCCACGTCACGCTGACCGATGGCCGCACCGTCGACGGCACGCACTGCCTGCTCGCCGTGGGTTCGGTGCCCGACACGGCCGGGCTGGGCCTCGACTCCGCCGGCGTAGCGACCGACGACGGCGGCTTCATCCGGGTCGACCGGGTGTCCCGGACCTCCGTGCGCGGGGTCTACGCCGCGGGCGACTGCACCGGCGTCCTCATGCTGGCATCGGTCGCGGCGATGCAGGGGCGGATCGCAATGTGGCACGCCCTCGGCGACGCGGTGCGCCCGCTCGACCTTCGCGAGGTCGCGGCCAACGTGTTCACGGCGCCCGAGATCGCGACCGTGGGGTGTTCGCAGCGGGCGGTCGACGCCGGCGAGATCGACGCCAAGACGGTGGTGCTCGACCTGGCCGGCAACCCGCGGGCCAAGATGCAAGGTGTCTACGACGGCTTCGTGAAGCTGTTCTGCCGCCCGGGTACGGGCATCGTCGTCGGCGGTGTCGTCGTCGCCCCGCAGGCCAGCGAACTCGTGCATCCGATCGCGATCGCGGTCGCGGCCAACCTCACCGTCGATCAGGTCGCCAACGCCTTCACGGTGTACCCGTCGATGACCGGCTCGATCGCCGAGGCCGCCCGCCGACTGCACCGACGCTGAGTCGGAACTCGCGCGTACATCCTCGGCGCGCCGACTTGACGGATCGAATAACACGGACGTAATTCCCATATAGCCCTGGCATGTTACGGAAATTGAATACAGACTCACTCTACGGAGTCACAAGGGAAACATCCGTATCAGCAGCATCAACGGAATCTCGGGAGGATTCAGCGATGCGTGAGCAAACCCGAATTCGGGCAGGGCAAACAGCCAGACGCTTGGCCGTCACCGCCGCCACGGGGGCAATCGCCGCGACGATCTTGGTCGCGGTCGGGTCCTCCGACAGCACATCTCGGCCACTCGCGTCATCCGACGCCAGCCCGACCGACGGCCCCTCGGTCCAGAGTCTCGATGTCCCCGCGGCCGAGGCCGGTCGTTCACCCGCTCGGGGCGGCGGCCAGTTGGTCGCATCACTCGCCCAGACCAGGACCGAGAGTTACGGCATGGTCGCGGTCACCTGGCGGCACGGCACCGCGCCGGATGGCACCAAGGTGCGCGTCCGGCTGCGAGTCGACGGAGTCTGGAAGCCGTGGCAGTCGCTTCCTATCGACCTCGACGAGGGTCCGGCCGCCGGCGAAGAGGCCGCCGACGTACGAGACGGGACGGCGCCCCTCTGGGTCGGCGAGGGCACCGGAGTTGCGGTCGACGTCACAGCACCGGGCGGTTCCGGACCGGACGGCATCCGCGTCGACACCATCGACCCGGGCGCCGACCCCGTCGGATCGACCGTCGCCCGGTCGGCCGGCGCCGAGATCCGGGGGCCGGCGCGATTTCCCGCGATGCCGGGCATGTTCACCCGTAAGGAATGGGGCGCCAACGAGTCCCTAGGCGACCAGTGCTGGGAGCCGATCTACGGCAGGTCCGCCAAGATGATATTCGTCCATCACACGGTCAATTCCAATGACTATTCCCGGTCCGACGGAAAAGGCATTGTCCGCAGCATTCTCGCTTATCACACGCAAAGCCGAGGTTGGTGCGATATCGGATACAACTACTTGATCGACCGGTACGGACGGGTCTACGTCGGCCGAGCCGGCGGCGCGCGGCTACCCGTACGCGGTGCCCACGCGGGCGACTACAACACCAACTCCGTCGGGGTCTCGCTGATCGGCAACTTCGAGGAAGCCCGGCCGACCAAGCGCATGAAGAACGCGCTCGTCCGGTTCATCGGGTGGCGCCTCGGCACCAGCTATGCGCCGGCACACGGCACGGTCACGCTGCGCGGCACGGAGTTCAACCGGATCTCCGGGCATCGCGACGCGATGTCCACCGCCTGTCCAGGCAAGTACGTCTACCGCTGGCTGCCACGACTGCGCGACCGGGTCGGCCACTACCTGTCGGACTATCGATCGCCGATCCGCAAGCGCGCCGGCCAGATCGGCAAGCGGACGACCGGCCAGGTCTTCCGGGGCGAGGCCAAGCAGAGTCACGGCCTGCGTACCGACTTCGGGCACGGCGCGATGTTCGCGAAAGCCGGCCTCGGGGCGCACTGGCTGACCGGCGCGGCGCTACGCGCCTATCGTGATCGCGACGGCACGCACGGCCGGTTCGGCTTCCCCGTGACCGACCTGAAGCCGACCGAAGTCGCCGGGGTCCGTCAGGTGGTCTTCGAGCACGGCCGGATGTACCGCATCGGCAAGCGCCAGGCGTACACGCTGTGGGGTCGCATCCTGATCCGCTACCGCGGCCTCGGAGGCGTTGCCGGCTCGCTCGGATCGCCGACGTCCAACATGATGCCGACCGGCGGCGGTAGGAGGGCGACCTTCACGAACGGCTCGATCACGTGGGACCGACAAGACGAGTCGATCACCGTGGAGTACGTCTGATGGCGCGGGTCGCCGTGACGCTGGCGGCCGCGCTGGCGCCGATCGCGGGCTTGATCGCGTCCGTCCCCACCGCCGACGCGCGGCCGCCGGACGAACTAACGGCAGCCGCGCGCGTCTCGCTGCGGGGGCACGGCTACGGGCACGGTCACGGCCTGTCGCAGTACGGCGCGCAGGGTGCGGCGCTCCAGGGCAAGTCCTACCGGCAGATCCTGTCGTTCTACTACCCCGGCACCAAGATGGCGTCGGTGCGCGGGCGAATCCGGGTCCTCGTCACGGCTGACGACAGCAATGACGTCGTGGTCAGGGCCCGCCCCGGGCTCCGAGTCCGCGATCGCGCCGACCAGCGCGCGTTCGACCTGCCGACGCGGGATGCGATCAACCGGTGGCGGATCAAGCCGGCCAAGGGCGACCGCTCGGTCTCGGTCGTGCAGCACCACACATCGGACGGCTGGCACCGCTGGCGCGTCCCGGGTCGGGGTGAGCTCCAAGGAGCCGGTCAGTTCGAGGCCAAGGGCCCGATCGGGCTGGTGCTCCCTGGCGGGTCGAGGACGCGCTATCGGGGCGTGCTTCGGGCGGCGTATCCGTCGGCCGGCTCGCACGATCGCGACACGGTCAACGTGCTGTCGATGAACAAGTACGTCCAGGGTGTGATCGCCGACGAGATGCCGGCGTCGTGGCGTCAGGCGGCACTGCGTTCACAGGCGGTGGCCGCGCGTACCTACGGGGCGTTCATCCGGCGGGACAATCGCGGCGACTACTACCACATCTGCGACACGACGTCGTGCCAGGTGTACGGCGGAGTGCACGCCGAGACGTCGGCCACGGACCGAGCCGTCGCCAAGACCGCCGGCCAGGTCCGGAGCTATCGCGGCGCGCCGGCGTTCACGCAGTTTTCGGCCTCGTCCGGGGGTTGGACCGCGGACGGCGGCCCGCCCTACCTGCCTGCGAAACGCGATCCGTACGACAACTGGTCCGGCAATAGCGTGCACACCTGGTCGACCCGGATCGCGACATCCACCCTCGAGGCGGCCTACCCAAGCATCGGGCGCTTCGAACGGATCCGGGTGAAACACCGCGACGGTCACGGCCAGTGGGGCGGTCGGGTGCTGCGGCTGCGTGTCGTCGGCAGCGCCGGCGCGGTTCGGGTCAGCGGCGACGACTTCCGTTGGACCTTCGGCCTGCGCTCCAATTGGTTCACCTTCGTCTGACGACCGGGGTGCAATCCGGACGGCGGCCCGGCACGATCTCCTCATGACAACAGCCGCGGCGTACGTCGAGTTCGCCGACCGCGAGGCGCGCGACGTGTCGCCGGTCTACGAGCGACTGGCGCGTGCGGTGTCGCGCGACGAGGAGCTGCTGGCCCGGCTCGACGCCCTTCCGGTGGCCAAGCGCCAGCCGAATCTGCTCTTCGGCGTCGTACGGCTGCTCGGCGGTCCCGTGGACGACCCGGGAGCGTTCCGTGAGTTCGCCTTGGCGACCTGGACGCGGATCGACGTCGAGCTGCGCCGGCGAGCCACGCAGACCAACGAGGCCGGGCGATGCGCGGTCTTGTTGCCGCTGCTCGCCGCGCTGCCCCAGCCGCTCGCCCTGCTCGAGGTCGGGGCGTCGGCCGGCCTGTGTCTCTATCCAGACCGGTACGGCTACCGCTACGGCGACTATGCGGTCGGTTCGGGCGAACCGGTCCTCGAGTGCGCGGCGACCGGACTGACGCCACCGGGCGGCGTGCCCGAGGTGGCGTGGAGGGCGGGCCTCGACCTCAACCCGCTCGATGTGACCGACCCCGCGGCCGTCGTCTGGCTCGAGTCCCTCATCTGGCCGGAGCACGCACACCGACAGGCCCGGCTCCGAGCCGCGGCGGCCGTGGCTGCGGCCGAGCCGCCGCTGCTCGTGCGCGGCGACCTGGTCGACGACCTGCCTGACCTAGCCGCTCGAGCCCCGGACGGCGCCACCCTCGTTGTGTTCCACACGTCGGTCCTCTACCAGGTGCCGGCGCCGCGCCGGACGGCGTTCGTTGAAGTCGTCCGCGCGTTGCCCGGCCACTGGATCGCCAGCGAGGATCCGGATGTGCTGTCCTATGACACGGCTCCGCAGCCGCCCCGAGACGCGCTGAACAATCTCGTGGCGCTGGACGGTGTCCCGGTCGCCTGGGCGCGAGCGCACGGGCAGGCGATGAGCTGGTTCGCTTAGGAGGTCCGATGTCTGGTGAAGGCACACATGCGGCGACGGGAGAGTGACGCGTGACGGATGACATGGTCGGCCTGTTGGATCGGGTCTACGCCGACACGGCCGAGGTGATCGACGCGGCCGGGTCCGCGCTCGACGCTCCGACTCCCTGCGAGGGATGGTCGGTACGGGACGTGGCCAACCACGTCGTCGGCGGGCTGATCGTCTTCGCCGGCACGCTCGAAGGCGAGGCGGTCCGGCCGGATCCGGACGCACCAGACCCGGACTACCTCGGCTCCGACCCGGCCGGTGCCTATCGCGGCGCCGCCGATCGCTGTCTGGCCGGGTTCGGGAGGTCCGGCGCGCTCGATCGCGTCTACGACTTCGTGTTCGGGCCGACGCCGGGCCTCGTGATCGCCAACATCAGCCTCCAGGAGTCGCTCGTGCACGGCTGGGACATCGCGCGCGGGGCAGGCCTTGCGTACACACCCGGTGCGGGGGCGGTGGCTGCGGTCGCCGAGTTCAACGCCGATCGCGACGGCGACGACATCCGGCGCGAAGGAATGTTCGGACCGGAGCAGCCGGTGCCGTCGGGCGTCAGCCCGTTCGAGGCGCTGCTCGGCCGCCTCGGTCGTACGGTCTGAGGCTCCGAGTCGGCGGAATGACGCCGGCTCGGACGCGGTTGTCCGAAGCAGGTCCCGCCGACGAGAGGAGCACGACTCGTGGCCAAGCCACCTCTTCCCGATCCCGTCGTACAGCTGCTGTCCAAGCCCAATCCCTCGGTGATCACCGCCATGCGCGCAGACGGTCAGCCGGTGTCCGTCGCGACCTGGTACATCTGGGACGACGGTCGGATCCTCATCAACATGGACGAGTCCCGCAAGCGGCTGGACTACCTGCGCAAGGACCCGCGGGTGAGCCTGACCGTCCTCGACGAAGGCGACTGGAACACCCACGTCAGCCTGCAGGGCCGAGTCGTCGAGATGCGCGACGACGAGGGCCTGGCCGACATCGATCGGCTGGCTACGCACTACACCGGTCGGCCCTACCGCAATCGCGAGCGGCAGCGGGTCAGCGCCTGGATCGAGATCGACCGATGGCACGGATGGGGTGCCATGCGCGACGATGCCGCCACCCGCTGATCCCGACGAGGCCGCCCGCCGGCTCGCGACCGAGGCGCTCGCGACGGCCGACCCGACCGGTTGGTTCGAGCGGCTGTACGCGGCCGCGTCCGACGGCGAGGCGGTCGTCCCATGGGACCGAGGCGGTCCGAATCCGTTCCTCGCCGAGTGGACGGCCACGCGCGACCTCGCGGACGTCGGCCGCGCCCTCGTCGTCGGCTGTGGGCTCGGTGGCGACGCCGAGCTGATCGCCGGGCTCGGGCCTGCGACGGTCGCCTTCGACGTGGCACCGACGGCGGTCGCGACCGCGCGTTCCCGACATCCGGGGTCTCGCGTCGAGTACGTGACGGCCGACCTGCTCGATCCGCCGACGGAGTGGACGCAGGCGTACGACTTGGTGATCGAGAGCCTGACCGTCCAGTCGCTGCCGCTGACGGTACGCCAGGCCGCCATCGCCAACGTCGCGGCGTTCGTGCGCCCGGGCGGTCGGCTGCTCGTGATCGCGTTCGGCGGAATCGACGACGACACCCACGAGGGTCCGCCCTGGCCGTTGAGCCGCGACGACATCGAGTCGTTCGCGTCCGAGGGGTTGTCGGTCGTGCGTCTCGAGGACATCGCCGACCCGGCCGCCGGTGTGCATCGGTGGCGCGTTGAGTTTCTACGGCCGTACGAGGTACTGCCGGGCAAAAGCAACTAATTCAGGATAGATCCGGACATATACGACCAGAGGGGCTAGCGTGGCACGCCTCCTTCACCCACGCGCAGTCGCGAGCGACTCAGTCCTCGATCCGGCACAGGGGTGCGCCGTTGGCGACGGTGGCGCCTACTTCCGCGGTCAGCGCGGCGATCGTCCCGGCCTTGTGGGCGTAGAGCGGCTGCTCCATCTTCATCGCCTCGAGCACGACGACGAGGTCGCCCTCCGCCACCTGCCGCCCCTCTTCGACGGCGACCTTCACGATCGTGCCTTGCATGGGTGAGGCCAGCGTGTCGCCGCCGGCGGCCGCGGCGGCCTTCTTCGCGGAGCGCTTGGCTGGCTTGGCGGCACCCGATCCGGCCGCAGGTCGGGCCAGGTCGGCCGGCAGCACGACTTCGAGTCGCTTGCCGCCGACCTCGACGGTGACCCGCTCGCGCTCGCCTTCGTCGGGTGTCTCGGCGGCCCCGTCGTACGGCGGGATCTGGTTGTCGTACTCGGTCTCGATCCACGAGGTGTAAACGCCGAACGACGCGCCGTCGCCGATGTAGGCCGGGTCGTCGACGACCGAGCGGTGAAACGTGATCACCGTCGGCATGCCGTCGACGACGAACTCGTCCAGCGCCCGCCGTGACCGCTCGAGGGCCTGCTCGCGGGACGTGCCGGACACGATCAGCTTGGCGACGAGCGAGTCGAACGCGCCCGGCACCGTCTCGCCCTGGTCGTAGCCGCCGTCGAGTCGGATGCCTGGCCCGGACGGTGCGTGCCAGCGGGTCAGCGTGCCCGGCGCCGGGAGGAAGTTGCGCCCGGCGTCCTCGGCGTTGATCCGGAACTCGATCGAGTGCCCCCGGACGATCGGATCGTCATAGCCGAGCTCCTCGCCGGCCGCGATCCGGAACATCTCGCGAACCAGGTCGAGGCCAGTCACCTGCTCGGTCACGGGGTGCTCGACTTGGAGCCGGGTGTTGACCTCGAGGAACGAGATCGTGCCGTCCTGGCCGACGAGGAACTCGCAGGTGCCGGCGCCGACGTAGGACGCCTCCCGCAGGATCGCCTTGCTCGACTCGTAGAGCGTCCGGATCTGCTCGTCGGAGAGGAAAGGCGCCGGCGCCTCCTCGACCAGCTTCTGGTGCCGCCGTTGCAGGGAGCAGTCGCGGGTCGACACGACGACGACGTTGCCGTGCTGGTCGGCCAGGCACTGGGTTTCGACGTGACGCGGCTTGTCGAGGTAGCGCTCGACGAAACACTCGCCCCGGCCGAAGGCGGCGGTGGCCTCGCGGACCGCCGACTCGAACTGCTCGGCGAGCTCGTCCTTCGTGCGGGCGACCTTGAGCCCGCGACCGCCGCCGCCGAAGGCCGCCTTGATCGCGACCGGCAGTCCGTGCTGTTCGGCGAACGCGATGACCTCGTCGGGACCCGACACCGGGTCGGGCGTGCCGGCGACGAGCGGGGCACCGACCTTCTCGGCGATGTGTCGGGCCCGGACCTTGTCGCCCAGAGCGTCGATCGCGGCCGGAGGCGGGCCGATCCAGACCAGGCCGGCGTCGATGACTGCCTGGGCGAAGGTCGCGTTTTCGGCGAGGAACCCGTATCCGGGATGCACCGAGTCGGCGCCGGCGCGCTTCGCGACGTCGAGCAGCTTGTCGATGGACAGGTACGAGTCGGCCGGCGTGGCGCCGTCGAGGGAGTACGCCTCGTCGGCCAGCCGAACGTGGAGGCCGTCGCGGTCGGCGTCGGCGTAGACGGCGACGCTCCCGATGCCGTTGTCGCGGCAGGCCCGGATGACTCGGACCGCGATCTCGCCGCGGTTGGCGATCAGCACCTTCGACAGTTGGCGTTGCTCCACTGTGGCCACGCGTCGTCTCCTGTTCGAGTCCGGCTGCGAGGCAGAGTCTATGGCGCGCGTACTCGAAGTTGTCAGGCGTATGTCGACCCCTGGCTCGATATGCGCCTGACAACTCGGGCACCGCGCGGCCGGGGTAGGTTGAGGTCCGACCGTTTCCCACCCGGAGGGCTGACCCCCATGAGTTTCGTGCTGTCTCGTGAGCACGAGGAGTTTCGTCAGAGCGTTCGCGAGTTCGCTCGCGACGAGATCGCGCCGTACGTCGCAGACTGGGACGACAAGCACCACTTCCCGGTCGACGTCGTACGCAAGATGGGCGACCTCGGCCTGTTCGGGTTGACCGCACCGGAGGAGTACGGCGGTGCCGGCGACTTCACCAGCCTGTGCGTCGCGATCGAGGAGCTCGGTCGGGTCGACCAGGGCATCGGCATCACGCTCGAGGCGGCCGTCGGTCTCGGGATCAACCCGATCCTGACCTTCGGCAGCAAGGAGCAGAAGGAGCGCTGGCTTCCCGACCTGATTTCGGGCCAGGCGTTGGCCGCGTTCGGCCTGACTGAGCCGGCGTCGGGCTCGGACGCGGGTGCGACCCGGACCCATGCCGAGCTCATCGACGGTTTCTGGTTGCTCAACGGGTCGAAGCAGTTCATCACCAACTCCGGTTCGTCGATGACGTCGGTCGTGACCGTCACGGCTCGCACAGGTACGAGGGTCGACGGCACGCCGGAGATCTCGTCGATCCTGGTGCCGGCAAGCACCGACGGGTTCGTCGCGGAGCCGGCGTACAACAAGCTCGGCTGGCATTGCTCCGACACGCATCCGCTGACGTTCATCGACGTACGGGTGCCGGAGGATCACCTGCTGGGCGAGCGCGGACGCGGGTTCGCGCAGTTCCTCGCCACGCTCGACGACGGCCGCGTCGCTATCGCCGCGCTGGCCCTCGGCTGCATCGAGGCCTGCCTGGAGATGTCGGTCGCGTATGCCGAGGAGCGTGAGACCTTCGGCGTGCCGATCGGGCGAAAGCAGGGGGTCGCGTTCCAGGTGGCCGATCTGGCGGTAATGGCCGAGGCGTCGCGGGGGTTGGTCTACAAGGCGGCCGCGATGAAGGACGCCGGCGCGCCGCCCGCCGAGTTCAAGCAGGCCGCGTCGATCGCGAAGCTGTACGCGACGGAAGCGGCCGTGACCGCGACCCGGATCGCGACCCAGGTGTTCGGCGGCTACGGCTTCATGGAGGAGTACTCGGTCGCCCGGTTCTATCGGGACGCGAAGATCCTCGAGATCGGCGAAGGCACCTCCGAGGTCCAGCGCATGCTGATCGCCCGCGGGCTAGGGCTGCCAGTCGAGTGACCTCGATGTCCGCGTGACCTCACTCGGGCTCGGTCAATGGTTCCGTTGGAGAAGGCCCGACGACGTTCACCGCCGAGCGGGGGCGGGTGTCGACGGTCAGCTGGAAGATGTCCGGCCGGTGGTAGTGGCCGGTCGGGTCGAAGAGTCGGCGGGCGGCTCGGACCGCCGTCAGGTCGATGTCCGCGGTCAGGATCGTCTCCTCTTCCCGGGCCGGGCCGGCCAGGATCTGCCCACCCGGGTCGACGATGACGGCGTTGCCCTCCTCGACCCACTCACCATGCCGCTCCTTGTCCCAGATCCGGTCGCGGTGGGGGAAGTCCGCCGGGATCTGGTCGACCAGCAGGGCGTACCAATCCGCGTCGCCGTCCCAGATCGGGACCGAGTCGATCCAGATCGGGGTCCCCGGCACGAATACCTCAGGAAACACCACGATCTCGGCGCCGTCAGCGGCAGCCTGCTCGAGTAGCCCGATGGCCTTGGACAGCGTCGCCTTCTGATCCATCAGTACGTATGCCGCCTGGACAGCGGCGATCTTTACGGTCGTCATGGCCCACTCCCGTCATCGCCGCCGCGCGCGGCGAGCCGACTCTCATGGTGCGGGCCGGCCCGTGGGGGGTCAATGGGTGACCGAGAGAGGGGCCTCAGCCGCGCGAGTACGTGCCTGTCAGACGGCCACTGGCCAACGCGTGCTCGTCGATGGCGGCCAGGGCGTCGTCGGTAGTCGCGCCCTCGTCGAGTCCGGTAGGTGCGTTGAGCGCGTAGACCGTGAACCGGTAGTGGTGCGTACCGTCGGGCGGACACGGCCCGGTGTACGTGGCGTCGCCCGCCGAATTGGCGGCCTGGACCCCACCGCTGGGGACGCCGCCTTCGGAGACCGAGGTGGTCGTGGACGGGAAATCGACCACGATCCAGTGCACGAACGTGCCGCCCGAAGCGTCCGGATCGTCGACGACCAGCGCCAGCCGGTCGGCGTCGGCCGAGAGGTGGTGCCACGCAAGCGGCGGCGAGACGTTGTCGCCGTCGCAGCTGTAGACCTTCGGGATCGCCTGATCGTTCTGGAAGGCGCTGCTCGTCACGGTGATCGATTCCTCGACCCCCGTCGCCGGCTCCCCCGCCCCGTCATCGTCGTCCCCACAACCTACGGCGAGGAACGTGATCGCGATGAGCGGTACAACGATCCGCATGAATTCAGCCTACGTGGTTCGTCCCCACAGATCGGGCCACGCCACACTGAGTTCGCCGAGCAGCTCCCGGAGCAAAGGCAGGCTGAGGCCGACGACGTTGTGCGGGTCGCCCTCGATCCCGCGGACGAACGGCCCGCCGAGCCCGTCGATGGTGAACGCGCCGGCGACATGCAGCGGCTCGCCGGTCGCGACGTACGCCCGGATCTCGGCATCCGACGGCGAGCCGAAGTGGATCACCGTCGACGCGACCCCGGCGGCCTCGCGTACCCGAGACGACGTCGGATCGAGCAGGCGTACGCAGTGGCCCGAGTGCAGCACGCCGGTGCGTCCTCGCATCGCCTTCCAGCGCGCGGTCGCGGCGTCGACGGTGCCGGGCTTGCCGTGCGCCTCGCCGTCGAGCTCAAGCATCGAGTCGCCGCCGATCACGACAGTCGTCCGGTCGCCGTCGAGCCGGCCGGCGACTTCGCGACACTTCATCCGGGCGAGGGTCGCGACGAGGGTCTCCGGCGTCGAGACGGGTACTCGCTCCTCGTCGACGTGGGAGACGACCACCTCGGGCTGGACGCCGGCGCGACGCAGGGTCGCGAGACGACCGGGCGACGCCGACGCGAGCACGATCCGGTAGGCGGGGCTACGGGAAGACGGCGACTCACTCATCAAGTGAATCCTCCGATATGCGGCGGCTGGCGAAAACAACGTGGCGCATGCCGAAGAAGTTGAGTGTCGACGCGACTGCTTGGGCGACCAGCCAGGCGATCGTGATCTGGCCGATGACACCGTCGAGCAGGCGTACGGCGACGGCGTTGACCGCGACGTTGACCACGAGCGTGGTGCCGTACAGCGCCAGGAAGCGGCCGACCACATGGGCCCGACCGGCGGCCTCGAAGGTCCACGATCGGTTGAGCAGATAGGACAGGGTCGTGCCCAAGATGAAACCGATGGCCTTCGCGGGATCGATCGGCACGTCGAGAAGCAGCAGCAGTCGGTAGCTGCCGTAGTCGAGGACGGCCGCGAGTCCGCCGACGAGCACGAACCGTCGGGCCTGTCGGACCAGCATCAGAACGGCAGCCGCCGAAAGACCGGCCGCGGCAGGTGCCGCACGACGGTCATGACCCACCGCATCGGCTTCGGCACCCAGATCAGCTCGGCGCCGGACGCGACCCCCTCGACGACGGCTCGGGCGACCGCCTCGGGCGTCGTGGACAGCGGCGGGGTGTCGAGGCCCTCGGTCATCTTGGACCGGACGAAGCCGGGTCGTACGACGAGCACCCGGCCGCCGTGCTCGCGCAGCGCCGTGCCGAGCCCGCTGTAGAAGGCGTCCATGCCGGCCTTGGTCGAGCCGTACGCGAAGTTGGACCGCCGGGCGCGCTCGCCGGCGACACTCGACAGCGCGACGATGACGCCGTGGCCCTGTCGGCGCACCTGGGTCGCCAAGGCCACGCCGCACGCGACCGGGCTGACGTAGTTGACCTCGGCGAGCTGGATCGCGGCGGCGGGATCGGTCCAGGCCTGCTCGGGGTCGCCGAGGATGCCGTGGGCCACGACGGCGATGTCGATGTCGCCGTCGGCTGCCGCCTGCTCGACGACGGCACGATGGGTCTCCGGTCGGGTCGCCTCGAAGTCGAGAGCCTCGACGGTGCAGCCGGCGGCCTCCAAAGTGGCGGCGGTGTCGTCTCGGCGCGACGACGGCCGGGCGGCCACGACAACTCGAAGCGGACGCCGGCGGGCGTACTCCGTCGCGATGGCCACCGCGATGTCGGACGTGCCGCCAAGCAGCAGCAGCGACTGCGGCGTGCCGAGCGCGTCGATCACCATGCCTCCCTCTCCCTCGAGTTGTCAGGCACATATGGAGCTGGGGCTCGACATGTGCCTGACAACTTTGTCGAGTCCTACGTCACAGTGCCAGCCGCCGGGCCAGGTCGGATCGAAACAGGCCGTCCGGGTCGACCCGGGCCCGGACCGCGCGGAAGTCGTCGAGCCGCGGATACATCTGGGCCAGTGTCGCCGCCGACAGCCGAGCGTCCTTGGCCAGGTAGACCCTCCCACCCGCGTCGAGCACGAGCTCGTCCAGGGCGTCGAACAGACCAGCGAGGCCCGGACCGACCGGGATATCGACCGCGAGCGTCCAGCCGGCCGTCGGAAACGACAGCGGTGCCGGATCGCCGGGCCCGAACCGTTTGAGCACGTTGAGGCAGGACACGTGGCCAGAACCCGCGATCCGACGAACGGCGGCGTGCAGCGCATCCTCGGCCCCGAACGGCACGACGAACTGGTACTGGCAGAACCCGCGCGGCCCGTAGCCCCGATTCCACTCGGCCACGACGTCGAGCGGATGGAAGAACCGTGTGATTTTTTGGATCTCGCCCCGCCGCTGCTCCGGCGCCTTGCGAAACCACACCTCGTTGAACGCCCGCGCCGACAGCCGGTTGAGCAGGCCGCCGGGCAGCCCCGGTGGGACGGTGCCGAGTCGCGGGGCGTCGAACCGCAAGGGATCGCCGCGCAGCCCCGGCGGCAGCTCGTCGACCCGCGCCGATCGTCCCCGGGTGATCACGGCCCGACCCAGTCGGCGCCCGGTCGCGACCGAGTCGAACCACGCCACCGAGTACGGGTATGCGGCGTCGTCGCGATCGAGTCGGTCCATCAGGTCGTCGAGGTCGCGAGCCCGCTCGGTGTCGACGGCGAAGTACGCCGACTCGACCCGATGCAGCCGGAGCACCGCTCGTACGACGAAGCCGGTCAGACCCATCCCGCCGACGGTGGCCCAAAACAGATCGGCCTCCGGCCCGTCCGGCTCGCATCGACGCACGGCGCCATCGGCAGTCACGAGGTCGAGGCTCGCCACATGGGCGCCGAAGCTGCCGTCCAGGTGATGGTTCTTGCCGTGCACGTCGGCCGCGATGGCGCCCCCCACCGTGACCTGCCTTGTGCCCGGCAGGACCGGAATCCACAGGCCCAACGGCAGCAGGCGCCGCATGAGGCGATCCAGACTGACGCCGGCGGCGACCTCCACCGTCGCCGCCCCCTGGTCGACCTGGTGCACGGCGTCGAGTCGGGTCAGATCCACCACGACGCCGCCGGCGTTTTGGGCCGCGTCACCGTAGCTGCGGCCGAGTCCGCGACCAATGACGCCGCGGTCACCGCCGCATCGCACGGCGTCGACGACGTCGTCGACCGACGTCGGGGTCACGACCCGGGCCATGGTCGGCGCGGTTCGACCCCACCCGGTCAGCGTGCGACGCGAGCCCGTCACGGACATCCCGCCCTCGCGTAGTTCACAAGAGTCAACGTTGCCAGATGCCGAGGCAGACGGCGGCGATCCACGCGACGCCGAGCACCTGAAGCACGCGGTCGCCGAAGACGATGTCCTCCGGTGCGCCGGCGGCTCCACGGTCGATGTCGACGGCGTAGCGCAGCATCCCGAGCACGAACGGCGCGACCGAGATCTCCTCCCAAGCGAAGCCACCTTCGGACGCCTGGTCGAAGGCCCAGAGGCTGTAGGCGATGACGGCCACCGACGCGGCAAGGCCCCAGACGAACCGGAGATAGGACTCGGAGTAGTACTCGAGGGACCGGCGGGTCCCCGCGTGTGGGCCGATCGCGTGGATCTCGGAGTAGCGCTTGCCGGCGACCATGAAGAGCGATCCGAATGCGGCCACGAGCAGGAACCACGGCGACAGGTAGATGCCGCTCGCGACCCCGCCGGCGATGGCCCGGAGCAAGAACCCGGCGGCGACGGCGGCCAGGTCCATGACGGGCTGGTTTTTGAGCCCGAGGCTGTAGGCCGCCTGGATCGCGACGTAGACGGTCATCGTGAGCCCGAGCTCGAGGGCGACGCCGTAGCCGAGGGCGAGCCCGGCGCAGAGCAAGACGGCCGCGGTGGCGATCGCGGTGCGTGGGGCGATCTCGCCGGCCGCGACGGGACGACGGCGCTTGCTCGGATGGCGCCGGTCCTCGTCGGCGTCGATGACGTCGTTGACCAGATAGACGGCGGAGGCGACGAGGCAGAACGCCGCGAACGCCAGCGCTGTGCGTCCGGCCACGTCAGCGTCGTCGAGGCTGCCCGCCGCCAGCGGCGCCGCGACCACCAGGAGGTTTTTGACCCACTGACGCGGTCGGAGCGCGCGCAGCATCGGCGGGCCTAGGGGAGGACGGTCCGGAGGCATCGGGTCCTGGTCTGCGACGTCGTGGGAAGAATCGACCGAGTATGTCGTCATCGGAGGCTACCGTCCCTTCGACGGTCCGGGTTGCTGCCGATTGCCGAGTGCGCGGTCGGCCTGATGGGGCGGCGTGTCGAGCAAGACGAGGTGGCCGTGCTGGCGGACGCCGCCGACGATGCCGGTCACGTTCCAGCCGCGGCCGGTCGGGTCGGGGCCCGGCCGCCACTCGAGCCAGTAGCCGGGCTTGATCTGCTTCAAGTCCCGGATCTCGAGGCCGCGGTAGTTGAGTCGATAGAGCCAGTTGTCGCGCCGCGCCTGCAGGATCTGATCGGTCAGCGCAGCCCGGTCGGTGAACCGGTCGACGATCGTGCAGTCGCAGTAGTACGCCAGCGCGCCAACTTCCCCGGGGCTGTGGACCGGCGTGTCGCCGACGATCTCACCCACCTCGCGGCCGATCTCCTCGTACTCGGTCGGCAGCGCCCAGTTGCCGTGCACGGGCATCGCCTGCATCGGCGTGTGAGCGGACGCGTCCTGCACCCACGGGACCAGCGTGACGGTAACGAGGCCGACGCCGAGGGTCGCGGCGACCGATCGGATCGGCCAGCCGTTTGCCGGCCCGGCGAGCGTCGCCAGCCCGATCGCGGCCGCCAGCGTCAATGCGGCAAGCGACGGCACGTAGTACCAGAAGAACGGGGGCACGTCGAAGGTCCAGAGCAGGCCGAAGTAGGCGGCTCCCGCGACCGCCAGCGCCGGGACCGTCGGCGGAGCGCTGGAGGCACGGCGTCGCCACCAGACCCAGGTCAGGACGCTCAACAGGCCGGCGCCGCCGACGACGAGGGAGCTCGCGACCGCCCACGAATAGGGCCCGTAGTACTTGTCGACGAGATCCGTCGCGAAGTTGCCCCAGCCACCGCCCTGCTTGATCACGAGGGTGTCGGGGATGGCCGAGCCGAGGGCGATCCAGCTGAAGATGAGCCACGGCATGACGACGGCGGCCGCGAGACCCACCGTGATGTGGAGCCGCCGCCAGAGCGCGGGCGTCGCGAGAATCAGGACGGCGGCGATCATGACGGTGTCGAGGCGCAGCCAAACCAGCATGCCCCCGAGCAGGCCGGCCATCACGGCGTCGCCGCGCACGCAGGCCCACAGCAGGTACGTCATGGCGGTGACGACCAGCATGGTCTCGAGGCCGATCGTGGAGGCGAGGAGTGCGTTCGCGATCAGCAGCGGACCGCCGATGACGGCCACCCGGTCACCGAGGCCCATCGTCCGACCGATCCCGCGGAGGCCGAGCACGAGAGCGACGCAGGTGGCGACGTAGAGGACGCCGGCCGCGACCACCGGATCGCGGACGACGGCGCTGAGTCCGCCGAGCAGCAACACGTTGAGCGGGGACGTGGCGCTGTTGGCCTCGTGGCCCGGCAGCATGCCCCATTGGCCGTGGTCGGCGAGGGTTCGGGCGTAGGCGAGGGTGATGTAGGCGTCGTCGACGAGCGCTCGGTGCACGAGCCAGAAGATAAAGGTCGACCCGATCGCCGTGATGCCGGCTAGGAGGGTCGCGGACCTGGTGGAGAGGTGCGGAAGTCGACGGACCGCGGATCGGCCGAGCTGGCGCGGCCGAAACCGGTGATCGAGCCGATTGCCCTGTCGTTCGACTACTGCTGACACACCCCTCCCCTCCCTTTCGACCCACCCACCGCGAACAGAGTTGTCGTACCCAGCAGGAGACCCCGTTCACGTTGCGACCCAATAGAGTCCATCGTCCCCGCGGCAGGGTTACCCGCTGATGTCAACAAAGACGGTTTGACCTGGCCGAATGGTTGCCTTCGGCACGGATCAGACGGCAACGAATCGATCACAATCTCTTGAGGTCGGTCAGCGGGGGAGCGACGACGCGCGCCAGGCACCCGGACCGGCGCGGTGTTCGCGGCGCATCGCGGATGCCGGGTGCCCCCAGACGGGTCGGCGCCGTGGCGGCTCGGCATCGGCGCCGCGGCTGGCCGCGATGACTGCCACCAGGGCTGCCAGCTCCTCCGGCGTCGGGTCGCCCTTCACCACGCGCAGCAGCGGCGGCTCGCTCATAGCGGGATGTTTCCGTGCTTCTTGGGCGGCAGCGTCTCGCGCTTGGTCCGCAGCAGCCGGAGCGACCGGACGATCTCGAGCCGGGTCTCGTGCGGCGGGATCACCGCGTCGATGTAGCCGCGTTCGGCCGCAATGTACGGATTGGCCAGCGTGTCCTCGTACTCGGTGATCAGCTCGGCCCGTCGTGCCTCCGGGTCGTCTGCCGCGGCCAGCTCACCCCGATACAGGATGTTGACCGCGCCCTGGGCACCCATGACGGCGATCTGGGCCGTCGGCCAGGCGATGTTCATGTCGGCGCCGAGATGCTTCGACCCCATGACGTCGTAGGCGCCGCCGTACGCCTTGCGGGTGATGACCGTGATGAGCGGCACCGTCGCCTCGGCGTACGCGTAGATCAGCTTCGCTCCGCGTCGGATGATGCCGTTCCACTCCTGGTCGGTGCCGGGGAGGAATCCGGGTACGTCGACGAACGTCAGCACCGGCAGGTTGAACGCGTCGCACGTACGGACGAACCGGGCCGCCTTCTCGGACGCGTCGATGTCGAGGGTGCCGGCGAAGTGCAGCGGTTGGTTGGCGACGACGCCGACCGGACGACCCTCGACCCGGCCGAAGCCGACCACAATGTTGGTCGCGAACATCGCGTGCACCTCGAGGAACTCGCCGTCGTCGAGCACGGCCTCGATGGCGGTGTGCATGTCGTAGGGCTGGTTCGGCGAGTCCGGCACGAGGGCGTCGAGCGTCCGGTCGGTGTCGGTGAAGTCCTCGATGGCCGGCGCGTCGTAGGTCGGCGGCTCGTCGAGGTTGTTGGGCGGCAGGTACGACAGCAGCGCCTTGACGTAGTCGAGCGCGTCCTCCTCGTCGGCGCCCATGTAGTGGGCGTTGCCGGACTTGGTGTTGTGGGCGCGGGCGCCGCCGAGGTCCTCGAACGTCACGTCCTCGCCGGTGACGGTCTTGATCACGTCGGGTCCGGTGATGAACATGTGCGAGGTCTGGTCGACCATGACGGTGAAGTCGGTGACGGCGGGAGAGTAGACGTGGCCGCCGGCGCAGGCACCCATGATCAGTGAGATCTGCGGGATGACGCCGGAGGCGTGGACGTTGCGGCGGAAGATCTCGCCGTAGAGCCCGAGCGAGACGACGCCCTCCTGGATCCGGGCGCCCGCGCCCTCGTTGATGCCGACCACCGGGCAGCCCGACTTCATCGCGAGATCCATGACCTTGGTGATCTTCTCGCCGTAGACCTCGCCGAGGCTGCCGCCAAAGATCGTGAAGTCCTGGGCGAACACGCACACCATGCGGCCGTCGATCGTGCCGTACCCGGTTACGACGCCGTCGCCATAGGGCCGGTTGCCCTGCAGCCCGAAGTTGGTGCTGCGGTGCCGGGCGAGCTCGTCGATCTCGACGAACGACCCGTCGTCGAGCAGCAGGGCGACCCGCTCCCGGGCGGTCAGCTTGCCCCGCGCGTGCTGCTTCTCGACGGCCCGAGCCGACCCCGCGTGGACGGCCTCGTCGAGCCGGATCTCGAGGTCGGCGAGCTTGCCGGCCGTCGTATGGATGTCGGGCTGCTGTTCGGGATCGGGCGCTGTCGCAGGTTCGCTCACGGCCGCCAGCTTAGAGGCCGGACCTTATGTCAGGACCGCGACCGTGTGGATCAGCACGCCCACCAGTCCGCCGACCAGGGTGCCGTTGATCCGGATGAACTGCAGGTCGCGACCGACGTGCAGCTCGATCCGTCGGGCCGCCTCCTGGCCGTCCCAGCGCTCGACCGTGTCGGTGATGACCCGGGTCAGCTCGGCCCCGTACGTCCGCACCAGGTACGTCGCGGCGTCGGCGGCGTACGCGTCGAGCCGGGCCCGCAGCGGCTCGTCGCTGACCAGCCGATGACCGAACGCCGTGAGCTCGTCGGCTGCCTTCGCCCGCACCGGGCTCTCGGGATCGTCGAGAGTCTCGGCCAGGGCCCGCCGCAAGACGTTCCACAGTCCGACCGACGTCGTCACGACCTGCGGCTGCGCGAGCATGCGCCGCTTGAACGACTCGGCTCGTTCGACCATGTCCGGGTCGTGCTGCAGGTCGTGGGCCAACTTGGCCAACAGGTCGTCGATGGCCTTCCGGGCGCGGTGCTCGCGGTCGTCCTTGATCTCGGCCACCCAGGCGACCGCCTCCGCATGCACCCGGACCGAGACCCGCTCGTCCAGCCAGACCGGCGTCCACCACGGTGCCCGGGCGCCGACCACCTCGGTGACGGTCTCGCCGTTTTCGACCAGCCATGCATGGGCCTCGGTGAGCACCAGGTCGACCAGGCTGTGGTGAGCTCCGTCGCGCAGCACCTGTTCGAGCAGCCGGCCGGTGACCGGGCTCAGCGGCTCCTCCGCCACCCGGGGCAGCAGGCCGTCTCGTACCAGCGCCTCGACGTCGGCGTCGCGCACCGCGAGCAGCGCCCGCCGGGTCACACGGGCCGCTTCGCGCACGACGACCTCGCTGTGGGCGGGATCGGCGAGCCACAGCCCGGCGCGCAGGCTGACCTGGGCGTCGGCCAGCCGAGCCCGGACGACCGGCTCGGCCAGGAAGTTGTCGGTCACGAACGCCTGCAGGCTGCGCCCCAGGGCGTCCTTGCGGGTCGGGATGATCGCCGTATGAGGCACCGGCAGGCCGAGCGGGTGCCGGAACAGCGCGGTGACCGCGAACCAGTCCGCGATCGCGCCGACCATCGCCGCCTCGGCCGCGGCGTTGACGAATCCCAGGAAGCCGTCCTGGTCGCGGGTGAGCGCATACGCCAGCACCGCCAAGGCCAGGAGGCCGAGCGCGAGGCCGCGCATCCGTCGCAGCCCGCGTCGGCGTGCCTCGTCGGCGATTCGTCCCGAGTCGGGTGTGGTTGCGGCCGTCACGATGAGTTCTATCCTGCCCGCCGCCACTCGATAGGGTCGAGAACTGTGAGCGTGGCGGATCGACGTAACCCCGACCGGCCGACGCTCGACGCCGCCGTGCTGCGCCGCGACCTGGTCGAGACCAACTCGCTGTGGCGCACCGTCGACGTGCTCCCCGAAACCGGCTCGACCAACGCCGACGCCGCCGCGGCCGCCCGTGAGGGAGCGCCGGAAGGGCTCGTCGTCACGACCGAGCATCAGGTCTCGGGGCGCGGCCGGCTGGGCCGCGTCTGGGCGTCGCCGCCTCGATCGGGGCTGGCCGTCTCGGTGGTGCTGCGTCCGAGCCGGGTGTCGCCGTCGCGATGGCCGTGGCTGCCGCTGCTGACCGGAGTCGCGGTGCGCGACTGCGTCGCCGAGTCGGCCGGTGTCGAGGCGAGGCTGAAGTGGCCCAACGACGTGCTCGTCGAGGGACGCAAGCTGGCTGGCATCCTCGTCGAGCGGGTCGACACGCCGCTCGGGGCGGCAGCCGTCGTCGGCATCGGGATCAACGTCTCGCTCGACGCCTCGGAGCTGCCGGTACCGGAGGCGACGTCGCTGGCGCTGGCCGACGCCGCTACGACCGACCGGACCGTCCTGACGGTGGCGCTGCTGCGACGGCTGGAGACGCACTATCGGGCCTGGCTCGATGCGGAAGGCGACCCGGGGTACGGCCTGCGCAACGACTACGTGCGAGCTTGCGCCACCGTGGGCGAGCAGGTTCGGATCGCGCTCCCGGACGGCTCGGCGCTGGTCGGTCGAGCCGTTGGCGTCGACCCGGCCGGACGACTCGAAGTCGACGCCGAAGGGGTGCGCCGAGCCGTCGGAGCCGGAGACGTCGTACACCTGCGCAGCGGTTCATGAAACGATCAGGGTCATGGCTGTCTCGCGCAAGCTCCTGACCGAGGGCGAAGAGGTCGTCCTCAGCGTCCGCACCCACGTCAAGGCACTGTTCTGGCCCGTGCTCATCCTCCTGTTGACGTGTTTCGCGGCAGGCTTCTTGTTGGTGGTGGCGCCCGACGGCGACTCCGGCAAGTACCTCACGTACGTGATCCTCGCGGCTGCCGTACTGGTGCTGATCGTCTGGGTTTTGTCGCCGTTCATTCGCTGGCTGACCTCGACGTACACGGTCACCAACCGACGGCTGATCTTCCAGACCGGCATCTTCACCCGCTCGGGTCGGGTGATCCCGCTGCACCGCATCAACGACGTGTCGTTCGAGAAGCACCTCAGCGACCGGATGTTCGGCTGCGGCACGCTGATCATCCACGACGCCAGCGAACAGTCCGGGCTCCATCTTCCCGACATCCCGAAGGTCGAGACCGTGCACCGCACCATCACCGACCTGGTCTTCGGCCTGCACGACGGCGCCGACGACGACGGCACCCCCGAGCGACGTGGACCCGTATGAGCCGACGAACGCGTCGGAGCCCGGCCAGCGACCCGAGGAGATGAGCGGCAGCGAGCCATCTTCGATGAACGCCGGCGAACCCAGCCGCGAGGAGCTGGAACGGGCCATCCTCGGCGCCGAGCCGGAGCTGACCGCGCAACAAGTCGCCGACGCAGCAGGAGTTTCGCGAGACGATGCCCAACGGCTGTGGCAGGCACTCGGATTTCCGGACGCCGGCGACGCGGTGGCGTTCACCGCCGACGACCTCGACGCCCTGCGCACGGTGCATCGCGCCATCGACGGCGGTGAGATCGACGCCGAGACGGCCACTCGGCTCACCAGGGCCGTCGGGCACACGATGGCCCGGCTCGCCGACTGGCAGGTGTCGACACTCGCCGAGCACGTCGAGGGCCGAGCCCGCGAGGGCACAAGCCGACTGGCGTCCGCGCTCGATCTGTCGCAGACGGTGGCTCCGGCGTTCGAGGAGCTGCTGGTGTACGCCTGGCGGCGCCACCTGGCCGCGGCGGTGTCGCGCATCGAGGCGTTGGGCGCCGCCGAGGAAGACCTGCTTGCCGCCGAGCTGACAGTCGGGTTCGCCGACCTGGTGAGCTTCACCCAGCTGACCAACGGGCTCGACGACGACGAGCTGGCCGCCCTGGTCGAGCGATTCGAGACCCGCTGCGGCGACGTCGTGACGGCACGAGGCGGTCGGGTGATCAAGACGCTCGGCGACTCGATCCTGTTCGTCGCGGACAAGCCGGCCGAGGCCGTCGAGATCGCGTTGGGCGTCGTCGATGAGATCGGGCCGGACGCCGACCTGCCCGACGTGCGGATCGGCCTCGCGTCCGGCACCGTGATCACCCGATTCGGGGACGTCTTCGGGCCGCCCGTCAACCTCGCCTCTCGGCTCACCACGGTGGCCCGGCGCAACCGGGTTATCGCCGATCGGGCGACGGCCGACGCGCTGCCCGAGGAGTCCTTCGACACCCGGGCACTGCCGCCACGGTCGCTGCGCGGATTCGGGTCGGTCGAGCCGATCACGGTCCGGCGGCGCTGGCCGTACTGAGTGAGCGACCGTCAGGCGTCGCGGAAGACCCACCGGGGGTAGGCCCAGAAGCGGAACGCCGTCCCTAGGGTGAGCCCGACGACGTTGGCCGAGACGTTGTCGGCGAGCGGTCCGGTCAGTCCGAGCAGGTAGTGCGACACCGCGAGACAGGCCAACGCGATCGCCATCCCGACCAGGTTGAGCAGCACGAAGGTCGCGAACTCGCGGTGCGTGCTCGACCAGGCGCGGTGCCGCCACGTCCAGTAGCGGTTGCCGACGTAGGTCACGATCGTCGCCGCCGCGACCGAGATCGCCTTGGCCGTCAGCGGCTTGTGCTCCAGCAGGCCCGGCTCACCGGCGTAGCGCAGCAGGTTGAAGACCCCGACGTCGACCAGGTAGCCGAGACCCCCGACGACGGCGAACGCCAGCAGCTCCCGAACGCGCTCCCGCGACCGAATATCCGACCGGCGGAGCGTGGACGTGAGTGACACGGCGCTCCGATCGGACAGGGGGGCAGGCGGGGTTTCGGTCGCGAGCGGCCCAGGTTACTCCGTCGACATGGCACCGCCGAGACGGTCGGCTCGGGCCGCCGGCGGTCGCTGTGGTTTGCTGACGCTGACTGGGATCGACTCGAGACACGGAGGCGCAATGTCAGAGGCACCGCGCGTCGGGATCATCATGGGGTCCGACTCGGACTGGCCGATCATGCAGGCGGCTGGCGAGGCCTGCAAGGAACTCGGAGTCGGATTCGAGGCCGACGTGAGGTCGGCGCACCGGATGCCGGACGAGACGATCGAGTACGGGCGGACGGCGGCCGACCGAGGGATCGGCGTGATCATCGCCGGTGCCGGTGGCGCCGCCCACCTGCCGGGCGTGCTGGCGGCGGTGAGCCCGCTGCCGGTCATCGGCGTTCCGATTCCGCTGAAGTACATGGACGGCATGGACTCGCTGCTGTCGATCGTGCAGATGCCGAGCGGCGTGCCGGTGGCCTCCGTCGGCGTCGGCAACGCCCGCAACGCCGGCCTGCTCGCCGTGCGGATTCTGGCCGCCACCGACCCGGAGCTGCGCAAGCGGGTCGTGGAGTTTCAGGCTGAGCTGTCCGACAAGGCTCGGGCCAAGGGAGAGGCAGTACGCAACGCCACCTAGGCGTGCCGGTCCGGTTGCGCCGAGATTGCGCGTCTTTCCCGCGCGTCCAACCAGCCTCACTCGCAAGCTCGCTCGGCGGCCAGGCCCATCCACGAACGCGCGGGAAAGACGCGCAATCTCGACGCTTGGTGGTCCGCGCCTAGTGGCGGTTGCGGCGGCGGAGGTAGGCGCCGAGGGCTTTCTCGGCCACCGGGTTTCGGTCGGCGAGATTGACCGCGGCGCGTTTGCCTCGGAACCACGCCGATCGGGTCGCGCTCCCGACCCGGGCGCCAGTGGGGGCGGCGTCGCCGATCGCATCGGAGTCGCGCCCGCGCCGACGCCACTTGGCCCTGGCGAACCGTTCGGTGAGGCCGGCGAGCGCATCGATCGCGGCGTCGAGCAGCTCGTCGTCGGTGACCTCGCCGGGCGGCCGTCCGGAGTCGTCGAACCGTGGTCGGAGGTCGGCGAGGTCACCGACGACGGGTACGCCGCAGGCCTGGATCCCCTCGATCATGCGATCTGCCTCGCGAGTCACCCACGCGTGGTCGGCCTCGGGGAGCCGAAGGCGGTCGGCCCCCGCCGCCGTGGACACCCCCGCCGCCGCGAGAATCGGCGCCAGGTCGGACTCGACGACATCGTGATACTGCCGCTGGTTGAGCTGGCGATGCAGGCGCTGGTTCATCTGGCGTAGCAGCTCCGTGCCGGTGGCGCCGACCGAGACGTTGTCCCACGACTCCGGCTCGACCAGCGCTCCCGCGTCGAAGCCGACCACCGACCCGACCCGGCGCAGCAGCTCCCCAGGCTCCGACCCGACCGGCGGCACCGTGACCACGTGCACGTGGTCGGCCGGCACGACGCGGGTCCACACGTCGAGGATCGCCGGCACGTCTTGGCGCAACCAGAATCCGCGCGCCGGCGCCTTGGCCCGCGCCGCGTCGTCGGCGAGGGCGTCGGCGTATTCGCGCCACGTCCACAGCTCGTCGGTCTTGACGTCCTCCTGCCACGCCGACAGGGCGACCCGACCGAGATCGCGCACGGTCACGACGACCTGCATGTCGGCGTCACCGAACGATCGGGCGGCCTTCTTCGCCTGCGCTGCGCTCGCCAGCGACGTCGCCTCCTCCGACAGCATCGCGGTCGGCAGGTCCGACTCGGCGATGAGGCGGGTCATCGACTCCCACTGCCCGGTGATCCGGTCGTCGCCGGTGCCACGCGGTCGGCGGCCGAACAGGTCGTACACCGCGAACGTGTGGCTCGGCTGGCCCTTGCCGCCGGGGTAGAGGACGCCAGACGACGCGAGCCGCTCGCGATTGGCCCGCAGGACGCCCTGGATATACGTCGTCCCGGTCTTGTGCAGGCCGATGTGCAACACAACGCGACGCTTCGTGACGGGCATAGGTGCATTGTGCCGGGGCCACGCAGACCGGTCGCCGCGACCCAGCGGTTGGCGTGACCTGGCGTCAGGAGCGGGAGGCGGCCCGACGCCGACGAGCCTCCCGAAGGCGTACGTAGCCGTTCAACGCCCCGGCGGCCACCCGGCTCCGATCGGCCAGGCTCAACAGGCCTCGCTTGGTGCGGAACCGCGTTGCCCGGATCCGGCTGCGCCAGCCGCCCCCGCGCCGGTCCGCCGACCGGCTCGAGTCAGGTCTCGCGCCGGACCCGTCCCACCAGAGCGTGGCGTACTCCTCGGCGAGCTCGGCGAGGCCGTGAAGGGCCGCGTCGAGCTTCTCGTCGGTCGTCGCGGCGTCTGGTCGCGGACCTGTCTGCGACTCCGCCGGGATCAGATCGGACACGTCGCCGACGACCTGATAGCCACCGGCGGTGAGGTCGTCGACGATCCGGCGCGCCTCGACGGCCACCCAGGCCCGGTCGTCCGGACTGAGCCCCACCCTGCCGGGGTTGCCGTGCTGGGCCAGTCGCGGTGCCAGGATCCGCTTGACGATGCGGTGATATTGCCGCTCGTTGAGCCGGTGATCGAGAATTTGGTTGAAACGCCGCAAGACCTCGGCGTCCGCGGCCGCCATGGCACGGTTGTCCCATGACTCCGAGGTCGGGGTCTCCGTCAGGTTTGCGGCGTCGTATCCGACGACCTCGCCGACCCGCTCGACCAGGAGGTCCTTCGGAGCACCCGGCGGCGGAACCGTCACGACATGGATCCGCTCACGGGGCACCGCCGCCTGCCAGCTCTCGAGCACGGCGGTCAGGTCCTGCCGGATCCAGAAGCTTCGGGCCGGAAACTGGTTGCGCACGGCCGGGTCGCGCACCCGGTCGACGAAGTCCTGCCAGGTCCAGGTCTCGTCGCTCTTGACGCTCTCCTGCCACGACGACACAAGGGCCCGGCCGAGATCGCGCACGGTCACCACGACGTGAACCTCGCGGTCGGTGAACCCGGCGGCCGCCCGGCGGGCCTCTCCGACCGTGGCGAGGCTCAGGGACTCGTCGGAGATCAGCGTCACGGGATGCGGCGAGGCACCGACCGCCTCGGTGAGCTCGTCCCACCGCCCCTCGATCCGATCCTCGCCGCCTCGCGGGCGGCGGCCGAACAGGTCGGACACGGCAAAGATCTGGACGGGACCATCCCGCCCACCGGGGTAGTAGACGCCCTGTTGTGCCAGGCGTCCGCGATTGGCTCGCCACAAGTTCTGCAGGAACGTCGTCCCGGTCTTGTAGAGGCCGACGTGCAGAAAGATGCGACGGCTGCCGGCATCCATGTCGGGCATTGTGCCGTGTGTCTCGCTATCGCGCGACCCCCGATCGCTCGGCGGCGCGCGGAGCCATCACCGGCGAGAGCGACGCCATTCGATCGCCGGGCAGGTGTCCATGACCATCGGCGTGCCGGCGTCGGTCGTCCGCCGGAAGGCGTCCTCGTCGATGACTCCGAGCTGGAACCACACACCGCGGGCGCCCACCCGTACCGCCTCATCGGCGAACGGACCGGCCGCCTCCGAGCGCCGGAAGACGTCGACGACGTCGATCGGGAACGGCACATCGGCGAGGGTCGGATAACCCTGCTCGCCGAGTACGGTCGGCGCCGCGGGGTGGATCGGCACGATGCGCTTGCCCCGCTGCTGCAGGAGGGTCGCGATCCGGTGGGCCGTCCGGTCCGGATTGCCCGACAGGCCGACGACAGCCCAGACGTCACAGTCGTCGAGCATCATCGCGATCGCGGCGGGGTCCTGCCAGTCCGTGCCCACGGCGTCCACGGTACGTCCGGCTAACATCCCTTCGTGAATCAGCAACCCATGTTCGCTCCGTCCGAGGAGCACGGCAGTTGCTCGCCGGAGCGCAGTCGGTGCTCTAGCCCTCAGCGTCAGGGCAGGAGCACGATCTTGCCGTGGCCGTGCCCGGTCTCGACCCGAGCAGCCGCCTGGGCGGCGTCGGCGAATGAGTACGTCTCCGCGATCGTGATCCGGAGCCGTCCGGTCACGGCGAGGTGGGCCCACCTCGCGAGCGCATCGGCACTGCGTCGCGACTTCGAGCTGGACATCACGCCGTAGTCGTCGGCCGCCGGGTCCGCGATCGTGACGATCCGGTCGGTCGTGCCGCCGCGCAGCTCGATCGCCGCCGGGAGCGCACCCCTGCCCGCGACGTCGAACACGGCGTCGACCCCGTCCGGACTCGCGGCGCGTACCCGGTCGACCAGGCCGTCGCCGTAGGCCACCGGGATCGCGCCGAGCGTCCGCAGGTAGTCGTGATTGACCGGCGAGGCGGTGCCGATGACGGTGGCGCCGCGCAGCTCGGCGAGCTGGACGCCCACCGACCCGACCGCGCCCGCCGCGCCGTTGATCAGGACGGTGTCGCCGTCGGCGACCTCGAGGAGGTCGAGTGCCCGGTCGGCAGCCTCGGTCGCCGTCGGCAGGGCGGCTGCCTCGGCCCATCCGAGACCGGCCGGCTTGCGAGCGACCGTGCGGGCCAGCGCGTACGCCGCGTAGGATCCGGAGACAGTGAAGCCGAAGACCTCGTCGCCAATCGCGATGTCGGTCACGCCCTCGCCGACCTCGACGACCACGCCGGCGGCCTCGAAGCCCGGGATCGCGGGGAGCGTCTCGGTCCGGCGAATCCGCATCGAGCCGTCGCGGAGCTTGCCGTCGGCCGGATTGACGCCCGCTGCCTCGACCTGGAGCTTGACCTGGCCCTGCCGGGCGACCGGCTCATCGACGTCGGCGAGCCGCAGCACCTCGGGTCCGCCGAGCTCGTCGAAGACGACTGCTCTCATGCGTCTCAGCCTCCGTTGCCGTGCGCCTGCGCGCGGGGCATGCTGAAGGTAACGGACAGGAGGTGGCGGCGATGCCGGGACCGTACGACCAGCTACCCGAGCCGATCGACCTCGAGGACACCATCACGTCCGCCGACATCGAGCCGGTGCCCGACCCCGACGGCGGCCGCGACCCGGAGCGCGACTTCATGCTGCGATGGGCCGGCTGGGCCTGACCTACCACGGCTAGTGTTCGAGGCCGTCCTTGGTGCAGAGGCTCTTGGGGATGTCGTCGGTGTTGTCCTCGATGATGTAGTCGAACAACTCCTCGGACCGGTCCTCGTCCCAGTTGACCGCAAGGTCGGCGATCGGCACCGTGCACGACAGGCCGCCGCCGCTGGTGACGTGAGCCATGTTCCAGGCAAACCGGGCGAGCGACAGCGGGCCGACGTTTTCGCCGATCCTGAGAGAGTCCGCGCTCGAGTTCGCGACGTTCCAGTAGCGGAACGGATTGAGGACCGACCACGGTGAGGCGGCCTTGTCGCCGATCTCTCCGATGACCTCGCGCTGATTCTGACCGCGCTGGATGTCGCCGGTGCCGAAGTCGCGAGTACGCGCGTAGCCCAGCGCCGTGATGCCGTCGGCTTCCTGACAGCCCTTGTCGATGTCGAGGCTCGCCTTCTTGTCGTCGATCGCCTGGTCGGGGCAAACCTCGATGCCGCCGACGGCGTCGACGATGTTGACGAAGCCGCCGAAGCCGATCTCGATGTAGTCGTCGACCCGGATATCGGTCTCGTTTTCGAGTGTCTTGACCAGCAGCTTCGGTCCACCTGCCGAGAACGCGGCGTTGACCTTCTGATCATCGCCGACCCCGGGAATGTCGACGATCGAGTCGCGTGGGATCGACAGCAGGATGGGCTGTCCGTCGCCGACGTGCAGCAGCATGATCGTGTCGGTGCGCTGGCTGCCCTCGGAGATCTGCGAGCCGCCGGTCCCCAGCTCCTTGCCCTCTTCTTTCGACAGCCCCTCGCGACTGTCCGAGCCCACGACGAGATACGTCGTGCCGGGCTGGTCGCTTGGCCGATCACCGTCCGGCTCGGCGTCGACCTTGTCGATCTTCGACCAGGCCCAGATCGGCACCGCGATCAGGAACAGGATCCAGATCAGGATCAGCGCCAAGATGATCCGCAGCCACCAGCGCCGCTTTTTCTTCGGCTTCACCGGTGGTGGCGGTTGCTGCCACGGCGGCTCGTCGGTCTTCGTCTGACCCGGCGGCGGCATGTTCATCGGCGGCAGATCAGACCGCTCGGGCCGGGTCGGCTGCGGCGGCCCGGGCGGAGGACCGCCTTGGGGGATAGCCTGCGTCCGGTCGCTGTCGGGCGTCGGCGGTGGATTCGACGGCCGAGGGATAGCCTGCGTGGCGTCCGGATCGGCCGAGGGGTTACTGCCGTACAACCAGCTGAAGCGGTCGTCGGCGTTGGGCTCGTTGCCGTCCCCCGGTGGTCGTTCGGACATGCCGCCAGCGTAGAGGGGCAGGGGTTCGAGGACGAACCGCCACCCATGTTGACGTGTTTGCCCTGGTCAGGGCGTACGCTGCGTGCCGCGTGCGTCGCGGACGAGATCGACCATTGCGGCGTTTCGTGGCAGGTGTGGCGCGTGTGGCAGGGGACTATGGGCTGACGGGTCGACCCGCGTGGGTCGGCCTCGCGCCACGGTGGCGCTGTCCCGGGAGAGGAACCATGGCGGTATCCGACGCCAATCCGGCCGCCCAGTCGCGAGCGGCAGCTCAGGCGCGCGCCGACCAGGTGCGTTTTCGCCGGTCCCTGACGCTCATGGCCATGACGCTGGTCCTTCCTGGGTCGGCCCATCTGGTCGCCGGCAACAAGCGGGTCGGCCGGATCATCGTCCGGGTCTGGCTCGGGCTCTTCGCCATCGCGCTGCTCGTCGGGCTGCTCTACCTGATCGACCGGACCATCGTGTTCAGCCTGGCCACCAACACCGACCTGCTGCTGCTCACGCGGATCGTCCTGATCGCGCTCGCGATCGCCTGGATCCTGCTGCTCACCGACGCCTGGCGGCTCGGGGACCCGCTCCAACTGCGCCGCTCACACCGTGCCGTCATGGTCGGGGTCAACAGCGCCCTGTGCCTGATCGCGGGCGGCGTCTTGCTGTTCTCGGCCCATGTCGTCGCCGTGCAGCGTGACTTCATCCAGACCGTGTTCGGATCCGGCGAGGCGAGCGATCCGCACGACGGTCGCTACAACGTCCTGCTGCTGGGTGGCGACTCCGGGCGGGACCGCTGGGGGCTGCGACCCGACTCCATCACGATCGCCAGCATCGACGAGGACACCGGCCAGACCATCCTGTTCGGCCTGCCGCGCAACCTCGCCAACGTGCCGTTCCCCGACGACAGCGTCATGGACGAGCGATTCCCGGACGGTTTCGACTGCGACGCCTGCTACATCAACAGCCTGTACACATGGGGCAGCGAGCACCAGAAGCTGTTCCCGGACGTCGACGACCCAGGGCTCGCGGCGACCAAGCTCGGCGTCGAGGGCGTCACGGGTCTCAGCATCAACTACACGGCGATGGTCAATCTCGCGGGATTCGACGCGTTGATCGACGCGCTCGGCGGCGTGACCGTCGACGTGCCCAAGGACATCCCGATCGGGGGCATCGGAGGCGCCATCACCGGCACGATCCCGGAGGGCAGCCAGCATCTCGACGGCTACGACGCACTGTGGTTCGCCCGCAGCCGGGTCGCCGACGACGACTACTCCCGGATGGCGCGCCAGAAGTGCCTGATGAGCGCCATGCTGAAGCAGATCGACCCGAAGCGGGTCGTGCTCAAGATGGGCGACATCGCCGACGCCGGCATGCGGATGTTCAAGACCGACATTCCGGCGTCAGAGCTCGACACGTTCATCGACCTGGCGCTCAAGGCCCGCGGCCAGCCGATCGCCACCGTGTCGTTCACCCCGCCCAAGATCGAGACGTACGATCCGGACTACGACAAGATCCTCGACATGGTCGACAACGCGCTCGACAAGGCCGAAGGCGAAAGCTCCGGCGGTGGCAAGCACCGCCACGGCGAAGAAGCCGCCAACCACACCGAAGACCTCGCCGCTTCTTGCTGACGTCGGAGCAAAGCCCGTGGCGATTTGCGCCTACGGCGTAAATCGTGGGTAGGGTTCGTCCGGCAACGAGGTACGAAGATTGCCGCGTCTCGGGGTGATCGTGGTCGGACCGCACGAAAGGATGCACGCCCAGATGCGCTCCGAGGCCCGCGTGGTCGCCGTGGTGGTGACCTGGAACCGGCGGGATCTTCTCAGGCTGGCGCTCGGCGCCCTGCGTACTCAGACGCGGCCGGTCGACGAGATCGTCGTCATCGACAACGCCTCGTCCGACGGCACCTCCGAGATGGTCCGAAGCGACTTCCCGGATGCCAAGCTGGTCACCTTGGACCACAACACCGGCGGAGCCGGCGGGTTCGCCGCCGGCCTCGACCTCGCGCTGGCCGAACACAAGCCCGACCTGCTGTGGCTGATGGACGACGACACCGTCCCGGAGCCGACGGCGCTCGGGGAGCTCCTGGCGACGGCCGATCGCTATCCCGGACGCAAGCGGCCGGTGCTGCTCGCCAGCCGAGTCGTCTGGAGCGACGGGCGTGACCACCCGATGAACACGCCGCGCCGCAAGCCGTGGGTGCGCCGCGCCGAGGCGCGCCGGGCCGACGCGGCCGGCGCGATGCCGATCCGGTCGGCGTCGTTCGTATCGATCCTGGTCGACGCCGACATGGTGCGTGACCGCGGACTGCCGATCGCCGACTACTTCCTGTGGAACGACGACTTCGAGTTCACCACCCGCATGCTGCGGCGGCGGATCGGACTGTTGTGCCCCGAAAGCGTGGTCGTGCACAAGACCAAGACCTTCGGTGCCGCTGACGCCGACCCTGGCCCCCGGTTCTTCTACGAGGTACGCAACAAGGTCTGGACCTTCACTCGGAGTCGGGGGATGAACCCGCTCGAGAAGGCGACCTACGGGGCCGGCACGGCGCGGCGCTGGCTCCGGACCTTCGTGGCGAGCCGGGATCGACGCGCCCTGGCGCGGGAGTTTCGTCGGGGTATGCGTGCGGGGTTACGCTCAAGACCACGTTCGAACGCTGAGGCGTTGGCGGGGGTCAGTGACCATGAGGAAGGCGATGCCTGAGACGCGCCCTGAGCTGCCGTTCTCGCTGTTGCTGCCGGTCTACGCCGGAGACCGTGCCGACTTTCTTCGTCGCGCGTTCACCAGCTCGGTCAACGACCAGACTCTTCAGCCCGACGACGTTGTCGTGGTCCAGGACGGCCCACTGCCCGACGACCTTCGGGAGACCTGCGACGAGCTGGCCGCGATGAGCCCCGTGCCCGTCAACGTGGTCCGACTCGAACGCAACATCGGTCTCGGCCCCGCGCTCGACCGAGGGCTGGACAAGTGTGCGCACGACGTGGTCGCGCGGATGGACGCCGACGACATCTCGCTGCCGAGGCGGTTCGAGCTGCAGCTTCCGATGATCGCCGACGGCGCCGACATCGTCGGCTCGGCGCTGATGGAGTTCATCGACGACATCAACGACGTCGTGCTCACCCGGGTGCCGCCGCTCGATCCGGAGTGGATCCGCTCCGCCATTCGCTTCCGCGACCCGTTCAACCACCCGACGGTCGTTTATCGGCGCTCGATGGTGCAAAAGGTCGGCGGCTACCAAGACCTGCCGCTGATGGAGGACTACTTGCTCTTCGCTCGGATGGTCGCCGAGGGAGCGGTACCGGCGAATGTGGCCGAACCCCTCGTTTACTACCGGATCGGCGCCGGGGCGTACGCTCGTCGCGGTGGCCGGGCGCTGTTGCGCAGCGAATGGGACCTGCAGCGTCGGTTCCTCTCGCTCGGGATCACCAATCGGGTCCAGTTCGTCCGCAACGTCGTCGTACGCGGCGGCTACCGGCTGGTGCCCGAGTCGCTACGCCGAGTCGCGTACCGTCGACTCATCGCCCGTCGAGGAATCCCGGGCAACAACCGAAACCACTGATAACACCGCAACCACTGACCACAGGACCCGAAAGCGTGGAAAATACCGTGAACGCTGACCTCGTCGTCGTCGGCTCCGGCCTGTTCGGGCTGACCATCGCCGAGCGCTGTGCCAACGAGTTGGGCCTCGAGGTCCTCGTGCTCGACCGTCGCCATCACATCGGTGGCAACGCCTACAGCGCTCCCGACCCCGAGACCGGCATCGAGGTGCACCAGTACGGCGCGCACCTGTTTCACACGTCCAACAAGCGGGTCTGGGACTACGTCAACCGGTTCACGTCGTTCACCGGCTACCAGCACCGGGTCTTCACCAAATACCAGGGCCAGGTCTACACGTTCCCGATGAACCTCGGCCTGATCAACCAGTTCTTCGGCCACTCGTTCACTCCGGACGAGGCACGGGCGCTGGTCGCCGAGCAAGCGTCCGAGATCGACACCGCCGACGCGCAAAACCTCGAGGAGAAGGCGATCTCGCTGATCGGTCGGCCGCTCTACGAGGCCTTCGTCAAGGGCTACACGGCCAAGCAGTGGCAGACCGACCCGAAGGAGCTGTCGGCGGCGATCATCACGCGGCTGCCGGTCCGCTACAACTTCAACAACCGCTACTTCAGCGACACGTTTGAGGGACTGCCGACCAACGGCTACACCAAATGGCTCGAGAACATGGCGGATCACGACAAGATCGAGGTCAAGCTCGAGACCGAGTTCTTCGACGTCAAGAAGGACATCGTCGGAAGCGTCCCGATCGTCTACACCGGGCCGGTCGACCAATACTTCGACAACTGCCTCGGCTCGCTCTCGTGGCGCACGATCGACCTCGAGACGTCGATCGAGTCGGTCGGCGACTTCCAGGGCACCTCGGTCGTGAACTACGCCGACCGGGACGTGCCGTTCACCCGGATCATCGAGCCACGGCACTTCCACCCCGAGCGCGACCACTACCCGAGCGACAAGACCGTCATCCAGCGCGAGTATTCTCGATTTGCCGGAGAGGGTGACGAGCCCTACTACCCGATCAACACCGCCGACGACCGGGCGAAGCTGCTCGAATATCGGGAGTTGGCCCGGTCGGAGAAGCAGGTGCTGTTCGGTGGCCGGCTCGGCACCTACAAATACCTCGACATGCACATGGCCATCGGATCCGCCCTGTCGATGTACGACAACAAGATCAAGCCGCACTTCACGCAGGGTGCGGAGCTCGAAAGTGGAGGCATTGAGGCATGACCCCGCAGACGGAGACCGCGCCCGAGGCAATGGAGCGGTCGGAGGACAAGGTGCGCCGGGTGCTTCAGCGGGTCATCTTCCCGGAGGACCGCGACCTCGATGTCCTGCCGCTCTACGTCGACTACGGCGCGAGTGTGGGTGTTCCGCGTGAGGACGAGGACGGCGTTCCGGTTGCCGAGGTCAACGTGGTCGATGCCCTCTCGTCGGCGCGGCATCCCGAGAACATTCTCGACCGGCACCGGCTGCGCGTGATCGCCGACCAGCGGGTGTCGTTCGCGACCTACTTCAACGGTTTCGCCGCGAGCTACTGGCGGATGTGGTCAATCGTTGAGGAGGTCGTTCTCCGGGTCCGGGTCAGCGGCGAGGCGACCGTCATCGTCTACCGGTCGACGGCCGACGGCCGGTCGCAGCGTGTCCACTCGGCCTCGTGCAGCAAGACGGACGGCGGTGGCGACTTCGAGTTCACGCTCCCGTTGAAGCCGTTCGGCGACGGCGGCTGGTACTGGTTCGACGTCTGGGCCGGGGCCGACGACGCCGTCCTCGAGGAGGCGGCGTGGTGCGCGGATGTCCCAGCGGATCGGGCCCAGATGGGCACCGCGACCGTCGGCATTACCGTCATCCGCCCCGACTCCGCCGTGCCGCTGCTCGGCCAGCTGGCCGCTGACAAGGAGGTCATGAGTGCCCTCGACGAGGTCGTCGTCGTCGACCAGGGCACCAAGCGGGTCCGCGACGAGCCGGACTGTGCTCGGATCGACGAGGCGATGGGCAACAAGCTCCGGATCATCGAGCAAGGCAACATCGGCGGCTCCGGCGGGTTCGCCCGGTCGCAGTACGAAACGGTCAAGGCGGGGACGAGCACCTACGTGCTCCTGCTCGACGACGACATCGTGGCCGAGCCGGAGAGCATCCTGCGGGCGATCACGTTCGGCGACCTGGCCCGCCGCCCGACGCTGGTCGGCGGCCACATGTTCAGCCTCTATGCGCGTTCGCAGTTGCACAGCTTCGGCGAGCAGGTGGCGCGGTGGCGGTTCTGGTGGGGTCCGGCGTCCCGTGTCACCCCGGAGTACGACCTGGCCAACCGCAATCTGCGCGCGACCCGTTGGCTGCACCATCGCGTCGACGTCGACTACAACGGCTGGTGGATGTGCCTGATTCCCCGGGTCGTGTTGGAGGAGATCGGACTCGGCCTGCCGCTGTTCATCAAGTGGGACGACGCGGAGTACGGCCTGCGGGCCCAGTCGGCCGGCTATCCGACCGTGTCGATGCCGGGCGTCGCCGTCTGGCACGTGCCCTGGACCGACAAGAACGACGCACTCGACTGGCAGGCCTACTACCACCAGCGCAACCGGACCGTGGCGGCTCTGCTTCACTCGCCCTACGACCACGGCGGCCGGATCGTGCGCGAGAGCTTCATCCACCAGGTCAAGCACCTGCTCGCGATGCAATACTCCACGGCCGAGCTGCGCCTGTTGGCGCTCGAGGACATCCTGTCCGGGCCCGCGCACCTGCACCGGCAGATCGGCACCAAGCTCCCCGAGGTACGAGCGCTGCGCACCGAGCACTCCGACGCGCAGACCAAGCCGCACGCCGACGCGTTCCCGAGGCCGCGTCTGCTCAAGCCGCCGAAGCGAGGTCACGACCCGGGCGACCCGCAGGGTCAGCTCGCCCAGCTCAAGACGGCCACCCTCGGCAGCATCCGCCAGCTGTTGCCGATCCGCGATCTCGCTCGGCGGCACCCCGAGGCTCGGGTTGCGGCGCGGGACGCCCGTTGGTGGCGACTGGTCGGACTCGACTCGGCCATCGTCTCGACCACCGACGGCGCGGCGGCGTCGTGGTATCGCCGCGAGCCGAAGGAGTTTCAGCGGTTGCTGCGCCGGACCATCCGGGTCCACGAGCAGTTCGGCCTTGAGTGGCCGCGGCTGGCCAAGGAATACCGCAACGCGCTGCCCGAGCTGACCTCGATGCACCTGTGGGAATCGACCTTCGAGTCCAATGCCGGGGAGCGGTCCGCGGCTCCGCCGCCGGACAGCGTCGCCACCACCGGCAGCGTTGCTGTCGACACTGGCGACGAGGCTGGCGGTCCTAGCCAGGATGAGGCAGGCGATCCATGAGCAACGCGGGCACGCTCGACGCCGAGCACCCGCAGGGTCCGCTGCAACCACCGGGGGACACCACCGGCCTGTTCGGGGTGTTCAGGCGTCGTTACCTGCTCGGCCTGCTGGTCCGAAAGGAGCTGCGGGTCCGTTACCAGGCATCCGTCCTGGGGCTGGCGTGGTCGTACATCAAGCCGCTGATCCGGTTTATGTCCTACGTGCTGGTGGTCGGCTACGTCATCGGCCTGAAAAATCTCGAGCACTATCCGTACCACGTCTTCGCCGGAATGATGATCGTCTCCTTCTTCTCCGAGACGTTGAACGCCGGCACCAAGTCGGTCGTGAAGAACAGATCGCTGGTGCGGAAGATGAGCGTGCCGCGGGAGATGTTCCCGGTCGCGTCGCTACTGGTAACGGGCTACCACATGATCCCGCAGTACATCATCCTCATCATCGCCTGCCTGGCCGTGGGCTGGAACCTGGACCTGGTCGGCCTGGTGGCTGGCCTGCTTTCGGTGTCGATCGTCATCTCGTTCTCGCTGGCAGTCAGCCTCGCGTTCAGCGCGCTGAACGTGTTGCTCCGCGACTTCCAGAACTTCGCCGAGACGATCTCGCAGCTGATCATGTGGACGACCCCGATGATCTACCCCTTCGAGCTGATCGCGAGCCGGACGCACGGCAACTGGATCGAGCAGCTCTACCTCGCGAACCCGGTCGCCGAGGGGGTTATCCTCGCCCAGCGATGCTTCTGGTCGCCGACCCTGAGTGACCCCGATGCGGCCGTGTTCCCCGATCACTTGCTGCTCCGGGGCTTCGTCACCCTGATCGCCTGCCTCATTCTGGTTTATGGGGCCCAGCGGCTGTTCAGTCGGCTTGAGGGCAAGTTTGCAGAGCAGATGATGTGATGGCGACCTCAATCCTGCTGGACCAAGTGTCCAAGCGCTTTGTGCTCCGGGACGCGCTCACCCTCAAGCGTCGCCTGGTCGCGGTTGCGCGGCGCCAGCCCGTGACTCACTCGTTCCTCGCTATCAACGACGTGTCGGTCACGGTCGAGGAGGGCGAGTCCATCGGCCTGATGGGGCTCAACGGCTCGGGCAAGTCGACCTTGCTCAAGCTCATCTCCGGCGTACTCCGGCCCGACGGCGGCCGGGTGCTGACCCGTGGTCGCACCGCTGGGCTCATCGAGGTTTCGGCCGGGTTCCACAAGACACTCACCGGCCGCGAGAACATCTACCTCAACGGCGCGATCATGGGCATGAGCGAGGCCGAGATCAACCGCAAGTTCGACGAGATCGTCGACTTCTCGGGCATCGAGGGTTTCCTGGACCAGCCGGTCGGCAGCTACTCGTCAGGCATGTTCGCTCGGCTCGGGTTCTCGGTGTCGGTCGCCGCCGACTCGGAGATCTTCATCATCGACGAGGTGCTCGCGGTCGGCGATCCGCCCTTCAAGAAGAAGTGCATCAAGCGGATTCAGCAGATCCGCGAGGAGGGCCGCACGATCTTCTTCGTCAGCCACAACACCACCCAGGTGCAGCGGATCTGTTCGCGGGCGATCGTGTTGGAGTCGGGCAAGCTCGGCTTCGACGGCCCGGTCCGGGACGCCATCCACTACCTGCACTACGACGACGAGGGCGACGACCTCGACGCCGAGGGCGGCGAGCTCTAGCCGCCGCGGTCAGGTGCGGCCGGGCTCGCGCTGCCAGGCCGACCAGGCGGAGTCGACGATCTGCGCCAGGTCGTGCTTGCCGTGCCAGCCGAGGACCTGCTCGATGCGGTCGACCTGCGCGACCAGGCGTCCCGGGTCTCCTGGCCGCCGCTCGACGACCGTGGGCTCGACCGCGAGTCCGGTCGACGCCGCGATCTGCTCCAGCACCGTGCGCACCGACGCGCCCTGACCGGTGCCTACGTTGAACACGTCGTGGGGCTGGTCGTCGCGGTCGAGATAGTCGAGCGCCGCGAGGTGCGCCTGTGCAAGGTCGAGCACGTGCACGTAGTCGCGGATACACGTGCCGTCAGGCGTGTCGTAGTCGTCTCCGAAGATCTTCGGCTGCTGGCCGCTGGTGAGCTGCTGAAGCACGATCGGGATCAGATTGAACACGCCCGGGTCGCCCAAGTCGTCCCAGCCGGCACCGGCGACGTTGAAGTAGCGCAGGTTGACCGTGCGGAGTCCCCAGGCCCTGCCGGCCGCGCGGTTCATCCACTCGCACACCAGCTTGGTCTCGCCGTATGGGGAGATCGGGGCTGGGCGGGCGTCCTCGCCGATCAGGGAACCGGCTGGGACGTCCGGCAGGCCGTAGGTCGCCGCCGACGACGAGAACATCAGCTTGCGGACGCCGGTCGCCTCCATCGCCTGCAGCAGGTGGGCGTTGCCACCAACGTTTTGCTCGTAATACCAAGCCGGCCGGGCCGCGGACTCGCCGACCTGCTTCTTGGCAGCGATGTGGATGACGGCGTCGACCTCGTGCGCACGGACCGCACGGGTCAGCGTCTCGGTCGCCTCGGCAGCTGCCAGGTCGATGCGCTCCTGGGCGGCGTTGCCGATCCGCCCGGCATCACCCGTACTCAGATCGTCGACGACGACCACCCGGTCGCCGCGCTCCTCGAGGAGTCGGACGACGTGCGCTCCGATATAGCCGGCCCCGCCGGTCACCATGACAGCCATGGCCGTCAGCCTAACGGCGAGCGAGTACGGTCGAGCGATGGGAGTGCCCCGGTGGAAGCGGTGATCCTTGCCGGTGGTTTGGGCAGCCGGCTGTGGCCGCTGACGACGCGTCGGCCCAAGCCTCTGCTGCCCGTGGCAGGAGTGCCTTTCGTGGCGCATCAGGTCGCCAAGCTCGCTGCGGCCGGCGTCGATCACGTCGTCTTGGCGACCTCCTATCGGGCGACCGACTTCGCACCGGTGCTGGGCGACGGTGCGAGCGTCGGCCTGCGGATCAACTACGTCACGGAGTCGGAGCCGCTGGGCACCGGAGGCGGCCTGCGGCACGCTTCGACCGCACTGTGCGCCGGGCCGGACGAGCCGGTCGTCGTCCTCAACGGTGACCAACTGTCCGGCCACGATCTGGCGGCGCAGGTGACACATCTCGAGCGGACCGGAGCCGAGGGGTCGCTGCATCTCGTCGAGGTGCCCGACGCCACCGCGTTCGGCTGCGTGCCGACCGACGACGCCGACCGGGTGACCGCGTTTGTCGAGAAGTCACCGCGGCCCGTGACCCGCCAGATCAACGCCGGCTGCTACGTCCTGCGCCGCCGGCTCATCGACGCGATTCCGGCCGGCAGGGTGGTGTCCATCGAGCGCGAGACGTTCCCCGACCTGCTTGGCGCCGGTCGGGTGCTCGTCGGTTATCGCGAGCCGGCGTACTGGCGCGACGTCGGGACTCCCCAGGCGCTGGTCGAGGCATCGCGCGACGTCGTCCGGGGTGTCGCGACGTCGCCGGCGTACTCCCGCCCGCCTGCCGAACGGCTGATCGGCGACGCGTCGGTCGCCGACTGTGAGCTCGTGCGCGGCGGCTCGGCCATCGGTCCGAACGCTCGCGTCGAAGCCGAGGCCGTCGTCGACGGCAGCGTCGTGATGGCCGGGGCCCTGATCGGCAAGGGCGCGCAGATTGTCGACTCGGTCGTCGGCTCCGGTGCGCGGGTCGGTGCGCGGACCACGGTGCGTGGCGCCGCGATCGGCGACGGAGCGACGGTGGGCGCCGAGTGCGAGCTGCTCGACGGGGTACGGATCGGGTGCGACGCCGTGATCGCCGACGCGTCGATTCGGTTCACTCCGGCGTAATCGTCACCCGCGCGAGCGCGCTCGGTTCGGAGCGATCGTGACGCACCTCGATCCGCCTTCGGGTCGCAACCGCGAGCGCGCGCAGCCGTTCGACGAGACCGCCCGCCTCCCATGCCGCGGCCTCGCGCTCGGCACGGTCGACCGCGGCCACCTGCCACTGTCCGGGCGCGAGGGGACGCAACTCGACGAGCGTCGGGTCGGCCGCCTCCAGAGCGTCCGCCACCATGTCGTCGACGGAGTCGTCCGGGACGGGGAAGCCGCGATCGGCCTCGGGATCGTCGCGCCGGACGGCGGCCCGCACCGCGTCGGCGGAGCCCCAGCCGAACAGATCGGCCTCGGCCGGTCGGACGAGTGCGGCGGCGCCGTCTCCATGGCGGCCGGGCGGGAGCACTCGCTCGGCGACACCGCGGACGACGGCGACCGGCACGCCGAGCGTCTTGCCCTGCACGAGGTCGGCGGCGCCCGCGATCTCGTCGGCCACGGCCGGAGCCGTCACGACCAGGCGGTTGCCGTGACTGTCGAGGGCGTCGGCGAGGTCGTCGATGGTGGCCAGTCCTGCCGCGCCGATGGCGATGTCGGTCTGGCCCTGCCGCCATGGCCGCCCGGCCGTGTCGGTGACGATCACAGCGACGTTGGCTCCGGACAGCCGACCCAACTGGTCGCGCAGACGGGCCGCGTCGGCGTCCGGGTCGGGCGGGAGTGCGACGACCGAGCCCGGCGCGGTGTTGGACGCGTCGAGCCCGGCCGCCGCCATCGTGAGGCCGTGGGTCGTGCGTACGATCCGTGTATTTCCACGGCGGGCCACAGTACGGACGGTGTGCTTGTCGAGCAGGGTGTCGCGGACACCGTCGAAGGTCAGTCCGGCGGCCTTGCTGACGATCTTGCTCGTGACGGCGACGACATCGCCGTCCCGCAGAGGTTCGGGCAGTGCCTCGTGGATCTGGGTGGCCAGGTCGTCTCCCGCGGAGATCTCGGCGATCCCGCGTACCGGCACGACCTCGAGTCGGTCGCTCATCGGCGCAGCTCCGTCACCAGGTCGAGCGCCGCTCGTGCCATCGCGGCGGTCGCCCCGACGTCGTGCATGAGCAGGGGAACGGCGTGGGCGACGATGTCGTTGTCGCGGAGGCGGGCGACGTGAGCCTCGTCGGTGTCGTGGACGAGCCAGCCGTCGATGAAACCGCCGCGACTTCGAGCGCCGTAGCGTTCGGCGATGGCTGCTGCCGAGTTTTCGACGCCGAGACCCGCGAGAAGCTGGTCGGCCATGCCACGCACAGCCGCGCCCTCGATGATCGGAGACAGCCCGACGACCGGCGCCTTGGTCTCACGGACCGCCGTCGCGATCTCGTCGATGCCGAGGATCGTGCCGACCGACACGATCGGGTTCGACGGCGGCACGAGGAGCGCGTCGGCGTTGGCGATCGCGTCGACGACCTGTGGCCCGGCCGTCGCCTCGTCGATGCCGACCACGATCACGTCGCGCACCGATGGTTCGGCGTGGCGTCGCACCCAGTAGTCCTGGAAGTGAATCGCTCGTCGACCCGAGGGCTCGGCGTCGTCGTCGATCACGATGTGCGTCTCGACCCGGTCGTCGCTCATCGGGAGCAACCGAATCCGCGGCCGCTCCGAGGTCGGCAGCCAACGGGCGCACAACGCCTCGGTGACAGCGGACAGCGGATATCCCGCGCCCATCATCTGAGTACGCACGATGTGCGTGGCGAAGTCGCGGTCGCCGAGCCCGAACCAGGTCGGCTCGACCCCGTAGTCGGCGAGCTCCTCCTTGACTCGCCAGGTTTCGTCGACCCGGCCCCAACCGCGATCGTCGTCGATGCCGCCGCCGAGTGTGTACATCACGGTGTCGAGGTCGGGGCAGATCTTGAGGCCGAACAACCAGATGTCGTCGGCGGTGTTTCCGATGACGGTGAGCTCGTCGTCAGGCCCCAAGACGGTGCGGAGACCGCGCAGGAATCTGGCCCCACCGATGCCGCCGGACAGTGCCGTGATGTGCATGTCGTAAGTGTGGCGGGAGGCGAAATGCGACACGACACCGCCCAACCGGCACCACGCTGACCATCGTTTCGGCATCTGTGGCAGGCTGGCCACGCACTAACTGTCTGATAGGGGAGTTTCCGTGCTTACCGAATCTGCCAAGAAGCTACGCGATCCGCTAGCCCTCGGGTTGCTTGGCGCTACTGCCTTATATCTCATCGCCTCCCTGTCGGTGTTGCTCAACAGCGATCTCGGCGACTTTTCGCTTCGCGCCGTGATGACTCAGGGACTGTTCGTCAGCCCGGTGTTCGTCATCATCACCGTCGTAGCGGCGATGCTGGTTGCCTCGAGCGAGCCGACTCCCATGGCGCGCATCGTCGTGCTCGGGGCTTTGGGCCTCCAGGGCGTGATGGTGCTTTTCGGCCTGGTCACGTGGCTTGCGGGATATGGGCTGGACACCGGCGGCGGCAGTGCCTCGTCGCCCGCAGAAGCGGCACAGGTCCAAGCGGCATCGGCTCTGAGCGCCATCGCTGGCTATGCCGGAATCACCGGCGCCGGCAAGGTGGTCGGAACCATCGCGATGTTGGCCTTCCTTGGCCTGCTCGGCATCGGTGCCTTCCTGACCTTCACCATTTTCCAGGGCCTGCCGGCTCCGGTCCGCCAGCCGCAGCAGCAGTGGGGCGGTCAGCAGCAGTGGGGCGGTCAGCAGCAGTGGGGTGGCCAGCCGCAGCAGCAGCAGTGGGGTGGCCAGCCGCAGCAGCAGTGGGGTGGGCAGCAGCAGCAGTGGGGTGCCGCCGGTGCGGTCGCCGGTCAGGGCTGGGGTCAGCCGACGTCCGGTGAGTCGTCGACCGGCTATGCCGCCGGGGGCGAGGTCGGTCAGCCGATGCCGGGCTCTGGCGAGTCCTCGACCGGTTATGCGGCCGGTGGCGACCCGGGCCAGCAGCAGCAGCCGCCGCCGCAGTGGGGTCAGCCCCAACCGCCGCAGGAGACTCAGCAGTGGGGCCAGCAGCCAGAGGCTCCCCAGCAGCAGGAGGGTGACGACGACCGCCCCGGTTGGTGGTCGCCGAGCTCCTGAACCGGCTGGAGCGGCTCCCCTCACACCCCTCCATACGAGACACCTGTCAGCGGGTGCACCACGCGCGTCGTGGCGCCCCCGCTGCGTCTTTCTGGACCGCCTCTAGCATCTCTCGGCTTGACTTTGCGGTATTGCAGGCATGTAATTTCATACGTGTCGTTTGTTTGCTCTGGCGGACAGCCCGCCTCGAGGCGCCGGTTCAGGCCGCCCCGCGGAGTCGCGCCTCGGCGTGGGTCGGGCTTCCGACCCCGCGTGTCAGGCCAGGAAGCGACGCGGAGTCACGACGGGGAAAATCTCGGGAATGCAAAATCGAGGAGGCGAGACCATCGTGAATGAACTCGATGTGCTCGACGACGACGAATCTGGTGAGTTGGCATGGCAGGAGCGGGCGCTATGCGCTCAAACCGATCCAGAGGCCTTTTTCCCTGAAAAAGGTGGATCGACGCGGGAGGCGAAGCGAGTCTGCCTGTCCTGCGACGTGCGGGGGGAATGTCTGGAGTACGCCCTGGGGCACGATGAGCGCTTCGGCATCTGGGGCGGACTCTCCGAACGGGAGCGTCGCAAGCTCAAGAAGCGGGCGGTCTAGCACGAGCGACGACCCCCGCCCGGCCAGCGAGGGTCGGTCGCTCTGGTGCCAAAACGGTCTCGATGGTGTCCCCTCGGCACCGGTGAATGCCCACCGCCTAGGGTTTGACTTCCCGGTTGCCTACCCGACCCACCCGACCACGAGAGCCCGCCGATGTCAGCTGCCGTCGAAGGACTGGACCCGCGCGCCAGTCTTCACGTGACGGCGGTTCTGGTCAGCCACGACGGCGCCCGGTGGCTCCCTCACGTACTCGACGCCTTGGAGCAGCAGCGTCGCCTGCCGAACGCGTTGGTCGCGGTCGACACCGGCTCGACCGACGCCTCGGTCCAGCTGTTGTCGGATCGGATCGGTGCGAGCAACGTCTGCCAGGTCGGTCGGTCGGCCGGCTATGGCGACGCCGTCGCGGCGGGGCTCGGCTACGTCGATCAGATGCCGGTCGGCTCCCGTCGGCGGGCGCTCACCCCAGCCGACGATCCAGCCGATCGTTCCCGCTGCTGGGTCTGGTTGCTGCACGACGACTCGGCGCCAGAGCCCGACGCCCTGGCCTGCCTGCTGTCCCAGGTCCGCGACGACGTCGCCCTCATCGGCCCGAAGATCCGCGAATGGCCGTCGCTGCGTCGCCTGCTCGAGGTCGGCGCCACGATCAGCGGCACCGGCCAGCGCGAGACGGGCCTCGAGCGTGGTGAGCCTGACCAGGGACAACACGACCGGCCGCGTGATGTCTTGGCCGTCAACACGGCCGGCATGCTGGTCCGGCGCGACGTCTGGGAGGCGCTGGGCGGGTTCGACTCCCGACTTCCGCTGTTCGGCGATGACCTCGACTTCGGATGGCGCGTCGCCCGGGCCGGCTATCGAACCCGAACGGCTCCCGACTCGGTCATCTTCCACCTCGAAGCATCGGGCCGGGGGCTTCGGACCGCTGGCGCGCTGTCGGGCAGTCCGGTAGCGCAGCGGCGCCGGGCCGCGCTGTTCACCTTGTTGGCCAACGCCAGCCGGCTCGGCTTTTGGTGGCAGTCGTTCCGGCTGCTGCTCGGATCGCTGCTGCGGATCGTGGGCCTGCTGCTCGCGAAGGCACCTCGCGAGGCCCTCGACGAGCTTCGCGGCCTCGGCGCGGTCTACCTGCGGCCGGTCGTGATGCTGCGAGCGCGCCGTCGGCGCCGTCGGCAGGCCACGCGATCGCCGGCCGACGTGAGACATCTGCTGCCCAGTCCTCTGCTGCCCTATCGCCACGGCGTCGACGCGGTGCTCGACATCGGCAACGCGCTGGTTCAGGCCGCCGGCGGCGGCAGCCAGCAACCGAAGCTCAGCGGCAAGCGGGCGGTCGTCGAGACCGGGCCGGTCGCGGCCGAGGTCGAGGAGTTGCCCACGACGGTGAGCATCGTCGGCCGTGTCGCGCGGCAGCCGTGGGTGGTGCTGGTCCTCGGTCTCCTCGCGCTGTCGATTTGGTCCGCACACGGTGCGCTCGGCTCCGGCCAACTGTCCGGCGGCGCCCTGTTGCCGGCGCCGGACGGCGTCGGCGCCTGGTGGAGTCTGATGTGGGACTCGTGGCATCCGGTCAGCGTCGGGTCGGACGCTCAGTCCGGACCGTACGTGTGGGTCATGGCGGTTGCCGGCACGCTCACCTTCGGCCAGCCGTGGTTGCTCGTCGACCTCCTCGTCTTGGCTGTGGTGCCGCTCAGCCTGATCACCGCCCATCGCCTCGCTCGCCAGCTCTTCGTGTCGCACCGAGTCCGGGTGTGGTGGTGTCTCGCGTACGCGATGGTGCCGGTGATGACCGGCGCATTGGCCCAGGGCCGGTTCGGGACCCTCGTCGGCATCATCGTGCTGCCGTGCGTCGCGACCGCCGCGATGGCGTTCATGGCCGGAGTCGGCTCGCCGTGGATGCTCGGACTGCGGCTCGGTCTGTGGCTGAGCCTGTTGGTCGCGTTCGTCCCGGTCGCCTACGCGATGACCGTGATCGGGCTGGTGCTGGCCGTCGCCTTGGGCCCGATCGGTGGCCGCACTCGGATGCGGTCCTTCGCACTGGTCCTCGCCGTTGCGGTCGTGCCGTGGCTCGTGCTGGGGCGCTGGATGTGGGATCGGGCCGTCGATCCGAACCTGGTTTGGTGGGAGGCCGGGCTTGCCGACGCGCGCGTCGACGGCTCGCCGATCTCTCTCGACCCGAGCGCGTTCGATCTGGCCGGTGGCATTCCTGGTGGGCCGGGCGGCGTTTGGGCCGGGCTCGGGGTGGTCGTCGTCGTCCTCGCCGTGCTGGGCCTCGGGCGCACCGACCGGCTGCGTGAGATCGGTCTGGCGTGGACCGTGGCGCTGATCGGCCTGGGCGTCGCGGTCGCGGGTGCCGGCCAGCGGGTCGACGTGGGGACCGGCGCCGAGTCGGTCTCGGTGTGGGTCGGCTTCCCGATGGTCTGTTGGCTCGCCGGCGTCGCGGTCGCCGCCGGCCTCGCCGCGGATGGTGCCGGCGGCTTCCTCGCCGGCCAAAACTTCGGCTGGCGCCAGCCGGTCGCGGTCGGAGCCGCTGTGGTGGCCGGACTCGTCCCGCTGGTCGTCGCCGGCTGGTGGGTGCTGGGCGTCGACAGCCTGCTGGACCGCGACGACCCGGTGCCGGTTCCGGTCTATCTCGCCGCCCGCGCCGACAGCGCCGACCAGTCGGCGACTCTGATCTTGACCGGCTCGTCCGGCGACGGCGTGGGATACCAGATTCTTCGCGACGACGGCATTCGGCTCGGTGACGAAACGGTCTTCCCGCCCCGGTCGGACCTGGCCGAGGTCGACCGGACGGTCGCTGGCCTCTTGAGTCATCCCGACATCGACACGATCGACAATCTGCTCGACCACGGCATCGGTGCGATCTACGTCGAGCCGCCGGTCGATCCGGCCGTGGAGTCGATGCTCGATGGCAGCGTCGGACTCACCCGCGCCGGCACCACCGATCCGGACGCCCGGGCATGGGCGCTCGACGCGCCCTCCGGCGCGGTCCGCGTGGTCGCGCCCAACGGAGACCCCGGCGACGCCGAGGTGCTCGAGGCACCCGCCAGCCTCGAGGGCGACGTCGAGGTGCCAGCCGGCCCGGCCGGTCGCGAGCTGCGATTGGCGGCGTTGCCGTCGGATCAGTGGTCGGCCACCGGACCCGACGGAGCGCTGAAGTCGCGGACCACATCGAGTGGCACCCAGGCGTTCGTCGCACCCGACGACGGCGCCGTGACCCTCTCGTACGACTCGAACACCTGGCTGTGGACGCTGGCGCAATCGGCCCTCGCGTTCGTCGCGATCGTCGGCGCGTTGCCAGGACGGAGGCGTCGGACATGACCGCTCAGCAGCCTGGATCGCGCCGGACCCACCGGCAGCGCACTCGTCGACCCAGTCGCACGCCGTCCCGGTGGCCACGGGCCATGCCGCTGGTCGTTCTCGTGATCCTGGCCGGTCTATTGGGTCTCGCGACGGTTCGCGCTTCCGAGCCGGCCCCGGCTCCGCCGGCGTCGACCGAGCTGCCGTTGAGTCAGACCGACCTGACGTGTCCCTCGGTCGGGGCCGCGAAGCTCCCGGCGTCCAAGGCCGGCATCGGCGTCACCAGTCACGCCGGCGGCAAAACCGGCGGCGACGGCGGGGTCGAGGTCACGCCGCTGCCCGACGGCAAGGCCGACAAGCCGGAACCAGCGCCGGCGGCCGGGGTCTGGTCGGTGGTGCAGCAAGGCGACGACGCAGCGCAGCCCGTCCTAGTGTCGGCGACCGGATCGATGGCCACCGGTGCCGCGGCGTTCGCGGCGACACGTGCAGACGACGAGGCGGGTGGTGGACTCGCCGTCACGTCGTGCCCGCCGCCGGCCCGTGAGGCGTGGTTCTTGGGCGCCGGCAGCACCGTTAGTCACTCCAGCACTCTGTTGCTCAGCAACCCCGGCGTGACAGACGCCATCGTCGACGTCTCACTTCTCACCAGCGAGGGCCTCAAGGAGCCAGTGAGCACGACCGGACTCGCGATCGAGTCGCACGACGTCGAGCGACTCAGCCTGTCCGACTTCGCCGCCGGTGAGGGAGAGGCCGTGATCCAGGTCGCCGCGTCCCAGGGGCAGGTAACCGCGCAGGTGCTCGACTACTGGTCGGCGACGTTGGCCCCAGCGGGAACCGAGTGGATCCCGACGGCGCAACCGCCGGACACCACGCTCACCGTGACGCCGGCGATCGAGGACGCCGGACGCCAGGATCTGATCCTGGGCAATCCGGGTGATCGCACGGCCACCGTCGACATCCAGGTGATCGGTCCCAACGGCACGTTCCCCGTCAAGGACTTCGAGAGCGCCTCGGTCGACGAGGGCGGGGTCGACGTCGTGCCGATACCGAAGTCGGTGGGCGGCGAGACGGTGGCGCTCCAACTCGAGGCCGACCAGCCGATCGTGGCCTCGGTACGGTCCACCTCCGGCGACAGCCCGGCCGACATCGCCTACGGCACGAGTGCCCCGGAGATCAGCGACCCGGCGATCGTCCCGGTCGACCTGACGTCGATCGATCCGTCCGGCGTCAGCCTCGCTGTCACCAGTGCCGAACCGGACGCCGAGGCGACGCTGTCGGTCGAGGTGAAAGCCGAGGACGGGTCGTCGCTGGGCGAGCGGACGCTGACCGTGCCGGCCGGCAGGACCGTGTCGTGGCGCACTGGCAACCGTGCGGACCTCGGGACCAACGCGAGCAAGGTCGCCTACCTCGTGGTGACACCGAGATCTGGCACCGTCCGGGCGGCGGCTGTCTACGAGTCCGACGATGCCTGGTCGTCGCTGCCGCTCCAGAGCGCCCCGACGTACGCGGTCGCGCCCGGCGTCTATCCGCTCGACTAGGCCAGGTCGACGCGCGGATCGACTTCGTCGTGGGAGCGGCCGAGCAGCTCGGCGATCTGGTCGACCAGCGCCGCGTAGACGAGATCGCGCTCGCCCGTCAGGTTGGCGTCGCGCAGCAGCCGAGCCCGGATCGGCAACCGGTAGACCACGATGCGGGTCGGCCGGTGAGATCGTCCCGGCACGAGCGTTGCCAGCGGTACGCGCTCGGGCTGCCAGTCGTCGTCGACCCACGGCACCTCTTCGAGACCGAACTCGACATCCGCGAGCTCGACGCGCCAACGCTTCTCCAGCTCGGCAACCACGCCGGCGACGACCGCGTCGAACCGCTCGCGTCGGCTACGGTCGCCGGGGACCCCGTCGGGGGTGTGCGGACCCGGCACGATCCAAGGTCCGCGCCGATCGCGGCCGCGTCGATCCCGGCAGCGTCGACCCCGGTTGGCTCGGCGGCTCGGGGCGTCGTCCGGCATGGACCCGAGGCTACTGCCGCACCCGACACGTCCGCTGGTGGCGACGCCGGCGGGTCGCGACGGGTACCGTCTGCTTGTGAGTGAGGAGCGGGCGTGACGATTCGGCGTCGATGTACGAGAACCGCGTGCCCTCGGTCCGCGGTGGCGACGCTGACGTACGTGTATGCCGACCAGACCGCCGTCCTCGGCCCGCTCGCAACGTACGCCGAACCGCACGCCTACGACCTGTGCGAGGAGCACTCCGAGCGACTCTCGGCGCCGCGCGGGTGGGAGGTCGTGCGGCTGGCCCCGGATCCGGATGCCGGCGGTCCGAGCAGCGACGACCTCGAGGCACTGGCCAACGCGGTCCGCGAGGCGGCCAAGCCGCCACCGACCGACGAGCCGCACGGCCACGCGATCGAGGTCGGTCGGCGCGGCCACCTGCGGGCGCTGCGGTCCCTCGACTGACCGCGACGGCAGCGACCGTCCACCGCTGCGCGGACGACGGCGAGGCACCGCGTTGTGAGAGGCTCGGTCGCTAGAGGTCTGCAGCGGTCACGATCCCCGGGAGGTTGCCGCCGAATGAGCGCGACGTGGCTGGCGACTCCGACGTCGTCGGACGGTGAGCTCGCCGTCGACGGCGGCCTGCCTCGATGCGTCGTGTTCGATCTCGACGGCACCTTGACCGGCTCGAAGGTGCCGATCGAGCGCCCGATGGCCGAGGCCCTGCTGGAGCTGGTGCGGCGGCTCGACGTCGGCATCGTGACGGGTGGTCGCTACAAGCTGATCGAGGCGCAGGTCCTGCCGTACCTCGACGAGCTCGGCTGGTCGGATGACGACCGTCGTCGCCTGCATTTGCTGCCTGCGTGTGGCACGCAGCGTCGCCGGTGGGACGGACGGAGCTGGCATCAGGAGTTTCGGGAGGACCTCGACCCGAGCGACCGGGAGCGGGTTCCCGAGGTGCTGATCGGCGCGGCAAAGGAGCTCGGCCTGTTCGAGAGCCGGCAGTGGGGTGACTACGTCGACGACCGAGGTGGCCAGATCACCTACTCCGTCTTCGGGCAGACTGCTCCGCTCGAGGTGAAGCAGGCCTGGGATCCGGACGGCACCAAGAAGGAACGCATCCGACTTCTGGTCGCAGAGCGGCTGCCGCATCTGTCCGTCGCCAGCGGGGCATCGTCGTCGATCGACGTGACCCGGCCGGGACGGGACAAGGCGTTCGGGGTCGAGCGGTTGGCGGCGGCGCTCGGAGTACGGCTCGGGCAACTCGTGTTCGTCGGCGACCGGCTGCAGGACGGAGGCAATGACGCCTCGCTCCATCGGCTCCCGGTGGCACTGGTGTCGGTCCAACGACCGTCCGACACGCTGACGTGGGCCCGAGAGCTCGTCGACCGACTCGATGGGTCGCGGATCGAGGATGCGCGACGACCTCGTGATTCAATGTCCGGGCATCGAGCACCAGCCGTTAGCCCGCCGGAACGCGATCAGGAGTCACCGATGAACCTCGACGCGACGCTGTTGGAGATCCTCGTCTGCCCCGACTGCCGGTCCAAGCTCTCGGTCGACGACTCGGCGTCGGAGCTGGTGTGCAATGGATGCGGCCTCGCCTATCCCGTTCGCGACGACATTCCGGTGATGCTGGTCGAGGAGGCGCGACGACCCGACGCCGACAGCGCCGAGTCGCCCGCCGACGAGGACGCCTGAGGCGGCGGCACAGGAGACGGCATCCCGTGTTCGACGACGCACTGCTGGACGACGCCTCGGCGCTGGCCGCCGCTGATCCGAGCCTGCGCCCGTTGGCCGAGGCCGGGGCCCGTGTGCGACGAGAGGTCGCCGCGGGCCTGGAGGCTCTCAGCGGGTTCGAGAGCGAGGTCCGACCGCGTGCCGTCGTCGCCGCCGGCAACGACTCACGCCTCCTCCGGGCGGTTCTCGAACCCTGGTGCCCGGTGCCTTTCGTGGCCTGGCCCGGCCCCGGGCTGCCCGGCTGGGTCGGCGCCCTCGACGCCGTCGTCGTCATGGCGCAGACCAGCGGAGACTCGTCGGCCTCGTCGGCGGTCTCCGAGGCCACTCGACGCGGCGCGGTCCTCATCGTCACCTGCGATCCGCACTCCGACGTCGCCGAGATGGCCGCCGGCAGGTACACGACGCTGCTGCCCGTGACGACGGGCGACCCGCTGGCAGCCGCGCTTGTCGCGCTCCAGGCCCTGCACCTGCTCGGCCTCGGGCCTGACGTCGACGCCGAGGCTGTCGCGACCGCGCTCGATCGGGTGGCGGAGGAGTGCTCGCCGTTTCACGACATCGTGCAAAACCCGGCCAAGGAGCTGGCGCTGACGCTGGCCGACGTCAATCCGCTGCTGTGGGGAGGCTCGGTGCTGGGCGCCCGAGCGGCCCGACGGGTGGCCGAGGCGATCCGCCGGGTGTCGGGCCGATCGTCGCTCGCCGCCGACGCCGACCACCTGCTGCCGGTGCTCGCCGCTGCGAAGCGACCCGACGTGTTCGCCGATCCCTACGAGTCGCGCGCCTCGACGCTGCCGCCGGCGCTGGTGATCCTCGACGACGGCACCCAGGATTCTGTCGTACGGGTGCAGCGCGGCCGCCTGATGACCGGCGCCGAGGCGCACGGCGTACGCGTGAAGACGCTGACCTGCGATCACGGTCCGGAGATCGCCCGCTATGCGTCGCTGCTGTCGCAGGGCAGCTACGCGGCCGCCTATCTCGGAGTCGGTCTCGGATCCGATCCGGCAGCGTTGTAGGCCCGATGTACCCGATGCGCAACCCCATCCGTCGCTACGACTGGGGATCGACGGAGGTCATCCCGGAGCTGCTCGGCGTGACGCCGGACGGCCAGCCGCAGGCCGAGCTGTGGATGGGCGCCTACGAGACCGAGTCGTCGCTGGTGCGGATCGACCGGCGTTGGCACGACCTCGCGGCGGTGTTGCGGGCCCGTGGCGAGCCGCGGCTGCCGTTTCTCGCGAAGGTGACCGCGATCGGCGCTCCGCTGTCGCTGCAGATCCATCCGGTCGCCGGGCCGCACGCGAAGACCGAGATGCTGTACGCGTGGCAGCCGTGCCGTGTGCTGTGCGGCTTCCGCGACGCCGCGACGGTGCGGACGCTGCTCGCCGATCTCCGTGATGCCGCCGCCGGTCGAGAGGTCGCCGGGATCGTCGACAGTCTGCTCGAGCGCACCGACTACCAGGACGCGCTGCGCGACTGCTTCGGCCGGCTGCTGGCGATCGATGGAGACCGGGTCGCGGCGGTCCGAGACGACCTGCGGCGGCTGCCGCGATGGCACCCGGTCGCGGCGGCCGTCGACGAGCTTGCGGCTCATCATCCGACCGATCCGGCGGTCCTCGCGCCGATGCTGTTGGCCGACGTCACCCTGGCGCCGGGGGAGGCGATCGTGTGCCGACCCGGTCAGCCGCACACGTACCTGTCCGGCGTTGGCATCGAGGTACAGTCCAACTCCGACTCGGTCGTACGGGCCGGCCTGACGTCGAAGTCGGTCGACCGTGACGCGTTCGTCGCCGGACTCGTCACGCGGGCCGGCGCCGCCCGGGTGACGCCCAGCGCCTGTGGGCCCGAACGGGTCTACGCGCCCGAGGGTGTCGACGTCGCGCTAGGCGTGGTGGGCGACGTCGCCGACCGATCGACGCGGCTCGCCGACGGGGTAGCGGGCCCGCAGATCCTGTTTTGCGTCGAGGGCGGCTACGCCGTCAGCCGGGGATCGGTCGCGCTCGAGCTGCGCCATGGCGAGTCGGCCTTCGTCCCCGCGTCGACCGCCGACGTCGTCGTCCGCGGCAAAGGCAGCCTCGCCCGCGTCAGCACCGGTCGTCGCGGGTAGTCGTCCGCGTCGAATTCGTATCGTCTGGCACTCTGAAGCCCTCGTACGTCGAGCAGAATCGGGAATCGATGTCCGCAAACGCAGGCACCAAGGCCGTCGTCGCCGCACTGGCCGCCAACCTCGGGATCGCGGTGACCAAGTTCGCCGCATGGGCGATCACCGGGGCATCGTCGATGCTCGCCGAGGCGATCCACTCGGTCGCCGACTCCGGCAACCAGCTCCTGCTCCTGATCGGCGCTCGGCGGTCGCATCGAGATGCGACACCGGAGCATCCCTTCGGGTTCGGCCGCGAGCGCTACATCTACAGCTTCATCGTCGCGATCGTGTTGTTCAGCGTCGGCGGTCTGTTCGCGTTGTACGAGGCCGTCCACAAGTACGAGGAGGTCCACGGCGGCCACCCGAACGAGCTGCTCGAAAGCGACTGGTGGTGGATCCCGCTCGTGGTGTTGGGTGCCGCCATCGTGATGGAAGGCTTCTCATTTCGGACCGCGATCGTGGAGTCGAACAAGGTCCGGGGCGGCCGGTCGTGGGTGCAGTTCATCCGGTCGGCCAAGGCGCCGGAGCTGCCGGTGGTGCTGCTGGAGGACCTCGCGGCCCTGCTCGGCCTGGTCTTCGCGCTCACCGGCATCAGCATGACGTTGTTGACCGACAACGGCTACTGGGACGCCGCCGGCACCGCCGCGATCGGGCTGCTGCTGGTGTGCGTGGCGGTGATCCTCGCGATCGAGACCAAAAGCCTGTTGCTCGGGGAGTCGGCCGGCCCCCGCGCGGTCGGGGCGATTCGGACGGCCATCGAGCAGACGACCGGCATCGATCGGATCATCCACCTCAAGACGCTGCACCTCGGCCCGGACGAGCTGCTCGTCGCCGCCAAGGTCGCCGTCGAGCACGACGACACGGCGGCCTCGGTCGCGGCCGCCATCGATTCCGCCGAGGCCGCCATCCGCGACGCCGAGCCGTTGGCCTCGGTGATCTATCTGGAGCCGGACATCTATCGCGAACCGGCCGCAGCGTCGACTCCGCCGGAGCAGGTATCCTGATCGAGTCCTCCCGTGTGGGGCCAGAAGGCCCGTGGCGAGCTTTGATCGCACGAGGACCACGCACGAGTTGATCCGTCACTTGTGCTCCGACGATCCACCGGCTGACGGCGGATCCTTGGTCGACAACGGCGCGGATCGTCGCGGCACAAGTGACGGATCAACGACGTAGGGCCACACACGGAAGGGAACACCATGGATTTCAAGGTCGCTGACCTGGGCCTGGCTGATTTCGGTCGGACCGAGATCTCACTCGCCGAGCACGAGATGCCCGGCCTGATGGCGATGCGGGAGCGCTACGGCGACGACAAGCCGCTCGCCGGCGCCCGAATCGCCGGATCGCTGCACATGACGGTGCAGACCGCCGTCCTGATCGAGACACTGGTCGCGCTTGGCGCCGAGGTGCGGTGGGCGAGTTGCAACATCTTCTCCACCCAGGACCACGCGGCCGCCGCGGTCGTCGTCGGTCCGAACGGCACGCCGGAGCAGCCGGCCGGCGTCCCGGTCTTCGCGTGGAAGGGCGAGACGCTGGAGGAGTACTGGTGGTGCACCCAGCAGATCCTCCAGTGGCCCGGCGACACGCAGCCGAACATGATCCTCGACGACGGTGGCGACGCCACGCTGCTGCTGCACCTCGGGGTCGAGTACGAGAAGGCCGGCGAGGTGCCGTCGCCGGAGTCGACCGAAAACCCGGAGACGCGCGAGGTCCTCAAGGTGCTGACCGCGTCGCTCGCCGAGTCGCCGGACCGCTGGCAGAAGGTCGCCGCCGGCATCAAGGGCGTCACCGAGGAAACCACGACGGGCGTCCACCGCCTCTACGAGATGATGCGTGACGGCAAGCTGCTCTTCCCGGCGATCAACGTCAACGACTCGGTGACCAAGTCGAAGTTCGACAACAGGTACGGCTGCCGCCACTCACTGGTCGACGGCCTCAACCGGGCTACCGACGTACTCATCGGAGGCAAGGTCGCGGTCGTCTGCGGCTACGGCGACGTCGGCAAGGGTTGCGCCGACGCGTTGCGCGGCCAGGGCGCGCGCGTCATCGTCACCGAGGTCGACCCGATCTGCGCGCTGCAGGCCGCGATGGACGGTTATCAGGTGGCCCGGCTCGACAGCGTCGTCGACCGGGCGGACATCGTGATCACCGCGACCGGCTGCAAGAGCGTCGTCACCGTCGACTACATGGCCCGGATGAAGCACCAGGCGATCGTCGGCAACATCGGCCACTTCGACCACGAGATCGACCTGGCCGGGCTGGCGAAGGTCGACGGAATCCAGCGCCGCACGGTCAAGCCGCAGGTCGACGTCTGGGACTTCTCCGACGGGCACAGCATCATCGTGTTGTCCGAGGGTCGCTTGATGAACCTCGGTAACGCGACCGGACACCCGTCGTTCGTCATGTCCAACTCGTTCACCAACCAGGTGTTGGCACAGATCGAGCTCTACACCCGCTCCGACGCGTACCCGCTCGGTGTCCACGTGCTGCCCAAGCACCTCGACGAAGAGGTCGCTCGACTGCACCTGGACGCGCTGGGCGTCGAGCTCACCGAGCTCAGCAAGGAACAGGCCACCTACCTCGGTGTGCACGTGGACGGGCCCTATAAGCCCGACCACTACCGCTACTGAGCCTCCGATAGACGGCCGCAACCCGGACGAAAGCGGACACGCACGTCCGGGTTGCGGGCATCCCTGAGGCACGGCATCGTACTGTGAAGGGTGGGGCGGGTGATATGCCCGACGATGACGTGGCAAATGGGAGATGGTGTGAACACCGAACCAACCGCAGGTCGAACCGGCGGCAAGGGCACAGTTCTGATCGTCGACGACGATACGGCGCTGGCCGAGATGCTGACGATCGTCCTCAGCAACGAGGGTTTCGAGACGGTTGTCTGCGGATCCGGTGACAAGGCACTCGCCATGTTCCGCGACAAACGGCCCGACATCGTGTTGCTCGACCTGATGCTGCCGGGCATGGACGGCGTCGACGTCTGCAAGGCGATCCGGGCCGAGTCCGGTGTGCCGATCGTCATGCTGACCGCCAAGAACGACACGGTCGACATCGTGGTCGGTCTCGAGTCCGGGGCCGACGACTACATCGTCAAGCCTTTCAAGCCGAAGGAGTTGGTCGCGCGGATCCGGGCTCGGCTGCGTCGGCTCGGCGAAGAGGCCCCCGAGACAATCACGATCGCCGACCTAGCAATCGACGTCGCGGGCCACAGCGTCAAGCGGTCCGGCGAAGAGATCGCACTGACGCCGCTCGAGTTCGACCTGCTGCTGTGCCTGGCCCGTAAGCCCTGGCAGGTCTTCACCCGCGAGGTGTTGCTCGAGCAGGTGTGGGGCTATCGCCATGCCGCCGACACCCGGCTGGTCAACGTGCACGTCCAGCGGCTGCGGTCCAAGATCGAGCGCGACCCCGAACACCCCGAGATCGTGGTCACCGTACGAGGGGTCGGCTATAAGGCCAACGCCGGCTAGCCCGCCGCCGGTCGAGCCGGCGAGGCTAGCCTGGTGTCGGGTCGCGCGCGCGGCCTGAGAGGGCGGAACTTCGGTGACGGCGACCCAAGCGGGGACGACACGACGGTGGCGCACCGTCGTCGGCCTGCCCGCCCGCTACCTGCGCGCCGTGCACCTGCGGTGGCTGCGGTCGATCCAGGCTCGGGTCGTCATCGGCACCGTGGTCCTGAGTGCGATCGTCATCGCCCTCGTCGGTTGGATGCTCACCCGCCAGGTCGCCGAGGGTCTGACCGACAGCAAGCGGGAGCAGTCAGTTTCGGAGGCCAGGGCCGGCATCCATCTGGCGCAGGAGCAGCTCAACGCGCAGCCGGTCACCGACACCCGGAGCCTGAGCGACACGACTGGCAAGCTGGTGCAGAGCCTCTCGACCCGCGGCGGCACCGCGCGACAATACGAAGTGGTCCTGCTCGGCCCGCTGACGGCCAAGCCGATCTGCGAACAGGTGGGCAAGAAGAAGTCTCGCGACGTCAGCTGCCAAAGCATCCCGAACCAGCTGCTCAAGGATGTCAGCACCCAGGACGGCGTGGCCTGGGCGTACTCGACGATGTCGTTCCGCGACGGTGGCTCGGAGCCAGCCATCGTCATCGGCGCTCAGATTCACGCTCCGAGCACCGGCGACTCGTTCGCGTTGTTCTATCTGTACTCGATGAGCGACCAGGCCGACACGCTGTCGCTCATCAAGCGAGCGATGGTGTCGGCCGGACTGGCCCTGGTGATCCTCGTCGCCGGTGTGGCCTGGCTGGTCACCCGGCAGGTCGTCACCCCGGTCAGATTGGCCCGGCGGATCGCCGAACGGCTGGCCGCCGGCCGGCTCGAGGAGCGGATGCACGTCCGGGGACAAGACGACATCGCACGCCTCGGGATTTCGTTCAACCAGATGGCGGCCAGCCTGCAGCGTCAGATCCGCCAGCTCGAGGAGCTCTCGCGGATGCAGCGCCGGTTTGTCAGCGACGTCTCCCACGAGCTGCGGACGCCGCTGACGACGGTACGGATGGCCGCCGACGTGCTGCACGACACCCGAGGCGACTTCGACCCGCCCACGGCACGGGCGGCCGAGCTGCTGCAGGTGGAGCTCGACCGCTTCGAGTCGTTGCTCACAGACCTGCTCGAGGTCAGCCGTTTCGACGCCGGCGCGGCTCGACTCGACCTCGAGCTGGTCGACCTCAACGAGTGTGCCGAGCGCTCGGTCGCCGCCTGTCGAGCGTTGGCCGAACGGTACGGCAGCGATGTCGAGTTGATCATCGACGCCCGGCCGTGCCTGGTGCAGTGCGACACTCGACGCGTCGAGCGGATCATCCGCAACCTCGTCGTCAACGCCATCCACTACAGCCACGCTCCCCGGATCGAGGTCCGCGTTGCCGCCGACGAGCAAGCCGCCGCTCTGACCGTGCGCGACTGGGGAGTCGGCCTGCACGCGGGCGAGTCCACGCTGGTCTTCAACCGCTTCTGGCGGGCCGACCGCGCGCGGACCCGCAGTGCCGGCGGCACCGGACTCGGTCTCGCTATCGCGCTCGAGGACGCCCAGCTGCACGGCGGCTGGCTCCAGGCGTGGGGCGAACCGGACAAGGGAGCACAGTTTCGCCTCACGTTGCCGCGCGACGCCGGCGCCGAGCTGACACGTTCGCCGCTGCCGCTCGTTCCCCGCGAAGAGCGCCCGATCGAGATCGGGCAGAGCTACGAGCGGCTCGACCTCGGGGTGGGAGAGTCGTGAGGGCGTGCCGGGTCGCCCTCGCGGCGGCGTTGCTCATCCCCTTGGTCGGCTGCGCCGAGCTGCCGCAGTCGGGACCGGTCCACTGGGTGGTCGAGGAAGATGACGACTCCGACGACCTGCCGTTGATCGACCCGCCGCCGCCGAGCGTGGGGGCGACGCCGGCGGAGATCGTCACGGGGTTCTTCGAGGCGATGAAGGCCTACCCGCTGTCGACCGACGTGGCCACGCAGTACCTCATCACCGATGCGGTCAAGGACTGGGATCCGCTGCGCCGTACGGTCATCTACGACGCGGTCGACGTGCGATGGGCCGGTGGCAGCACGGTCGACGCGAGCTACGGTCGTCGGGCGGCATTGAGCGATCGCGGTCGCTACCGACCGGTCGCCGGCGGCGCGACCCGGCTCGAGTCCTTGCGATACACCCTGCGTCTCGAGGACGGCGAGTGGCGGATCGCCAATCCGGTCAACGCGCTCTTTGTCGATGGCGGGTTCTTCACCCAGTACTTCAAGCCGGTGTCGCTCTATTTCGCGACTCGGTCGGGCGACTATCTAGTCCCTGACCCGATCTACCTGCCGACCGGGGAGCAGCTCCCGACCTATCTGATCCGCGGACTGCTACAGGGCCCGACGCCGACCATGCCCGACGGCGTGCGGACCGAAGTGCCAGCGATGAACCAGGCCGACGTTTCTGTGCCGGTCGACAACGGCGGCGTTGCCGAGGTGCTTCTGACCGGCCCGGTGCTCGACATGTCCGACGACCAGCTGCGCCTGCTTTCGGCCCAAGTGGTGTGGACGCTGTCGCAGGTGCCGAGCATCAGCGGCGTACGCATCACCGTGAGCGATCTGCCGTTGGAGTTTTCCGGCATCCCTCAAGTGCAAACCGTCCAGGATTGGCTGAGCTACGACGCCACCGAGGTGCCGGCGCGCAGCGAGCTCTACGCGCTCGAGTCGGGTCGGCTGGTCCAGGTGACGCCGCTGCGAACGCCGGTGACGCGGCAGACTCGCGGCCCCTGGGGAAGGGCCGTCATCGGCGTCCGTTCCTTCGACCTCGACGTAAACCTCAGTCGGGTCGGCGCCATCAGCACCGACCGGCACCGCCTGCTCGTCGGCCCGGCATTCGACCCGCAGGGCGGCGTCGGCACGGCCTACATCAGCAACGGTCGGCTGCGATCGCCGACGTTCACCAACAGCGGCGAATTGCTCTTCATCGAGCAACTGGCCGACCGAAGTCGGCTGCTCAAATGGGCGCCCAACAAGAGCGTTTCGTCGATTCCCATCGGCGATCTCCGGCAGCGCCGTTTCATCTCGCTCACGCTTTCGCCGGACGGTAGCCGCTTCGTCGGACTGGCCCGCAACGGCACGTCACGATCCGCGTCGGCCCGGGTCGTTGTCGGCAACGTCCGATATTCGGCCGGCGGCAGCGAGGCGACCGGGCTTTCCGGGGTGCACGAGCTCGTCGCGTCGGGCCTCACGCTCCGGTCGGTGCGGGCCGCCGAGTGGCTGAACCCCACGACGATCGTGGCGCTCGGCCAGGTCGGCGAGGTCGGGCGGAGCGTCGTCCGGCCCTATACGATGCGGATCGACGGCTCCCAGTACGCCGACCCGCCGCTGTCCGTCGCGCTGCCACAGGGGGTGGACGACGCTGTCGACCTCGAGGCCTCCGGCATCGCCGACAGCGATGTTTATGTCGAGGACCGCCAGGGTCAGCTCTGGGTGGGAGGCACCAGTCGGTGGCACGTGGTGCAGCAGCACCCGCTGGTCGCCGCCGCCGTCCCCGGCTGAGCTTGTCCACAGTTTCGCTCGTCAGCCCACACCCGGCGCGGCGGCGACCCAGGCTTGCCGTATGGAGCCGCACACCTGGCGCGACGCCGCGAGTGACCTGCTGCTCGGCGGTCGATGCGCCGGGTGCGACCGAGCCGGTCGCCGGCTGTGCTCAGACTGCGCGGCGGCCTGCCTAGCGACGCCGGTCGAGGCGTGGCCGGACCCGATCCCAGCCGGGCTCGCCGAACCCCCTCCCGTGCTCCCCATGACCGGCGCCGCCTACGAGAGTCGGCTGCGCGACCTGATCATCGCCGCGAAGGAGCACGGGAGATTCGGCCTGGTGCGCCCGCTCGGTCGGATGCTCGCGGCCCCGGTCGAGGTGGCGCTGGGCGCGCTCGAGCTGGCCGGCGGGGTGCTCGCGCCGATGCCGTCGAGCCGGCGGGCCGTGCGCACCCGCGGCCACGACCTCGTCCTGAGCCTGGCCCGGGTCGCCGCGAGTCGGCTACGCCGCCGGGGCCTCGACGTCACGGTCTGCGCCGCGTTGCGACCGGCCCGCGCGGTCCGTGACCAGTCGGGCCTGTCGGCGCCCGATCGGGCGGCCAACCTCGCAGGCGCCTTGCGGGCCGTCCGTGGCACTCCGACCGGCGCCCCGATCGTGGTCGTCGACGACATCATCACGACCGGCGCCTCCGCGGCCGAGGCGGTTCGGGCGCTGCGCGCCGCCGGTGCGACCCCGGTCGCGATCGCCACCGTGGCGGCCACGCCCCGCCGCCGGCCACGCTCGTCGTAGGACCACGTTGAGAGTGGTCGCCGCCTCATGAGTCGGCTTGTCCGGTTCCAGAGCTACCGTTTCAGCCGCGCAGAGACTAGCGTCTAGATATGGCACCCGTTAGGGACCGCAGAGTTCGACCGCCATCGCTCGGGAGGCGATGCGAACGAATCTGAGGCCTCGTACCGGGTGCCGTTGTCATGCCATGGCGTCTTGGGGCGTCTGATGACCGCGCCAACGGAGGAGGTCAAGTGGACATCGTGGTGAAGTGCCGACACTGTGAGGTCTCCGATCGTTTTCGGGATCACGTGTCCGACAAGCTTTCGCGGCTGCACAAGTACGACCACCGGGTGATCCGTGTCGATGTCGAAGTCACGGCCGAGCGCAATCCGCGGCTGGCGTCACGGGCCTGGCGCGTCGAGCTGACCGTGCACTCGCGAGGACCGGTCGTCCGGGCCGAGGCGGCGGCCGACGACAAGATGTCCGCCCTCGACGGGGCGTGGGACAAGCTCGAGGCTCGGCTCCGGAAGGCGGCCGACCGACGCCGCATCCACCGGGGCCAGCGCTCACCGATGTCGCTGGCCGAAGCCACCGCCCCGGTAACCGTCAACGGGACGGCTCCGGCGGCGACCGTGACCGCTGCCGACGAGGACACGGCTTCGGCTGTGCATCACGTCGGTCCGCTCGAGGTCGTCGGCGACGGTCCCCCGATCGTTCGGGAGAAGACCCACGAGACGACGCCGATGACGCTCGACCAGGCGCTGTACGAGATGGAGCTGGTCGGACACGACTTCTTTCTCTTTGTCGACCGGCGGACCGAGCAGCCGAGCGTTGTCTACCGCCGACGCGGCTACGACTACGGAGTGATCCGACTGGCGGTCTGAGGGATTGTCGGGGGAGGGTCGTACGCTCCCGCGGGTGACTGCATTGTCCCAGCGGGAGCGACTGACCCGACTCCAGGCCCGACGCGTGGCGTTGGCCGCGCAGGGCTTCGTCGACCGGCGTCCGGTGACACCCAACGCGCGTGCCCTCGCCCGCGTCGTCGACCGGATCGGCCTGTTCCAGATCGACTCGGTCAACGTCGTCGCCCGCGCCCACTACGTGCCGCTCTACTCCCGGATCGGGCCCTATCCGCCGGCGCTGCTCGACCGAGCGTTCGGCCGTGCGCCGCGGCGGCTGTTCGAATACTGGGCGCATGAGGCATCGCTGGTCCGGATCGACCTGCAGCCGTTGCTACGGTTCCGGATGTCCACCGCCGACGGTGCGTGGGGCGGCATGACGCGGATCGCTCGCGAGCACCCAGAGATCGTCGACTGGGTGCTCGACGAGGTGCGCCAGCGGGGCCCGCTGACGGCGCGGGAGATCGAGCTCGACGTCCCTGCACCGCGAGGCGGCGGTTGGGGGTGGAACTGGTCGGTCGTCAAGCAAGCCCTCGAGTGGCTGTTCTATACCGGCAAGGTCACGTCGGTTCGGCGCAACGGCGCGTTCGAACGGGTCTATGACCTGCCCGAGCGTGTCCTGCCCACACACGTATACGACGCGCCCACGCCCGAACCGGCGCAGGCGCACCGCGAGCTGGTGCGGGTCGCCGCCCGCGCTCATGGGGTCGCGACCGAGCAGTGTCTGCGCGACTACTTCCGGCTGAAACCGGCGCCGACCCGGGAGGCGATCGCCGACCTCGTCGACGACGGTGTGCTCCTTCCGGTGACCATCGACGGTTGGAAGCGGCCGGCGTATCTGCATCGCGATGCCAAGCTTCCGCGTCAGGTGCGGGCCCGCAGCCTGCTCAGTCCGTTCGACCCGCTCGTCTTCGAGCGGGTCCGGACCGAGGCACTGTTCGGGTTCCGCTACCGGATCGAGATCTACGTTCCGAAGGACCTGCGGGTGCACGGCTACTACGTGCTGCCGTTCCTGCTCGGCGACCGGCTCGTCGCCCGGGTTGATCTCAAGGCCGACCGGCGGCGCGGTCGCCTGGTCGTCAAGGCCGCGCACGCCGAGCCGGACGCACCGGCCGCGACCGCCGCCGAACTGGCCGCCGAGCTCGCCGACTTCGCCGGCTGGCTAGATCTCGGAGGGGTCGAGATCGAGCCGAAGGGCGATCTGGCGGCCCCGTTGACCGCCGCGGTCGACGATCTCTGACCTGGCCAGAGGTACCGTGTGGGCGGATCGAGGCCTGAGGAGGGTGGATGCGTCCGTTGCGGCTGGCCGCCTTTGTCGCGGCCGCCACGGTGCTGGTCACGGCAGCGCCCGGTGCTGCTTTCCCGGGTGCGCCGACACCGCTGACGGCGAGTGCGCCGGGCGGCCCGACCGCTGTCCCCGACGAACCGGGGCAGGGGCCTGCGGCCGTGCGGCGCGTCTTTCCGGTACGCGGCGAAACCTCCTACGGCACGGCCCACCATGACTACCCGGCGACCGACATCTTCGCCGCCTGCGGGAGTCGGGTCGTCGCGCCGGTCGCGGGCGAAGTGCTGGAGGTCTCACGGACCGACCGCTGGGACCCGTCGACGAACCGACCCGCGGTCCGTGGCGGCAAGTCGTTCTCGATCGCCGGCATCGACGGCGTGCGCTACTACGGCAGTCATCTCCGATCGCTTGCCGGGTGGGTCCGGCCGGGTGCGCCGGTCCGGGCCGGTCAGCCGTTGGGTCGGGTCGGGCAGACTGGCAACGCCGCCTACACGTCGTGCCATCTGCACTTCGGGATCGGTCCCCTGTGTCGCGCCCGCGACGACTGGTGGATCCGGCGCGGCGTGATCCGCCCTTACCGCTTCCTTCGGTCGTGGGCGGCCGGTCGACGGCTCGGTCCGGAGCACGCCGTGGCCCGATGGAGCCGGCATCACGGATGCAAGATTTCTGACATCTTCGGTTAGCCTCGGCCCACCCCTGCGATGCTGGCGTCATGAGTGAGCAGGAGACGTCGGGACCCCTGGCCGACATCGTCGTGATCGACCTGAGTCGGGCTCTCGCCGGTCCACACGCGGCGATGATGCTCGGTGATCTCGGCGCCCGCGTGATCAAGATCGAGTCGCCGTCGGGTGGCGACGACAGTCGCGGGTGGGGTCCGCCGTTCCGGGTGCCGTCCGACGGCACCCACGCCGCCGGCGGAGCGACGGACCCGGGTGCGGAGTCGACCTACTTCCTGTCGTGCAACCGCAACAAGGAGTCGGTGGTCCTCGACCTCAAGGCGGCCGGCGACCGCGAGACGCTGGTGCGTCTGGTCGAGTCCGCCGACGTCGTCGTCGAAAACTTCCGGCCCGGCGTCCTCGATCGCCTGGGTCTCGGCGTCGAGACGCTGCTCGCGCGCAATCCGCGTCTGGTCGTGCTGTCGATCAGCGGTTTCGGGCACGACGGACCCGAGGGCACGCGGGCCGGGTACGACCAGATCGCCCAAGGCGAGGGTGGCCTGATGTCGCTGACCGGGTCCGGGCCAGGTGACGCCCAAAAGACCGGCGTGCCGATCGGCGACCTGCTCGCCGGCATGTACGGCGCGTACGGTGCGGTTGCCGCCCTGCACGAGCGCGCCACGACCGGCAAGGGCCAGGTCGTGCGCACGTCGCTGCTCGCGTCGCTCGTCGGTGTCCATGCCTTCCAAGGCACCCGGTGGAGCGTCGCCGGCGAGGTCGGAACGGCCCAGGGCAACCACCATCCGTCGATCGCGCCGTACGGCCTCTTTCACTGTCGCGACGGTGCCGTCCAGATCGCGGCCGGCAGCGACGCCCTATGGCGAAGGCTGTGTGCGGCGTTCGACCTCGACCCGGACGCGGCGGGGCTCGCGACCAACGCCGAGCGCGTCGCGGAGCGGGAGCACCTGATCGAGGTGTTGGAGGAGGCCTTCTCCGCCTGGGACGCAGCCGCGCTGCTCGGTCGCCTCGACACCGCCGGGGTGCCCGCCGGCCGAGTCCGGTCGCTCGACGAGGTCTACGCATGGGAGCAGACCCGGTCGCAGGGCCTGCTCATGGATGTCGACCACGCGACCCTAGGCCCGATCCAGCTGCCCGGTGCGCCGCTGCGGTTTTTCGACGCCGACGGCACCGAGACGACGCGCCGGACCCACCGGGCACCGCCCACTCTGGATGCGCAGGGCGAAGCGGTTCGGCAGGGCGTCCGGGGCGCCGACGATGCGCCTGCCGCGTCCGAGTAACGACGTCTGCACCGTCATGCCTAAGATTGCTGGCGGACCGACCGTACGCTTTGGGCGTCTCGCCCGCCGGGGCTACCCCACTCACCGATCGGGCCTCCAGGGTATTGGGGGCCGCACAGGAGTCGAATCACCGTGGCACTGCTCGACAAGATCCTTCGCATGGGCGAGGGCAAGATCCTGCGCCAGCTGGACACCATCTCCAAGCAGGTCAACGCCATCGAGGACGACTTCGTCGGCCTAACCGACGCCGAGCTGCGCGGCCAGACCGACGAGTTCCGGCAGCGCCTCGCCGACGGTGAGACGCTCGACGACCTGATGCCGGAGGCGTTCGCGACCGTACGCGAGGCGGCCAAGCGGGTGTTGGGTCAGCGGCACTTCGACGTCCAGATCATGGGTGGCGCCGCGCTGCATCTGGGCAACATCGCCGAGATGAAGACCGGTGAGGGCAAGACGCTCGTGTCGACGCTCCCGGCCTACCTCAACGCGCTGTCGGGCGACGGAGTCCACGTCGTCACGGTCAACGACTACCTCGCGAAATACCACGCCGAATGGATGGGCCGCGTGCACCACTTCCTCGGCCTGTCGGTCGGGTGCATCGTCCCGCAGATGACGCCGGACCAGCGGCGCGAGGCGTATGCGTGCGACATCACGTACGGCACCAACAACGAGTTCGGCTTCGACTACCTGCGCGACAACATGGCCGGGTCGATCGAGCAGTGCGTCCAGCGCGGCCACAACTTCGCCATCGTCGACGAGGTCGACTCGATCCTCGTCGACGAGGCGCGGACGCCGCTGATCATCTCGGGTCCGACGCAGGACGAAGTGAAGTGGTACGGCGAGTTCGCCGGCATCGTGAAGCGGATGCGGATCGACGTCGACTACGAGGTCGACGAAAAGAAGCGCACCGTGTCGGTGCTCGAGCCCGCGATCGACAAGGTCGAGGACCACCTGGGCATCGACAACCTCTACGACTCGGTCAACACGCCGCTGATCAGCTTCCTCAACAACGCCATCAAGGCCAAGGAGCTGTTCCGCAAGGACAAGGAGTACGTCGTCCTCAACGGCGAGGTCCTCATCGTCGACGAGCACACCGGTCGCGTCCTCGAGGGGCGCCGATACAACGAGGGCCTCCACCAGGCCATCGAGGCCAAAGAGAGCGTCCGCGTCCGCGAGGAGTATCAGACCCTCGCGACGATCACGCTGCAGAACTACTTCCGGCTCTACGAGAAGTTGTCCGGCATGACCGGCACGGCGATGACCGAGGCCAGCGAGTTCGACAAGATCTACAATCTCGGCGTCGTGCCCATCCCGACCAACATGCCGATGATCCGCGACGACCAGGCCGACCTCGTCTACCGCACCGAGGAGTCGAAGTTCGCCGCGGTTGTCGACGACATCGCCGAACGGCACCGCGAGGGTCAGCCGGTGCTCGTCGGCACGACCAGCGTCGAGAAGAGCGAGCGGCTGTCCAAGCTGCTGCGCCGCCGCGGCGTCCCGCACGAGGTCCTCAACGCCAAGCAGCACGAGCGCGAGGCGGCGATCGTCGCGATGGCCGGACACAAAGGTGCGGTCACCGTCGCCACCAACATGGCGGGTCGAGGCACCGACATCATGCTCGGCGGCAGCGTCGAGTTCCTCGCCGACCAAGAGCTGCGCAAGGGCGGCCTCGATCCGGTCGAAAACTCCGAGGAGTACGAAGCCGCCTGGCCCGACGTGTTGCAGAGGATCGAGAAGCAGGTCAAGGCCGAGCACGACGAGGTGACCAAGCTCGGCGGGCTAGCCGTGGTCGGCACCGAGCGGCACGAGTCGCGACGGATCGACAACCAGCTGCGTGGCCGTTCCGGCCGTCAGGGAGACCCGGGCGACTCACGGTTCTACCTGTCGCTCGAAGACGACCTGATGCGGTTGTTCAAGTCCGACTGGGTTGACTGGATCCTCACCACGATGAAGATCCCCGACGACGTGCCGATCGAAAACAAGCGGGTCACCAGCTCGATCGCCTCCGCGCAGGGCCAGGTCGAGTCGCAAAACTTCGAGACCCGCAAAAACATCCTGAAGTACGACGACGTGATGAACCGGCAGCGCGAGGTCATCTACGCCGAGCGCCGTCTCGTGCTCGAAGGGCAAGATCTGCAAGACCGCGTTCAGGTCATGATCAGCGACGTGATCAACGCCTACGTCACGGGCGCGACCGAGGGTTTCCCGGAGGAGTGGGACCTCGACCAGCTCTGGACCGCGTTGAAGCAGCTGTACCCGATCTCGCTGACATTGAGCCAGGTCGAGGACGATCACGGCGGCCGCGAGGGACTGTCGACCGAGATCCTGCTCGACCTGATCACCGAGGACGCGCTGGCGGCGTACGCCCGTCGCGAGTCCGAGCTCGGCGACGAGGTGATGCGTGAGCTGGAGCGCCGCGTCGTGTTGAGCGTTCTCGACCGCAAGTGGCGCGAAAACCTCTACGAGATGGACTATCTGCGCGAGGGCATCGGGCTGCGCGCGTACTCGCAGCGGGACCCGCTGGTGGAGTATCAGCGCGAAGGCTACGACATGTTCAACTCGATGATGGAGGCCATCAAGGAGGAGTCGGTCGGCTACCTCTTCAACGTCGACGTCCAGGTGCAGGCGCCGCCCGAGCCGGAGGAGAGCGAGCTCGTCGAGTCCGGTCCGACCGAGCCTGGGCAGCGCTCCGAGCCGCAGATCAGCGCTCGTGGGCTTGCCGCCGAGGGGCAGCCGCAGCGGTTGGCATACTCCCAGCCGACCGTCGACGGCGATGCGGCGAGCGGCGGGGTCGAGGTGTCGGCCGACGAGGTCGACGACCCGTTCGCCAACGTCGGGCGCAACGAGCCGTGTCCGTGCGGGTCGGGCCGCAAGTTCAAGCGCTGCCACGGCGACCCGGCGAGCCGGGCGGCCCGCGCCTAGCGCCTAGCCCAGCTCGAGAGCAGTACAGATCCATCGCTGCTCGACGCGCTCGAGTCGAGCGGCGATGGCATGCGACCGACGCCCCTGCCGGACGTGGGCCGCGATCTCGGCGACGCCGTCGCGCGGACGGCACACCTTGACCGAAACGACCTTCGCCCGTGGTCGACCCGCGGACGGGGTCGAGCCGGAGATGCCGGCGAACGCTGACACGCGGGTGGAGAGGCTCTCGTAGACGGCCCGGTCGGTCCACCGGATCATCTGCGTGTAGGGCCGGTCGCCCGACACGATCTCGACGACCGCCTGGACAAACCGCCGTGCCCGCACGAGGGTGTGGCGCTGGTCGTCGTCGGCCGGGTCTGCGGCGGCCGCCCCGCCCGGCAGCAGACGTAGCTCGGCCGGTGGCGCCGGCGCTGGCGTCGCCGCCGGATCGAGCGCGGTCGCGCCGTCGGTCGGCGCGGAGACCGGGTGCCGGGATGGAGTCGCGGTCGCTTGGGTGCCGGCGCCGTCGGGAAGGTCGGGAAGGACGTGAACGTCGAGGGTGGACCGCGTCATGATGCTGCCCCTTCCTCCGGAGCGTGCAAGACCATGCCCGGATAGATGAGATTTGGATTGGGACCGATGCAGGCGCGATTGACCGCGTACCAGCGCCGCCACTCGGTGGCGATCGCCTGGATGCTGACGTCTGGCCCCAGGTGGCGCTCGGCGATCGCCCACAGGCTGTCGCCGCGACTGACAACGACGCGCTCGATCGACGGGGGCTCGAACTGATCGCGGCGCGAGACGAGCCGTCCGAGTGGCCGGTCGGGTAGCGGAAGCCCCCGGATCGTGTCGGCCGGCGATGTCGAAGCGGTCCCCCGGTCGGGGCTATGGCGCGCTGTGATGGCGTGCGAACTGTCGCCGGTGCTCGCCTGGGCGGTGCCGACAGGTGCGCTGAGCAAGCCGATGCCGACGGCGGACAGGACGAGACGTCGCCAGGCCGCCGGAGTGATCCGGGGCGCCAAACCACGACCCGAGCCCGACGTGACGGCCTCGGCGATCGTCAGCCCGGCGCCGAGCAGGAGCCACAGCCAGGCCGCGAGGGCGAGGACGGCGGCGACGTCGGCAAGAGCGTCGGCCGGGGTCGCGGTCGACGCCGCGGACAGCCCGCGCAGATCGCGCCAGGCCGTACCGCCCCAGTCGAGCAGGACGACGCTCACCACCGTCGCGAAGGTGAGGAGCGCAACCCGTCGCATTCCTCGCCCGATCGTCGAGGACGGCTGCCCATGTTGCCTACGCATTCGACCCACCCCTTGCCGGTACCTTCGTTTGCTTTCGTTTGCTTTGTAAGACCAGTTTTACCTCGACTTACCTACGACTGTCTAGCCTTGTCGCGAATTGCTGTCGGATGAACCCGGGCGCGATAGCGTGCCGCCATGCGATGGGATGCCTTGTTCGCCGATCTCGAGGCGGCGGCAGCCGGTGAGTGGCTACGCGAGCGGGACGCCGAGATCGCCGAACGCACCCGCGCCGAGCTCGGCCGGGTTCGGCTGGTCGACCGGCTGCGCGCCGTCGCGGACCGCGGGTCGGCCGGTGATCATGCCGACGTCACCGTGCGGGTATTCGGGGCGGGGACGCTGCGCGGAGCGGTCACGCGGGTCACCGACGAGTGGTTCCTCCTGGAGACGCCCGCGTACGAGTGGGTGGTGGCGATCGACGCCGTCCTCGGTCTCAGGGGGCTGCCGCCGGCGGCGCGAACGCCGGAGAGCCAGAGCGCGGTGTCTGCCGGATTGGGTTGGGGGGCGGCCTGGCGGGTCCTAGCGCGGGACCGGACGTCGGTGCACGTCGTGCGACGCGATGGCGAAGCGGTCGCAGGCGTACCGGGCCGCGTGGGCCACGACTTCGTCGAACTCAGCGATGTCGATGGCACGGGAAGAGCTGTCGAGGTCGTGCCGCACCCGGCCGTCGCGGCGGTGCGGTGCCCGCGCGAGGTCGCCCCGCCGCCGGTCGGCTAGCGGTCGGCGGCGGTGGGCCCGTCGACGGACTCGGCCTCGAACGCCTCGTCGCCGTCGCGCCACGGATGCTGCTCGATGAAGTCACGGGTCTGGGTGTATTGCCGCTGGATGTAGGCCTCGAGCTCGCTCGCCTCGACCCGCCACTGCCCCCGGCCACCGATCTTGATCGCGGCCAGGTCGCCGCGGCGCACCAAGGCGTAGGTCTGCGCGGCGGAGATGCTGAGCACCTCCGAGACGTCGCTCAGCGACAAGAATCGGGGCTCGCCTGATCCGAGTGGCATAGGTCAAGTGTGCCATCACGTCGGCAGCCATCGCGGATTGTCCACAGGCAAATCGAATCATCCGGAGCCAACGGCGACATCCTGGGGACAGAAGACTGGACGAATACCTGAGAACCGGCACAATAGCTCGCGGAGTTGTTCCGAATGGGGGACGTGGACGGGTCGCCCGTTCGCTCATGGACAGGGGTGAGTAATCGGATGCCGAAGGTGGGGGGCGACGCGATGTCGTCACGCCAAATCACGTCGACCCAAGCGGGTGTCGCGCCGCCCGCCCGTCGGCTTGGATCGTCGCGATGGCGCGATCCGAGGCTTGCGGTGGGCGTCATCCTGGTCGCCGCGTCGGTCGTGCTCGGTGCCCGGATCGTGGCGTCAGCCGACGACACCGTTGCGATCTGGTCCCTGCGGCGCGACGTCCCGGCCGGCGAGCCGCTGACCGCCGACGACGTCACGGTGGCGCACGTCCATTTCGGGAGCGCCGACGATGCCGATCGCTACTTCGACGGCGACCAGTCGCTGCCGAGCGATCTCGTGGCCGACCATGACCTGGTGGCTGGCGAGCTGCTCGCGCAGTCGGCGCTGACCGAGCCGGAGTCGAGGGCCGTCAGCGAGGTGCCGCTGTCGGTTGCCGAGGGCCAATATCCGCCCGACCTCGCACCGGGTGACCGGGTCGCGGTCTGGGTGACGCCGAGCGATCCGGCCGGCCGGGACACCGACGCCGACCAGCTGCTCGATGACGTCGCCGTGCTGGACATCGACGCCGGTACGTCGCTCGACAGCACGTCGTCGGTCGTCGTGCTGGCATTGGAGCCCGCCGACGCCGACGTTGACGTCGTCGATCGGCTGCTCGGCTCGGCCTCGACCGGGTCGGTGAGTCTCGTTCGCGTGGGCGGATAGGCAGGCCGATGCAGGTTCTCTTGGCAGCGGCGGGGGAGCCGTGGGAGACCGACGTGGTGCAGTGGCTGCAGCGTCCTGGGTTCAACCTCACGCTCGTCCGTCGGTGCATGGACATTCCCGACGCGGTGGCGACGGTCGCGAGCGGCCAGGCCGACGTCGTCCTGTTCGGCCCCAACCTGCCCGGCCTCGACACCGATGCGGTCGCCCAGGTACGCGAGGCCGGCGCGGTGGCGGTCGGGCTCGTCGGATCGGGCCCGGACGGCGCCGACGACGGTACGGACAGCGCCCACCTGCAACGCCTCGGCGTCGCGTGCGTACTCGCATGGTCCGAGCTCGACGAGTTGCCTGCGGCGCTTGCGGCCGCCGATACCGCCGCTGCGCACGGCGGCAGTGTCGGCAGCGGCATCAACGGTGCTGGCGGAGACCGGTTTCGCGCCGACGGCCTCGGCGTCACCGGAGGAAGCTTCGGCGTCGAGGGGTCGGCGACGCCGGTCGGTCGACTGATCGCCGTCTGGGGACCCGCCGGCGCGCCCGGGCGCAGCACGGTCGCGTTGGGCCTGGCCGCCGAGCTCGCCGAACGGCGGGTCCCGACGCTTCTGATCGACGCCGACGTCTACGGCGGCGCCATCGCGCAAATGCTCGCCGTCCTCGACGAGGTGTCCGGGCTGTTGGCGGCGGCCCGGTTGGCCAACACGGGATCACTGGACCTCGCCGCCCTGCACGGTCAGATCCGCGAGGTCAACTCCCACCTGCGGGTGCTGACCGGACTGCCACGAGCCGACCGCTGGCCCCAGCTTCGGCCGGCTGCGCTCTCGCAGGTGCTCCATGTCGCGCGCCAGATGGCGCCGACCGTGATCGTCGACTGCGGCTTCTGCCTCGAGCAGGACGAGGAGTTGTCCTTCGACACGGCGGCGCCGCGCCGCAACGGGGCGACGCTGCTGATCCTGGAGCATGCCGACCAGATCGTGACGGTCGGCGCCGCCGATCCGCTCGGCCTGAGCCGGCTCGCACGAGGGGTGCTCGACCTGCGTGAGGCCGTGCCGGCGAGCGACGTCACGATCGCGATCAACCGGGTCCGATCGGGGTTGGGCTGGACTCACGACGAGATCGGCGAGACGGTCCACCGCTTCACCGGACTCTGGCCGGTCGGCTACCTGCCCGAAGACCGGTCGGCGGTCGACAAGACCTGGCTCGGCGGCCGGAGCCTGGTCGAGGCCGCGCCGGACTCGTCGCTGCGTCGCGCGATGACCGACCTCGCGGCCGACGTCGGGCGGCTCTCAGCGCCGCGCCGGCGTCGAGGACGTCGCCGCGTCCGGTGACGACGGCGCGCGCCACTCGATCGTGGCACGATATGGCGACCACGTTGCACCAGTCGGGAGGAGGGCCGATGTCGACGACGCGTCTGCGCGCGGAGGATTCCGCGTTTCTCACCGAGGAGACGGTGTACGCGCCGCGCCACGTCGCCACGCTCGCCATCCTCGATCCGGGGCCGGACGGCTTCGACCACGGCAAGCTGTTGGCCACGATCAACGAACGGATCGCGTTTGTGCCGCGCTATCGGCAGCGGGTGCTCCCCGTGCCGGGCAACCTCGGCCGTGCGGTGTGGACCGACGACGAGGACTTCGACATGACCTACCACGTACGCCGGTCGGCCGTGCCGAGACCGGGGACGTCGGCCCAACTGCGCGACCTGGTCGGCCGCCTGCTGGCTCGCCGGCTCGACCGTCAACGACCGCTGTGGGAGGCGTACCTCGTCGAAGGCCTGGAGCACGGTCGAGTGGCTCTGCTGATCAAGTCGCACGAGGCGCTCGTCGACGGCTCCCGGACGGTCGACCTCGCCCAGGTGCTGCTGGAGGAGACCGACCGGATCCGTGAGGTGCCCGGCGAGAACTGGCGACCGCGCCCGGCCCCCGGTTCCGTCGAGTTGCTCGCCGGGTCGATGGTCGACAACGTTCGGCGACCGGTCGAGCTGGCCGGCCAGACCGTCGCCGCGGTGCGAGGGCTGCGCGGGCGGCTGACCCGGATGGGGCGCTATCCCGGCGAGCAGGGCGGGCCGCTGTCGGCGTCCCTTTCGCAGCAGCGCCGCTACGTCACGGTCGCCACGAAGCTGTCCGACTATCGCGTCGTCCGCGACGCCCACGGCGGCACGGTCAACGACGTCATCCTCGCCACGGTGACTGGCGGGCTCCGGCACTGGCTGATGACCCGAGCCGAGCAGCTTCGGCCGACGACGCGGATTCGAGCGTTGGTGCCGATGAGCGTGCTCGACGTCGACCTCGAGCCGACGTCGCTGGGGAGCCAGGTCGTCGGCCACCTGCTGTCGCTGCCGGTGGGCGAGTCGAGTCCGGTGATGCGGCTGCACCAGGTGTCCTACGCCCTCAAGGCCCACAAGGAGACCGGACGTGCCGTGGCGGCGAGCACCCTGGCGTCGCTTCCCGGATTCGCGCCGACGACGTTTCACGCGCTGGCTGCCCGGGTCGCCGAGGCGCAGGCGCCGCATACGTACGAACTCGGCATCACCAACGTTCCCGGACCGCAGGAGGCGCTCTACATCGCCGGCGCTCGCGTGGCCGAGACCTATCCCGCGCTGCCGCTGTCGCCCGGTCACGCGATCGCGCTGGGCGTCACGTCGTATGACGGCGGCGTCTACTTCGGCATCGTCGCCGACCGCGATGCCGTGCCGGACGCCGACGTGCTCGGACAGTGTCTCGAGGAGGCGCTGGCGGAGCTTGTGGAGACGACGACCGAGAGCTGGACACGGGCGCCGCGAGGCCGCAGCCGACCGTCGAGGCGCGAGCCGTGACCCGGATCTACCTGCCGCTCGGTCGAGCCGGGCTCGCGACGGCGTGGGAGCGGGCCGAGCTGGGGCCGGCGCCGCTCATCGCGTACGCCGTGACGCCGGGACTGCGAGCGGCGTACGGCGCGGAGCGCGAACTCGACGAGTTGGAGTACGCGGCGTACGAGCTCGCGGTCGACGCCTCACGCACCGCCCTGGCGTCCGATGAGCGACGCCGGCTGGTCGTCGCTGCCGACGCGGCGACGGTGCGGGCCGACGAGGGCGAGGTCGGCCGCGTCGTGGTGCCGGAGCCGGTTCCCTGGTCAGCGGTTGTGTCGATCCATGCCGACACCGATGACCTCCGTCCCGACGGCGGCGACGACGCCGAGCTGGCGTGGTACGCGCCGCAGGAGACGCCGGATCTGCTGCGTTCCTAGGGTTCGCGCCGGAGAAGTCCTCCGTCAGCCCGTCAGGTAGGCGCGGGCGCACTCGCCTTCCTTGTCGAGGGCGGCCCGGATGGCCTTGGCGATCTCGGGCTCGAGGCGGCGGCCGAGAAGCGGGATCTTGACGCGGACGTCGCCGACGACGGTCTGTCGGGTGCCGGATCCGTGCGGCTCGAGGGTCATCGTGCCGGTCATGGAGGCCGGCTGCTGGGCGATCCGGACGTCGATATCGGCGTGCCGGGGGCTGCCGTCGATCGTGGCCGACCAGGTCTCGGTCTGGATGATCTCGATGTGCTCGCCGACCATGGACTTGATCGGCTCGGGCACCTTGGCCGGAAGCACCCTCGTGGTGCGGACCGTGACGCCGCCGTCCGACTCCTCAACGCTGACCGAATAGTCGATCGCGTGGGTCGCCCGACAGACCTCCTCGCGCCACGTCTGGTCGCAGAACATCGCGAAGACGGCGTCCGGATCGGCGTCGTAGTCCTGGACCTCGTGCAGCTCCATGGCCGTCATCATGCCGGACCCCTCCGGGTGGTCGGCCGCGCTCACCCCCTGGGCCTACGACTTCGGGACGGTACGGGCTAGTGTCGCGGGTGTCGCACAAAGGCGTGCGAACCGTCGCAGCGACGGAGGACCGAGCTGAGCAGGGGAGCATTCGCGATGCCTACTGGCCACGCGGGCGCCGACGCCCAAATCTTGGATGACCTGTTCGATCACGCCGTCGACTCGGCCTGTCGCGGCGGGACCCCTTCGGACCTCGCCCCGCCAAGCGTTCGCCGGCTCTTCGAGCACTACTACCGCCATGTCCCGGTCGAGGAGCTCAAGGACCGCGAGCCCGAGGACGTCGCCGGAGCCTGTCTGAGCCATTACCGTCTGGCCGCGCAGCGCCCCCAGGGGACCGCGAGCGTACGCGCGTTCACGCCGACCGTCGAGGAGCACGGCTGGACCGCTGGCGGCCATTCGGTCGTCGAGATCGTCACCGACGACATGCCGTTTTTGGTCGATTCGGTGACCGCGTTCTTGTCACAGACCGGCAACCCGTTCGACCTGGTCATCCACCCCCAGATCCTCGTCGAGCGTGACGTCGCCGGCAATCTTCGCTCCGTCGAGGAGCTGGGCGAGGGCAACGCCGCGTCGCACGAGCAGATCCGCGAGTCGTGGATGCATGTCGAGATCGACCGGGTCGCTGCCGACTCCAAGCTCCGCGAGATCGAGGAGGGCCTGCTCGGCACGCTGCACGACGTCCGCGTCTCCGTTGAGGACTGGCCGAAGATGCACGCCCAGGCCAAGACGATCGTCGATCAGCTCGAGTCGGAGCCCACGCCGATCAGCGACGAAGAGGTCCGCGACACCAAGGAGCTGCTCGACTGGCTCTCCGAAAACCGATTCACCTTCCTCGGCTACCGCGAGTACGCCCTGACCACCGACGACGACGGCCTCGATGTGCTCCGCGCCATTCCGGGTACGGGGCTCGGGATCCTTCGGTTCGACCAGGAGATGTCGGCGTCGTTCGGTCGGCTGCCGGCGCCGGTGCGGGCCAAAGCGCGCGAGAAGCGGATGCTCATCATCACCAAGGCCAACTCGCGCTCGACCGTGCATCGGCCGGTCTACCTCGACTACATCGGGCTCAAGATGTTCGACGAAAACGGCGACGTCGTCGGCGAGCGTCGGTTCATCGGGCTCTTCACTTCGGCCGCCTACACGGAGTCCGTGACCCGGATTCCGGTGCTGCGGCGGAAGGCCGAGGACGTGATGAACGGCCTGGGCTTCGAGCCGATGAGCCACAGCGGCAAGGCGCTGATGGACTTCCTCGAAACCTATCCGCGCGACGAGTTGCTCCAGACCTCGCTCGAGCAGTTGACCGAGATCGCCGACCAGGTGCTCAAGCTCGAGGGCCGGCGCCGACTGCGGCTGTTCGTCCGTCGCGACGACTACGGCCGCTTCCTGTCGTGCATCATCTACCTGCCGCGGGACCGCTACACGACCAAGGTGCGGCTGCGGATGCAGGTGATTCTGGTCAGCGCGATCGGCGGCGAGCCGGCGGTCGATTTCACCGCGCGCGTGAGTGAGTCGGTGCTGGCCAGACTGCACTACGTCGTCCGCCCGTCGCCCGGTCACGTCGTGCCGGATGTCGATGTCGCGGCGCTCGAGCAGCGGATCGCCGACGCGACCCGGACGTGGGAGGACGACCTGAGTCGCGCCGCCGACGAGATGCTCGGCGAGGCCGAGGCGGCCCGGCTGCTCGACGTCTACTACGACGCGTTCCCCGAGGCCTACAAGGAAGACTTCCCCGCCCGCAACGCGATCGCCGATCTGCTTCGGGTCGAGAGCGTCGATCCGAAGGACGGCATCGCGCTGCAGCTCTACGAGCCCGCGGCCGCGCGCGAGGGCGAGGGCCGGCTCAAGATCTTCCGGACCGGCACGCCGCTGGCCTTGACCCAGGTGCTGCCGATGTTCACCGCGCTCGGAGTCGACGTTGTCGACGAACGCCCGTACGCCATCACCCCGGCCGGCGAGCCCAGACCGACCGCGTGGGTCTACGACTTCGGGTTGCGTTACAACGGCGAGATCCGGGACGAGACGCGGGCCCTCTTCCAGGAGGGATTCATGGCCTGCTGGCGGGGGGAGGCCGAGCCCGACGGGTTCAACCAGCTGATCATGGCGGCGAGCCTAACCTGGCGCGAGGCGGCGCTGCTGCGGTCGTACGCCAAGTACCTGCGCCAGGCCGGGACGCCGTTCAGCCAGAGGTACATCGAGGCGTCGATGCTGGCCAATGTCCCGATCGCTCGGATGCTGGTGGCGCTCTTCGAAGCCCGCTTCGACCCGGACGCGCCCGGACCTGACGCCGACGCGGAGTCGCGGGTCGCCTCCGTCGATGCACTCGGAGCCCACATCGAGGAGGCGCTCGACGACGTCGCGAGCCTCGACCAGGACCGGATCCTGCGGTCCTATCTCTCGCTGGTCCGGGCCACGCTTCGGACCAACTACTTCCAGGTCAAGGACGACGAGTCGGCGGCGCCCTACTACTCGTTCAAGCTCGACCCGGAGGGGATCGACGAGCTCCCGCAGCCCCGGCCGAAGTACGAGATCTTCGTCTACTCGCCGCGGGTCGAGGGTGTGCACCTGCGGTTCGGCGCGGTCGCGCGCGGCGGGCTGCGCTGGTCGGACCGTGCCGAGGACTTCCGGACCGAGGTACTCGGCCTCGTCAAGGCGCAGATGGTCAAAAACGCCGTGATCGTGCCGGTCGGCTCCAAGGGCGGTTTCTACTGCAAGCAGCTACCCGACCCGTCGGAAGGACGCGAGCCCTGGCTCAACGAGGGCATCGCCTGCTACAAGACATTCATCTCGGGGATGCTGGACGTCACCGACAACCTCGTCGGCGGTGACACGGTGCCACCGCCACGGGTTGTGCGCTACGACGGCGACGACAACTACCTCGTCGTGGCCGCCGACAAGGGCACCGCGACCTTCTCCGACATCGCCAATCAGGTCGCGCTCGACTACGGCTTCTGGCTCGGCGACGCGTTCGCGTCCGGCGGCTCGACCGGCTACGACCACAAGGCGATGGGCATCACGGCCCGTGGAGCTTGGGTGTCGGTGCAGCGACACTTCCGTGAGATGGGCGTCGACTGCCAGAACGAGGACTTCACCTGCGTGGGCGTTGGCGACATGTCTGGCGACGTGTTCGGCAACGGCATGCTGCTGTCGGAGCACACCCGGCTGATCGCCGCCTTCGACCATCGACACATCTTCGTCGACCCGGATCCAGATGCCGCGACCACGTTCGCCGAGCGCCGCCGGCTCTACGAGCTGCCCCGCTCGAGCTGGGCAGACTACGACGAGAGCCTGATCTCCGAAGGCGGCGGCGTCTACCCCCGTACGCTCAAGTCGATCCCGATCACGCCGCAGATGCGGTCGGCGCTGCGCATCGAGGGCGATGCGAAGAAGATGACGCCGGCGCAACTGCTCACGGCGATCCTCAAGGCGCCGGTCGATCTGCTGTGGAACGGCGGCATCGGCACCTACGTCAAGGGCGAGATCGAGAGCCATGCCGACGTCGGCGACAAGGCCAACGACGCGATCCGGGTCAACGGCTCGGAGCTACGCTGCCGCTGCGTCGGTGAGGGCGGCAACCTCGGACTGACCCAGCTCGGGAGGATCGAGTACGCCAGGGGAGGTGGCCGGGTCGACACGGACTTCATCGACAACTCCGCCGGAGTCGACTGCTCCGACCACGAGGTCAACATCAAGATCCTGCTCGATCGTGTCGTCGCCAACGGCGACCTGACCGGCAAGCAGCGAAACAAGCTGCTCGACAGCATGACCGACGAGGTCGGGGCGCTGGTCCTCGACGACAACTACCAGCAAAACATCGCGCTGGCCAACGCCCTCGAGCAGTCGTCGGCACTGCTGCACGTCCATGCAGACTGGATCAAGCGGCTGGTCAAGATGAGACGGCTCGATCCCGAGCTCGAGTTCTTGCCGTCACAGAAGGAGATCGCGCAGCGGCTGTCCGACGGCGAAGGCCTGACCGCTCCGGAGCTGGCGGTGCTGTTGGCCTACACCAAGATCGTGCTGACCGACCAGCTGCTGAGCTCCGACCTGGCTGACGATCCGCTGCTGCGGGGTCAGATCTACAGCTATTTTCCGTCGGTGATGCGGCAGGACTATCGCGGGTCGATGGACGAGCACCCGCTGCGCCGTCAGATCGTGGTGACCCAGATCGTCAACGACCTGGTCAACGGCTCCGGCATCACGTTCTATCACCGACTGTCCGGCGAGACCGGCGCCGACGCGGCCGAGCTCGCACGGGCCCACGCGATCGCGCAGGAGATCTTCGGCACGCCGGCGCTGACCGAACAGATCAACGCGCTCGACAACCAGATCGACGCCCGCGTGCAGACACAGATGCGGCTTGCCGCTCGCACGCTCGCCGAGCGGGTCACCCGGTGGCTGGTCAACAACCGTCGGCACACCGATGCCAGTGAGTCGGTCGACTACTTCGACCCGATGGCGCAGCAGGTCGTGCGGGCGCTTCCCGACGTGCTCGTCGGCCGCGAGGCCGAGGCGCTGCGACAGCGGATCGAGCACCTCGAGTCGGCCGGCGTCTCGGCCGAGCTCGCGATGCAGGTGGCGTCGATGCCGCCCGCCTACATGGCGCTCGGCATCGTCGACATCGCGCGCACGGAGTCGCTCGACCCGCTGGAGGTCGCCCGCGTCCACTTCGCGCTCGGTGACCACCTCGGGTTGGACCAGCTGACCGAGCGGATCCTGGCCCTGCCGCGCGACGACCGCTGGCGCACGATGGCACGCGCGACGTTGCGCGACGACCTGCACGCGATCCATGTGCAGCTGACGTCGCGCGTGCTGGCGACGACGTCCCCCGACGACTCGCCCGCGGCCCGCATCACGACCTGGACCGAGACCGAGGGACCGGTGCTCGACCGCGCCATGACGACGCTGGAGGAGATCTGGAGCGACGACACTCCGGACCTCGCGCGGCTGTCGGTCGGGCTTCGCGTCGTACGGTCGCTGCTGTCGGGATGAGTCGGGTGGGACCGGCCCGATCGGATGCACGGGCCCGGTGCGTTGTGGTGTGATAGTCATATAGTCGTCCGGCGCGATGCAGGTGTCGTGCCCCCGGGGAGCCCGCGCAATGTACCGATCTCGAGCGACCCAACTCGTGCTGGCATCAGCCGCTCTCGTCACGGCGGTCGGCTTCGGAGTTGTCGCGACGCCTGGCTCGACAGCGTCCACAGCTCCGGCGAGCGGCGCCACGACCGAGTCGCGGAGGGGCGACCCCGATGCGTACAAGATCAACCGCCTCTATGGCGACCACGGCCCTCGGGTCGGCTGGGCCCATTGTCGGCGGATCAACTTCCGTGTCAATTACGCCCATGCGCCGCAGCGTTCGCGGTGGCATGTGAGAGAAGCGATACACAGACTCGAGCGAGCGACCGGAATGCATTTCCGCTACATGGGGAGGACGTCGGCGCGGCCAAATCCGCACGGACGCGGATACCCGCGGTCGACGAAGCTCGTCATCGGATGGGACGGGCCGAGGAGCAAGTGGCTGCCCAAGGGCGTCGCCGGCGTCGGCGGCTGGTCGGCGCACGGTGACGGATCGATCGCCACCGGCTTCGTCATCGTCAACTACCGGATCAAGATGGCGCCCGGTTTCGGGCGGGGGCCAAGGCAGGGAGTCCAGGGCACTCGAGGACAGGTGCTGATGCACGAGCTCGGGCACACCGTTGGCCTCGGACACGTCCAGGCACGGGCGCAAATCATGTATCAGACGGCGACCCGCAAGCTCGCGACCTGGGGTGCCGGCGACTGGCACGGACTCCGGCGCCAGGGCCGCCGCGCCGGGTGCCTCTAGGCCGACGCCTCGCCGGACGAGAACAGCGTGAGCTGCAGGTCTTCCGGCGCTTGTACGCGGGCGTTGACGTCGCCCCACGGCATCGTTTTGGCCGGCGCGAGGACGACCGCTCCGGCCGTCTCGAGTCGGCTCGCACTTGTCGCCGAGTCGTCGACGCCGATCGCGAGTCGGATCTGGCCGCTGATGCGACGGCCGACCTCGAGATCGTCGACCCGTGCCGCCTCATCCTCGTCGAGTAGCTCGAGCGTGGCTCGTCCGGCAGCGAGGACAGTACCGCGACCGGGCGAGGCGTCCCACGACTCGACCTCGGCGAGGCCCAGCGCGTCCCGGAAGAACCGGCAGGCCGCCTCGTAGTCTCGCACGGTGACGGACACGCGCAGCTCGTGCGCCCCGGTCTGCTCGTTCATCGACAGCTCTCCTCGGATCGGCAATGAATTGAATTGTTTAGCCTCGCCTAACCTACCTGAGGTTAGCCTTATCAAATCAATCTCTGCCGCATATGAAAACAGGATTGCCTTGCCTTGCTGGCGACATTGTTGATGAACAAATATTCTTGTTGTCATGGCGCAGATAACGGCGGAGCCCTCTGGCATCGACGAGGTCGGTCACACCCATGCCGACGTGTCCGGCGGCTGGCTGAGAGCCTCCGTCTTCGGCGCGATGGACGGCCTGGTCACCAACATCTCGCTGGTCGCGGGAGTCGGAGCCGCCGGCGCCAGTCCGCATGTCATCGTCCTGACCGGCGTAGCCGGACTCGTCGCCGGAGCCTTCTCGATGGCGTTGGGTGAATACACCTCGGTTCAGACGCAAAACGAGCAGGTCGATCGCGAGTGGCACGTCGAGGGACGTGAGATCCGCAAGAATCCGGCGGCTGAGGAGCATGAGCTCGCCGAGATGTTCATGGAGATGGGCATGAGCGAGTCGACGGCGCTCGCGGCCGCGCGGGACGTGCATGCCGACGAGGAGCGGGCGACGCTCGTCCACGTGACCCAGGAGTTGGGTCTCGACCCGACCGAGAAGCCGTCGCCTAAGGTCGCGGCGGTCTCGTCGTTCCTGATGTTCTCGATCGGCGCGGTGATCCCCCTGCTTCCGTACCTGCTCGGCTTCTCCTCTCTGGCGGCCGGATTGATCGTCGGCGGCCTGGGTCTGCTGCTCGCCGGCGCTCTCGCGGCGACGTTCACCGTGCAGCCGTGGTGGCGCGGCGCGGCCCGTCAGCTGTGCTTCGGGGCGATCGCCGCCACCGCCACGTACGTCGTCGGCGTCCTCATCGGGGTCAACGGCACCGGCTGACCCTGATGAGAACGGGCGGTCAGTCCATCGGCGGGAGGTTCTGCGGCGGCAGCTCCGGTCCGAGGCTGGGCGCGGTCTCGGTCGAGACGATCCGCTCCGGCGGCCAGGTCACGCCAGACGGCGGCCACGACTGGTCGGTGCGCTGCAGGAACCACTCCGGCGGCTCGTAGAGCGGAGGCTGGAAGTCGTCGGGCAGCATGCTCTCCCACTCGATGTTGGCCGTGCGCTGGTCGAACTCGTCCTTCATCTCGCTGATCGCGTCCGGCTGGGTCAGCAGGTCGACGCTGGTCGCCGCGAGGTACTTCGCCGCCGCCAGTGTCGCGACATGGCCGGCATGCATGGCGCCACAGGCGGTCCGGTGCCACGAGTGGTTTTTGACCCCGTCCGGTTCGTGCGCCGTGCCGAGCTGGATCGTCGGCACCTGCCAGCTGATGTCGGCGATGTCGGTCGAGCCGCCGCCCATCCAGACCGCGTCCGGCGGCGAGAGCTCGCTGAGGGTGTCGGTGAAGCCGGTCTCCTCGACTCCGTTCGACTTCTGCAGGGCTTTGCCGAACTCGTGGTCCTACGTCGGTGAACGTCGGCGCGCCGACCAACTGCATGTTGGAGTACATCAGCTCGGAGCCGCGCTTGTTGCCGAGCTTGTTCCACACGCCGGCCCTGACCTCGCTCACCAGCTTGGTGCCGGTCGCCATCGCAGCCGCCTCGGCGCACTGTTCGATCTGGTCCATCAGCAGCTCCGTACGCTCCGGAGAGCTCTCGCGGGCGTAGTACCAGATGCTCGACAGCGTCGGGAACACGTTTGGCGCCTGGCCCGTCTCGCGGATCGCGTAGTGCATCCGCGCGCTAGGCGCCATGTAGCTCTCGCGGAGAAACTCGGTCAGCACGCCCATCGACTGCACCGCGTCCTGAGTCGACCGGGTCGACAGCGGTGACCCGCCGTGGCCGTCGGTGCCGACCACCTGCTCCTCGGCGGTCGAGCCGAAGAACTTCAGCGTTCCGTCGAGGCCGCACCGGCGCATCGCGACCGCGGCGGCGGCAGCCGCCGCAACGAGCGAGTTGTGCCCGCACCCGTGGCCGAAGCCGTAGGTTGGGCCGTACGGGTCGTGGTCGTACTGGAGTGGCGAGTGCTCCGGATTGCCCTTCTCCTGCGACAGGCCGGGCAGCGCGTCGTACGGCGACCACGGGGTCGGCGCTCAGCACCGATCCCGCGGCGACCCCCACCCCGCCGGCGCCGAGCATGCCGAGCATGTCGCGACGGCTGTAGCGGGCGGGTTCGATGTGTTCGGTATCGCACATGGCGGGCCTCCCTGGCCATAGCTATGCGGCCGAGAGCGCATCCCGAGGTGTGACCGGACGAGTGACGGATGCCTCCGGGTCACGGGCGCGACGGGCGCCCATCCGATCAAACGGCCATACCATTCAACCTTAAGCGCGAACCGTCGTCAATGGGGCGAATGCGGCGCAGAGTGCAGGTTTGGCAATCGAGGGGATCGGGCAGGAATCCGCTCAAGTCGCATCACAGGGAGGATTCCGATGGGCCACATCCACAAGAAGCGGCGGGTCGCCGCCGCCGTTGCCGGGGCTGCCGGGGCCGCGCTCGCACTGGTCGCCGCGCTGTCCGGAGGCGCCTCGACGGCCACGACTTCCGCAACGCACGCGTCCCCGTCGGGTGGGGCGACGCTTGCCGAGCAGAGCCGGTCCGCCGACGACGGTCTCCGGCCGGCCTTCCGGGCCGCGTCGCAGCGTTACGACGTGCCGGTGGCGGTGCTCTTCGCCGTCGGCTACGCCCAGACCCATCTCGACAGTCACGATGGCGAACCCAGCTTCGAGCGGGGCTACGGCGTCATGCACCTGGTCGACAACCCCACCAACCACACGCTCGATGCGGCGGCACGGCTGGCCGGCCTGTCGCAAGCCGAGCTACGACAAGACTCCGCCGCCAACGTCGAGGGCGCCGCCGCGCTGCTCAGCAGCTGCGCCGACCGGCCGGCATCGGCCGCGCCGACCGCGATCGGCTCGGCGCGTGGTACCCGGTCGTCGCGAGGTACGCGCACTCGTCGAACCCGTGGACGGCCCGGCTGTATGCCGACACGGTCTACGACCACATCGCGTCCGGCGTCCGGATCGGCACCGAATCCGGCGACGTCCTGGAGCTGCGGGCGCATCCCAACGTCCGGCCGGACCGCGGACGATACGCCGACGTTGCGCAGCCGCAGCGCGAAGGGCTCGTGGCGGGCTTTCCCGGCGCGATCTGGAACCCGGCGAGCTCGTCCAACTACAACGCGGCCGATCGGGGCGCCGGCGACATCACTGCCGTGGTCATCCACACGACACAGGGCTCGTACGCCGGCACGATCAGCTGGTTCCAGAACCCCGACGCTCAGGTCAGTGCGCACTACGTGATCCGGTCGTCCGACGGCGAGATCACCCAGATGGTCGACGACTCCGACATCGCCTGGCACGCCCGCGACGGCAACTCGTACTCGATCGGCATCGAGCACGAGGGCTTTGTCGACGACCCGTCGTGGTACACCGACGCGATGTACCAGGCGTCGGCCCAGGTGACGGCGTACGCGTGCGGCACCTACGGCTTCACCTGCGACCGCAGTCACGTCGTGGGCCACTCCGAGGTGCCGGGCAACGACCACACCGATCCGGGGCCGTATTGGGACTGGGACTACTACATGAGTCTGGTCACCGGCACTGAGCCACCGGAGTACAACTTCTCCACCTGGGGCGAGGGCGTCAACGTCCGCGAGGACGCCTACCTGTCGTCGCCCGTCGTGACGACGATCGCCGGCCCGACAAGCGTCTTCGTCGAGTGCCAGAAGCAGGGCGACCTCGTCGAGGTCGACGGCTACTCCAACGACTGGTGGGCGAAGCTACGTGACAAGGGTGGCTTCATCACCCAGATCTACGTCGACCACCCGGACTCGCCCCTGCCCGACGTGCCGATGTGCTAGCTCATCCAAGGCCCGGCGGCGCCGCTACCGAAAGCCCTCAACAAGCGTCGGCGGGTTACGCGGGGAGCAGGCAGCTCGGCTGACTCACGGCGAGCGGCTCGCCGACGGCAGACGGCATCCCCGAATCCGGGTCGACGGCGAACGCCTGGACGGCGTCGCTGGCTTGGTTGGCGACATAGAGGTTCCGGCCGTTCGGCGACAGTGCGAGGTCGCGCGGATGCTCACCTCCGGCCGACACATTCGCACGGAGCCGTACGCCAGGACCGTCGACGTCGAAGACCGCGATCGTGTCCGGTCCGCGGTTGGCGACGTAGCACCGTCGGCCGTCCGTCGACAGTCGGATCGCGGACGGAAAGCTCGTCTCGCCGAACTCGATCGTCCGCACGGTGTCCACGATTGACGGGCCCTCGGCGCCGTCGAGGTCCAGCACCGTGAGCGACGAGTCGAGCTCGCCCGCGACGTAGGCATAGGAGCCGCGGACGCACAGGTGCCGTGGGCCGCTCCCGGCCGGCATGGCGATCTCGCGGTCGCGTCGCAGCCGTCCGGCGTCGAGGCGGTATCGGACGACGCGGTCGATGCCGAGGTCGGCGACGAGCACGATCCGGTCGCCGTCGCGGCCGCGGTGGTCGATGGCCATATGGGCGTGCGGTTCGGTCTGGCGCCCTCCGGGCCGGTCGTCCGGGCCATGGCCCTCGTGCTGCCTGACGTCGGTGGCCGATCTGAGCGAACCGTCGGGTGCGATCGGAAGGACGGCGACCGACCCCGAGCCATAGTTGGCGACGAACACGCAGGTCGCCTCTGCGGAGACCGCCACGTGACACGGCCCGGCACCTCCGGTCGACTGGACGTCGCCGTGCGGTCGTAGTCCACCGTCGTCGGTCGGGGCGAACGCGGCCACCTGCCCGTCGTCGTTTTCCAACACCGCATAGACGAGTCCCGACGGTCCGCGAGCCAGATAGCTGGCATTGTGTGCCGTGAGAGCGTCTCCTCGGCGCCGGAGCACGCCGGTGTCGGGGTCGGCGACCGCGGAGGTGATCGCGCCCGGAGTGCTCGTGGTGGAGAAGGAGCCGATCCACCAGCGCCCGACCGCTGTCGTGGGCGTCGGCGTCACTGTGGCACCTCTCGTGACCGTGGTGTCATCTTGGAGCTGAATACAATATCTCGAAGATTCGCAACCACGCCGTACGCTCTGCGCGCGGGGGCAACGGGATCGCACGAACGCGTCGGGAGGCAAAGATGCCGAGCAGCAAGACGTCGTCGCAAGGTCAGCGGGCTCCGTCACCCGCGGTCGCTCGCGCACTCACCGTCCTCGAGACGCTCGTCGAGACCGAGGAGGATCTCACGCTGACGGCGCTCGCCAAGCGCACCAACATCCCGCTGGCGACCTGCGCGTCGATCGCGTACACGCTCGAGCAGCGCGGCTATGCGGCTCGACGGCAGGTGGGGCGCAGCCACTTCTGGCGGCCGACCTTGCGGTTGTACGGGTTGGCGACCCAGCTGATTCGCCGGGTCGACCTGTCGGAGGTGGCCCAGCCCGAGATCCGCCACGTCGCCGACGTCGTCGGGATGCCGACGCATGTGGGTGTGCTGACGGGCAACAGCGTGGTCTACGTCGCGAAGGCGGCACTGCCGGGGTTCATCCAGTTCGACACCTATCCGGGCAAGGTCGCGTCGTTCAACCTCACGGCGTTGGGCAAGGCGATCTCGGCCTATCTCACCGACGCCGAGCTCGAGCCGCTTCTCGGTCAGCTGTCGCGGGGACGGGGGCCCAAGGCGCGGGCAGCCGATGCCGGCACCTTCCGCAAGGAGCTCGACACGGTCCGCAAGCAGGGCTATGCCGTCGAGGACCAGGAGGAGCAGGCCGACATCGCCTGCGTAGCGGCGCCGTTCTTCGATGCCGACCAGGCGGTTGCGGGCGCCGTCGGCGTGACGGGCTTCGCCCGCGAGCTACGTGGGGTCAAGCGCAAGGAGGCGATCCGCGAAGTCGTCGCCGCCGCCCAGTCCATCTCGCGCAAGCTCGGCTTCGACGGCGTCGTTGAGACCATCGACCGGGGCGCGCTTGCGAGCACTCGGGCCTGCTCCTAGAATCCTCCGGATAGCGAGAGAAATCTTCAAGATACGGAAGACTCAATGCTGGATGTGGCGCTCGTCGGGCTCGGTGACATCGGCCTGAGTGCACATCTGCCGGCACTCGTTCGCCATCCCGACGTGCGGATCGCCGCTCTCGTCGACCCGGACCCGCAGCGTCGCGACCGGGTTCGCGACCTGGTCGGCGACGTCGTCGTTGCGGCCGATCTCGACGACGGGTTGGCAGCCGGGGTCGCCGCTGTCGTGCTCGCCACGCCGCCCTGGATCACGCCCGATCTCACGCTCCGGGCCGTGCGATCCGGTCGCTTCGTGTTGGCCGAGAAGCCGGTCGCAACGTCGGTGGCCGCTGCCGCGATCTACGACCAGCTCACCGAGGCGGAACGGGCGCGAGTCCAGGTCGGCCTGACCTATCGGCACGACCCGGCCATCACCCAGCTGCGCGACTGGGTGTCGTCGGGGCGGCTGGGCCGACCGCTTCTGGTGCGCGCGCACATCTACGACGAGGTACTCGACGCGGCCGATGTCGAGCACGCCGGACGCATCCGTACGACGCTGGCGCACGGCCCGCCGATCGTGCACGAGGGTGCACACCTCTTCGACTGGCTCGCCGTCGTCCTCGACGCGACCAGCTCGCGAGTCGCCGATGCATGGTCGATGCAAACCGACCGCGAGTCGCCCGCGCCCAACCTGATCGGGGCGCGCCTGGCGTACCCCGACGACACCACGGCTCTGGTGGAGTTCGGCTGGCTCACAGCGGCCCAGCCGGCGACCGAGCTCAGCATCCTCGGCCCGTTGGGTTACGTCGTGCTCGACGGCGACACCTTCGACCTGACGTTGCAGACGGCCGACGGCGTCGAGACCGTCGAGTTTCCAGGCGAGCGAGTGCCGCGCTGCTTCGACCGGCAGCTCGACGCATTCGTCGACCTCGTCGAGGGTCGGCGCCACACGCCGGAGCCAGGCCTGGCGGCCGGACGGGCCGCCCTCGCGGTCGCCGAGGACGTGGTCCGGTGCGCATCCCTCCGGAAGGAGACCTCATGGACGTGATCCGCTGGGCCGAGACCGATCGGGAGCGACTGACCCAGACCCTGCCTGAGGCGGTGGTCGTGATGCCGCTGGGCGCGACCGAGCAGCACGGGCCGCACCTGCCGACCGGCACCGACGCGCGCTGCTCGCTACCGAGGTCGCCGGGCTGGCCGTCTCGATCGCCGCCGTCGACGCGACTCGTGACTTCGTCATCGCACCGAGCCTGCGGGTCGGCGCATCCGACCATCACATCCCGTTCGGCGGCACCCTCTCGCTCGGGCCAGAGACGCTGTTGTCGGTCGTGCTCGACATCGCGCACTCGGTGGTCCGGGCCGGTGGCCGTCGACTCGTGCTGATCAACGGCCACGGCGGCAACACCGGCGTCTGCCATGCGGCCGCGGCGGCCGCCGGCTCGCGATGGGACGTCGCGGTGGCGCACCTCGACTATTGGGACGTTGCCGACCGGAGCCCGGCCGACGGCACTCCGGTGCCCGGGCATGCCGGCGCGTTCGAGACGTCGATGATGTTGGCCGTGCGTCCGGAGCTGGTCGCGCCGAGGTCGCCGCGCGATGCGCCCCAGCTCGGTCCCGCCGACCTGCACAGCGCCGACGTCTGGCGCCGCATCGACGGCTACACCGACCAGCCCGATCGGGCCGACGCCGCCTGGGGCGACGAGTGGCTGACCGAGATCAGCACGGCGCTCGCCCGGCGACTCGTCGACCTGGCAGGTGAGATGTGATCGACTTCCACACCCACAGCCCGGCTTGGCGCAGCGCGACCTGGCTGTCCGGCGTCACGATCGGGCCGGACGAGTTCGTCGGCTTCATGAACTCCACCGGCATCGACACCGCCGTCGTCTTGGCCCACGACGGGCTGTTTCACGCGACCCCCGAGAGCAACGACGAGCTCGCCGGGTTCGCTGCCGCGTACCCGAACCGGATGGTCGCCTTCGGCACCGTCAACCCGCGCCATCCCGACGCGGTGTCCGAAGCTGAGCGGATCGTCGGCGAGCTGGGCATGCGAGGCATGAAGCTGCATCCGTGGCTGCAGGGCTTCAGCCCGCACGAGGCCAGCCTCGACCCGATCTGCGACGTCGTACGGCAGGCCGGCGGCATCTTGTTGAGCCACGACGGCACACCGCCGTGCTGGCGCCGGGTCTTCTCGGTCGGCCGCTCGCTCCGGTCGGCGCTCTCGAGACGCGGATGGACAAGGTGCTGGCTCAAAACCCGTTCACCAAGGCCGGCGTCTCGATCGCGTTGTGGGATGCGTTCGCGCGTACGGTCGGCCTCCCGCTCGCGACGGTGCTCGGCGGCCCGTACCGCGAGGAGATCCCGATCAAGCTCTCGCTGTCGGGCGATACCGCCGACCTCGCTCGGGCTCACCGGGCCGCGGCGGCGGCCGGCTTCGGCGCGTTCAAGGTCAAGGTCGGCCTCGGCCCGGCCGGCGACGTCGCGCGGTTCGCCCGCGCCCGCGAGCTGGTCGGCCCCGACGCGCTGCTCGGTGCCGACGCCAACGGCGGCTGGACTCGGGCGGAGGCGCGCGAGACCGTTCCGGCGCTGATCGAGCACGGCCTGGCCTTCATCGAGCAGCCGGTGGCCGCGCCCGACCTCGACGGGATGCGATCGCTGCGCGACCTCGGCGTGCCGGTCGTCGCCGACGAGTCGGTGTTCGGCGTCGACGACCTGGTCCGGGTGATCCGGGCCGAGGCGGCCGACGTGGTGAGCGTTTACGTCGGCAAGTGCCGCGGGCCGGGTCGCGCCCTACAGCTGGCCCGCGTCGCCGAGGCGTTCGGGCTCGATGTGCTGATCGGATCCAATGGCGAGCTCGGAGTCGGCGCCGCCGCCCAGCTGCACGTGGCGGCCGCGCTGCCGGCGCTCTCGGCGTTTCCGTCCGACATCATCGGCGCCCACTACTACGACGACGACGTCCTGGCCGCACCGCTCGACAGCGACGGACGCCGAGTACGGCTGGGTCCCGAAGCCGGCTTGGGCGTCGCCGTACGCGAAGACCTGTTGAAGGAGTTCGCATGATCGTCGACGTCCATGCCCACACCCCGACGCATCGAGACGCCGTGCCGCCGGACGAGCGACGGGAATATCACGGCTGGCGCACCGACCGGTCCGTCGTGACGACCAACTCGTGGGCCGACTACGACGAGGCGATGTCGGCAGCGGACGTGTCCATCGTCTTCAACATCGCCGTCGACGACCCGGAGGCCGCGACCGGGCTGCCGTACCTGCCGGAGCACACAAACACGGCCACGGCCGACTTCGTGGCCGACGATCCGACACGGCGGATCGGGTTCATGTCGGTCAACCCGACCTGGCCGGATGTCTTCGACGAGGCAGACCGCTGCCGCGACCTCGGCCTCGTCGGCGTGAAGCTCGGGCCCAACTACCAAGACTTCGACCCGCTGTCGGAGCCGGCGCTGGCGTTCTATGCGTACTGCGAGAAGCGCGGCCTGCCGATCCTGTTCCACCAAGGAGCGTCGCCGATCCGACAGGCTCCGCTGCGCTACACGTACCCGTTGGTCACCGACGAGGTCGCCCTGCGGTTTCCGGAGCTGCGCATCGTCATGGCGCACATGGGACATCCGTGGGGCAAGGAGACCGTCGTGACCATCCGCAAGCACCCGCACGTCTACGCCGACGTCTCGTCGATCTACCTGCGGCCGTGGGTCTGCTACGAGTCGCTGCTGGCCGCCGTCGAGTGGGGCGCCGCGCACAAACTGCTGCTGGGGTCGGACTTCCCGATCGCCAACACCGCCGAGGCGATCGCCGGGCTCCGCCGGGTCAACGACATCGTCGGTGGCACCGCGATGCCGCGCATCCCGGACGACATCATCGACGGCATCGTGCACGCCGATGCGCTCGGCGCACTGGGGCTCTCGGTTTCGGGCCTCTCGGTCGGGGGAGCGACATGATCGTCGACGCGCACGTACGCGTCGGTGCGAGCCGCGATGCCGGCCTCACGGTCGACGATCTCCTCGCGACGATGGAGTCGCTCGGCATCGACCGGGCACTGGTCGCCCCCGACGAGGGGGGCATCGCCTATCACAATCGGACCGGCAACGACGCCGTACTCACGGCCGCCGCTCGATCGGACGGCCGACTCCTGGCGTACGCGGTGGCCAACCCGTGGCGCGGCCGCGACGCGGTCGACGAGCTGCGTCGGGCTCACGACGGGGGAGCGCGAGCGCTCGCGATCGACTCGGTGCTGCAGGGCTTCGACCTGCTCGACGGGTTGGTCGGTCCGCTGCTGACGTTTGCCGGTGAGGTGGGCTGGCCGGTCTACGTGCGGACCGGGACGCCACCGAATGCGTTGCCGCTGCCGCTCGCGACGCTGGCCCGCCGGCATGCCGATCTCGCGTTCGTCATGGGTCGCAGCGGGGCGACCGACTTCTGGATCGACGCCGCCCCGGCGCTGCGCTACGCGACGAACCTGTACGCCGACACGGCCTATGCGCCGTGGGACACCGTGCTGACCGGGTTCGCCGACGATCCCGAGATCGGATCTTCGAGGCTGGTCTTCTCGACCGACGCGCCCTACACCGTCCCGGCGGCCGAGGTGCGCCGGATCGCCGGGTGGCCGATCGGCGACGAGCAGCGCGCCGACGTCCTGGGCGGGACGCTCATACGCCTACTCGATGCTGCGACGCCCTGAGGCGGCTCACCGCAGCGTTGGCAGGCGGTGCAGCCATCGCGGCAGGTACCAGTTGCGCTCTCCGAGCAGCGCCATGGCCGACGGCAGCAGGACGGCGCGTACGACGGTGGCGTCGATGAGGATTGCGCTGGCCAACCCGACCCCCATCTGCTTGAAGTCGAGCGCCGACAGCATCGCGAAGATCGAGAACACCGCCACCATGACGACGGCCGCACTGGTGACTGTGCCGGCCGAGCGCGTAATCCCCTGGGCCACGGCGTCCCGGGTCGTCAGGCCGGCGAGCCGCGCCTCACGGATCCGGCTGACGACGAAGACGTGGTAGTCCATCGACAATCCGAACAGGATCACGAACAAGAACAACGGCAGCCAGGTGAGGATCGCGCCACTGGAGTGGAAGCCCAGCAGGCCCTCGGCCCAGGTGTGCTGGAAGACCAGGGTCAGCAGGCCGTACGCCGCGGCGACCGACAACAGGTTGAGTACGACGGCGGTCAGCGCGATGGTGAGGGACCGGAACGCCAGCACGAATACGACAACGGTGAGCACCAGCACGAACCCGACGACGAGCGGCATCCGCTGGGCGAGCAGGTCCTTGAAGTCCGCCGTCCACGCGGTGTCGCCGGTGACGCCGGTGTCGGTGTCGGCGACCGATCCGAGGGTCGCCGGCACGAGGTCGTCGCGCAGCGTGTCGAGCCCGTCGACGGCCTGTGGAGATGAGTAGTCATAACCGGTCGGCACGTCGACCGTGGCCACGTCACCGTCGCGGGAGTAGTCCGCGGCGAGCGGCTTGTCGAGCTCGAATGCCGGATCCTGAGCGACCCCCGCCGACAGATCGTCGACCGCGGCGTTGATCGCTGTCCGGTCGAGCGGCTGACCGTCGTCGGACCAGATCACGACCTGGTGCGTGGAGCCCTCGGACGGGAACAGCTCGACCATGTGGGTGTACGTCGCGATCACCGGCTTGTCTTGCGGCAGGTCGTCGACGCCGGGGTCACCGAGTCGCATGCCGAGCGCCGGAGCGGCGAGCGCGAGTAACGCCGCCGCCGCGATGGCGAACGAGATCGCCGGGCGGGCCAGCACCGGGCGCAGAACGGCCGACCAGAAGCGCGGGCTGCCGTCGCGCGACCGCAACCGCCACACGAGCGGCACCCGCGGCCGATCGATCCACCGACCAAAGAGCGCCAACAGCGCCGGCAGGACCGTCACCGACCCGACCACGGCCATCGTCACCACGAGGATGCAGCCGACGCCGATCGACGCGAACGTCGTGTCTCCTGCGATCAGCAATCCCGCCATGGCGATCGTCACGGTCACGCCGGAGATCAGTACCGCTCGCCCGGCCGTCGCTGCCGCGACGGCGATCGCGTCGTAGGTGCCATGGCCCTTGGCCCGCTCCTCCCGCTCCCGGCGGATGTAGAACAGCGAGTAGTCGACGCCGACCGCGAGCCCCACCAACAAGATCACCGACGACACGACCTCATCACCTGGGACGATGTGCGACGCCAGTTGGGAGAGCCCCATCGCCGCGACGACGGCAGACAAGGCGAGCAGGACGGGCACGGACGCGGCGAGCAGCGCGCCGAAGGCGATCACAAGGATCGCCAGCGTGACCGGCAGCGATATCATCTCGGCTCGGTGTAGGTCGTCGTCGTAGATCTGGCTGACCGCCTCGTCCACCGTCACGTCGCCAGCCTGATCGATCGAGAGACCGGGACTGGCCGCGGCGGCGTCATCGACAACCCGGGCTACCGCGTCGGCGGCGGCCTCCGCCTGCGGCGACCCCTCGTCGTCGCTGGCGATGTCGACGTCGAGCAGCACGGCGGTGCCGTCTTTCGAGCGAATCGGGTCGGAGACCTCTGTCGCGCCCGGCAGCGCCGCGAGATCTTCCTGCAGTCGCTGCACGATGGGCGCGGAGGGATCGACCACGCCACCGTCGCGGGACTGCACGAGCACCGACTCGCTCAGAGCCTCGTCCGGCCACTCAGCGCGGTCCAGCGCCCGCTCGGCCGCCGCGGACTCTCCGACCGCTTGCTCGGCGTCCGAGCCCTCATGGGTGCCGACGGCTCCGCCGGCGAATACCGCACCGGCGACGACGGCGATCCAGATCAAGATGGCGAGCCAGCGATGCCGGGCGCTCCACCGTGCGATCTTGACCACGAGGCCACCGGTGTCGTCCGAATGCGGCGGTTGCTCGGCTGGTTGGGCAGGCGCGTACGACGTCGTGGTCACGGCCGGGTCTCCTGATTCGGAGTCGTGGGGATTCTGCGGCACTCCGACGCCGGTCGCCGGGGCCATCCCATACGCTCGCCTAGACCAACCCGCCTCGACATCGGGAACAACCCCGACCTCGTCCGGAGTCGACCCTGATCTTCGGTGCGTGCGGCTGCGGCTCGGACCGATCGACAGCGACAGTGTTTCTGACGTACTCTCTGTATCTAGAACATATCTCTTAAATACGAGAGAATGAGAGACCCTATCCATGGTGGCAGATCGCCGAGCTGTGTCACCTTCGATCGCCGCGGCCGAGGTGGACGATCCCTCTCTCCTGGTTCGCGGCGTCTCGCCCGTCCTCGAGGTGCCGTTCACCGATGGTGGCGAGGTCGACTACGAGGGCTTCGACAGCGTCGTGCGCTACGTCTTGTCGACCGGCGTGACGAGCCTGATGTTTCCGGGCTTCGCCTCCGAGTACTACAAGCTCTCCGACACCGAGCGGCTCCGACTCACCCGCGTCCTGCTCGGCTACACCAAGGATCGATCCGACGTGGCGGCGATCGTCGCGGTCCAGGATCACGCCACCATGCTGGCCGTCCGGCGGGCCCGCGAGGCGGTGGCCGAGGGCGCCGATCTGATCAACCTGCTGCCGCCGCACTTCCTCTCGCCTCCTCGGTCGGCCCTGCTGCGCCACGTTCGCGCGGTGCTCGCCGCGATCGAGCCGACGCCGGTGGTTTTGCAATACGCGCCGTCCGAGACCGGCACGAG
>DASQKI010000004.1:0-18404 GCA_035630615.1 Nocardioidaceae bacterium
GGCCGGAAGGACCCGCTCGGTCAGGTCGTAGAGCCGCTCGAAGTTGCGCCGACCGGCAATCGTCACCCGGCCGGCACTGAACAAGTACTCGACGGCGATCTTGGCGTCCTGCCAGTTCCACATCCGGCCGGTCGTCGGATCCGGGTCGGGATCGGTCGGTCGGCGTCGCTGTCCGTCGGGGCTGGCGTCGGCAGCAGTGACCGGGCCGCGCTCGGTGATGACAGCGAGGACGTCGTCGACCAGCCGGGGCCGCTCCTTGCTGAGCCGTCGCATCCCGGTGACCACTGCCCACGGCGCCGCAAGGTCGGGGTCGGGCGCGGCATCCCATCTCTGACGCGCCACGGCCTGCATTCGCCAGCGCACCAGTGGATGAGTACCCAGGGGGAGCAGAGCCGCCTTGTGCCCCCAGAAGTACTCGAACAGCTCGCGGCGCGGTCCACCCCACGCCATGCGGTCCATGGTCGCCCGCGAATACGGTCCGAGCCGAGCGAACATCGGGAGGTAGTGCGACCGGCACAGCACGTTGACCGAGTCAATCTGGAGTACGCCGATCCGGTCGATCGCCCGACGCAGGTGTCGGGCGTCGACGCGTCCGGTCGGTCGCGGGTCGCCGAACCCCTGGGCCGCCAGCGCGATCCGCCGCGCCGACTCGATCGAGATCGACTCGCCGGCCACCACCATGCGCCGACGCTACCCGAGCACCCCGACAGCGACCTCACCCCACTGGCAGGACCCACATGGCGCGACACGCCCGCGTGTCGTCGCAAAATGGGTCCTCCCAGCGAAACGCACGCGCCCTGACTCACGCTGGGATGGGCACCAACTCGACCGCGCCGACGGCATAGCGGGCCAGCACGGCGCGGGCGATCGCCGGATCCGCGCCGAGCGGGTCCGAGACGGCCACCGCTCCCGCCTCCAGAGCCAACTCCTCGGCGCGCTGCGACAAGAACCCGGGGGCCAGGAAAAACGACCCGACCGCGATGTGCCGTCGACCGTCGCGGCGGAAGTCACGGATCGCCTCGGCCGTCGTCGGAGGTGACGTCGACGCGAAGGCCGCGAGGGCCGGCAGCCGATGCCGCTGACCCCAGGTGCGTGCGAGCCGACTGAGCGACGCGTTCGCCATCGGGTTCGACGAACCTGCCGAGGCGAGCACGAGCGCGTCGAGCTCACGGATCCGACGGGCCGAGAGCGCGGCCCGCAGCCGTCGGTCGAGGATGTCGAGAAACGCCGACTCGAGCCCGAGTACCGGTGTCGCTCGCACCTGCAGACCGGGGTGGCGGCGCATCGCCTCCTCGGCGGCAGCAGGTACGTCGACCTTCGCGTGGTAGGCCTCGGTCAGGAGCAGGGGCACAAGCACGATCTCGTCGTAGCCCTCGGCCACCAACTTGTCGACGACATCGGTGTGCAGGGGAGCGGCGAGCTCCAGGAACGCCGGCTCGACGCGGAGGTCCGGGCGCATCGTGGCGACGATGTCGGTCAGGGCGGTGATGGTCTCGGCGGAGCGCGGGTCGCGGCTGCCGTGCGCCAGCGCCACCAGGGCGGGTGCGGTCATGATTCGACCATCCCTTCGTTCGTCGTGGGCCCAACATCGGTGTGAATTCCACATTCGGTCTTTGCGAAGCCACTCCAGCGGCCGCTTCGCGGGTCGGCGCCGGGTGCGACGCGCTGCGTGCACGGCCAGCAGCCGATCGACGGGTAGCCGTCGTACTGCAGCGGATTGACGAGCACGTCATGCTCGGCGATGTAGCGGTCGACGTCGTCCTGGGTCCAACGCGCCAGCGGCGACACCTTGACCTTCTGCTTCTGGTCGTCCCAGCCGACCACCGGGGCGATGACGCGACTGCGCGTCTCCTCGCGTCGCAGGCCGGTCGCCCAGGCGTTGTACTCCGCCAGCCCGCGGATCAGCGGCTCGACCTTGCGCATGAAGCAGCAGCGGTTCGGGTCCCGGTTGAACAGATCCTTTCCGTACGTCGCATCCTGCTCGGCGACACTCAGCTCGGGCTTCACCGTGATCACGTTGACCGGCAGGGTTGCGGCGATCGCGTCGCGGGTGCCGATGGTCTCGACGAAGTGATAGCCGGTGTCGAGGAAGACGACGTCGATGCCGGGTGCGACGCGCGACGCGAGATGCGCGAGGACACCGTCGGCCATCGACGAGGTCAGGCAGAAGCGGTCGCCGAACGTCGTGACCGCCCACTCGATGATGGCCTCGGCGGGAGCGAGCTCGAGCTCGGGCCCGTGGATGGCGGCGATCTCGCGCAGCTCGTCCGGACCGTGCCGGACGCCCTCGACGGTCCGGAGCGCGGTGCTGGTGGTGTCGGTGATGGCGGTCATCGTGGGTCCGTTTCGGACGCGGGAGCTTCGGCGTCGGTGTTGGAGGGAGCGAGCAGGCCGAGGAAGTGCAGGCTGAATGCCCGCAGACAGGCGCGACACTCCCAGTCGCCGTGTCGTCCGCTGTGCGGTCGCAGGTCTTCGTCCCCGCAGTAGGGGCAGTGGAACGGGACCGATCGGGTGCTCATCGCAGCTCGCTTTCGTCGGCGCGGGCGACCCAGCCGGCGAACGACTCACCGTGGGCTCGGGAGGAGAGGAAGTTGCGGACCACCCGCTCGACATAGTCGGCGAGGCCGATGGCCGTGACCTTGTGCGTACGCAGCTTGCGGCCGAACTTGGCGTCGAGTCCGAGCCCGCCGCCGAGATGTACCTGGAAGCCCTCCACCTGGCGCCGGTCGTCGTCGAGGACGAGCTGGCCCTTGAGGCCGATGTCGGCGACCTGGATGCGGGCGCAGGAGTTGGGGCAGCCGTTGACGTTGACCGTGATAGGCACGTCGAGCTCGGGGACGCGGCGTTCGAGCTCGTCGACCAGCCAGGCCGCGCGGTCCTTGGTCTCGATGATGGCGAGCTTGCAAAACTCGATGCCCGTGCAGGCCATCGTGTTGCGCCGCCACTGCGAGGGGTTGGCGTGCAGGCCGAGCTCGGCAAGATCGGCGACGAGCGGCTCGATCGCCGACTTCTCGACGTCGAGGACGAGCAGCTTCTGCTGCGGCGTCGTGCGGATCCGGCCGCTGCCGTGTGCCTCGACGACGTCGGCCAGCTTGGAGAGCAGCGACCCGGTGATTCGCCCGACGGTCGGCGCGACGCCGATGTAGTAGCGGCCGTCGACCTGTTCGTGCACGCCGATGTGGTCGCCCGGAGCGTCCGGCACCTCGGGCGCCGGCCCGTCGATCAGCTTGCGGCCGAGATATTCGTCCTCGACCACCTGGCGAAACTTCTCGGTGCCCCAGTCAGCGATCAGGTACTTCAGCCGGGCTCGCGAGCGCAGCCGGCGATAGCCATAGTCGCGGAAGGTGCTCGTGACGGCCGCCCAGACCTCCGGGATCTCCTCGAGTCGAACCCAGGCTCCGATCCGCTGCGCGAGCTTCGGGTTGGTGGCGAGGCCGCCGCCGACCCAGACGTCGAAGCCCGGCCCGTGCTCGGGGTGCTCGACCCCGACGAACGCGATGTCGTTGATCTCGGGCTCGACGTCGTGGCTCGGGTGCCCGGTGATGGCCGTCTTGTACTTGCGCGGCAGGTTCGAAAACGCCGGATCGCCGATGTAGCGCCGCTTGAGCTCCTCGACCGCCCAGGTTCCGTCGATGATCTCGTCGCGTGCGATCCCGGCGACCGGGCTGCCGAGAATGACCCGGGGACAGTCGCCGCAGGCCTCCTGGGTCGACAGGCCGACCGCTTCGAGGCGGTCCCAGATCGCCGGGACGTCTTCGACGCGGACCCAGTGCAGCTGGATGTTTTGCCGGTCGGTGAGGTCCGCTGTGTCACGGGCGTACGTGCTCGACACGTCCGCGATCGCCCGCAGCTGTGCCAGGTCGAGCTGTCCGCCGTCGACTCGGATGCGCAGCATGAAGTACGAGTCCTCGAGCTCCTCGGGCTCCAGAGTTGCGGTCTTGCCGCCGTCGATGCCGGGCTTGCGCTGCGTGTAGAGGCCCCACCACCGAAAGCGGCCGCGCAGGTCGGCCGGATCGATGGCGTCGAAGCCTCGATGGGCGTAGATGTTCTCGATCCGGGCCCGGACGTTGAGCGCGTCGTCGTCCTTCTTGGCCTGCTCGTTGGCATTGAGGGGTTCGAGATAGCCCAACGCCCATTGGCCTTCGCCGCGCTTGCGTCGCGGCTTGGCCGACTTCCGCGACGCGCGGGTATCCGAAGGGGCGGTGTCGGAGGCTGAGCTGGTGATTGTCATCGAGTGTCCTCGTCGATCGGCGGGGGTGCGGGCACACAGGCATCGAAAGCCGAGGAGATCGGAGTTCGGGGTGCCGGTGCTCAGCCGCACACGAGCGGGCGGACTGGCCTCAGGCCGAATACGAGTGACACATCATGCTGCGGATGCGACCGTAGTCCACGTGGCGTCGGACCACGAGGTGAGTCGTCTGTGCAGCAATCATGGCCGCCAGTCTTCCGGCGGCGTCCGCCCGCTGCCAAGGTCCTAGACCAATATGTGGAACGTCGTACCAAATCCTGAGACGGCGGCCGTAGCGGCATCCGCGTGCGAGGCGGCGTGGTGTGACCGGCGTCTCGCGTACGGGGCGGCTGCTACCGCTCGGCCGCGGCCGACTCCGGTCGCAGCAGCGGCGCGGTGATTGCCCCGACGAGGGCGCCGGCGAAGGCCGCGACGGCGGCGAAGAAGACGAAGTCCCAGTCGGCGACGCCGCCGACGCCGAGCCCGAACAGGGCGGCCGGGTTGGCCGCGGCGGCGAACGTGGGCGGCAGCGCCGTGCTCGCACCGAGCGCCGGGAGACCGGCCGCGATCGGTGGGGCCCGGCCCGCGTCCGCCGCCAGCGCCACCCAGGCGCCGAGCAGACCGATCAGGGCGAGCACGACCGCGGTCGGGGCCACGTCGGGCTGCTCGACGACGCTCCAGGGCTGTAGGTCGTCGACGACCCAGCGAGCGAGCGCCCCGAACGCCACCGCGCCGATCGCCTGCGCGGCCCAGATCGGCAACAGGTCGGCAAGTTCGATCCGGCGGCGTACGAGGAGCGCCAATGCCCAAGCGGGGTCGACTGCCCCGATGCCGAGCCGTCCGTCGACCGTCAGGACCGCGGCGACGCCGACAATGGCCGCGATGCCGAGTCCGGCCAGCGTCGGGTCTTGGGTGCGCACCGACAAGACCGCGAGGCCGGCGACGACCCCGGCGGCGATGGCCGCGATCAGGTAGTCCAGCAACTCACGTGCCATCGGGGTCCTTCGGATCAGGCGGTCGGGGTCGTCCGGCGTACGACCGCGTCGGTGTCGATGCCGGCCGGCAGTGTCCCAAAGGTCCCACCCCAGTCGCCACCCAGCCGGGAGGCACAAAACGCGTCGGCGACCGTCGCATCGCCGTGACGGACCAGCAGGGCGCCCTGCAGGCAGGCCGCCATCCTCGCCGTCAGGCGCCGGGCGCGATGCTCCATCCTTTCGAGGTCCGAGAGCATCGTGAGCACGTCGGTGACGGCCGCGTCGAGGCGGGGATCCTCGCCGCGTACCTCGCCGACCTCGCGAAGCCAGGCGTCGAGTACGCCGGGCTCGCGCTGCAACGCACGGAGCACGTCGAGCGCGTTGACGTTGCCGCTGCCCTCCCAGATCGAGTTGAGCGGCGACTCGCGAAACAGCAACGGCAGGCCGGACTCTTCGACGTAGCCGTTGCCGCCGAGACATTCGAGCGCCTCGGCCACGGCGAACGGGGTCCGCTTGCAGACCCAAAACTTCGCCAGTGGGAGGCCGATCCGGCGCAGCGCCTGCTCGTGCTCGTCATCGGGCCGATCCACGGCGGCCGCGAGTCGTAGCCCGAGCCGGATCGCCGCCTCCGACTCGATCGCGAGGTCGGCGAGTACGTTGACCATCGCCGGCTGTTCGGCCAGCGCTTTGCCGAAAACATGTCGGTGTCGGGCGTGCCAGGCGGCCTCGGCAACAGCTCGCCGCATCAGGCCGGCCGAGCCGAGCACGCAGTCGAGCCGGGTCGCCGCGACCATCTCGATGATCGTGCGGACGCCGCGTCCTTCGTCGCCGAGCCGACGGGCCAGTGTGCCGTCGACCTCGATCTCGGCGGACGCGTTGGACCGGTTGCCGAGCTTGTCCTTGAGCCGCACGATCGAGAACGCGTTGCGACTGCCGTCGGGCAGCACGCGGGGGACCACGAAGCAGCTGAGCCCGTCCGGCGCCTGCGCGAGCATCAAGAACACGTCGTTCATCGGCGCCGAGCAGAACCACTTGTGGCCGCGCAGCACGTACTCGCCGTCGACCGACGTCGGCGTCGCCTCGGTGACGTTGGCCCGAACGTCGGAGCCGCCCTGCTTCTCGGTCATGCCCATGCCGGCGAGCAGACCGGCCTTGTCGGCCGGCGGCGCCGGCCCGTAGTCGTACGTCGTCGCGGCGAGGCCCCGCACCCACTCCTTCGCGAGTGCGTCTTCAGCGCGGAGGGCGGGTACGGCGGCATAGGTCATCGAGAGGGGACACCCGTTGCCCGCCTCGACCTGGGCCCACGCATAGAACCCGATCGCCCGGCGCAGATGCGGGTACGCGGCCGCGTCGGTCCACGCGGCGGCCTGCAGCCCCGCGCGTACGCCGTGGTCGAGAAGCCAGTGCCACGACGGGTGAAATCGCACCTCGTCGATCCGATTTCCCCATCGGTCGGCGGTGGCGAGCTCGGGGGTGTGGCGGTTGGCGAGCAGAGCGTGCTCGTGGGCCTCCGCAGTGCCCGCAAGGCGGCCCAAATCGCCCAGCGAACCGCTCAAATCGATCTTCTCGGCTCCCGCGACAGCCGTGACCGCATCGACCAGAGCACGGTCGGTATTGACGACGTCATGTCCGACGAGCGGCGGCACTTGGTTTGCCGCTGACCGCTGCAAGGGGTCCATATCGTTACGGTAGAGCCATGGCTGGGGAAACGGTGAGTGGCGCCGTGCCTCACCCAGAGCCTCGGGTGTCGGTACGCCGCTCACTGTGGCGTCTCCTCTCGTCGACCGTCAGCGCGTGCTTTCGCTACCGCGTGACGGGCCTCGCCGCCGAAGCCGCGTTTTTCGCGATCCTCTCGCTTCCGCCGCTGATCTTCGGGCTTGCCGGCACGATCGGTTACATCGCCGACCGCTACAGCAGCATCCGGATTGACGAGATGAAGGCCGACATCCTGTCGAGCGCTTCGGACGTGCTGACGCAGGACACGGTCGACCAGGTCATCGAGCCCACGCTCAACGACGTCCTACAGGGACGGATCGAGTTTGCCCTGCTGGGCTTCCTGATCGCGCTGTGGTCCGGGTCGCGGGCCCTGCACGTGTTCATCGACACGATCACCGTCATGTACGGTCTCGGCGGTCGCCGCGGCATCGTGCGAACTCGGGCGCTGTCCTTCGTTCTCTACGTCGTCGCGCTCTTCATCGGCGTTGTCGTCGTTCCGCTCGTACTGCTGGGTCCGGACCTCGTCCAACATGAGCTGGCCGGACGATTCGGCTGGGTCCAACTCCTCTACTGGCCGACCGTCCTGGTGTTGTCGATCGCCTTCCTGACGACCCTCTACCACTTGTCGGTGCCCGTCCGAACGCCATGGCGCTACGACCTGCCAGGCGCCGTGTTCACTCTGGTCGCGTGGATCGCGCTGAGCTATCTGCTGCGGTGGGTGCTCGAAAACAGCGTCAACACCACGTCGATCTACGGCCCGTTGTCGGCCCCGATTGCGGTGTTGATCTGGTTCTACATCTTGTCCGTCGTTGTCCTGATCGGGGCGGCTCTCAATGCCGCGTTCGATCGGGTTTATCCGGACAGCGCGACGGCCCGTGCCCGGCTCGAGCTCGTCAGTCGATTGCGCGAGCGGGTGGCGCAGCGGCGGCTGCGCGATGCGGGCCTCGAGGACGAGATCGACACCAAGGATCTCGACGGCGCGCTGATGGACGACGAGATCGCCGAACGGACCAAGCGAGTCCTCGAGGATGCCCGGCAGCGACGCAGCCGCGGCGGAAAACCCGGTGCGCCACAGTCCTGACCGGCCTAACGTTCCGCTCAGTGACGTTGTCAGACGCTGATCGCCCCGATGGCAGATGCGGTCTGACAGCTCGTGAGAAATGGACGGAGCACGGATGACCGCAGATCCGCGGGACACCCTCGCGGCCCTCGGCTGGGATGACGCCTGGGCCGATCTGGCGCGCGCTCGCACAGCCGACGCCGTCGGACGCGTGTCGCGGGTCGACCGCGGCGTTTGCACCGTGATGTCGGCACGCGGCGTCGTGCGGGCGAGTTTTGGCGGCGATCTGCTGGACGCTATGGCGCACGACTCGTTCGACGGGCCGTGCACCGGCGATTGGGTGACGCTGCGGCACTGGCCGGACGAGCGGACGACGGCCGAGGCGGTGCTCGATCGTCGCAGCAGCATCGTGCGCGCCGACCCGGCACCGGGATCGAAGGGCCAGGTTCTCGCGGCCAATGTCACCCACGTCGGTGTCGTCGCCGGACTCGACCAGGAGCCGTCGATGACGAAGCTGGAGAGGATGCTCGCAATCGCGTGGCAGAGCGGAGCAGCGCCGCTCGTGTTGCTGACCAAGGCCGATCTCGCGGCCGACGCTTCCGATGTCGCGAGTGATGTCAGGGTCGCCGCGCCGGGGGTCGACGTGGTCTGTTGCAGCACCGTGACGGGCGATGGTCTCGACGTGCTCGGCGCCCTGCTCGGCCCGGGGACGACCCTGGCTCTACTCGGTTCGTCGGGCGCCGGCAAGTCGTCGCTGGTCAACGCGCTGGTCGGTGCCGAAGTCTTGACGACCAAGCAGATTCGGACCGATGGCCGGGGCCGCCACACGTCGGTGCGTCGCGAGCTCATCGTGCTTCCGGACGGGGGAGCGGTTATCGATACGCCTGGCCTTCGAGGCATGGGTCTCTACGACTCCGGCGAGGGAATCGCGGCCACGTTCGCCGACATCGCCGAGCTGGAGCGGGAGTGCCGATTCACCGACTGCGCCCACGACACCGAGCCGGGCTGCGCGGTGATCGCCGCGGTCGAGTCCGGCGAGCTGACCGAGCGTCGGCTCGAGAGCTGGCGCAAGCTGCAGCGCGAGCAGGCGTGGATGGCGGCCCGCAAGGACGCCCGCCTACGCTCCGAGCAGGCGAAGGTGTGGAAGCAGCGGACCAAGGCCTCGAGGAGCGCCCGCAAGCGGCGTTGAGACGCCCCGTCGCCTTGGCGTGGCGAGCCAAAAGTACTCTGGCGTGGTGCACGAGCCTGACCTGCTGGCGACGCTCGACCCGACGCGAGGCGTTGTACGGGTCGCGCGCGCCGTTGCGGTTGGTGTTGGCGCCCTGGCCGTGTCACTCGCGGGCCACGTCGCCGGCCATGGCGCGCTTCCGCCGCTCGCGGCGCTCGGTCCGTTGGCCGTCGCGGCGTGCGTCGCCGCGTGGGCGCTGAGCTCGGCCCGTTGGACGGCAAGGTCACTGACCGGCGTGGTGTTGGTGGCCCAGTCGATCCTGCACCTGGCGTTCTCCCTCGCCGCCGGCGACGCCGGCCAGCACCACACGGGTCCGATGCTCGCGGGTCACCTCGTGGCCACCGTGGTCGTCGTGGTGGCCCTGACCCGCGGCGAGGCCTTGCTGTGGGCCGTCACCGAAAGCCTGAGCCTGCGCGTGTGGCGGCTGCTGCGGCCGATCGCGCCGCCGCTACAGCCCGCGCCGTTGCGGCCGGTCGCTCGCGTACGCCTGGCGGCGCCGCGGTGCTGGCATGGCGACCAGCCGCCTCGCCGTGGTCCGCCCCTTGAGTCCAGCACCACCCCCATCTTCGCCTGACGCCGGCGCCCCTCCCGCCGCTGCTTTACCACGGTCGCGTGGTATCGCGACGGGGCACCAAGCCGCGCGCGTCGGGCCTCCGAATCTGACTCGAGAGGTAATCAATCATGAGTAGGACTCTGAAACGTGCCGTCGCGGTCATCGTGCCCGCGGGGGCAGCGCTGGCCCTCATCGCGGCGCCGGCCGCCGCCCACGTGACGGTGAGCAGTCCGGATGCCGCGCCCGGAGGCTACGGGAAGCTGGTCTTCCGGGTGCCCAACGAGACCGACAACGCCGCCACGGTCAAGCTGCAGGTCACGCTGCCGGCCGACACACCGTTCGCCAGTGTCTCGACGAAGCCGCATGCCGGCTGGGACGTCCAGGTCAAGGAGGTCAAGCTGCCCGAGCCGGTCGAGGTCGGCGACGTGACCCTGACCGATGCGGCCCGAACCGTGACCTGGACGGCGCAACCCGGCAACGGCGTCGATCCGGGCGAGTTCGACGAGTTCGAGCTGTCGGTCGGGCCGATCGCCGACGACGCCACGTCGCTCGAGTTTCCAACCGTCCAGACCTACGACGACGGCGAGGTCGTGCAGTGGACCCAGCCGACTCCGGAGAGCGGAGCGGAACCGGAGCATCCGGCGCCGGTCCTCGACCTGACCGGGGCCGCCGACAGCCACTCCGACGACGGTGGTACGGCGATGCAGGTTGCCTCGGTGGAGTCCGACAACGCCGACGCGTCGGCTGACGACAGCGACACGACCGCTCGTGCGTTGGCCGTCGCCGGATTGGCCGTCGGTGTCGTCGCGCTCAGCAGCTCACTCGTCCGGCGCCGCCGGGAGGGTGGAGACTGAGACTGATGACACCGTTACGTCGACGCGTGAGCCGTGCGGTCGCGGGCGCGATCGTCGGCCTGGTCGGGGTTTTGGCCCTGCCAGCGTCGCCGGCCGCCGCCCATGCCGGGCTGTCGAGCTCCAATCCCAAAGACGGCGCCACCGTGCAGAACTTGCCGGGCGAGGTCGTCTTGGAGTTCACCGAGCCGGTCGGTGAGCCGGAGGTCGAGGTGACCGCGTCCGACGGCACCGTGGTCAGCGACGGCGATCCGGAGGCCCTCGGCGCCACCGTGACCGAACCGCTGGCGACCGATGGTCCGTCCGGCACCTACACGATCGCCTATCGCGTCGTGTCCGCCGACGGCCATCCAGTGTCGGACGAGCTGACGTTCGACGTACGCGGGGGGCCGCCACCGGGCGATTCGGTCGATACGGCATCGTCCGGCGACAGCAGCGACGAGGGCTTCCTCGGAAGCCATGTCGCTCACTTCGCCATCGCCGGCGCGGGTCTCCTCGTCGGGGTCGCCCTCGTCGGATTGGGGCTTCGTGCCCGATCCTGAGGCGGCTACCTCGTCGCCGACTCCCGAGGCGGCTACGCGTCCCTGGCCGCCTCGGGAGAGCGTCCTGGCGGTGACGACCGGTCTGCTGGTAATGACCGGCGTCGCGTTGTGGCTCGCGTTGGATCTCGGTCATGGGGTCGCTGCGCCGTCGAGCATCGCCGACCCCGGCCGCCTCACCGTATGGGCGTTGCCCACGCTACGTCTGGTGTCGGATCTGTCTGCCGTGCTCACGGTCGGGCTCCTGCTGGCGGGCACGCTGCTGCTGCCGGCGCCCGGCGGGGAGCTTGCCGGGCTTGCCCTGCGGGCGACCCGGTTCGCGTCGTGGTTTGCCCTGCTCTGGGCAGTCAGCGCGATGGCGCAGGGCGTCTTCTTCGTCTCAGACATCCTCGGGATGCCGGTCAGCGACCTCACGACCAACACACTGTTCAGCTATCTGTTCGACACGACGCAAGGCCGCGCGACGTTGTGGCAGGCCGGCCTGACACTCACGGTGGCGGTCGGCGCACGATGGGCGCTGCGCAGCGCCGAGGCGATCTGGGTCTTCTTGCTCGCGATCGTCGCGGTGCTGCCGCCGGCGCTCGCGGGCCACTCCGCAGCGTCCGGCTCCCACCACCTCGCCGTCGCAAGCCTCGTCGTCCACTTGGTTGCCGCCTGCCTGTGGGTCGGCGGGCTCGCCGGCCTGACCTGGATCGCGATCCGAGGGAGCCGACGCCTGGGCGCGGCGGTCGGTCGCTTCTCGGTCCTGGCCCTATGGTGTGTCGTCCTGCTGACCGTCTCTGGCGTGGTCAACGCCGGCGTACGGATCGGCTGGGACGATCTGCTGACGTCCTCGTACGGCGGTCTCGTGGTCGCCAAGGCGTCGGCCCTGGTCGTACTCGGTTGCATCGGCTGGGTGCATCGGCGTACTACAGTGCCGCGTCTCGAGGCGGCCGCTGACGGGGGACAAGGGGAGTCGATCCGCCGGCCGTTCGCCTCGCTGGCCGTGGTCGAGCTCGCGATCATGGGCGCGACGATCGCGATCGCCGTGGCTCTGTCGCGGACGCCACCGCCGGTGAGCGCCTCGGACGAAGTCACTCCGACGGCCGCGATCTTGGGGCACGAGCTGCCGCCTGCGCCGACGCCGTGGCGACTGCTCACGGGCTACAGCGCCGACGGCTTCGGAATGATCATCGTGGGTCTGCTGGCGGCGTTGTATCTGCGCGGGGTCTGGGTCCTGCATCGGCGCGGCGACGCGTGGCCGATCGGTCGCACGATCTCCTTCGGCTTCGGTCTGCTCGTCCTGGCCTGGAGCACGGTTGGCGGCCTCGGCCTCTACTCGCACGTGTTGTTCAGCACCCACATGGTCGCGCACATGCTGCTGTCGATGGTGGTGCCGATCTTCTTGGTGCTCGGCGCACCGATCACCTTGGCGCTGCGGACGCTCCCATCGGCTCGGGTGCCGGGGGAGCTGGGCCCGCGCCAGATGCTGCTCGCTGTGTTGCACTCCCGGGTGGTCCGGATCTTGAGCCATCCGATCGTCGCGGCCGCGTTGTTCATCGGCAGCCTCTACGCGGTCTATTTCACCGGCCTGTTCGGCTGGCTCATGGGCAGCAGCCTCGGCCACGTCGTGATGGAGGTCCACTTCCTGGCGGTCGGGTCGCTGTTCTTCTGGATCCTCGTCGGGATCGATCCGACGCCGCGCGTCTTGGCGCCGCTGTGGCGGTTCGGTCTGCTGCTCATCGTGATGCCGTTCCACGCCTTCTTCTCGATCGCGGTGATGTCGTCCGAGACCGTGATCGGCGTCAACTACTGGCGGCTGCTCGACCGGCCCTATCGCACCGACCTGTTGCACGACCAGTACCTCGGCGGATCGATTTCGTGGGCGCTCGGCGAGGTGCCGATCGTGCTGGTGTTGCTGGCCGTCTTCGTGCAGTGGGTACGCAGCGACGCCCGCGAGGCACGCCGGGTCGATCGGGCGGCCGACCGTGCCGGCGACGAGGCGGACATCGAGCACTACAACGCCTGGCTGGCCCGACTCGACGCGGCGGAGCGGGAGCGTGAGGGAAGGTCCGATGGGTCCTAGCCCGGCTGGACGTACCGGTCGGTTCCCTCTATAGCATGATGTCGCCCCCGAGGATGGAGAACCACGGCCATTTGGGCACGATCCCGGCGATCGCGTTGGCCGAACGTACCAGCCTCGGCGAGTCGGGCTCTCACAACTGGCTAACAAGGCCTGGATTGCGATCGTCGTCAGGCCCCTGGGCCGGTTCGACGTACGTTGGCTGGCTCAAGGGGAGGGCGCCGCCAACTCCCTGCGCGCCAGGAAGTAGGCCTGAGGGCTCGTCTCCCAGCCGACGTAATCCGGATCGCGAAGCACCCGGGTATGCACCGGAATCCCCGCCCGCTCCAGTAGCTCGGCGACGCGGTCGGGCGAGTGTCGGTAGCTGTCGAGTGAGACGGCGTGGCCGTAGGCCTCCTCACGATGCACATGGTCGTCGTCGCCGGCCTGGAAGGCGAGCAGGAGGTGGCCGCCGGGGGCCAGCACGCGGCCGAGCTCCGCGAACGACGCCGCCAGTTGCTCAGGCGGCGTGTGGATGATCGAGTACCAGGCGAGGACGCCGCCGAGAGTGCCGTCGGCCAGGTCCAGCGCGGCCATGGCGCCCACCTCGAATCGCAGCTCCGGGTAGCGGGCACGCGCGATCTCGATCATCCCCGGCGACAGATCGACGCCGAACGCGTCGAGTCCGAGGCCGGATAGGTAGGTCGTGACACGTCCCGGGCCGCATCCGACGTCGGCGACCGGGCCGAGTCCGGCGGACCGGACAAATTCGGCGAATACGCCGAGCAGTCCGCGGTCGAGCGGCTTCGACTCGAGCTCGGTGCTGAACAACTTCGCGTAGTCGGCCGCGACAGTGTCGTAGGCGAGGCGAGTCGCCCGCGTCGGCGGTGGGGTTGTCACAGCGTCACACCGTACGCCGCCAGAGGGGCGGTCGGACCGACGGCATCGATCGAACGGTCGCGACGTCGCGAGCGTCGACCTGCCGATCAGCGCTCGCTCTCGAAGCGTTGGTGGAGATGACGGACCTGCTCGGCGAGCTCGGGGACCGGTCCTTCGACGTGTACGCCCGGTGCGATCTCTCGGATCGGGAGCGCCCGTACGGCCGGCGGCGGCAGCCCCCAATCGGCGAGCCAGACGTTGCGTTGCTCCGAGGAGCTTGCGTACACGATCCGGCCGAGTCCGACCCAGCCGTGGGCGGCCGAGCACATCGGGCAGTGCTCGGTCGAGGTATAGACGGTGGCCCGTGCGCGCGCCTCTGGCGTCAGGTTGGTGGCAGCCCATCGGGCCAGCTCAAACTCCGGGTGCCGGGTCGGATCGCCGCTGGCGACTCGGTTGTGGTCCTCGGCGAGGACGGTGCCTTCGCCATCGACGAGCACCGAGCCGAACGGTTCGTCGCCGGCCTCCAGTGCGGCGCGGGCCAGCTCGACGCAGCGGCGCAGGTGACGAAGGTCGGTCTCGGACGTCATCGCGGCCTTCCGGTCGGCTGAGGGGGTCACAGCATGGCACGGTCGACCTTGGCGTGTCTCGTGTCGGGATCGCCGTTCATCGCCGACCGAGTGCCGCGGCGCGATGATCCTCTTCCTTGTCCACGCCCTCGAACTGCGTCGCCGCCCGGGCGGCGGTGTCCAATGCCCGTCGTCCGGTGCTGAGCAAGCCGAGGGCCAGGACGCCGAGGCCGAGCCCGAGCACCATCCACCAGACGCCGCGCTCCGCGTCGGTGTACGCGGATCCGCCGCGGTTGAGCGCCGAGCCCACGATCGTCCCGGAGATCGCGACCCCCAGGGTGGTGCCGGTCTGCCGGCCGACCGAGGCCAACGAGGCGGCTACTCCCGCCATCGAGCGAGGCATCCCGGAGACCGCCGTGTTGGTGATCGGCGGATTGACGGTCGCGAGGAAGACACCAAACAGGAGATAGATCGCGAGCACCACCGGCAGTGGCGTGGTTGGCCCGAGCCCGATCGACGCCGCGCCACCCAACGCCAGGGCCGCACCCGCGACCAGCAGCGGCAGACGAGGCCCCCGCGCGCCGACCTGGCGACCCGTCAACGGGGACAACACGATGACCAGCACGCCGACCGGGATCAGGCACAGCCCGGCCGTGAGCGCCGACATGCCGCGCACGTCCTGCAAGTACTGGGTGGTCACGAACAGGAACGCGCCGAACCCGCACAGGGCAAACAGTGCCATCAGGATCGCCGAGCTGAACGGCACGCTGCGGAAGAGGCGCAGCTCGAGCAGCGGGTCGACGCGGCGCAGTTCGTAACCGACGAGGCAAGCGGCGCTGAGCACGAAGACCGCGATCAGGCCGAGGATGACCGAAGATGACCAGCCCCATGACTTGGACTCGATGATCGCGTAGACGACGCTGCTCAGCAGCAGGATCACGAGGAGCTGACCCACCGGATCGGGCCGCCGTGCCCGGGCGGCACGCGACTCGGGCACAAACAGCGCGGCGCACACGATCGCGGCGGCCACGATCGGCACGTTGATCCAGAAGATGGAGTGCCAGCCGAACCCGTCGACGAGCGCACCGCCGACGATCGGGCCCAGCGCCAGCGACAACCCTGTCATCGAGCCGAAGACGCCGATCGCCCTGGCCCGCTCCGCCGGATCGGGAAACGTGGTGGCGATGATCGCCATCGCCACCGGGTTGAGCATCGTGCCTCCGATGGCCTGGAGCGCACGCGCCGCGATCAGCCATCCGATGCTCGGCGCGAGGCCGCACAGGAGCGAGCCGAGCCCGAAGACCGCGAGGCCGACCTGAAAGATGCGTCGACGACCGACCCGGTCGGCGGTCGACCCGGCCAGGACCAAGAAGCTGGCCAGCACGAGCGTGTACGCATCGACGGTCCACTGCAGCCCTGACTCCGACGCGTGCAGGTCGCGACGAATGCCGGGCAGTGCGACGTTGACGATCGAGATGTCCATCACGACGACGACGATGCTGGCGCAGCAGATCGCGAGGACCAGCGCCCGGCGACGATGGCTGAGTCCGACGGCCGGCGCCGTTGGCAAGGTTGGAGCACTCATGTCTCGAAACGTAGAATTTAGAGCGTGCTCGAAGTCAATCCCCAAACCGAAGCCGATGCCGGCGTGAGCATTGCCGAGGCCGCTCGCCGAACCGGGCTCAGCGTCCACACTCTGCGCTACTACGAGCGGACCGGCCTCGTCGTCTCACCCATCGACCGCACAGCGAGCGGTCGACGGCGCTACCACCAGCTCGACCTCGAGTGGATCAACGTCTGCACCAGGCTGCGGGCCACCGGCATGCCGATCAAAACCATCCGCCGCTACGCCCAGCTCGTGTCCGCCGGCTACGGCAACGAGCAGAAGCGGCTGGCGCTCCTCGAAGCGCATCGCGGCGATGTGGTCGCCAAGCTCGCCGAGCTGCAGGAAGACCTCGAGCTGATCGACCACAAGATCGACGTCTATCGAGGCCGACTCGCCGCCGGTGAGGCCGACCAACTCTGGGCCCCGAGACCCAGCGCCAAGTCCCGCGGTCGCTAGCGGACGAACCTGAAGTCGGCCACGTGCACCGTGCCGTCGGTCAGTGTCAGCGTGAACCGCCGGCAGCCGGTCCAGCCCTTCATCGTCTTCCAGGCGTAGGAGTAGGTGCGCGTTCGCGGGTCGTAGGTCAGGCCATCGGCGCCGGGTGGTTTGGTGGGCTCGACCGGACCGACCGCCACCTTCGTCTCGCAGCTGATCTGGAGCGAGCTGGGCGATCCGGCTGCCAGGACGCCGAGTCCCTGGTTGCCCCCGAGCCGGAAGGAGACCGGCACCGTCTGGCCGGCCTTCACCTGATTGACGGCAGGGGGATTGTCGACCGGCGGGAGGAACCCGGTGAACGCATAGGTCGGGACCAGGTCGAGCCCGAGGAGCACCGGGTCGTGGTCGGACGAGCGGTAGGGGCCGGGCGCATAGAAGCTCGACACCTGTCCGGGCGACTTGAACTCGACGTTGTAGTCGAGCGCCACCGGCTCGTCCGCGTTGAGGTGCCATTCGGTCACGCCGGTCACCTGCGCGGCGAGGTTCGGGCTGGCCAGCGCGTGGTCGAGATATCCCTTCTGGCCCTCGAAGACATACGAGTACGCATCCGCGCCGACGTGCTCGGCGATGGTGTCGACGTAGCCGCCGTCCTCGAAGGTCCGGATCGGGTCCTCCATCGCGTAGGAGTTCATGTCACCGAGGAGCACCGTGTCGCCGTCGCCAGAGTTGGTCGGGTCGCCGGCCAGCCAGTCGACCAGGGCCTGCGCCGCGAGAGTGCGCGTGCCGTTGCAGTTGCCCTGGCCGTCGCCGGCATCGGGGTCGCCGACGTCGTCGCAGGCCGAGCCCTTCGACTTCAGGTGGTTGACCACCACGGTGAAGCGCGCGCCGTCGGCGGAGTCGAAGGTCTGCGCAATCGACGGCCGGTTCTTCGTGTCGAGGAACCGCGGGTCCACCGTCGAGTCCATGACCGCGTACGGACCGACCGGGGTCACCGTGGCCGGCTGGTAGAGGATCCCGACGCGGATCTCGTCGGTGCCGACGACTCCGGTGTCGATGAAGTCGTACGTCCCGGCGCCGGCCGCGGCGTTGAGGCCGTCGACGAGGTCCTCGATCGCGCCGTACTCACCGGTCGTGTCGTCGTTCTCCAACTCCATCAGCCCGACGACGTCGGCGTCCATGGCGGTGAGCGCGTTGATGATCTTGGTGCGCTGCCGGTCAAACTCGGCCGGCGTGGTGGCGCCGCGCGGCGTCGGAAAGCCACCGCCGAGGCCGTCGCCGTTGAAGTAGTTGAGCACGTTGAAGGCGGCCACTCGTACGTCGCCGCCGACGGATGCCGGCGCGACCGGACGAGGGTTGGCATGCGTGAAGTTGATCGACGCCTGGTCGACCGGCTGGATTCGGTAGGCACCGAAGCGTTGGTCGAGAACGCCGGCGACGCTGGGGACGGTGTCGCCGACCCGGAGCGTGTTGGTCGCGCTCAGCCCACCCTGCGGGTAGCGCGTCGGATCGATGTTCTGCTGGTTGTCGCCGTCGTCCAGGAGGATCCGGCTCCGGTCGTTGAGATCCTGTAGTGCCAACGCAGGAGCGCCGGGGGAGACCACGTTCGTGGGCGTGTCGAGCCGGCCTCCGGCCGAGAGGGCCACCTCCCCGAAGCGGGCCAGGGTGAACACCTCGGTGACCGTGAGCTCCTGGGCGACGCTGGTCGACATGCCTTCGAGGCTCTCCCAA
>DASQKI010000005.1:0-104662 GCA_035630615.1 Nocardioidaceae bacterium
TCTGGACGTACGGCATGTTCGCCCGGGTCGCCTCGGAGACGACGGGCTCCTGCGCCTGCTTCTTGGTGCCCACGAACAGGACCTGGTCGCCCCGGGCGACGGTCTCGAGGACGGCCTCAAGGGCGACGTCCAGGCGCTGGACGGTCTGGGCCAGGTCGATGATGTGGATCCCGTTGCGCTCCGCGAAGATGTACTCGCGCATCTTCGGGTTCCAGCGCCGGGTCTGGTGCCCGAAATGTACGCCGCTCTCCAGGAGCTGGCGCATCGTCACTACGGCCATTGCCGTATGCCTCCTCATAGGCGCCGGGTCGGCGCGCCCATCGTGGTTAGCCGCACCGACGGCTGTCGCCGGTGCCCTGACGCCCGACACGCGCTCCACCTGTATGAGGACCACGGAACGCGTCCAGCCGGAGCTGGTCGCGGGCGTGCGAAGTCAGCCTCGACCGAGGCTGCTGCCGCCAGTGTACGCGATCGCGCCGGCCCCAATCACATCGCGAAGGCCGCTCAGCTCACTTCGCAAAGACCTCGGCGCCCTCGACGTACGTGGCGACGACGCGGGTGTCGGCGATCCGCTCCGGCGCCCCGTCGAACGGGTCGCGGTCGAGCACGGCGAGATCGGCCACGCGACCGACCTCGACGGCGCCGGCCTCGTCGAGATGGGCGACCCGCGCCGAACCCGCCGTGTAGGCGGTCAGCGCCGTCGCCAAGTCGAGTCGCTGCTCCGGCAAGAACACCGGCGCGCCGGGTTCGTCCCCCGGGAGGCGGCGGTTGACCGCGACGTGAATGCCCTCGAGCGGATTCGGACTGCTGACCGGCCAGTCGCTGCCGGCGGCGAGCCGGACACCGGCGTCGCGCAACGCGGCGAAGGGGTATTGCCACGACGCGCGGGGCTCGCCGAGGTACGGCAGGGTCAGCTCGTCCATCTGCGGCTCGTGGGCGGCCCAGAGCGGCTGCATGTTCGCTGTCACGTCGAGCACCGCGAAGCGAGGCACGTCGTCGGGGTGGATGACCTGGATGTGCGCGATGTGATGTCGTCGGTCGCCCGGCGGGTTGGTCCACGCCGCCGCGGCGAAGGCATCGAGCGCCTCGCGTACGGCTCGGTCGCCGATCGCGTGTACGTGCACCTGGAAGTCGTCGGCTTCGAGCGCCGTCACGTACTCCTTCAACGCCGTCGGATCGACGAACGACAGTCCGGTGTTGTCGGTGCGTCCGCCGTCGGCGTCGAGGTAGGGCTCGAGCATCCCGGCCGTGTAGTTCTCGACGATCCCGTCCTGCATGATCTTGACGCTCGTCGCCCGGAAGCGGCCGGCCTGCAGCCGCTCGCGTCGAGCCCGGAGATCCACGATCTGCTCGGCGCCCCGATCGCGGTGCCACCACAGGGCGCCGGTGACCCGCGCGGTGAGTCGGCCACTCGATGCGGCGTCGAAATACACGTCGGCGATGTCGCTGATGTTGGCGTACTCGCCGATGATCGCGTCCTGCCAGCCGGTGATGCCGAGCGAGTGGAGGTACGCCTGGGCGCCGAGCAGCGAGGTCATCCACTCGTCGTACGTCGGCTCCGGCACGAGCCGTCCGACGAGATCCATCGCGCCCTCGTGGAGCGTGCCGCCGGGGCGGCCGTCGGTGTCGCGCTCGAGCCGGCCGTCGGCGGGATCGGGTGTCGTGGCGTCGATACCGGCCAGCGCCAGGGCGCGCGAGTTTGCCCAGGCGCCGTGGTGGTCGCGGTTGGGTAAGAACACCGGCCGATCGGGCACGATTGCGTCGAGCTCGGCGGCCTGAGGCCATCCCCCATCGAACGCCGCCATGCTCCAACCGCCGCCGGTGATCCACTCCGCGTCGGCGTTGGCCTCGGCATAGGTCCGGATCGCGTCGAGGTAGGCCTCACGGGTGTCGAACTCGGTCAGGTCGCACCGCAAGCGTTCGAGTCCGCCCTGGACCGGGTGCGTGTGGGCGTCGACGAACCCCGGCAAGAGCAGCCCTCCCGCTAGGTCGACGACGCGGGTGCCCGGCCCCGCAAGATCGCGGACCTCGTCACCGCCGACGGCCACGATCCGCCCGTCGCGGACGGCGACCGCACCGTCGAAGGCCGCTCTCCCGTCGGCGGCGAAGATCCGGCCGCCGGCAAACACCACATCGGGTCGGTCCATCCGTACTCCTCCTTCGAACGATGTTGTCAGGCACATGTTGAGCCAGGGCTCCATATGTGCCTGACAAGTCCTCTCGGTCAGCGGCCCTCGAGGAGCGGACCCGCAGGATCATGGTCGAGCCCGTGACGGGCCGCGGCCAACCCGGACAGCGCCTCGAGAACGACTCGGTTGGCGAGGTAGGCCGTGAGCTCGGCGTGGTCGTACGGCGGCGACACCTCGACCACGTCGACGCCGACGACCGGCAGCTCGAGGCAGATCCGACGGACTGCGTCGAGTAGTTGCCGCGCCGACAATCCGCCCGGCTCCGGCGTCCCCGTGCCGGGCGCGTGCGCCGGATCGCACACGTCGATGTCGACCGACAAGAAGACGCCCTCGCACTCGTCGGTCGCGATGCCGAACGACTCGCCCAGACATGCCTCGAGTCCGCGCGCGACGATCTCGGTCATCTCATAGGACCGCATCCGCTGCTCGGCCATCCACGCGAGTGTCGGCGGCTCGGGCCAGTAGCCGCGCAACCCGATCTGCAGGAACCGATCGCCGCGGAGTGCGCCGGACTCGATCAGCCGCCGCATCGGCTGCCCGTGCCCGTACAGCGACCCGAACGCGACGTCGCCGGTGTCGGCATGCGCGTCGAAGTGGAGCATCGAGACTCGACCGAATCCGAAGTGTCGCGCGACCCCCGTCGCGTCCGGGAGCGTGATCGTGTGGTCGCCGCCGAGCACCATCGGGATCGCTCCGGAGGCAGTCACGGTGTGCACCGCATCCTCGAGCGCCGCGATCGCGGACTGGACGTCGCCGGAGTACATCTCGACGTCGCCGGCGTCGTAGACGGTGAGATCGCGCAGCGCGTCGACACGGAGCGCCAGGTGCGGCCGCGACCCGTCCTGCGGCAGGTAGCAGGCCTGCCGGATCGCCATCGGTCCGAAACGTGCTCCGGGCCGGTGCGACGTCCCGCCGTCGAACGGCGCACCCACGATGACGACGTCGGCGTCGGCGTACGAGTCGGCGCTGGCCAGATCGCAGCGCGGGACGCCGAGGAACGTCAGGTCCGGACCAAACAGAGCAGGCATGATCCTCCTACGGATTTCGCAGCATTAGACCTCTGTGAGTAACGGTATGGCAAGTGTTAGCCAACCGTAGCCACGGATTCACTTGAAGTACGAGAGCGGCCCACGGCAGAATGAGTCACGAGCCGGTCACCCCAAGTACCCGGCACCCCATCATGAGGTGAGAGATGACCTCCGCGACCACTCCTGGCGACGACTTCGCGGCACTGCAATCGGCGGCCAAGCAACACCTGTGGATGCATTTCACCCGGCACTCCGCGTATGACTCGGACGACGTGCCGACCATCGTGCGTGGCGACGGGGTGCATGTCTACGACGCCCAGGGTCGGCGTTATCTCGACGGTCTGGCCGGATTGTTCGTCGTCCAGGTGGGCCACGGCCGGGCCGAGCTGGCGGACGCCGCCGCGAAGCAGGCGCAGGAGCTGGCGTTCTTCCCACTGTGGTCCTACGCGCATCCGAAGGCGATCGAGCTGGCCGACCGGTTGGCGGAGGCGGCGCCGGGCGATCTCAATCGAGTCTTCTTCACCTCCGGTGGCGGGGAGGCCGTCGAGTCGGCCTGGAAGCTCGCCAAGCAGTACTTCAAGCTCACCGGCAAGCCGACCAAGCACAAGGTGATCAGCCGCTCCATCGCTTACCACGGCACACCGCACGGCGCCCTGTCGATCACGGGACTCGCCGAGTACAAGACACCCTTCGAGCCGCTCGTGCCGAGCACCCTCCAGGTGCCCAACACCAACTTCTACCGCGCGCCCGAGCATGGAGACGACCTCGAGGCCTTCGGCCAGTGGGCGGCCAACCGGATCGCAGAGGCGATCGAGTTCGCCGGGCCGGAAACGGTCGCGGCGGTGTTCTTGGAGCCGGTGCAAAACGCGGGCGGCTGCTTCCCGCCACCACCGGGCTACTTCCAGCGGGTCCGCGAGATCTGCGACGAGTACGACGTGCTGCTGGTGTCCGACGAGGTGATCTGCGCCTTCGGCCGGCTCGGGCACATGTTCGCCTCCGATCGCTACGGCTACGAGCCCGACATCATCACGTGCGCGAAGGGACTGACGTCCGGCTACGCGCCGCTCGGGGCGATGCTCGCATCGGAGCGACTGTTCGAGCCGTTCGCCCATGGCCCCGATATGTTCACCCACGGCTATACCTTCGGCGGCCACCCGGTGTCGACCGCGGTCGCGCTGGCCAACCTCGACATCTTCGAGCGGGAGCAGATCTTCGAGCACGTCCGCGAGACCGAGGCGGCTTTCCGAGCGACGTTGGAGAAGCTCTACGACCTCCCGATCATCGGCGACGTCCGCGGAGACGGCTTCTTCTACGGCATCGAGATGGTCAAGGACAAGGCGACGAAGGAGACGTTCAACGACGACGAGTCCGAACGCCTCCTTCGTGGGTTCTTGTCGAAGGCGCTGTTCGAGGCCGGGCTCTACTGCCGAGCCGACGACCGTGGCGACCCAGTCGTGCAGTTGGCGCCGCCGCTGATCGCGACTCAGGAGCACATCGACGAGATGGAGCAGATCCTGCGCTCGGTTTTCACCGAGGCCTGGAGTCGGCTCTAGAGTCGGCAGGTCCGTTGCCGAGTCCGAGCAAAGAAGAGACCAGGGTTCCCCGAGCGATGCCCGGGGAACCCTGGTCTGTCAGTCGTCACCCGGCAGCGCGCCTTCGTCACTGTAGGAACGCGTGACCACCCGCACGCGAAACAGGTCGAATCTTGTGAATCCCTCCGTGCGATAACTGGGATGCCGCCGCCCGAGATGAGTCCGGGGGCATCCGCCCGTTACCTAGAAGGCTTTCAGCCAAGACGGGTCCCGCGATGTCCTCTTAGGTCCACAGATCGTCGGACCACATACCCTTTTCTGAGGGCAACGGACCTCAGTTTGTCCCGAATTGCAAATCTCGCGTAACACAACGGAGTTCACGAACGATGTAATACTGCCCGCGCGTTCGTCAGCCCGTCGCACGCGCCCGACGGCGCGGCAACGTCGCCGCCACCACGATGAGGACCGAGATCGCGAACATCGCCGTTCCGATGACGTTGATCTGCATCGGGATGTCGCGCTGCGCCGAGCCCCAGACGAACATCGGGAACGTCACCTCGTTGCCCGCGTTGAGGTTGGTGATGATGAAGTCGTCGAACGACAGCGAGAACGCCAGCAGCGCCGCGCCGAGTATGCCCGGGAACACCAGCGGGAACGTCACTCGCCAGAACGTCTGCCATTCGTTGGCGTAGAGGTCCATGGCGGCTTGCTCGAGCCGTGAGTCGAGCCCGGATAGTCGAGCCTTGACGGTGACGACGACGAACGACAGGCAGAACATGATGTGCGCGATCAGGATCGTCCAGAAGCCAAGTGAGCCACTGAATCCCGTGCCGACGAACAACGCCAACAGCGACGACCCCATCACGATCTCGGGAGTAGCCATCGGCAGGAAGATCAGCAGGTTCGACGTCGAGCGTCCGGCGAACCGATGACGGACCATCGCGAATGCCATCAGCGTGCCGAGGGCCGTCGCTCCGAGCGTGGCGAGCACCCCGATCTCGAGGCTGACCTTGACCGCGTTGCACATGCCTTCGGGCTCGCACGGGTTGGCCCAGTTGTGCAGAGTGAAGCCATCGAACTGATAGGTGAGCCGGGCCTCCGGAGCGTTGAAGCTCATCAACACGACGACAGCAATCGGGACGAACGTGTAGGCGAGCACCAACAGCCCGATGAGCAGGATCAGGTGGTTGGAGAACCAACGTCCGGTCCGCGACAGCGTACTCATAGCAGCTCCTCCGTCCCGGCCCGACGGACGTAAAAGAGCACCATGCCCACGATCAACACCATCAGAACGAGCGACAGTGCCGCCGCGTCCGGGTAGTTGTTGCCACCGCCGAAGTAGCTCTGAATCACGTTGCCGATCATGCTGTCGCTCGGCCGCCCGAGCAGTTCGGCGTTGATGAAGTCGCCGGCCGCCGGGATGAACGTCAGCAGCGTGCCGGCGACGACGCCTGGCATCGACAGCGGCACCGTCACCTTGGCGAAACCGCGGATCGGCGACGCGTACAGGTCGCTCGCGGCCTCGATCAGCCGGGGGTCGATCTTTTCCAAACTGGCGTACAGCGGCAGCACCATGAACGGCAAGAAGTTGTACGTCAGGCCGGTGACGACCGCGAAGGGCGTATTGAGCAGCCGGCCGTCGGCGCCCAGGATGTGCAGGGTCTGCAAGGTCTCGACGACGAAGCCGTTGTCAGCGAGGATCAGCTGCCAGGAGATCGTCCGGATCAAGAAGCTGGTGAAGAACGGCGCGATCACCAAGACCAGCATGAGGTTCTTCCACCGACCCGCCTTGAACGCGATCGCGTACGCCAGTGGATAACCCATCAGCAGACAGAAGAGCGTCGCCAGACCGCCGAACAAGAACGACCGGAGAAGGGGTTGCCAGTTTTCGGTGATGGCGGTGTTGAAGTTGCTCCACTCCCAGGTCATCTCGTAGCCCGAGAAGACCGTGCCCGCCGGATCGTAGAGGCTGGTTGCGACGAGGGAGTAGAAGGGCACCAGGAAGAACAGGGCGAGCCACACGAGGCCGGGCAGGATCAGTAGATAGCCGGTGTAACGACGCCGCCCTATCGGCTCTTCGGCTTCGGCCGGCTCGGGCTCAGTGCCGACCTCGGTCACCGCACTCACGGCGCGTCGTCCACCGTCTCGACACCGGCCGTCGCGTCCTGTTCGGCGTCGAGGACGAAGGTGTGCGGCCGGGCCCAGTGCAGATCCACCGACGTCCCCGGCGCCAGGACCGGTCGGGCACCGGTGTTCTGCTCGAAGATGTTCAGCTCCTCCCCCCATGGCATCCGAACGAGATATTGCGTACTGACGCCGATGAAGCTCGTGTCGGTGATGGTTCCGCCGCCGACCGTGTTGCCCTCGGCGTTGTCCTCCTCGCCGGCGGCTGAGATGTAGATCTTCTCGGGCCGAACGCCGACCCACACCGGTCCTTCGTGCACGTGAGCCCGCTTTTGGTCGACGCCGATCTTGCTGCCGTGCACGTCGACGAGCAACTCGCTGGTGCCACTTCCGACGACCTCACCACGGATCAGGTTGGACTGGCCGAGGAAGTTCGCGACGAAGGTGGTGGCGGGATTCTCGTAGAGCTCCGACGGCGGACCCATCTGTTCGATCACACCACTGTTCATCACGGCGATCGTGTCGGCCATCGTCATGGCCTCTTCCTGGTCGTGCGTGACGTGGACGAAAGTCAGTCCGACGTCGAGCTGGATCCGCTTCAGCTCGATCTGCATCTGGCGGCGCAGTTTGAGATCCAGGGCGCCGAGCGGTTCGTCCAGCAACAAGACCTCGGGTTCGTTGATCAGCGCTCGGGCGAGCGCCACCCGCTGCTGCTGGCCGCCGGACAGCTGGCCGGGCTTCTTGCCGGCCTGGCTGCCGAGTTCGACGAGCTCGATCATCTTGTCCACGGCGTCGTCGACGTTCTTGCGACCACGGCGCCGGAGGCCGAAAGCGATGTTGTCGAAGATCGTCAGGTGCGGGAACAACGCGTAGTTCTGGAAGACCGTGTTGACCGGCCGCTTGTACGCCCGGAGGTCGGTGACGTCGTCGTCACCGAGGTAGATCCGACCCTCCGTCGGCTCCTCGAGGCCGGCGACCATCCGAAGCGTCGTCGTCTTGCCGCACCCCGACGGACCGAGGAGGGCAAAGAACGAGCCGCGCGGCACCACGAGGTCGAGGTTTCGCACCGCGGTGAACCGGCCGAAAGCTTTGGTCAGCGACTCCAGTCGCAGGTTTCGCGATGGGTCGGGCCCTACCGTCGACGATTCATGGGCCTGCGCGGCGGCGTCGGCAGTAGTCATGGCGATCAGCCTCCGGTCAACAGGTTCGTCCAGTCGTTCTCGTACGTCTGGGTCTGGCTCTCGGTCAGCGGCATCATGGTCTTGGCCTGTGCGAGGAACTCCGGTGTCGGGAAGATCAGCTTGTTGTCGACCAGGCTCGGGTCGACCTTCTCCATCGCTTCCTGGGCCCCGGCGACCGGGCAGATGTAGTTGACCCAGGCGGCCAGCTTCGCCGCCACTATCGGGTCGTAGTAGTAGTTCATCCATTCCTCGGCGTTGGCCTTGTGGTCCGCACGGTTGGGCACGAGCATGTTGTCGCTCCAGAGCGCGAGGCCCTCCTCAGGCTGGACGAACTTGATGTTCGGGTCCTCGAACTGCGCTTGGATGACGTCGCCGGACCATGCCTCGCAGGCCGCGATGTCGCCGGACTTGAGTCCCCGCAGGTACTCGTTGCCGGTGAACGCGCGGATCTGGCCGTCGCTCACCGCCGCACTGAGGTAGTCCAGCGCGTTGTTCCAATCGTCGTCGGTGAAGTCCAGTGGATCGGCACCCACGACGAGCAGCATGAACAGCATTGTGTCGCGCATCTCGGTGAGCATGGTGACCCGGCCCTTGAGGTCGGATCGGGTCAGCAGCTCCGAGAAGCTCCCGACCGGGTCGGTGACACCGGCGTTGTAGGCGATCCCGGTAAGTCCGCTCTGCCACGGCGCGGAGTAGTCCCGGTTCGGATCCCACGGCGGACTCTGCAGGGCGGGCAGCAGGTTCGCGTCGACGTTCGGGATGTTCGCGTGGTCGAGGCGCTGCAGCCACCCGAGGTTAATCATCCGGGCGGCCATCCAGTCGGTGAGCATGAACATGTCTCGATCGACCGACTCGCAGGCCCGCATCTGGTTGACGATCTTGCCGAAGAACTCGATGTTGTCGTTGACGTCGTCGGTGTAGGTGACCGTGATCCCGGTCTGCTCTTGGAACACGTTGAACGTCGAGCTCGTGTTGCTGCGCGGGTCGATATAGGCCGGCCAGTTGGAGATGATCAGCTCGTGCTCGGACGCCGACAGGTCGGTGCTCGGACACGACTGGGGGGTCTGTTTGGCGCCTTCTAGCTCGAACTGCGGCAAAACCGCCGCGCTGCCACCGAGGAATGCCGCCAGACCGGCACCCTGAAGTAGCCTCCGCCTCGACAACCGTGGCGCCATGGTCAAGCCTCCCCACGTCACCGTCCGACCCGCTCCGGGTCGCATCGTGGCATGGGCAGCGGCCGTCGTACAAGGGATTCCGTCGTCACGATACGTGTCCGCAACGAAAAGCCATATCGAATCACCCATCTCGCACAGGGATCAGTAGCAAGGGTCCGTTACGCTGACCCCTGTGGTGAACCGCAGGGAGAAGGCCTCCAACCGCCGCAACGATCGTGGCATCGTCCTCGACGACGTCTCTAAGGCCATTATCACCGAGCTGCAGCAGGACGGTCGTCGACCCTATGCGGCGATCGGCAAGGCGGTCGGCCTCTCCGAAGCGGCGGTCCGGCAACGCGTCCAGCGGCTCCTCGACAACAGCGTCATGCAGATCGTGGCGGTCACCGATCCGCTCGAGGTCGGCTTTCCACGCCAGGCAATGATCGGGATCAGCGTCGAGGGTCCGCTGGAGCCGGTTGCCGACACCCTCGCAGAGATGGACGAGATCGACTACGTCGTGATCACCGCCGGCGGCTTCGACCTGCTGGCCGAAGTGGTCTGCGAGAGCGACGAGCAGCTCCTCGAGGTCGTGTCTAAGCAGATCCGGACCATCCCCGGCGTACGCCGCACCGAATCGTTCGTCTACCTCCAGCTACGTAAGCAGACGTACGCCTGGGGCGTTCGCTGATTGACGTCACATGGACCGAACCCGCTATCGCCAACTGTCGCTGTGGCACGCGACCGCCAACGATCTCTGGACGCCCCGAGAGACGCTCCCGGCATCGACCGACTGCGATGTCGCCATCGTCGGTGCCGGTTTTTCCGGACTGTGGACGGCGTACTATCTCGCCCGTCTCGATCCGAGCCTGCGCATCGTCGTGATCGAAAAGGAGGTCGCCGGCTTCGGCGCCTCCGGACGCAACGGCGGCTGGTGCAGCGCGCTGTTTCCGGTCTCGCTGTCGGGCGTGGCCCGGCGCGGCGATCGCGACGGGGCGATCCGGCTGCAGCGAGCCCTCAACGACACGGTGCAGGAGGTCGGGCGCGTCGTCGACGCCGAAGCAATCGACGCGTCCTACCAACGGGGTGGCACGATCGTCCTGGCCCGCACCAAGGTCCAGTTGCGCCGGGCCCGGGCTGAGGTCGACGAGGCGCGGGAGTGGGGCATCGGGCCCGACGACCTTCGACTGCTCGACGCCGACGAGGCGCGTCAGCAGCTCGACGCGTCCGAGGTCGTCGGTGGCACATTCACCCCGCACTGCGCGGCGATCCATCCGGCTCGGCTCGTGCGAGGGCTGGCCCGCGCGGCCGAGGCGCGAGGGGTTCGGATCTACGAGCAGACTCCGGCCCTCGCGATAGAGCCGGGCTCCGTGCGTACTTCTGCTGGTCGAGTCCGCGCCGACGTGATCGTGCGGGCCACCGAGGCCTACACAGCACGGCTGCCCGGACTGCGACGCGTCGTCGCCCCGGTCTATTCGCTGATGGTCGCGACCGAGCCGCTGCCGCAGACGTTTTGGGACGCGACCGGACTCGCCGACCGGCAGACGTTCAGCGACGGCAGGCACTTGCTGATCTACGGGCAACGCACGCGGGACGGTCGGATCGCCTTCGGGGGTCGCGGTGCGCCGTATCACTTCCGGTCGTCGATCCGGCCCGAGTACGACCAGAAGCCAGCCGTGTTCGACGCGCTCCGGAGGACGCTCGTCGAGTTGCTGCCTGACCTGCGCGGCGTCACATTCACCCACGCATGGGGCGGCGCCCTCGGGATGCCTCGCGACTGGCATGCCTCGGTGGGTCTGGACCGCCAGACCGGCCTGGGGTGGGCCGGGGGCTACGTCGGCGACGGCGTCGGCACCTCGAACCTCGCCGGACGCACCCTCGCCGACCTCATCGCGGGCCGCCAAAGCGACCTGGTCGACCTGCCGTGGGTCGGCCACCACAGCCGGTCATGGGAGCCCGAGCCACTGCGTTGGCTCGGCATCAACGCCGGCCTGCGCGCGATGACATTGGCCGACGCCGAGGAGTCACACACCGGCCGGCCGAGCCTGATCGCCCGCGCGGTGGCGCCGCTGGTGGGCCGGCACTGACGCCTCCAGGCGTCGGTACGCCGCGTCCACAGGCCGTCCTGCACGGGGCGTTGTCCACAACCGCCGCTCGGTCTGGCGCAACCGCCGAGATCCGGACCCACGCTCCCTGGCATGAAGCGACGACATCGCATCTTGTTGGTCCTGCTGCTCGTCGTGGTGATCGTCGGGCTTGTTCTCGACGCCTTCGCCATGGGGACGTCGGCGCGTTCCGACAACAACAGCTGGACCTGGCCCCTCGACCCGCGACCCGAGATCGTTGATGGCTTCGACCCGCCGGACGATCCGTACGGTTCCGGTCATCGTGGCGCCGACCTCGCCAGCCACGTCGGCCAGCCGGTGCTTGCGGTCGCCGGTGGCCGGGTCAGCTTCGTCGGCGTGATCGCGGGTCGCGGCGTGGTCGTGGTCGATCATGGCGCCGAGCGGTCGACCTATGAGCCGGTGATCGGCGAAGTGCGTGTGGACCAGCCGGTGCAGGCGGGAGATCCGCTGGGTCGGCTCGAGTTGGTCGGCAGCCATTGCTGGCCACGGGCCTGTCTGCATCTCGGTCGAATCGCCGGCGAAACCTACCGCGATCCGCTCGAGCTGCTCGGCGGCGGCGGTCCGATCCGGCTACTGCCCTTCCACGAGTCAGCGGCCGCGGCCCCAGAGGCCGGACAGTCAGACGGTGGGCGGTCGCTGCCAGTCGGCGGGCCGTTTGTCGGGCCGCCGTCTTCGGATAGCGCGACCGTCGACGCCCGTGTCATCGCCGCGATCCACGCTGCCTTGACCACGGTGGTGCGCGAGTTCGCCTGACGGCGCGACCCGGTCAGGCGCGAGGATGCGCCAGTCGATAGGCCCTTCGGAGCCGCTCGTTGCTGACATGGGTGTAGAGCTGCGTCGTGGCGAGGGACGCATGGCCGAGCAACTCCTGGACGCTTCGCAGATCGGCGCCGCCCTCGAGCAGATGTGTCGCCATCGTGTGCCGCAGCCCGTGCGGTCCGATGTCCGGGGCACCGTCGACGTCGGACAGCCGGCGATGGACCATGCGGCGAATCGTGCGCGGGTCGATGCGTCCGCCGCGGGCGCCGACGAACACGGCCGGACCGCTCCGCGTCGTGGTCAGCGCCGGCCGGCCGTTTCGCAGCCAGGTGTCGAGTGCCTTGGCCGCCGGAGTGCCGAACGGGACTGATCGCTCCTTGCGTCCCTTGCCGAAAACCCGCAGCAGGTTGCGCTCTCGATCGATGGCGTCGACGTCCAACCCGACCAGCTCGCCGACCCGGATGCCGGTGGCATAGAGCAACTCGATGATCGCGACGTCGCGCAGCCCGATCGCGCCCTCGTCGGCGGCGGCAGCCTCGGTCGCGTCGAGCAGCGACCGAACCTCGCCGGCTCGCAGGCTCGACGGCAACGTCCGGTGGCGTTTGGGTGAGGCGAGCAGGGCGGCGGCGTCCTCGGTCGCCCGACCGGTCCGGACCTGCCATTGGGTAAACACCCGCGCCGCCGTGGCGCGGCGAGCGAGCGTCGTCCGGGCCTTGCCCCGAGTCTGCAGGTTGGCCAGCCAACTCCGCATGACGCTCAGGTCGAGCTGGGCCGGATCGTCGCACCCGAGACGCTGAGCGTGCCCGGCAAGTCCGGTCAGATCGGTTAGATAGGCCCGTACCGTGTGCGCCGACAGGTCTCGCTCGACACGGAGATGCTGCTCGTAGGCGCCGAGCACCTCCGCCCACGCGTCCGACGGGACCGCATCGTCGCTCGCGCCGTCGGACCTCACTTCGGCACTGTGCGACGACGGCGCCGCTGCGACAAGAGGGCGCGCCGGAAGGGCCATCCGAAACACCCTCGCACGAGTGCATCGGCTCAGCGATGTCGGAGCCTCTCGGCGGCCTGCCGGGTCAGCCGCCACCCGTCGCCGGTGCGCTCGACCCAGCCGGAGTACATGAGGCGGCCGAGCACAGTGATCGCCTCCTCCATGCCCACGCGCGCGTCGGACGCGATCGTGGCGATGCCGGCAGCCCGGCGGGACGGAACGGCCTCGAGGACCGCCAGCTCGTCGGCCCCGAGCGCGTCGGTCGGTCGATGCTCCCCCGCGATCCAGCCGACCGTGTCGGACCCCAAGGGCGCCACCATTTCGACGACTTCGGAGCCTGACGTCACCAGCACGGCGCCGCCGTCACGTATCACCTGATGGACCCCTACCGACGTCGAGCTCGTGACCGGGCCGGGCACGCCCATCGTCTGGCGCCCGAGCCGCGCCGCCCAGTTGAGCGTGTTGAGCGCTCCACTGCGGCGGGCCGCCTCGACGACGACCGTGCCGGACGCGATGGCGGCGATCACGCGATTGCGGGCGAGAAAGCGCACCCGGGACGGCCTCGTGCCGGGACACACCTCGCTCACCACCAAGCCCTCGGCGGCGATCCGCTCGATCATCGGTTGGTGAGCGGTCGGATAGGCGACGTCGACCCCGCAGGCCAGGACGGCGACGGTCAACCCGCTCAGCGCGAGCGCTCCGCGATGGGCGGCCGCGTCGATCCCGAACGCCGCACCGGACACGACGGGAAGCTGTCGCTCGGCGCAGTCGGCCCCGATGTCACCCGCGATCTGCGCGCCGTATTCCGTGCAGGCCCGCGACCCGACGACCGCGACCGCGGCGGTGCTCATGGCCGGCAACAACTGCGGACCACGGACCCAGAGGCCGAGCGGCACGCCACCACGATCCTGCAAGGGGTCGAGATGCACGAGGTCGTCGAGCTGACTCGGCCACTCGTCGTCGCCGGGGCAGACCCACCGCCGGTCGGTGTCCTCCGAAGCGACGAGGAGTCGCTCGGCGCGTCGGGTGAGATCGGCCGACCCCAGGGCAACCCGCCAGCCCGGCGGACACCGGCCGTCGCCGTTGCGAATCCACTCGCGGGCGTCGACGCCACCGTGGGTCGTGACCAGCTCGGCGAGCCGTGGATGGCCGGGTTCGGTCATGAGCGACAACTCAAGCCGAGCCAGCCGCTCGGACTCACGGTCTGTGACCGACGACGTCGGCAACGGCAGCGCCTCGCCTTCGACTCGACCGGGCGACCCGGCGCTCATGCGACGACCTCCGATGGGCGCGTCCTCGCGATCGGAAGTGGCCCGGAGTCACGCAGCAGGATCGCGTTGTGCACGTCGTCGTCGCTCGGCTCGGCCCGGCCGGCGAGGTCGGCGAGAGTCCACGACAGCCGCAGGATGCGGTCGGCGCCACGCGCACTGATCCGCCCCTCGGCGAGGCCGGCCTCGATCTCGGACACCCGTGAACTCCGGACCGGCCACTTGCTCCGCAGCGCGGTGCCGGGCACCTCCGAGTTGCGCCGCCACGGTGTCTCGGCATAGCGCGCCGCCTGTCGCTCTCGGGCCGCTCGGACCCGGGTCGCCACCGTGCTCGTGCTCTCGACGAAGGCGAGGTCGCGGCGCAGTTCGTGACGGCGCACCGGCTGCACGGTGCGATAGATGTCGATCCGGTCGCGAACCGGACCCGAGATGCGGTGGCGATAGCGCCGCTTGCTCGCCGGCGAGCACTCACAACGGTCGCCCCGACCCCAGTCGAAGCCGCACGGACACGGGTTAGCAGCCAGCACCAGCTGAAACTCGGCCGGAAACGTCGCCGTCCGCTCGGATCGTCCGATGCTGATCTGCCCGCTCTCGAGCGGCTGCCGCAACCCTTCGAGGACGTGCGAGGCAAACTCCGGAGCCTCGTCCATGAAAAGCACCCCGCGATGCGCCAACGACATCGCGCCGGGCCGCAAGATCCGGCTGCCGCCACCGATGATCGAGACCAGCGTCGCGGAGTGGTGCGGATCGAGGAACGGCGGTCGGGTCAGGAGCGGCCGGTCGGCCGGGAGCGTTCCGGCGATCGAGTGCACGGCGCTGACCTCGAGCGACTCGTCGACGTCGAGATCGGGCAGCAATCCCGGGAGTCGCTCGGCGATCATCGTCTTGCCGGCGCCGGGTGGACCTTCGAGCAGCAGGTGATGACCACCGGCGGCGGCGACCTCGACGCACCAGCGGGCCTCGCCCTGACCGAGCACCTCCTCGAGGTCGAGCCCGGCGACTCGGTCTTGCCCGGACCAGATCGCCCGCGGCGAGTACGCCAGCGGCGGCACCGGCGGATCGTCGTCGGGCAGCTCGCCGTCGGTGAGCAACGCGATCGCCTGCCGTAGCGACCGCAGCCCGACGACGGAGACGCCCTCGACCGCCTCGGCTTCGGCGGCGTTGACTTCCGGGACCATCACACGGGTGATGCCGGTGCGAGACGCCGCGAGGGTCGCGGGCAGCACGCCCGGCACCGCGCGCAGCCGGCCGTCCAGCGCGAGCTCGCCCAGCAGCACGGCATCTTCGAGCGGCTCGCCCGGCACCGTGCCGTCGGCGGCCAGCACCCCGAGTGCGATCGCGAGGTCGTAGATCGCCCCGCCCTTGGGCACCGAGGCCGGCGACAGCCCGATCGTCAGATTGCGGTTGGGCCATCGATGTCCGGAGTTGATCACCGCCGCCCGGCACCGATCACGCGACTCCTTCAGGGCCGGGTCTGGCAGCCCCACCAGCTGAGTGCGAGGCAGCCCCGGACCCATGTAGACCTCGACGTCGATCACCGTGCCCTGGACGCCCTCCAAGGTCACCGCGTTGGTCCGCGCCAGCGACACTCAAGCCACCGCCTGAAGATGCTCGACCTCGGGCCGGCCGTCGTGCGGCACGAAGATCGAGACGACGTCGATACGGACTTCGCGCGGCGTGAGCGTGTGCTCGGCCAGCCACCGAGCCGTGAGCCGGCGCAATCGGTCGGCCTTCGCCGGTGTGACGGCTTCCGTCGGGGGCCCGAACAGGTCAGTCGTCCGCGTCTTGACCTCGACGACGACCAACGCTTCGCCGCTGCGCGCGACGATGTCGATCTCGCCGAGGTCGCACCGCCAGTTGCGGTCGAGGATCACCATGCCGGCGTCGGTCAAGGACTTGGCGGCGAGCTCCTCACCCCATTGGCCAAGGGCTCGCCGTCCACGTGCCGTGGTTGCCATCGCTCCACCTCCGCCTCAAGAGTGGGGCGGCGGAGTCGGACGAAGCCGAGCACACCAGTCAGCTGTGGACAAACTCGGGACCCGGCCGGCTGTGGAAATCGACGGCGATCTGGCCCCACGACGGCCCAACGGCCAGCGGCAGCCCGCCACGTTCTGCGTACAGAAAGTACGTCTTTCCACGGACGACGCCCGGGGTCGCGGCTGGCGACACTGGACGTGACTGTGCCGGACATTCGGACACGGCGGGGAGTGACTCGAGCATGAGACGTCGACCGCAAGCGATCGTCGGGGCAACCATCGGGCTGACGCTGCTCGGAGCCGGAGGCAGCGCGGTCGCGAGTACCGATGCGGCGCCGCCAGTCAGTCCGGCCGCCGCGGACAGCCCACGAGCAGCCGACCAGGTCGCGCCGATCCGATCGTTCGCCACCTCCGAATACGGCATTCGGAGGCCCACCGGGCTCGCCTGGGACGCGGCATCCGGACGGCTCGTCGTCCCTGGCGACGCCAGAGCGGCCGGCACCGAGCTCGTCTCGCTGACCCCCGCCGAGACCCGCCGCACCTCTGTCGTCATGCACAGGTTGCCCGCCAAGGCAGCCGTCGCCGTCGACCCGACGGACGGCTCCGTCGACGCGCTGTCCGGGTCGTCCGTGCTCGCCGCGACGTACGACGCCACCGGAACCCGCGTCGTCCTGGCCGCCGGCAACACGGTCGTACGCCAAACCCGCGACGACCGTACGACGCGAACGCCGATCCGAGGCGTCAGCGGACACCGACTGCATGGGATCGCGACGACCGGCCCCCTCGCCTACACCTACGACGCCACGACGGGCGAACTGCTCGGCATCAGCCGACACGGCCGGATCCAGACGCGCTACGACGCCTCCGGCCTCGGTCTGGCCGATGTACGCGGACTCGCCTTCGCTCCCTCGGCCGACGCCACCGACGACCCGTCGACCAGCAGCCTCTACATCGCGGACGCCGGATCCGGGAAGGTGACCGGGCAGATCGCCGAGGCCACCCTCGCGCCGACGGCCGTTCCCACGATCGCGGCGACCGGGTCGCTCGTCCGCACGGTCGCCACGTCGGCCTTCAACCCGCCGAGCCCGGACCCGTCGGGAGTGGCCTACATCCCCGGCGCGGATCGGCTGTTCATCGCCGACGGCGAGGTCGACGAGATGTCGATCTTCCAGGGCAAGAACCTCTTCCGGACCACCCGTACCGGCACGCTCGACGACACCGGCGTCTCCCAGCCGTGGTCGGACGAGCCAGTCGGCGTCGGATACAACCCGACCAACAACCACCTGCTCGTCAGTGACGACGATCAGAAGGAGATATTCGACATCGCGCCGGGCGGTGACGGCCGATACGGCACCCCGGACGACACCGTCACGCACTTCGACACCAACGCCTTCGGCAACACCGACCCCGAGGGAGTCGAGTTCGACGCCGCCACCGGGTCGATCTGGACCGTCGACGGCGTCAACACGCAGGTCTACCGGTACCGGCCGGGACCCGACGGGCAGTTCGGCACCTCCGACGACATCCGCAGCAACTTCGACGTGGGCGTGTACGGCGCACGCGACCCCGAGGGCATCGGCTTCGACTCCGTACGGGACACCCTCGTCATCGTCGACGACGGCTCGGAGACCATCTACGAGCTCGACCGGTCCGGCGCCCTGCTCAACACGATCAGCACGACGGTCGCCAACATGGAGGCCGCGGCCGGAGTCGCCGTGGCGCCGGGCTCGACGAACCCGACTGCACGCACCTACTACGTCGTCGCCCGCGGCGAGGACAACGACTCCCATCCCACCGAGAACGACGGCCGGCTCTACGAGCTGTCGGCGTCGCTGCCGCCGGTCGGATCGACCAACCAGCCGCCACTGGTCAGCGCCGGTCCGGACCAGACGATCACCCTGCCCGCCTCGGTCGCCCTGGACGGCACCGTGACCGACGACGGTAAGCCGAGTCCCCCGGGCGCCGTCACGACCTCGTGGACCAAGATCAGCGGACCCGGCGTCGTCACCTTCGGCAATCCGGCCGCTACCGACACGTCGGCGTCGTTCTCGACGCACGGCACCTACGTCCTGCGGCTCGCCGCGTCCGACAGCCAGCTCACGACTGCCGACGAGATCACGGTCTTGGTCCTGCCGGAGGGCAGCCCGAACACCGTCGAGGCCCGGGTAGCCACCGGATCCGACGACGCCGAGCAGGCCGTCAGCGGATCGACGTCGCTGACCAGCTCCGACCTCGAGCTGACCACGGACGGCAGCACGCAGCAGGTCGTCGGCACCCGGTTCACCGGCCTCCAGATCCCGACGGGCGCGACGATCACCAACGCCTACGTGCAGTTCCGCACCGACGAGGTGAGCACCGGCGCGGCAGCACTGACGATCCGGGCCGAGGCCTCGAACAGCGCGCCGACCTACCAGGCGGCGAGCGGCAACATCACGTCCAGGCCGGTCACGACGGCCAACGTGGCGTGGAGCCCACCGGCCTGGAACACCGTCAATGAGATCGCTGCCGCCCAGCGCACGCCGAACATCGCCGCCGTGGTGCAGGCGATCGTCGACCGGGCCGGCTGGACCCCCGGCAACGCCTTGGCGCTACAGTTCAGCGGCACCGGACGCCGGACCGCCGAGGCGTACGAGAGCGGCGCCGCACTCGCTCCGCTGCTGCACGTGGAGTACAGCACCGGCCCGGCCACCAACCGGGCACCGACGGTGAATGCCGGCCCCGACCAGACCGTCGTCCTGCCCAACGCGGCGACCCTGGACGCCATCGTCACCGACGACGGACTGCCCACCGGCTCCAGCGTCAACACAACGTGGTCGGTCGTCAGCGGACCCGGCGCGGTCACCTTCGGCAACCCGAACGCGGTCGACACCACCGCCACGCTCGCCGCCGCCGGGACCTACGTGCTCCGCCTGACCGCGTCTGACGGCGAGCTCACCGCGTTCGACGAGACCACGATCACCGCAACGCCGACCGGCACCGTACAGACGCTCAACATCCCGGTCCGACTGGGCAGTGACGACGCCGAGGAGCGCTACAACGGCGAGGTCTTGCCGAGCAGCTCCGACCTGGACATCACCGCCGACGGCTCCCGGTTCATGACGGCGGTCGGTCTGCGCTTCACCAACGTCACCGTGCCGCAAGGCGCGACGCTCACGAACGCCTACATCCAGTTCACCGCCGATGAGACCGGCACCGACACCGCCAACCTGACCCTGCGGGCCCAGGCCGCGGACAACCCGCCGACCTTCCAGGCGACGACGACCAATCTCAGCACGCGACCAACCACGGCGGGATCGGTCGCGTGGGCGCCACCGGCATGGACGACCGTCGGGGCGGCCGGGACTGCCCAGAGGACGCCGAACCTCGCGTCCATGCTCCAGGCGGTGGTCAACCGCGCCGGCTGGGTCCAGGGCAACGCCGTCGTCCTGCTGATCCGCGGGACCGGCGACCGCACCGCCGAGGCATTCGAGGGCGCGCACGATCCGGTGCTGCATCTGGAGTGGCAGCCCTGAGTCAGGCGTCTGTCGACAGCTCCTCGACGTTGACGTCCTTGAAGGTCAGGACCTTGACGTTGCGAGCCTGACGCGCCGGGCGATAGACGTCCCAGACCCACGCGTCGTTCATCGTGATCTCGAAGTACGCGTCGCCACTTTCGGCGCGCACTTTCACGTCGACGGCGTTGCAGAGGTAGAACCGGCGGTCGGTCTCGACGACGTACCTGTAGCGCTCGACGACCTCGCGGTACTCCCGATACAGCGCCAGCTCCATATCGGCTTCGAACCGCTCGAGATCGTCAGCACCCATGTGGCCATTGTGCCGACGCTACGTCGACCGATCGGGTCGCGACATGCGGAGTCGCCTCACGCCGACGACGTACGAGCCGCCTCGGCCTCGCGTACGTTGATGAACCGCCGCCGATGCTCCGGACACGGCCCGTACGCGTTCAACGTCTCGTCGTGCTCGGGCGTGCAGTAGCCCTTGTGGGTGGCGAAGTCGTATTCCGGCCACCGCCCGTGCAGATCGGCCATCATCCGGTCGCGGGTGACCTTGGCGATGATCGACGCCGCCGCGATCGAGGCGCAGACCCGGTCGCCCTTCCAAACGGCGAGGGTCGGCACCCCGAGCCCGTCGACGGTGAAACCGTCGGTGAGCGCGTACGCCGGACGCACCGTCAGCCGGGCCAGCGCTCGCCGGAGCGCCTCGATGTTGGCGACGTGCATGCCGAGTCGATCGCACTCAGCCGCCGGGATGGCGACAGCGGCCCACGCCAGCGCCCGATCGACGATCTTGTCGTAGCACTGCTCGCGTCGCGCCGGCGTCAGCAGCTTCGAGTCGGCGAGGCCGGGGATCTCGCCGCGCTTGCCCGGAGGCAGAATCGCCGCACCGGCGACCAGAGGGCCAGCGCACGCGCCGCGACCGGCCTCGTCGACCCCGGCGACCGGCGTCAGCTCGGCCCGGGCGAGCGCGCGCTCGTAGCCGTACAGGCCGGCATCGCGACGGATCGTGGATCCCTTGGCGAAAACGGTCATCGGCGTCGGTCCTGGTTTACGAGCCGTTCAGAGCGGGGTTTTCGAACGTGTCGGGGCGGTGCAGGAATCCGGCTCTCGAGGCCGGCCACACGATCGCCCACACCTTGCCGACCACGTCGTCGGCCGGCACGGCGCCGCCGCCCGGCTCGCCGATGTGATGGGTCGAGTCGGCCGAGTTGCCGCGGTTGTCACCCATGACCCAGAGGTGGCCGTCGGGGACGCTCACCTCGAAGCTACGGCTGGCCATACTCGCGGCGGCCGCACACGGCTTCACGTTGTCCGGCAGATAGCTCTCGTCGAGCGGCACGCCGTTGACCCGCAGCGGAGCGTTTGGACCCTTGCACGCCACGGTGTCGCCACCGACGCCGATGACGCGCTTCACCAGGTGACCACCGGTCGGATAGAGGCCGACGATCTCGAGGCCCCGCTGCACGAAGTTGTTGGCATGCGCCTCGTCGGCGTCGGACAGCCAACCACCCGGATCGTCGAAGACGACGATGTCGCCGCGGTGGACGTCGCCGTTCCAGTACGAGACCTTCTCGACGAGGATCTTGTCGTTGACCATGAGCGTCGGCTCCATGGACGCCGACGGGATGTAGAACGCCTGAAGAAAGAAGGTCTTGACGATCAGCGCCAGCACGAAGGCCGTGGCGAGAAGCGCGATCAGCTCCTGCCACCACGGCAACGGACGCCGCTTGCGCTCGGGGGCGGCCGTCTCGTCGGCCGGCGATGTCGGTGGCGGCGACTCGTCGGCCGTCAGCGCGGTTGGTGGGTCGGCCGGATCGTGAGGTGCGGAAGACCGTAGTCCGGTCCCTCGGTCGGCTCGATGGCCACCCTCATCGTTTCGCGCCACTCCGCGAGCCTAGCTCCGTGCCTTCAGCTACCGGAGGGCGACTCTCGGCGTTCCCGGATCTTTGCCGCCTTACCGCGCAAGTTCCGCAAGTAGTAAAGCTTCGCGCGGCGCACGTCGCCGCGGCTCGCGACTTCGATCTTCTCGATGATCGGCGTGTGGAGGGGGAAGGTCCGCTCGACACCGACGCCGAAGGAAACCTTGCGGACGGTGAAGGTGCGACCGATGCCCTTGCCCTGGAGCCGGATGCAGACGCCTTGGAAGACCTGTACCCGGGAGCGGTTGCCCTCGATCACTCGGACGTGGACCTTGAGGGTGTCTCCGGCGCGAAAGGCCGGGATGTCGTCGCGTGCGGCGTCGGCCGCCAACGTGTCGATGGCGTTGGTCACGATCGTTCACTTCCTCGCCGGTGCCACAGGTCACCCACGGAGCGGTTCGGATGCTGTTGGGGCGTCGCGTCGATGGTGGGGCGGCCTCTCCCCTGTGGCAGAAAGACCGACGGCAGATGCCGACACATCGCGCGCCAGCGATCTAGTTTGCCACAGCACCCCCGATCGGTCGAAACCAGGCGGCGTCTAAGCGTCGCCCAGCAGATCGGGTCGACGCTCGGCCGTGCGTCGCAGCGACTGCTCGCGACGCCACTGCGCGACCTTGCCGTGGTGTCCCGACAACAGCACGTCGGGTACGGACTGGCCGCGCCACGTCTCGGGCTTGGTGTAGACCGGGTACTCGAGGAGCCGCTCCTCGCCGCCATGCGACTCCTCGGCCAGCGAGTCCGGGTTGCCCAACACGCCCGGCTGCAGTCGAGTGATCGCCTCGACCATGACGAGAGCGGCGGCCTCACCGCCATTGAGGACGTAGTCACCGATCGACAACTCCTCCACGGGCATCCGGGTCGCCGCGTGATCGATGACGCGCTGGTCGATGCCCTCGTAGCGTCCGCACGCGATCAGCAGCCACGGCGCGGCCGCCAACCGCTCGGCGTCGGCCTGCGTGAACGGTCGGCCCGCCGGTGTCGTGACGATCAGCGTCGGCGGCGAGTCCGCGTCGCCGACCAGGGCGTCGAGTGCCTCGCCCCACGGCTCCGGTCGCATCACCATGCCGGCGCCGCCACCGTACGGCGTGTCGTCGACGGTCCGATGACGGTCGTGGGTCCACGTACGCAGGTCGTGGGCGTGGATGTCGATCAGACCGGCAGCCCGTGCCTTGCCGACCAGCGACAGATCCAGCGGCGCGAGGTAGTCGGGAAAGATCGTGACGATGTCGACGCGCATCAGGCCTCCTCGAGCAGTCCCGGGCGATCGTCGATGATCACCGTGCCCGCGTCGACGTCCACCGCCGGCACGAGCGCGCGTACGAAGGGGATCATCGCCTCGTCTCCGCTCGGCTTGCGGATCACCAAGACCTCCTGCCCCGGCAGATGCAGGACGTCGGCGACCTCTCCGATCGGGTCGCCCGTGGGCGTCCACGCGTCGAGGCCGACCAGCTGCCAGTCGTAAAACTCCTCGGCATCGTCGGGCCGCTCGTCGTCCGGCACGTCGGCATAGAGCACCGCGCCGCCGAGGGCTTCGGCGGCCGTCCGGTCGGCGACCTCGTCGAATCGGACCAGCAGGGCACCAGAGTGCGGGCGCACCGCACGTACGGTCAGCGCCGTCGCCTGGCCGTCGCGGTCGGCGCGTACGACGACCCCGACCGCGAATCGGCGATCGACGCTGTCGGTCCGCGCCTCGACCCGAACCTCGCCGCGGACCCCGTGAGCCCGTCCGACGCGCCCGACGACGATGTCCACCGGGCCTTAAGCTCTCCGGTCCACGTCGACGAAGTCGACCCGGGCACCGGCTCCTCCGGCGATGGCCCGAATCACGGTGCGAATGGCAGTCGCGGTGCGACCCGCGCGGCCGATGACCTTGCCGAGGTCGTCGGGGTGCACCCGTACCTCGAACAGTCGACCACGCCGGGTGTTCTTCGCCCGTACCGACACCTCGTCAGGGTGCTCGACGATGCCTCGTACGAGATGCTCGAGCGCTTCGGCGACCACGGCACTCAGCTCGTCGACGAGTCGTCGCCAGCCTCGGACCCGGCCTTGGCATCGGACTCGGCGGCAGCCTCAGCCGGCGCTTCCGCCTCGGCCTTCGGCGCGTCGTCCTTGACGGCGGCTTTGGTCTCGTCCTTAGCGCCCGCCTTCGGCGCGTCGTCCTTAGCGCCCGCCTTCGGCGTGTCGTCCTTGGCGGCGGCCTTCTTCTTGGACTTCTTCGCGGTCGTCGCCTCGGACTTCGGCTCGCTGCCGGCCTCCTTGAGCGCCTCGTTGAAGACCTCGTCGCGGTCGCGTCGACGCTTTGGCTGCAGCAGCGGCTGCTCGGGAGCGGGCTCGCCCTTGAACTTCTGCCAGTCGCCGGTCTTTTGCAGGATGGCCTTCACCGGGTCACTCGGCTGCGCGCCGACGCCGAGCCAGTATTGCGCCCGGTCGGTGTCGACCTCGATGTAGGACGGGTCTTCCTTCGGGTGGTACTTGCCGATCTGCTCGATGAACCGACCGTCCCGCTTGGTACGCGAGTCGGTGACGACGATGCGGTAATAGGGCATGTGGACCTTGCCCACGCGCCGCAGGCGAATCTTGACGGCCACGAGTGTGGTGTCTCCTCATATCTGGTCTGGGTGAGCCGGCGCGCTCCGCGTGGGGGGCGGGGTGCCGTCTCGGTGGGCCGGGCCGCGCGGGTGAGAGGGGCCACACGCAGTCGGACTCAGCGAGCCATTCTGCCAGAGAGGGTGGGTCCGACTCCAACCGGCAGAGTTGTCAGGCACATATGGAGCCCTGGGTCCACATGTGCCTGACAACTTCGAGAGGGTGGGGGCATGAGTGCGAGTACGCCTGATCCGAGGACCCTTTCGAGCTATCACGCCCGCCTGCCGTACGGGGAGCGCGTCTCGCCCGAGCCGCTCGTCGGCCAGCCGTTCTTCCCGTTCGACGGCGATCTGACCGTCGTACCGCTGGACGAGCCCATCGTGCCGGAGCCGCCGCGGGGTGGCGAGCCCGACGGGGAGGAGTGCTTCCGGTGTGCCAACCCCGACGCGAACGTCATCTGGCGCGACGAGCACTGGGAGGTCCGAGCCGGCTACGAGCCGAGCGGCCTGCCGATGGTCGCTGGCCTCAACCCACGCGACCACGTCACGCTGCGCACGATGCCGGACGACTTGGCGGCGACCCTGGGCCCGATCATCCGGCAGCTCGCGCTGGCGGTCGAGCGGATCGACAGCGTGGCGCGGTGTCATGTCAACCGCTGGGGCGACGGCAGCGCCCACTTCCACATGTGGTTCCTCGCCCGGCCGCTCGGGATGATGCAGCTGCGCGGCGCGATGATCGCCGCGTGGGACGACATCCTGCCGCGGGTGCCCGACGAGGAGATGGCGGCGAACATCCGTACCGTCGCGACGGCCATGGCCGAAGGCGGCGGCGAAGCCATCGGCGCCGGCGCGGGCTAAACCGGCCCAGTTGTCAGGCGCATGTTGAGCCCTGGCTCCATATGTGCCTGACAACTCCGTCAGGCGACGACGCGGCCGCGGAGGACGATGCGCTTCGGCGCGCTGAGGACGCGGAGGTCGGCGAGCGGATCGGCGTCGTAGACGACGAAGTTCGCCCTCACCCCCTCGACGAGCCGACCTGCATGGCCGAGCCACTCCCGAGCCCGCCACGACGCGGCCCCGAGCGCGTCGTCGGCCGACAACCCGTACGTGGCGAGCTCCTGGATCTCCTCGGCGATCAACCCGTGTGGGAGCACGCCTCCGGCGTCGGTGCCCGCATAGATGGGGACGCCGGCCTCGTACGCCGCGCGAATCGTCTCGTGACGGCGCTGATGGAGGGCCCGCAGATGCCTCGCGTACGCCGGGAACTTCGGCTCGCCCTGCGCGGCGTACGTCGGGAAGCGGTCCAACTGCTTCGCGGTCGGCACCAGCGCCACTCCCCTGGCGGCCATGTCGTCGATCAGGTCGGAGGACAGGCCGGTGCCGTGCTCGATGCAGTCGATGCCGGCCGCGAGGAGGTCGGGCAGCGCGTCCTCGCCGAACACGTGGGCCGTGACCCGAGCGCCGAGCCGGTGCGCCGTCGCCATCGCGGCGTCGAGCGCCTCACGGGGCCACAGCGGCGCCAGGTCGCCGATGTCGCGGTCGATCCAGTCGCCGACGAGCTTGACCCATCCGTCGCCGCGTTCGGCCTGATGGGCGACGTACGTCGACAACTCGTCCGGCTCGATCTCGTGGGCGTAGTTGCGGATGTAGCGCTTGGTCCGAGCGATATGCCGCCCGGCCCGGATGATCTGCGGCAGGTCGTCGCGGTCGTCGATCCATCGGGTGTCGGCCGCCGTGCCGCAGTCGCGAAGGAGGAGTGCACCGCCGGCGCGGTCGGCGAGCGCCTGTTGCTCCTGAGTCTCAGGCCCGACCGCGCCGTCCGCGTCGAGGCCGACATGACAGTGGGCGTCGACGAGTCCGGGGACGATCCAGGTCGGGCCGAGGCCGGCGCCGATGTCGGTCGCGTCGGCGGTCGGTTCGCGAGTGATTCGGCCGTCGACGACGTACAGGTCGCGCTGGTCGCCATCGGGCAGGACGGTGCCGCGTACGCGCAGGGCCTCGGTCATGTGTCGACCGTATCGACTCCAACCGGTGTATTCCGCGCGACCTCCGACGCAGCGACGCCATCGGCATCGACGTGGCCGACCAACCGGGACAGCACATCTTCGCGGCCGTAGTGGCCCACGGCGTCGAACCAGCGCTTGGCGTGCAGGCACACGCGCAGGTCGCAATCGGCGACGACGATGCCCTCCTCGTCGTACAGCGGGCCACCGATCACGTTGCCCTCGTCGGGTTCGATGATCGCGGCACCGCCCCGGCCGAACACGTCCTGACCCTCGGGCAGCGGGACCGGGAAGTCGTCGGGGAACGCACTGGCCGGAATGTACTGCGGCACCGACACCACGAAGGCTCCCGACTCGGTCGCGATGTGACGCATGCTGATCAACCACGACTCCGAGTCGTCGGCGGTCGGTGCCAGCCAGATCTGCGGTCCGCCGCGGTAGATCGCGTACCGCGCGAGCGGCATCCGGTTCTCCCAGCAGATCAGCCCGCCAAGCCGGCCGGCCGGAGTCTTGACCACGCCGAGGTCGGTGCCCGCGCCGACGCCGTGGAACAACCGCTCGTGCATCGTCGGCATCAGCTTGCGATGCTTGGCGAGCAGTCCTTGCGGCCCCACGATCAGGAGCGTGTTGTACAACGTTCCGGGCCGCTGCGACTCGCGCTCGTTCACCCCGATCGCGCAGGTGATGTCGTGCTCAGCGCAGGCCTCGACGAGCCGGTCGACGTGCGGTCCCGGGACGTCGACGGAGTTGGTCCACAGCCGCTCCCAGAACTCGTCCCAGCCCTCGAACGCCGAGGCCGACTTGGCCCAGGCGTTCGAGGGGTACAGCGGGACGAACGTCTCCGGGAACACCGCGAGTCGCGCACCCTCGTCGGCGGCGGCTCCGAGCAGTCGCCGCGCCTTGTCGATCGTGGCGTCGGCGTCCAGGATCACCGGAGTGGCCTGGACCGCGGCCACGCGTACGGTCGGAAACTCGGTCACAGCCGGAGGGTACGACTCCTCACGAGCATCGGACAGGGCCAACCGACCCGACCGCCGCGATCAGCGGTCGGGCCAGTCGGCGTAGGTGACCCGGCTGCCGAAGACGTCGACGCGCAGCCGAACCGGTCCGTCCGGTCGTTGGTACAGCTCGTACGTGCCCGCCGGGACGTCGAAGAACACCGCCGAGTACACCGCGCGACCGTTCGGAGCTGGCCTCGCGACGACGCCGACATGCGCGGTCTTCGAGCCGGTGATCGGACGAATCTCGATCTCGGCCCCGTCGAGCTTGGCCGGCATGACGACGACGAGCGCGCCGACGTTGCCGCCGATGTCCAGTGGCACGGCACGGCCCTGGCCCGCGTGTGGGTTCTCCATGGCGCTCATGTGCCCGGCACCCCCGGTGTGGTCTGGTAGCCGCCTGCGGGGGTACCGAGGTACGGGAAGTCGGCGAAGTACCAGGCGTTGGTGTTGGACGTGCCGTCCTTGATCGCACTGGCCGCGCCGTCCGGCGTGAACGACGGGTCGACCAACGGAATCGTCAATCCCGCGACCGCCCGGAGCTCCACGGTCACGACGTCGTCGGAGACGCGTCGCCCGTTGGGGAAGCCGGCCGGGTCGCCCGCAACCAGACCGAGCGGGTTCGGGTCGGCCGACGGGGGCACGGCCACATTCAATCGCAGCATGTCCGACAGCACCGGCCCGGTGAAGTTCTGGAAGCCGGGGACGACTCCCTCCGGGATGCCGCTGAGCAGGATCGCGCTCAGGTCAGCGCGCGGCTTCTTGTACCCGGCGAGGTTGGGGAACACACCCGGGTACAGCACCGGCAGGAGCGACGCGAGCTCGGGCTTGCGGACGTACATCGCGAAGCTCTTGTCGTCGCTCGGCGGCCGGCTGTTCCACTCGTCCTTGCGCACCATCGGCACGAGGACCTCGTTGAACAGTGGGTTGCCGAGCCGCGAGACCTGCCGGAACGGCCCGTACTCCTGGACGTCTCCGGTGTCGTCGATGACCCGCGCCCGACGGCGGCTGGCCGTGGCCCACACGCCGATCACCGACTTGGGGCTCAGCACGTCCTTGGGGGCCTGGCCGTCACGGGTGAGCTGACGGATCGGGACCTGGAGCGCAATCGAGTGGACGTTGAGCCCCTGGGTGCCGTTGACGCCGACGGCGGCGGCCGACGGGATGAGGTGGAGGTTCTGGAACGGGCGGAGCGTGGCCAGGTCGAAGATGCTGCCGAGATCGACGAAGAAGCCTTCGGCCCGTTGGCCGGCGAAGACCCGATGGCTGCGGTCGATCCGCTGCACTGCCTGTCCGGCGAGCCGCGGGTAGTTGGGGGTGCTGCGCGGCCCGATGTTCACCGGCGGCACCGGCAGGTTGTCGCCCAGTGTCTGGCTGCTGCCGCCCCGCTCGACCCGCCGTACGGAGTAGAACTGCGGCCGGTTCCAGTTCTTGTCGCCGATCGAGCCGATGGGGCCGGTGTTGTAGAGGAAGGTGTTGTCGTTCCGGACGACCGTGCGGAAGCGGAACTGGTAGCTGATGTCGGCCCTGCCGTCTCCACTGTTCGAGACATGAATCTCGTACAGGACGTCCTCTCCGAACTCATAGAAGTTGGGCCCGCCGTCGGGCTTCTGGAGCGGAATGAAGTTGGCGATCAGGGTGACGGTGTCCGGACGATCCGGACTGACGAATACATAGACGTCGGTGTTGTCGGCGACCGGATCCTTCGAGATCTCGGGAGCCTCCCGGTGTGAGGACATGGCTGTCCCTTCCATGTGTACGAGAGTGGGTTCGAGTGGTCTTGCCGCGAGGCCGGTACGGACCAGCGGCGCGGCCGAAATGGGTTCAGGCGGAGCGCATCCGCGCCAGGTTCGCGGTCATCACGCGGTCTCGGACGTCGACTTCGGTCGCACCCGCGAGGACCTTCATCTCGCCGCGATGCACGTCCGTGACATGGACGACGAACGACGTGGGAGCGTCGTCGTCGACCACGGCCTCCGTCGACTCGTCCGCATCGTCCCGTCCGAGTGCTCCGGTTCCGATCGCGACGGCAGCGGCGGCCGACGCCGCACTCGCTCCCGCCAACCCGAGAAACTTCCGCCTACTGGGCTTGGTCATGGTGTCTCCCTCCACCGCGATTTACCCGGTGTTCGGAGCCCCAGCGGGGGTGGATGGGTCACCGTGACAGAAACCTGCGACGCTACGGGGTCTCGCAGTTCCTGAGTGTCTCGACGTTCGTACAGGTGTCGTCGCCCGACCCGCCGTCGACTCGGTCGGTGCCGGCACCGCCGTCGACAGTGTCGTCGCCGTCGCGCGACCAGAAGACGTCGTCGCCACCGCGAGCGGCGACCAGGTCGTCCCCGCCGAAGCTGCTGATCCGCTCGTCCTCGGCGCTGCCTCGGATGATGTCCGGTCCGTCGGTGCCGACAACGGTCTCGAAGGAGACGACACCCGCGTGCGCCGGCACGGTGAGGGTGCCGGCCGCGAGGTCGAGCTCGACGCGCTCCACCGCGTCGGGTTCGAACCACAGGGTGTCCGGTCCGGCGCCGCCGTCGAGGTGGTCGCCGGCGCTCGGGATGTAGGAGATCTCGTCCGAGCCTGGACCGCCGAACAGCCGGTCGACCCCGCCGCGGCTCACCGATATCGAGTCGATGCCAGGACCGCCCCACACCGAATCATCGCGGTCCCCGAGGCCGAAGACGTCGCTGCCGGGACCGCCGTACATCGTGTTTTCGTCGTCGTTGGACCCGTTGAGCAGATCGGCATCGGCGCCGCCGCGAAGGAGACCGCCCCCAACGCCCGCATTCAGGACGTCGCGGCCGCCGCGTCCGATGATCGTGTCGATGCCAGGACCGCCGAAGAGGTACTCGTGCCGGCTCGAGCCCACCATCCGGTCGGCGAACCGAGATCCGACGATGTACTCGTCGTAGCTCGAGGCGATCCGGTCGGTGGAGCGGCCCGACTTGACGGTGTCGGCGCCGGTGTCCACCACCACCCGGGACGCCGACGTCGAATAGGTGATCTTGTCCAAGCCCTTGAAGTCGCCACCGTCGAGGTAGTCACCGCCAGGCCCGCCGACCAGGGTGTCGCCCTCGTATTGCTCGCAGTCGCAGGACGGGTCGAAACCGTCGCGTTGGCCGAACAGCCGGTCGCGTCCGGGTCCGCCGAGGATCGCGTCGGCGCCGACGGCCGCATGCACCCTGTCGTCGCCGGCCCCACCGGTCACGGTGTCCCAGCCGTCGCCGGAGCAGATCAGGTCGTCGCCGCCGCGTCCGTCGATGGTGTCCCTGCCGTCCAGGCCGACGATGACGTCACGGGTGCGGGTGCCAGTCAGTCGGTCGGCGTCGGCCGTGCCGACGACGGTCGCCGGCTCACCCAGGCACGTCGGTGTCGGCGCCACCGGCGCTCGGACCGGTCCGGCGACCGACGCCGGCACGGCGGACGCTCCCCAGGTCAACAGCGCGGCGGCTCCGACGACCACGCCCAACGATCGTGTGTTCATGGGGACCTCCCCTTTGAATGGCGGGTGGCCCCAGATTTTCCGCCGATGCCGTAATGACCAGCTGACGGCATCGAATGGTTGCCCGCTACAGCAGGTCGCGTAGCTCCTTGGGGAGCTCGAAGTCGGACGCCTCCGACTCTGGTGGCGCCTCGCCGGCCCGACGCGCCGCGGCGGCCCGCTCGTCGGCGGCCCGCTTCGCGGGGTTGCCCGATCCGCGCTTGGAGCGGGCCTTCTTGGGCGCCTGCCGGGCTTTGGACCGCTTGCCCCGTCCCGGCATCCCGGGCATGCCCGGCATCCCCGGCATGCCACCGCCGCTGGCCATCTGGGTCATCATCTTGCGCGCTTCGAAGAACCGGTCGACCAGGCCGTTGACCTCGGCCACGGTCGTCCCCGAACCACCGGCGATGCGGGCCCGACGCGAGCCGTCGATGACCTTCGGCTCGGCCCGCTCGGTCGGGGTCATCGACAAGATGATCGCCTGGATGCGGTCGATCTCCTTGTCGTCGATCTCGGCGATCTGGTCCTTGAGCTGGCCCATCCCGGGCAGCAAGCCGAAGATCTTCGACAGCGAGCCCATCTTGCGCACGGCCTGCATCTGCTGCAGGAAGTCATCGAGGGTGAAGTCGCCACCGCCGCCCTGCAGCTTCGCGGCCGCCTCGGCGGCCTGGTCGGCGTCGAACGCCTTCTCGGCCTGCTCGATCAGCGTGAGCATGTCGCCCATGCCGAGGATCCGCGAGGCCATCCGGTCGGGGTGGAAGACGTCGAAGTCGGTGATCTTCTCGCCGTTGGAGGCGAACATCACCTGACGTCCGGTGATCTGCGCAACCGACAGGGCCGCACCACCACGAGCGTCGCCGTCGAGCTTGGTCAGGGCGACGCCGCTGAATCCGACGCCGTCCAAAAACGCCTGCGCAGTGTTGACGGCGTCCTGACCGACCATCGCATCGACGACGAACAGGGTCTCGTCCGGCTCGACGGCGTCGCGGATGTCGGCCGCCTGCTGCATCATCTCGGCGTCGACGCCGAGACGACCGGCGGTGTCGATGACGACGACGTCGTGCAGCGTACGGCGGGACTCCTCGATCGAGTCGCGGGCGACGGCGACCGGATCACCGACGCCGTTGCCGGGCTGCGGGGCGTAGACCGTGACGCCCGCCTGCTCCCCCACAACCTGCAGTTGGTTGACCGCGTTGGGTCGCTGTAGGTCGGCCGCGACCAGCATCGGGCTGCGTCCCTGCTCCTTGAGCCAGCGACCAAGCTTGGCCGCGAGCGTGGTCTTGCCGGAGCCCTGCAGGCCGGCCAGCATGATGACGGTCGGCGACTTCTTCGCGAACGCCAACTCGCGAGTCTCGCCACCGAGGATCGAGACCAGCTCTTCGTTGACGATCTTGATGACCTGTTGGGCCGGATTGAGCGCCTGGCTCACGTCGGTCCCGCGGGCGCGCTCGCGCACGGCGTCGATGAACGTCTTCACGACCGGCAGCGCGACGTCGGCCTCGAGCAGCGCGATCCGAATCTCTCGAGTCGTCGCATCGATGTCGTCGTCGGACAGCCTGCCCTTGCCGCGCAGGTTCTTGAACGTGGCGGCGAGCCGGTCTTGCAGGGTGTCGAACACGGGCGGAGACCTCGAACGTCGGGAAATGGATTGGCCCGTCCAGCCTAAGGGAGTAGGCCGAACCACCACGACGAAGCCCGGCGCGAGGCCCGAGATGGTCTCGCGCCGGGCCTCATGCGGGTCCGACTATGCCGGCTCAGTCAGCGACGATGTCGGCCGAGCCGCCGAGCCTCTCTCCGCCGGCGCGAAGCGATCCCTGGACGTCAATGGAGCGCCGACCGAACAGTGACATGTCTGCCCTTCCTGTAGGCGTTTGCCGTCATTGGACGAGGCGATACGAATGTTCCGTACGCTTTGTCCACAGACGACGTTGTGTCCGGGAAGGTTACGTTCGCAAAGATCGACGATGGTCCGCTACGACAGGGCCGATCGGATCGCCGAGACGGCCGAGGCCACTGCCTCTGGAGACAACGGTCGACCGGCGTCGTCGACGAGGTAAAGCACGTCCACGGCCTGCGGCCCCAAGGTGTCGACGTGGGCCGACCGTACGTCGACCCCCGCTCGCGCCAACGCCCGACATGCGCGCCAGAGCAGACCGCGCTGGTCCTGCGCCCGGATCTCGACAACGGTCGCCGAAGGTGAGGCCGTGTCGATCGGCTCGACCAGCGGCGGCGGATCCGACCCGGTCGCGGGCAGCCGGTCGTCGAGCCGGACGTCATTGTCGAGGACGCGGCGAAGCCGATGCGCCAGGGTCGCCGGGTCGACCGCCGGGGAGCCGAGGTCCCACTCGGACACGGCCCGGCCGTCGATCGAATAAGCGCGGCAACCCCGAATGACGAGGCTGCCCCACGCCAATGCCCCGGCGACGTCGGCCAGCAGGCCGATGCGGTCGTCGCCCACGACACGGATCCGCGACCCGTCGGATGTCGTCGCGACGGCCAGCCGTACCGGGTGCCCCGCGACCGGACTGCCATCCGACGGCGCCAGCGCCGGCTCGACCGGATCCGGCCGCCGATCCTCTGGGCGCTCTCGCAGCCGGGCCTCGCAGGCGGCGACCAACCGACTGACGAGGCCGGCTCGCCAACTGCTCCAGGCGGCAGGGGCCGTCGCCCGCGCGTCGGACTCGGTCAACACGGCCAACAGCTCCAACGTCGAGAGCTCGCCGACCTCGCTCGCGACCGCATCGATGGTCGCTGGATCCTCTAGGTCGCGCCGCGTCGCCGCCTCGGGCAACAAGAGATGCCGAGCGACGAGGGCCGCGATCCGCTCCACATCGGGGCTGGCGAAACCCATCCGGGTCGCGATCTTCGAAGCGATCTCGGCGCCGACGACGCTGTGATCGCCACGATGCCCCTTGCCGATGTCGTGCAACAGCGTCGCCACGACGAGCAGATCGGGCCGCGACACCCGGCGCAGTCGACCGGCGGCCTCGACACAGGCCTGAACGCTGTGCCAGTCCACCGTGTACCGATGGATCGCCGCCGCCGACGGCAGATGCCGCACACCCTCCCACTCGGGCAGCCAGCGCTGCACCACTCCGGCTTGGTCGAGCTCCTCCCACACGGGCAGCAGCGCCGCCCCCGACGCGAGCAACCGCACGAACAGGCGGCGCGCGTCCGAGTCCCACGGTTCCGGCAGCGGACCCGCCGAGCGGGCCAGCCGACCGGCCGTCGACGGCGCGACGAGCAGCCCTTGCTCGGCCGCAACCGCGGCAACCCGCAGGCTCAACCCGGGGTCGTCTGGCGGGCTCGCGTCGGCGGTGAGCACGACCTCGCCGCCGACCCGCGCCACTCCACGGTCCAGCGGCACCAACTCGGGCCGGCGGGTCGTCGGCCGACGGCGCGACGGTCTGCCGGTCGGCGGCCAACCGATCGCCCGACGGCGCGGACGCTCCAGCACCTGGTCGATCCGGCGCCAGGTCAGCAGCGACAGGTGCGAGACCCGACGGCCGAGGGCACGCACATGTCGGGCCAGACCTTCCGGGGTCGCGGTCAGAGCCGCCGCGAGATCGGGCAACAGATCCGGTGCCAGCCGGTTGGTCCGGCGCTCGGTCACGGTATGCAGCGCGTCGCGGATGTCGAGCAGTTCGGCGCGACATCCCTCGGCCTCCGCATGCGGCACGTCGACGAGCCACGTCGCCACCAGGGCGCGCAGCACGACGCCGTCCCGCAGTCCACCGACCGACTCTTTGAGGTCCGGCACGGCCGAGTGCGCCAGCTCGCCGAACCGCTCGGCGCGGTCCAGGCCAGCGGCCGCCAGCTCCGGCAGCCGACGACGGGCGTCGCGCCGCCAGTCACTCAACGCCGCCGAGCGCAGTGCGTGGCTGAGCTGCTCGTCGCCGGCGACGTGCCGCAGGTCGAGCATTCCGACGGCGGCCCGAAGGTCGTCGGCGGCGGCTTGCCGCATCTGACGGGTGTCGCGGACCGCATGATCGAGGTCGACGCCGGCGTCCCATAGCGGATACCACACCCGGTTGGCGATTGACTCGACGCGGTCGGCTTCGACCGACGGATCATGGACGAGCACCACGTCCACGTCGCTATGGGGCGCCAACTCCGACCGGCCATATCCCCCGACCGCGACCAGGGCCAGCCCCTCGTCGCCCCCGGCGGCGGCGAAAAGCTCTCGCAGTTGGTGGTCCATGGCAACCGAACGCCGCCGACGGGCATCGGCGGCGCTTGCCCCGAGAGTCATGCCACTCCCCCGCCTACAGGGCGGCTTCGTCCGTCTCGCCGGTGCGCACCCGGACGATGGTGTCGACCGTCGACACCCACACCTTGCCGTCGCCGATCTTGCCGGTCTGCGCCGCCTTGACGACCACGCCCACGACGTCGTCCGCATCGGCGTCCTCGACGACGAGTTCGACACGGATCTTCGGCACCAGGGCGATGTCGTACTCGGCGCCGCGATAGACCTCGGTGTGGCCCTTCTGCCGGCCGTACCCGCTCGCTTCGGTCACCGTCATGCCGGTGACGCCGAACGCCTCGAGCGCCTCGCGGACCGCGTCCCACTTGTGCGGCTTGATCACCGCGGTGATGAGCTTCATGCCTTCACGCTCTCTTCCGTGGTCTTGGCCGGACGCGGGGCGGAGACGCCGGTACGGACGCCGCCACCCGCCGCCGTGTGCAACTCGTACCCGGTCTCCGCGTGCTCGGCGAAGTCGATGCCGGCAACTTCGTCGTCCTCGGTGATCCGGAAGCCCATGACCTTGTCGATCACGTACGCGATCACGAAAGCCATGACGAACGAGAACGTTCCGACCGTCAGGACCGCGACGACCTGCTTGCCGAGCAGCGCCGCGTCTCGACCTTCGTAGAGGAGCCCGCCGGTCAGGCTCAGGAAGCCGAGCGAGATCGATCCGAAGGCACCGCCGACCAGGTGGACGCCGACCACATCGAGCGAGTCGTCGAAGCCGAGCCGCCACTTGAGTCCGACCGCGAGGGCGCAGATCGCGCCGGCCAGGACGCCGATGATCAGCGAGCCGATCGGGCTGACGAACGCACATGCCGGGGTGATCGCGACCAGACCGGCGACCGCACCGGACGCGGCACCGAGCGTGGTCGGCTTGCCGTCTCGGAGTCGTTCGACGATCAGCCAGCCGCACACAGCCGCGGCGGTCGCCGCCTGGGTGTTGACGAACGCGGTGGCCGCGAGTCCGTTGGCCGCGAGGGCCGAGCCGGCGTTGAAGCCGAACCAGCCGAACCACAGCAGGGCCGCGCCGAGCAACACGAACGGCACGTTGTGGGGGCGCATCGGGTCCCTCTTCCACCCGAGCCGTTTGCCGAGCACGAGCGCGACGGCGAGCGCCGCGGCGCCGGCGTTGACGTGGACGGCGGTGCCGCCCGCGAAGTCCTGGACGCCCCAGTGGACCAGGAAACCGGCTCCGGCACCGGCATCGCCGTCGTAACCGAAGTCGAAGACCCAGTTGGCGACCGGGAAGTAGACGACCGTGGTCCAGACGACGACGAACGCTACCCACGCGCCGAACTTGGCCCGATCGGCGATCGCACCGCTGATCAGCGCCGGCGTGATGATCGCGAACATCAGCTGGAACGCAACGAACGACAGCGTCGGGCCGCCGCTCAGACCGTGCAGCCCGAAGTTGTCGAAGCCGCCGAACAGCCGGGTGTCCGACCCCCCGAAGGCGAACGAGTAGCCGTACAACACCCATAGCACGGTGACGACCGCGATGGTGATGAACGACATCATCAACATGTTGAGGACGCTCTTCACGCGGACCATGCCGCCGTAGAAGAACGCCAGGCCGGGGGTCATGACCAAGACCAGCGCGGCGCTGATCATGACCCAGGCAGTATCCGCGTGAACCATGACGATCGGCTCCTCTGATGCGACGACGCCTGTTGTCGCTCAGACTCGCCCGGTCAGGTTTCGGCCGTCGCGCACCCGTGTTGCGCCGGCGTGACAGATTGCCCGCCCGTGTTACAGCAGCGTGAACAGCCCCGCCCCACTGGGAGGACCCATATGGCGACGACACGCCGGCGTGTCACGCGATTTGGGTCCGCTCAGGGTCACGGCTCCCAGACGGCGCCGTCGTGGGCGAAGTAGACGCGGGCCGGGTCGAGGTCGAGCAGCCGCGGCAGCCAGGCCGGCGGCGACGGCAGCGGGTTGTCGAACCCCTCCCGCTGGGCCGCGACCGCCCGTACGTCGGCGGCGAAGTCCGATGCCGTCTCGTGCGACTGACCGGCGAGTACGACGGTGCCGTCGTCGCAGCGGACGACCAGCGACTGATGCCCGTCGACATGGCCCGGCGTCGGCACGACCTGCAGCCCCGGCAGCAGTTCGGTCTCGCCGTCGATCTCCTCGTACTTCGCGTTGGGATGGTCGACGAGCTCGGGCACGGTGTAGTCGGTCGTCCGGGCCGTTTCGAGCTCGCGACGCTGACACACGACAGGGCGACCGGCGAGCAGCGGGTTGCCGCCGCAGTGGTCGAAGTGCAGATGGCAGTTGACGACGACCGCGACGTCGTCGAGCCCGGCGCCGGCGCCACTCAGTGCCTCGGGCAGCGGGACGCGACGTGGCCGATACCACTGCTCGGTCTCCTCGTCCGCGTCGCCGATGCCGGTGTCGAGCAGCACCAGTCCCTGCTCGTGGCGTACGAGATAGCCGTAGACATCCTCGACACGGGGCGCTCCGGTCCCGGTCTCCTCGGGCGGCCGCACGAACCGACCCAGATGCACGCGCCGTACGTCGTCGATCGAGATCACGCTCGCCACCCTAGGGGTTGTGGCGAGCCGGACTCAGAGCGAACTCGCCTCCGTGACGAGCTCCCGATAGTCGGGCGACGAGAGGAACTCCGTCAACAGCCTTGCCGCCGACCCGCCCAGATCGAGCTCGGGCACCCGGGCCGGGTCGACGAACACGATCTGCCGGCCCTCGCCGAGCACGATGTCGTCGTCGGTCAGCTTCGTGGCGGCTACCCAGACCTGCCAGATTTCCGCGACAGCGCGTTCGCTTGCCGCCCGCCGCCGCTCCCGCCACAACCGGAGGCCGGACGTCAACGCGATGCCGGTCTCCTCTTCGAGCTCGCGATAGGCGGTCGCCTCCATCTCTTCGCCGTCCTCGGCATGCCCTCCGACGAAGCCCCACTGCTCCGGCGCAACCGGCGCGTGTTCGTCTCTTTCCTGCAGCAAGACCCAACCGCGGTGATCCACGAGGATGACCGCCGAGATTCGCAGCGGGCGCTCGGCAATCATGTCGGGTCAGTCGCCGAGCAGCGCATCGACGAAGACCTCGGCTTCGAACGGCGCGAGATCGTCGGCGCCCTCACCGAGGCCGACCAGCTTCACGGGTACGCCGAGCTCGCGCTGCACCTGGATCACGATGCCGCCCTTAGCCGTGCCGTCGAGCTTCGTGAGCACGAGGCCGGTGACGTCGACGACCTCGGCGAACACCCGAGCCTGCGTGAGCCCGTTTTGGCCCGTCGTGGCGTCGATGACGAGCAGCACCTCGGTGATCGGCGCCTGCTTCTCGATGACCCGCTTGACCTTGCCCAGCTCGTCCATCAGACCGGCCTTGGTGTGCAGCCGGCCCGCGGTGTCGACGAGGACGGTGTCGACGCCCTCGTCGATGGCCCGCTTGACCGCATCGAACCCGACGCTGGCCGGGTCGCCCCCCTCCGGCCCTCGGACCGTTTCGACGCCGACCCGCTCGCCCCACGTGCTGAGCTGCTCGACCGCGGCCGCGCGGAACGTGTCGGCGGCGCCGAGCAGCACCGTCTTGTCCTCCGCGACCAACACCCGAGCGATCCGGGCCACCGTCGTCGTCTTGCCGGTGCCGTTGACCCCCACGACGAGCACGACGCCCGGCTGTCCGTCGATGCCGTCGACTCCCAGCGACCGGTCCATCGACGGGTCGAGGAGCCCGATCAGTTCTTCGCGCAGGGTCGTCCGAGCGAGGTCGGGATGGGCGACGCCCTCGACGCGCAAGCGAGTACGCAGGTTGTTGACCAGCTCCCGGGTCGGGGCGACCCCGACGTCGGCGGTCAGCAACGCTTCTTCGATCTCCTCCCAGGTCGACTCGTCGAGTCGATCGCGCGAGAGCACGGTCAGCAGGCCGCGGCCGAGCGTCGACTGCGAGCTGGCCAGCCGAGCTCGGAGGCGGGCCAGGCGACCCTCGGGCGGCGCCGGCCGTTCGACGGCCGGCGCCTCCGCCTCGACCGGCGCTTCGGCGATCGGCGCCTCCGGAGCGGGCGCTTCGGAGGGCGCCGACTCGGTCGGCGGCCGCCGCCGCGGAGCAACCAGGCCGAACCAACCCGCGAGGCCGAGCACGAGCACGGCGACCGCGATGAGGACATAGATCAAGACGTCGGACACGAGAAGTCATCCTTCCAGAGAGCCACGCCTGGTTCGATGTACTACCGCGCGTAGTTACGATGGGATCGTGGCGAAGAGACCGATGCCTCGACTGGGCGACCTCGAACGAGATGTCATGGACCGACTCTGGGACGCCGACGGCCCACGGACGGTCCGCGAGGTCTACGACGAGCTCGTCGCGGAGCGTGACCTGGCCTACACGACGGTCATGACGGTGCTCGACCGCCTCGCGCACAAGCGGATGGTGACCCGAACCCGCGACGGCCGCGCCTACCGCTATGTGCCGACCCACAGCCGCGCCGAGCTCACCGCCGAGCTGATGCACGAGGCACTGTCGGTCGAACGCGTCGACCGGACGGCGGCTCTCGTCCACTTCGCCGATCGGGTGACCCCCGAAGAGGCGGCGGCCCTGCAAGAGGCCCTGGCCCGCATCCAACGGGAGGATCGGCCGTGACAACGGCGCTCCTGGCCCTCCTGGGTCTGGTGCTCGCCGGCCCGGCGCCGGCGCTGCTCAGCCGCGCTCGCTGGCCGTTGCGGGCGCCCCGCGCCGGCGTGGTGCTCTGGCAGGCGATGGCCCTCGCCGCCGTGCTCGCGATCGTCGGCGCCGGCGCATCGGCCTCGCTCTGGCTGATCCAGGTCGACGACCCGGGCGGCTGGCGGGTGCTCGCCCACTCGGCCCTTATGACGCTCACACTGGTGGTCCTGGTCCGGCTGGCCTGGTCGGCCATTCGGGTCGGCCGAGCCACCCGAACCCGGCGCCGGCGGCTGCGAGAGCTGGTCGACATGCTCGCCGATCGCTCAGGCATCGAGCCCGGGCTCCGCATCCTGGCGGCGCCGACCCCAGTGGCCTACTGCCTGCCCGGCGTACGCAACAACCGGGTCGTCCTCAGCCAGGGGGCGATGAGCCAACTCGACCCGCGTGAGGTCGCGGCCGTACTCGCGCACGAACACGCCCACGTGCGGGCCCGCCACGACCTCGTTCTCGAATCGTTCGCCGCCCTTCATGCGGCGTTTCCGCGCGGCCCCCGAAGCGAGCTGCCGCTGCGCCAGTCCCAACTGCTCGTGGAGCTGCTGGCCGACGACGCGGCGCGGGCCCGGACCGGAGCGGTGCCACTGGCCAGAGCCCTGGTCGCGCTCGCGGGGCAGACTCCGCCGGCGACCGCGCTCGCCGCCAACTCCGACGCATCGACGACTCGTCTTCGGCTCGAGCGGCTCGCTGCACCGCGCGGCGGACGCTGGCGCGCGGCCGCGTGTGCCTATGCGACGGCGGCCGCGATCCTGCTCGGGCCGACCATCTTCGTCGGCATCCCACTGCTCACCCAGATGTGGGACACCTTGCGGTGATCGGTCTCGACCGGGCCTATGCCGCGATCGCGCTCGCCGACACCGCCCTAGCAACCCGCGATGGCGACCGAACATCGCGGCTGCGCTGGCCGACGAAGTCCGCGCTGATGCCGCTCCTCGTCGCCAAGGTGAGCCAGCCGGGAGCCGGAGCCGGTCGAGACACCGCGCCACTGCGCGATCGGACTCGGACCGGCCTCGCGCTCTCGTGGGCCGGCGACGTCGCCCTGCTCGGCCGAGGGGACGCCGCGTTCGCTGCCGGGCTCGGCTGCTTCGTGGCCGCCCACGCTCCTACGGTGCGGCCTTCGCGACGGCGCAGCGCCCGACGCCGCCACCAGCCGCCGCCCCGCTGACGGCCGCCGGTCTCGGGCTCGGCGGCGTGCTCGCCCGCCGCGCCGGTCGGCTGGGCGCGCCGATCGCCGGCTACAGCGCGTTGATCACGGCGATGGCGGTCCGAGCGCTCGGCATCGACGCCGAGCGGGTCGGCCGACCGGCGGCCACCCGCATCGCCACCGGTGCTGGACTGTTCGTCGTCTCGGATGGGCTGATCGGGCTACGCAAGTTCGGGCTGTCCGACGCGACTCCACGCGGAGTGCGGGCAGCCGCCGACGCCGCCGTGATGGCGACGTACGCGGCTGGCCAGTGGCTGATCGCCGACGGCGTCAGCCGCGCCGGGCGCTAGAGCTTCGCTTGGACGGATCGGGGTCGGCTTCGTTCATGCCGAGGCGGTCGCCGGCGCGGTCGAGCGCGGGGCCGAGGCGCGGGAACCGAGGCACTGGTCGGCCGCGCTGGGGATAAGCGAAGTATGTCACGATAAGAACCGCTGCTACCACAATCACGAGCATAGTCAGGCTTATGACGATCATCACGACCCCCTCTTCCCCATCTCGACTTAAGAACAAGGTGTTGTGTCCATGATGTCACGCTCAACGTGACCGTCACATGCCGAATCGATAAACACTTGCTGAGCATCTGTCACTTCAGCCCCGCGAGGGGCCCTTCTTGAGGGACGCTTCCAGCATTCAATTGGTTGCCGGGCCATTCGATTACATTGCGGTCACGTCGGGACCTGCGGCGACGCCGCCTGTGGAATCTCTCGGGACGAGAGATTCAGGCCGGCTCTGCCTCCCGGAGGCGTTGGCTGATCACCGCGGACACGCCGTCGCCACGCATCGAAATGCCATAGAGCGCGTCGGCGACCTCCATCGTCCGCTTCTGGTGCGTGATCACGATGAGCTGGCTGTGTGCCCTGAGCTCGTCGTAGATCTCCAACAAGCGCCCGAGGTTGACGTCGTCGAGAGCCGCCTCGACCTCGTCGAGGATGTAGAACGGGCTCGGCCGGGCCTTGAAGAGCGCGATCAGGAACGCGACCGCGACCAGTGAGCGCTCGCCACCGGACAGCAGCGACAGGCGCTTGACCTTCTTGCCCGGCGGCCGCGCTTCGACGTCGATGCCGGTGTTGAGCATGTCGTCGGGCTCGGTGAGCACCAGGCGGCCCTCACCACCCGGGAACAGGCGGCTGAACACGTCGCGGAACTCGCGCTCGGTGTCCTCCCAAGCCGCGATGAAGATCTGCTCGACCTGCTGGTCGACGTCGTGGACGATCTCCAGCAGGTCGCGCCGGGTCTTCTTCACGTCTTCGAGCTGCTCGGTCAGGAACTTGTGCCGCTCCTCGAGAGCGCTGAACTCCTCGAGCGCGAGCGGGTTGACCCTGCCGAGCAGGGCGAGCTGGCGCTCGGCGGCCCGCAGGCGCTTGGCCTGCTCGTCGCGGACGTACGGGCGGGGCTCCGCAGGCGTGCCGTCCTCGGCATCCGGCTGGGGTACGAGCACCTCGGGCCCGTAGTCGGCGATCAGGCTCTCGACGTCGTGGCCGAGCTCGTCGCCGGCCCGCTCCTCCAGCTGCTGGACGCGGAGCCGCTGCTCGGTGCGGGCCATCTCGTCGCGGTGCACCGAGTCGGTCAGCTTCTCGAGGTCGGCTGCGAGCTCACGATGCTTCGCCCGGATGGCCGAGAGCTCCTGCTCGTCGCCGGTCCGCTGCTGCTCGATGTCGCTGCGCTGCTCGCGCGCCGCACGCAGCGAGATCTCGACGCGGGCCAGCATCATCTCGGCCGCCGTCACGACCGCGCGGGCGACCTCCGCCTCGTGGCGGCGCTGCTCGCGCCGGGACGCCGCCTTGGCGATCGCCTCCCGCTCGGCCAGGGCCGCCGCCAGCAAGTCTTCGGCGCGGCCGGCCATCGCCCGGGCCCGCTCCTCGGCGGTGCGCAGCGCCAGGCGCGCATCCATCTCGGCGGCGCGAGCCGCGCGCGCCTTGTCGGCCAGCTCATCGAGCGCCGAGTCCTCAGCGTCGTTGTCGCTGTTGGACTCGGCGTCGGAGAGCCGGCTTTCGAGATCGGCGAGGGCTCCCATGTGCTCCTCACGACCCGCTTGCGCCTCCTGGATCGCCTTGGCCAGCCGGTTGGCCTCGGCCCGCGCCGACCGGGCCGCCGAGCCGAGCTGACCGAGCTCCTCGGCCACCGCGGCGAGAGTCGCGTCGGACTCGTGCAGCTTGGCCAGCGCTACGTCGACGCGCTGCTGGGCCGCCTCGGTCTCCTCCTCCGTACGGGCGACCTCGAACCGTAGCCGCTCCCCGTCGTGAGTCGCGGTGTCGAGCTTGCCGCGGGCCGCGTCGAGTGCGGCCTGGACCTCGATCAGGCTCGGCGTCGACGACGAGCCGCCCGAGGCGAAGTGGGCGCCGAGAAGGTCGCCGCCACGGGAGGCCGCGATGACGTCTGGCAGGTCCCGCAACAGCGCGCGAGCGGTTTCGAGGTCGTCGACGACGGCCACCTTGAACAGCAGGCGGCGCAGCGTCGCGCGCAACGGCTCCGGCGCGTCGATCACGTCGACCGCATAGGTGGCTCCGGCCGGCAGACCCGGCCACGTGCGGTCGTCGATGTCGTCGACCCCAAGGACGAGGCCGGCTCGCCCGAGGTCTTCGGTGCGCAGGTGTTCGATGGCGTCGATGGCCGAGTCGACGCCGGTGACGGCAACCGCGTCGGCGGCGCTGCCGAGCGCGGCGGCGACCGCCGGCTCGTAGCCGTCCCGGACCGACAACAAGGCGGCGACCGAGCCGAGCAGGCCCGAGACCTTGTCGGTGGCGGCGAGCAGCGCGCCGGCGCCGTCCTTGCGGGTGAGGCCCAGCTCCAGGGCCTCGACCCGAGCGACGAGTGCAGCCCGCTCGCGATCGGCCTCCTGAGCCTCCTCGCGTCGCTTCGCGAGTCGCTCGGTCAGGTCGTCGAACGCTGACTGGGCGCCTTCGTACTCGGCGTCGAGCCCACTCTCGCCGGCGTCGAGGCTCGCGACCTGGGTCTCGAGGGCGGTGAAGTCGTGCTCGGCCCGTTCGGCCCGCCGCTCGACGTCGGCGACGGCGGTCTCCAGGCGGCCGATCTCGTCGTCGGCGCCGTGGATCCGGCTGCGCATCGCGCCAACCTTGCCGGCGAGCCGGGCCAGACCCTCACGCCGGTCAGCCGCGGCCCGAACGACCCCGGCGATCCGGCGATCTTCTTCGGTGTGGAGCCGCTCGGCATCGCGGCGTACGTCGACCGCGGCTTCGAGGGCGGCCTGTCGCTCGGCGACCTCGGTCTGGATCTGCTGCTCGCCAGCCCGGGCCTCGGCGGCCTCGGCCTCCAGCGCCTCGGGGTCACGCCCCGGCGCCACTTCGTCGGTCTCGCTGGTCGCCAGGCGTACTCGCTCCGCGGCGAGGCCGGCGGTGCCGCGGATCCGCTCACGTAGGCCGGACAGGTGGTACCAGGTCTCCTGGGTCCGAGCGAGCCGCGGCGCGTCGGCCGCCAGCCGCTGCTCGAGCTCCGACTCGGACTGGCGGGCCTCGGCGAGGTCGCGTTCGACCGTCGAGCGCCGGTCGCGCAGCGCCTTTTCGTCGGCGAGCTCCTGCTCGAGCGACGAGCGCGCCTCGACGATCTCGTCAGCCAGCAAGCGGGCGCGGGAGTCGCGTACCTCGGCCTGGATCGCCGCGGCCTTGCGCGCGACCTCGGCCTGCCGACCGAGCGGCTTGAGCTGGCGGCGAATCTCGCCGAGCAGGTCTTGGAGCCGAGTCAGGTTGCCCTCGGTCGCGTCCAGCTTGCGCAGCGCCTTTTCCTTGCGCTTGCGGTGCTTGAGTACGCCGGCGGCCTCCTCGATGAAGCCGCGGCGGCCCTCAGGCGTCGCGTGCAGGATCGAGTCGAGCTGACCCTGCCCCACGACGACGTGCATCTCGCGCCCGATCCCGGAGTCGGACAGCAGCTCCTGCACGTCGAGTAGCCGACAGGTCTGGCCGTTGATCGCGTACTCCGACCCGCCGCCTTGGAACATCGTCCGCGAGATCGTGACTTCGGTGTAATCGATCGGAAGAGCACCGTCGGCGTTGTCGATGGTGAGCACGACCTCGGCGCGGCCGAGCGGCGCCCGGCCCGCGGTCCCGGCGAAGATGACGTCGTCCATCTTGCCGCCACGCAGCGACTTCGCGCCCTGCTCGCCCATGACCCACGCCAACGCGTCCACGACGTTGGACTTGCCCGATCCGTTGGGTCCGACCACACAGGTGATGCCCGTCTCGAACCGCAGGGTCGTGGACGAGGCGAACGACTTGAACCCGCGGAGCGTCAGGCTCTTCAGGTACAACGTGAAACTCCTCGCTACTGCGACCCGGAAGGGAAGATCTCGGACAGCCTAGCGGCGGTGGGCTGCGATCAAGGTACGCACCGCCGCTCGGGCGGCATCCATCGTCGTGTCGAGCTCGATCACCGACGAGCTCACGAGGGCACCCTCGTGGATCAACAGCAGCTGGTCAGCGAGCAGCCGAGGGTCACGCAGACCCATTCGCTCGGCAAGCTCGACGAAGAGGTCGCGCAGCCAGAGCTTCTGCGGCGCGAGCAGCCGGCGGGCGGGGTGGTTCGGGTTGGTGATCTCGGCGCCGGCGTTGATGACCGAGCATCCGCGCCGAGCATCCCGTTCGCGCCATTCGTACATCGCGTCGAAGACCGCCAGGATCCGATCGTCGACCGGTCGGCGCTCGAGGTAGTCGAGCAGGAAGGCCTGCCAGCGCTCCTCCCGACGCTCGAGGTACGCCGCGACCAGCCGGTCCTTGGAGCCAAACCGGTCATACAGGGTCTTTTTCGTCGTCTGAGCCGCCTCGGCGATGGTGTCGACACCGACGGCCCGGATGCCGCGGGCATAGAACAGCTCGCTCGCGACCAACAGGATCCGCTCTGCGGTCGGCGTCCAGTGGATGTCGTCCATACACTGCGAGTATACAGACCGGTATGGTTACCTAGCAAGCATGACTCGTGCTCGCGGTTCCCTACCCGATATCGCCCTCTGCGTCGGTCTCGTCGTCTGCTGGAGCTCCGGCTTCATCGGCGCTCGGCTCGGCACCGAACACGCGTCCGCGATCACCCTGCTCGCCTGGCGGTTGATCGTCTCCGGCACGCTCGCGATCGGCTGGCTGCTGTGGCGACGCCGCAAGCTGTCCGGGCGGGTCGTCCGCGCCCATCTCGGCCTCGGCCTGCTCACCCAGGTCGGCTATCTCGGCGGCGTCGTGGGTGGCGTCGGCGCCGGTGTGCCAGCCGGAACGACCGCGTTGATCGCGGCCCTCCAACCGATCGTCGTGGCGGTGGCGGCGTCACGGTTGCTGGACGAGTCGGGACAAAGGCATCAGCGGGCCAGCCTCGGCCTCGGCGTCGCCGGCGTCGCACTCGTCGTCGCCGGTGATCTCGGCGCCGGATCGGCCGGCCCCTGGGCGTACCTCGTGCCGGTCGTGGGCATGCTGTCGCTCAGCGCCGGCACGGTGCTCGACCGGCGGGCGCCGTCGACCCCGTCGGTGCTCGACGCCGTGGCGATCCACACCGTCATCGCGGCGGTCTGCTTCATCGGCCTCGCCGGGGCGACCGACGGCCTGCAACCGCCGGGCGACCGCGAGTTCGTCTGGGCGGTCGCCTGGGTCGTGGTGCTCAGCACCGTCGGCGGATACGGCTGCTACCTAGGTGTACTCCGTCGGATCGGACCGACCCGTACGAGCACGCTGCTCTATCTGACGCCGCCCGCGACGATGCTCTGGGCGTACCTGATGTTCGGTGATCCGATCGGGCCGGCGACGCTCGGCGGTCTGGTGCTGTGTGCGTTCGCGGTCGCGGGCATGCTGATCGACCGACCGGCGTCCGATCGGTTGGATCAAGCGACGGTTCAGCCGAGCGCGGGCTCGAGATCGACGAGCCGCTCCGGAGTCAACGTCTCCCCGTCCGGATAGCTGGCGACGAGTGCGTCGTTTTCCGCTTTGAGGCGTGAGACTTCAGCCTCCAGGTCGGCGACGCGTTGCCGAAGTAGCCAGGTTTCTCGGGTGACGCGGGGATCGGTCCCAGCGATATGGCCCAGAAGTGCCTTGGCCATGAATGTGTCCTCCACGATGAGGTCGCTATGCGCCCCGTAAGGCGATGAAGTGGACCGGCCGAGCGCTGGGTAAGCGCGCGGTCTTGAAGAGGGTCCGTCTTCAAGAGTCCCACTGTCGGTCGACTTGGTCAACTTGACGCGACAAGGCCGATTGGCACGGTCACGCCCCAGGGCTCACCAGTGCGGCCGGCGCGGTCGTGGCTGGCAGCTCGGACAGATAAAAGACGAGCGATTCATGAACCGGTCACGCCGGATCGGAGAGCCGCAACGCGAGCACGGTTCACCGACCCGGTCGTAGGCCTGCAACTCGCGCGCGAAGTAACCGCTTTGGCCGTCGACACCGACGTACAGCGCGTCGAACGATGTGCCGCCGGCCGACATCGCGGCGGCCATCACCATCCGCGTCGCGGCGAGGACCCGATGCGCTTCCGACCGCCGGAGCGTCTCGGTCGGCCGGGCGTAGTGCAAGCGTGCCTCCCACAACGCCTCGTCGGCGTAGATGTTGCCGATCCCGGAGACCAGCGACTGGTCGAGGAGCGCCCGCTTCACATTGGTCCGGCGTCGCCGCAGGTCTTCGACGACGACGTCCTCGTCGTAGGCCGCCTCGAACGGGTCGGGAGCGATGTGGGCCAGCTCCGGAGGTATGACATCGCCGCCGAGGCTGATCGCCATGCTGCCGAAGGTCCGTTGGTCGACGAAGCGCAGCTCGCGGCCGTCGGCGAGCCGAAACCGGATCCGCAGGTGTGGCTCGTCGGGCGCTCCCGCCGGCTGCACCAAGACCTGGCCGGACATCCCGAGATGGGTCAGGAGCGCGGCATCGTCGTCCAGCACGAGCCAGAGGAACTTGCCGCGCCGGCGTGCCGCGACGAGAGTGCGGCCGCGCACGCGGGCGACGAAGTCGGCGGCGCCGGCCAGATGCCGCCGGACGGAGCGCGAGGTGAAGACCTCGGCGTCGACGATCTCGGCATCGATCACGTGCCGTTCGAGGCCGCGCCGGATGACCTCGACCTCGGGGAGCTCGGGCACGTCAGTCGGCCGCGCTCGACCCCGGACGGCCGTCGGTCTCGTCACCGCTGAGGCCGTAAGCACCGCGGATCTCGCGCCACGCGGTCTCGGCGGCCTGCTGCTCGGCCTCCTTCTTGGACCGACCGACGCCGTGGCCGTAGACCTGGTCGCCGACACGTACTTGGGCGGTGAACGTCTTGGCGTGGTCGGGACCGCTCGCCCCGACGAGGTATTCGGGTACGCCGAGGCCGAGATCGGCGCTGAGCTCTTGGAGGCTGGTCTTCCAGTCCAGACCGGCGCCCAGCTGGAACGCGGCGGCGATCAGCGGGTCGAACAGCGACCGGACAACCTCGGTGGCGCGGGTGAAACCGGCCTGGAGATAGATCGCCCCGATCACGGCCTCCACCGTGTCGGACAGGATCGACGCCTTGTCGCGCCCGCCGGTGGCCTCCTCGCCACGGCCGAGCCGAACGTAAGGGCCGAGGCCGAGAGTGCGGGCGACGTCGGCCAGAGCCCGAGCGTTGACGACGGCGGCCCGGAGCTTGGCGAGGCGGCCCTCGGACAGATCGGGATAGGTGTTGAAGAGCCGGTCCGTCACGACCAGGCCGAGCACCGAATCGCCCAGGAACTCCAGCCGCTCGTTGGTCGGCAGACCACCGTTTTCGTAGGCGTACGAGCGGTGGGTCAGCGCATGGATCAGCAGGCCGTCCTCGAGTTCGGGCGTACCGAGGGCGACCCGGAGGCCATCGAAGTCGGACGAGAGGGCACCCTCAACAGCCGCCTCGGCGGCGGTGGTGTCGGAGCTGGTCTGCGTGCCCGGTTCGCTCATCGGCGACTACAGCACCTGGCGCCGGCTACCTCGCGGACCGTACTGACCGCACTCAGGGCACGCACGGTGCTGGAGGTGCTTGGCGCCGCAGGCCGGGTTGGTGCAGGTGACCAGCGACGGCGCGCTGGCCTTCCACTGCGACCGACGGTGCCGGGTGTTGCTCCGCGACACCTTGCGCTTGGGAACCGCCACGTCTCACTCCTCGTCGGGACCGGAGTCGTCCGGTCGTTCGTCACCGGTCAGCCGGCTCAGGGCCGCCCAACGCGGGTCAATGTCCTCCTCGTGCGCATGACCGGGCACGTCGGCGAGGCGTACCCCGCACTCGGGGCACAATCCGGCACAGTCCGGCCTGCACAGCGGCTTCAGCGGCAGCGCGAGCACCACCTCGTCCCGCAGTACGGACTCGAGGTCGAGCAAGTCGCCCTCGAGCCGCCGGATGTCGTCGGGACCATCGCCGCCGGCGGCCGCGTCGCCTCCGTCGTCGTAGGCGTACAGCTCCTGGATGTCGACGTCGAGGGACTCCTCGACCGACTCCAGGCACCGAACGCATTCTCCGACGGCAACCACACGTGCCGTACCGGTGGCCAACACGCCTTCGATAACGGCCTCGAGTCGGAGCTCCAACTCGACGTCACTACCCTCAGGCACGCCGATCACGCCGATACCCAGATCCGCCGGCGCCGGCGCGGTGAGCGACACCTTCCGTTCGGACCCAGGGCGGCGTCCGAGCTCGCGCGTATCGAGCACGAGCGGCGCTCTGGGATCAGGACTGGACAGGAGTCTCTCTCGTTGTCGGGCACGACGGATCGTCAGGCCCTGTCGGGCCGAGGGACAGGTTATCGCGTCCGGCCCCCAAGATCCCAATCGGGCGGCTTTAGGACGTCTGTCATTCGGCGAAGGGGTCCGGCAGTGGCTGCGCCGAACCCGGATCGTTCCACGCGTCTTCGAGGTCGCTGCGTCCTCGGAGCCGGTCCCGGCCACGGGAGACCGCCTCCATCGTCTTCTGGAGCGTCAGCTCGAAATTGGCCAGCCGCTCGTCGACGTAGGCGTCGGTATCGCGCCGCAAAGACTCGGCCTCCTGGCGGGCAGCGTTGAGGACCTTGTCGGCCTCGCCCTGGGCCAGTCGGTAGACGTCGGTCTCGGACGCCCAGCCCTGGCGGTCGGACAACGCCCTCGAGATGAGCCCCGCCAGCTCGTCGAGATGGATCAACATCTCGCCCCGGTTGATCACCGCGGACGCCGACATCGGCATCGAACGCGCATCCGCGACAATCTGCCGGATCTCGGCAACCTTGGCCTGTGCATCCACCTCGTTGCTACCCCTTTTCGTCACTGACCCGTTGCGCCGGCCGGTCTTGGCCAGCTTTGAAAAGATACCCGGATCGGTGCTCGAGTTCGATCGGCCGGGTGCTAGGCGTCGGCGTCGTCAGCTCGTGGCAGGCGTTCGAGGAGCCGCGTGAGCACCGGCGGCGGCAACAACCCCTTGACGTCGCCGCCGAGCGAGGCGACCTCCTTGACCAGGCTGGCGGCGACGAACGAGTGCTCCGGCGACGTCGGGATGAAGACGGTTTCCACGCCGGCGAGTCGGCGGTTCATCTGGGCCATCTGCAGCTCGTAGTCGAAGTCCATGACCGCCCGCAGCCCGCGTACGACGGCCCGGATGCCGCGCTTGCGGCAGAAGTCGACCAGCAGCCCCTCGAAGCTGTCGAGCCGGACGTTGGGAAACTCCGCGGTGACCTCGGCCAGCATCGCCAGCCGCTCGTCGACGCTGAAGAGGCTCCGCTTCGACGGGTTGACAAGCACCGCGACGGTGACCTCGTCGAACAGCCCCGACGCCGTGGCGACGATGTCGAGGTGACCGTTGGTGACCGGGTCGAAGGATCCGGGACAGACGGCGGTGTGCACCGAAGCGTCCTCCTAGCTCGCGACTCCCGCCCGGCGACCGTACCAAAGCACTGTGTCGCCGTAGCGTCGGTCGCGCAGCGGCTCGATGCCGTCGGGCCAGTCGGGCGCCGGATCGCGACGAGATCGCTCGACGACCACGTACGCGTCGTCGACCAGCCAATCGCGGCGCACCACGTCGGTCAGGACGGCCTCGAGCTCGTCGCCGGGCGTCGCGTACGGCGGGTCGAGGAACACCACGTCGAACGGCTCGGCCTCGCCGGATCGGACGTAGGCCCGCACCGGTTCGGCGACGACGGTCCACCCGGTCAGCCCCAGTGACTCGGCGTTGCGCCGGATCAGCGTGGCGACCCGGCGCTGGCGCTCGACGAGCACGATCTCCGAAGCGCCCCGAGACAACGCCTCCAGCCCGACCGCGCCGGAGCCGGCGTAGAGGTCGAGCACCCGGCAGCCCTCGAGCGGGCCGAGCGCCGACTCGAGTGTCGAAAACAGCGCCTCACGGACCCGTTCGCTCGTGGGCCGGGTCTCGGTGCCGGTCGGTGTCAGGAGCCGACGGCCGCCGACCGTGCCCGCGACGATCCGCGTCATGTCTTGTCCAGGTAGTCCGCCTGGTCGGCCTCCTCGAGCCGCCGAACCGCCGCGGCGAGGGCGGGTTGGCCGCCGAGCTCGGGGTCGGACCGGACGATCCGATCCGCGTCCGCACGCGCCGCCTCGATGACCTTCTCGTGTTTGAGCACCGACAGCAGCTGGAGACTCGATCGCCGACCCGACTGGCTCACCCCCAGCACGTCCCCCTCGTGTCGGGTCTCGAGGTCGACCCGGGACAGCTCGAACCCGTCGGATGTGGCGGCCACGGCATCGAGCCGTTCGCGGGCCGGCGAGTCAGCCTCGGACTCGGTGACCAGGAGACACAGCCCGGCGTGCTCGCCCCGGCCGACCCGACCACGCAGCTGATGCAGCTGCGACAGGCCGAACCGCTCGCCGTCCATGACGACCATCACGGTGGCGTTGGCGACGTCGACACCGACCTCGATCACCGTCGTCGACACCAAGACGTCGACCTCGCCGGCCGCGAAGCGGGTCATCACCGAGTCCTTCGCGTCCGACGCCATCCGGCCGTGCAGCAATTCGACCCGCAACTCGGACAGCGGCCCGGCCGACAGTTCCTCGCACAGCTCGACGGCGCTGTGCGACGAGCGCCGGTCGGTGGCGTCGCCCTTGCCGTTGTCGTCGGACCGGTCGCCGATGCGCGGGCAAACGATGTAGGCCTGCCGGCCCTCGCGTACCTCCTCGACGATGCGCTGCCAGGTGCGGTCGAGCCACGCCGGCCGATCCTGGACCGGCACGACCGTGGTCTGGATCGACTGCCGGCCCGCGGGCAGCTCGGTCAGGGTCGACGTCTCGAGGTCGCCGAAGACGGTCATCGCGACGGTCCGAGGGATCGGCGTCGCCGTCATGACGAGGACGTGCGGCCGCGATTCCCCCGACTTGCCGGCCAACGCCGCTCGCTGCTCGACCCCGAACCGATGCTGCTCGTCGACCACGACGAAACCCAGGTCGGCGAACTGCACCCGGTCTTCGAGCAGGGCATGGGTTCCCACGACGATCCCGGCCGCACCGGACGCCGCGTCGGACAGTGCCTCGCGCCGGGCGGCCGCGCCGAGCGAGCCGGTGAGCAGCCGTACTCGCGTGCTGTCGTCGGCGCCACCGAGCATGCCGCCGAGCGCCAGGTCGCCCAGCAGCGCCATGATCGAGCGGTGATGCTGCGCCGCCAGCACCTCCGTCGGCGCCAGCAGCGCGGCCTGGCCTCCGGCGTCGACAACCTGCAGCATGGCGCGCAGAGCAACGACCGTCTTGCCGGAGCCCACGTCGCCCTGCAGCAGCCGGTGCATCGGATGCGACCGGGCCAGCTCGTCGCCGAGCACGTGTCCGACCTCGGTCTGGCCGTCGGTGAGCTCGAACGGCAGCCGCCCCTCGAACCGCTCCCGGATGCCGCCGTCGATCGGCTCGCGCGGCGTTGCGGCGAGATGCTCGGTGGCGTACCGACGCTGGGCCAGGATCGTCTGCAGGACGTACGCCTCTTCGAAGCGCAGTCGCTTCAGGGCCGCGCTGACATCGGACTGCTCGGACGGTCGGTGGATCCGCTCGAAGGCCTCGGCGAGGTCCATCAAGCCGTGCTCGGCGCGGACTTCGTCGGGCAGCGGGTCGTCGAGACCGTCGAGCTGGTCGAGAAGGTGCTCGACGCAGCGCGCGATCTTCCACGACGGCAGCTTGGTCGCCGTCGGATAGACCGCGATCATCCGCCGGTTGAACCGCTGCATCCGGTCGGCGTCGTCGCCGAAGTCCTCCTCGTCGAGCAGGTCGAAGTCGGGATGCAGCAGCTGCCGCTGACGTCGGAACCAGCCGACCTTGCCGGCGAAGAGGCCGACCTTGCCGGGCTTCATGAGGTAGGCCAAGCGCGGCTGGTTGAAGAACGTCAACAGCAGCCGATCGCCCTCGTCGTCAGTGACGATGACCTCGACCCGGACTCGCTTGCGACGGCGACCGCGGTCGAACCAGTCCCTCGTGTTGACCTCGACCACCTTGGCCATCACGGTCACCGGCTCGTCCTCCTGCAACTGCGCGATCGGCGTCAGCTCGCCTCGCCGGGCGTATCGACGCGGATAGTGCCGCAGCAGATCCTCGACGGTACGGATGTCGAGATGCGTCGTGAGCGGCTTGGTCGAACGGCCACCGAGCACCGAATCCAAGCGCGAGTCCAACCGGATCGTCATCGGGTCTGCCCCTCACTCGACCGCGACCAGCAGCGGATAGCGCGATTGCCCACCGTCATAGACGACGACGTCGATCTCTGGTCGCTCGTCGACGATGCGCCGCTCCAGTCGGTCGGCCAACCCCTCGGGGGCGCCGTCGCCGATCACCAGGGTCAACAGTTCGCCACCACCGCCAAGGAGTCGGTGGACGACCTGATCGGCGACATCGTGCAGGTCGTCGCCGACAACGGCGAAGTCGCCCTCGACGACCCCCAACACGTCGCCCGGCTCACATGGCCCGGCCGACGTCATCGCCTGGCGGGCGGCCACCGTGACGGCGCCGTGCCGCGCGTGTCCGGCGGCGGTCGTCATCGCCACGACGTCGTCGTCGAAACTCCGCCCGGGTTCGTGCACCGCCAGTGCCGCGAGGCCCTGGACCTGGACCCGCGTCGGGATCACCGAGACCCGAACGCCGTCGTCGCGGGCCTGCTGTGCGGCGGCCTCCGCAACCGCGATCGAATCGCCGTCGTTGGGCAGCACGATCACCTCGGCGGCCCGGCAACCTCGGATCGCGTCGAGAAACTCCCCCGTCGAGCAGCGATGACCGACTCCCCCGGCGACGACCTGGGCGCCGGCTTCGCCGAACAGCCGTCGAAGGCCAGGGCCGGCAGCCATCACCACGACACCCCGACCCGCCAGGACCGGCTGCCGGCCAGTCCGGGCGGTTTGTTCGGCGAAATGGGTCACCGCGATCCGATGCGGTCGGCCGGCGGCGATCCCCGCCTCGATCGCTGCGCCGACGTCGTCGACATGGACATGGACGTTCCACAACCCCTCGCCGCCGACGACGACGAGTGAGTCGCCGAGTGGACCGAGTCGCTCCCGGAGGGCGGGGACCCGATCGTCGTCGGCGTCGAGCAGGTACATGACCTCGTAGGCCGGGCCGTCAGCCGTGAGGTCGCCCTCGACGACCGGGGTCGGGACATGCTGGCGACCGATCACCGGCTCCGCGCCCGGCTGCCATCGGCCGGTGAGCACCCGTACGGTCGCGTCGAGCACGACGCACAGGCCGCGCCCACCGGCGTCGACGACCCCGGCTCGACGGAGGGTCTCGAGTTGCTCGGGCGTGTGGGCCAGGGCGACTCGGGCCGCGTCGGCGGCGGCCGTCAGCACCTCGGCGACGTCGGCGATGTCGGCGATGTCGGCACGCGCCGCGACAGCTTCGGCGGCGCCGGCCGCCTCGCGAGCGACGGTGAGGATCGTGCCCTCGACCGGCTCGCCGACCGCCGCGTACGCCGCGTTGGACGCCCCCGTCAGGGCCGCGGCCACGGTGCGCCCATTGAGGCCGGCGGGATCGGTCGACACGGTTCGGACCGCGGCCCGAAGGAGTTGGGCCATGATCACGCCGGAGTTGCCCCGGGCCCCGCGCAGGGCGCCGTCGATGAACGCACGGACCACGGCGTCGAGTGTCGTGTCGGCGGCTCGGCCCGCGGCAGTGGCGGCCTCGAACGTCAGGAACAGGTTGGTCCCGGTGTCGCCGTCGGGCACCGGGTAGACGTTGAGCGCGTCGATCTCCTCCCGGGCCGTGCCGAGTGCGGAGACGCACGCGTCGCACCAGCGCAGGAAGCCCGCGACATCGGGTGCTTCGCCCATGGCCTTCCTCTCTCCGACCGGGATGCGACGCGGGTCAGGGTAGTCCGGACGCCAGACGAGTTCGGTCCGATTGGCCTCGTTTCGAGCCATCGGATATCCTGCCTTGGTTGCTCGCGCGACGACGCGAGCACGTCCGGGTTCACCGGCTAGACGATCCTCACGACAACCCTGGGAGTGTGCGCCGTGGCTGCGGTCTGCGACATCTGCGGCAAGAAGCCTCGCTTCGGCAACAACGTGCCTTGGTCGCGCAAGCGCACTCGCCGCCGCTTCAACCCGAACATCCAGCGGGTCCGTGCCGTCGTCAACTCGACGCCCAAGCGCCTCAACGTCTGCACCTCGTGCCTCAAGGCGGGCAAGGTCACGACCAGCTAACCGAAGTGCGCGTGGCCGCCCGGCCCTTCGTACTCTTCGCCGTCGACGGTCACCCCATTCCCCTCGTTGACGCGCCCGATCGGCCGCCAGCCCTCCGGCAGTGACGCGCTCGCGTCGAAAGTCGCCGCCAGTGCGTGGTCTTCTCCGCCGGTGAGACAGAACGCGACCGGCTCGATGCCGATCGCGGCGCCCACGGCTTCGAGCGGCTCCGCGATCTCGACGCTGCTCGAGTCGACGTCGATCGCGACCGCGCTGGCGTCGGCGACGTGACCGAGGTCGGCGAGCAGCCCGTCGCTCACGTCGATCATCGCCGTCGCTCCGGCCGCGGCCGCCTGCGGGCCAGCGGCGTACGGCGGCTCCGGGCGTCGGTACGCCGCGACGACTGCCCGTGGCGAGCGGAACCCCCGGCCGAGCACAGCGAGTCCGGCGGCGGCCCAGCCCAGGCGTCCGGCGACGGCGACCACCTGACCGGTGCGGGCACCGCCGCGGCGTAACGGCTCAGCTTCGGCATGGCCGAGCGCGGTGACGGAGATGACGATCTCGTCGGCCTCGGTCAAGTCGCCGCCGACGATCGTGGCCCCCACCAGCGCGACCTCCTCGGCCATCCCGGCGGCCAGCTCGCGCACCCAGTCGACCGGGAGATCTGACGGCGCCGCGAGACCGACGACGAGCCCGGTCGCGGTCCCGCCCATCGCAGCGATGTCGGCGAGGCTCGCGGCGACCGCGCGCCGGCCGACGTCGCCGGCTTCGGACCAGTCACGGCGGAAGTGGCGCCGCTCGACGAGCTGATCGGTCGTCACGAGAACCGGCCCCGAGACGGCGAGACATGCGGCGTCGTCACCGCTCCCGATGAGCACCGCCGGGGTCACCGGAAACGCCGACGTCACGACGTCGATGACGCCGAATTCGCCGAGGTCAGCAAGCGTTTGGGGACCGGCTGCCGTCATGCGTACCCTCCTCGTCGATCTCCCCATACTCTCGTGGCCGTGGCGGCAGTACGGTAGGTGCCACCTGTAGCGTGTGCTGCGACCGAGTGGAGGATGCCCATGGTGGTGCAGGCGTACGTGCTCATCCAGACCGAGGTCGGCAAGGCGGCCGAGGTAGCGCGTGAGGTCGCTGGGGTAAGCGGGGTCACGCTGGCCGAGGACGTGACCGGGCCTTACGACGTGATCGTCCGGGCCGAGGCGCAAAACGTCGACGAGCTCGGACAGCTCGTCGTGGCCAGGGTCCAAAACATCCCTGGCATCACCCGCACTCTCACGTGTCCGGTGGTGCACATCTGAGCCACCGTCGGATCCTGGCGGCGTCGGCCGCCGTCGTCATCGCGCTGTCGGGATGCGGTGACGGCGAGAGCCCCGCCGTCGACATCGACGCACCGGCGCTGTCCGGAACGCCTGCCCGCCAGTGTGCCGCGCTCCAACGAGCGCTACCGGATCAGGTCGCCAATCTGTGGTCGCGCGACGTGCGGACCGACGGTGTCGCAGCCGCGTGGGGCGCGCCGACGATCGTGTTGCGCTGCGGCGTCACCGACGCGACCGGCCTCGGCCCGGCGGTCCGCTGCGACGTGATCGACGGCGTCGGCTGGTTCAGCGAGGACCTCGACGATTCCTACCGCTTCACGACGATCGGCCGGAGCGTGCCGGTCGAGCTCACAGTGCCGCACGACTACGCCCCGGAGGCCGACGCCGCGGTCGACGTTGCCGCCGCCGTCAAGCGCGCGATCCCGCTGCAGCAGCCCTGCGTCTGACATCCAGTGCCTGGTCAACGCCAGCATCGACAACGCTGCGACGAGAGCGGCGACGGCGCCCCAACCCGACGCCTGGTAGAGCCACACGCCGAGCGACGATCCGACGGCTCCGGCCACGAACGCGCAGCCCATGTACGCCGCGTTCATCGAGCTCCGCGACTCCGCGTCGAGCCGATACATCCGAGTCACGTTGGCGACCATCCCCGACTGCATCGCCACGTCGAGCACGCACACGCCGGCAACGAGGAGCGTCAGCCCGGTCGTGCCACCGAGCAGCGCGCCGGCTAGCAGGCCGGCCGAGAGGAGGCCGCCGATCATGGTGACGGTGTTGAGCCGATCCGGACCGAACCGGTCTGCAAGCCGTCCGGCCCACGGCGTGCCCACCATCGTGACGAGCGCGACGAGGCTGATGGCGCCGAGTGCCCCGGCGGAGAGGTCGTACTGGTCACGCAGCACCAGGACGAGCGTCGTCCAGGTAGCCGTGAACGCCGCGAACAGGCACGCCTGGTACGCCATCGACCGTCGCAGCTCGGGCTGCGTCCGTACCGCTCGCAGCGGTTGGACCAAGTAGCCGGCCGTCACGCGCCGCCGGTGGCCCGAAGGCTCCGGCCGACGCCTGCCGATCAGCGCCACGCACGCCAGCGCGCCCACGCCCGCGGCGCCGTAGGCGGCCCGCCACGACCCGGCATCGCCGAGGACGCCCGCGCCGGCGCGAGCCGAGATCATCCCGGCGATGCAGCAGCTCAAGAGCATGCCGTTCAGCCACCCGAGGCGGCGTGGGTCGGTACGGGACGCCGCCCAGGGCCCGATGACGGGCGAGGCCACCGTGAGGCAGCCCATCAGCACCGAGGCGGCGACGAGAACCGAGAGCGACGGGGCCATCGCTGCGATCAGCGCCGCTCCCGCCGATCCCACGAAGAGCCACCGGAGGAGTCGACGAGCCGACAGCAGGTCACCGAGCGGCACGATCAGGACGATCCCGATCGCGTACCCGAGCTGAGGAGCGCTGGCGATCCACGCCGCTCGCTGCTCGGACACGTGCAGATCGGCCGCCACCGCCGGGATCAGGGCCTGCGGAAAGTAGATCGTGCCGACACCGACGGCGGAGGCGAAGCAGAGCACCGTCAGATCGAGCCGGGAAAGGGAAGACACCGGACAACCATGAGCGAGGCGGCGGCAGCGACGAATCGATTTAGGATCGGGCTAAATGCTGACCTACCTGCTGGGTGCCGACGACCTGACCGACATTCGGTTCGCCATCTCGCCGATGGCCGAGACCGTCCTCTCCCTGCGTGCGTTGCGTCGCCCGGAGCGGTTCCCGCTGCACCTGGCCTGGGTGGAGTCGGTTCGACGCCGGTCGGGCGGTCTCGACTGGGACGTGCTCATGTCGCTGGTCAACGAAGGCATGGGAAGTCCGGACTTCCTCACGCCACGACCCACATCGCCTCTCACGAGCGTCGAGGAAGACCTTGCCGTCGTGGCCGCGGTCGACCGGCAGGTCGCGCTCGAACAGCTCGAGAAGGTCAACGGCACCGTGCCGCCGGCCGTGGCCGGTCAGGACGCCGTCGGGCGCGTCACGACTGCGCTGCGCGGCTACTGGGAGGCTCTCATCGCTCCCCATTGGGCCAGGATGCACGGCATCATGTCGGCCGACATCGTCTACCGCGGCCGGGTCCAGACCGAGGATGGCAGCGGTGCCATGCTCGACGACCTCGGCGAGAGCTTCGAGTACGAACGCGGCGAGCTACGCGTCAGTGGGGTCAGCGATCCCAGCCGTACCGAGGCGATCGGCGGACGCGGGCTCACCTTGCTGCCGACGATGTTCGGTCCGCACGCTGCGATCCCGTACGAGATCGGCGGCCTTCCCGAGCTGTTCTATCCGGCACGAGGCCAGGGTCTGATGTGGTCGACTCCTGCCGCTGTCGATGCCGCCGATCTCGGACGTCTGATCGGACCCCCGCGCGCACGCATCCTGACTCTGCTCGAGCAACCGCACTCGACGGCTCATCTCGCACGGCTTCTGGGCGTCACTCCGTCGGCGGTCAGCCAACATCTGCGACTGCTCCATCGCTTCGGACTCGTCAACGCCGCCCGGCACGGACGCTACGTCCTCTACGAGCGAACCGATCTCGGCAGCGCCCTGCACGACGGGAGCGTCGCCGGTCCGTCGGGTTAGCGCTCAGCGCAAGCCGGTGCCGCGGCGCAGGGCGAGCTGCAACAGGTGGTCGACGAGGCTCGGGTAGTCGACCCCGGTCGCGGCCCACATCATCGGAAAGCCGGACGTGGGGGTGAACCCCGGCATCGTGTTGATCTCGTTGATCACCACGCGGCCGTCGGCGAAGTAGAAGAAGTCGACGCGGGCCAATCCCTCGCATCCCACGGACTCGAACGCCCGTGCCGCGCTGTCACGGATCGTCTCCGCGATGGCGTCGGGGATGTCGGCTGGTACGTCGGCGCGCCCGCCGCCGTCGATGTACTTCGCCTCGAAGTCGTACCACGTGTGGCCCGAGCTCGGGTCGAGCACGATCTCGCCCGGCACGCTCGTCCGGGGCGGCCCGCCCTCGAGATCGGCCATGACCCCGCATTCGATCTCGCGAGCTCCAATCGCGGCGGCCTCGACGATCACCTTCGGGTCGTGCTCGTGGGCGGCCTTGATCGCAGCGTCGAGGTCGCCGGACTCAGTGACGCGAGTGATCCCGATGCTCGACCCGGCGCGGGCCGGCTTGACGAACACGGGATAGCCGAGCGACGCCACCGACTCGCGAACCGCCGCCGGATCGGTGTCCCACTCGCGTTGCAACACCACGACGTGCGGCAGCATCGGCAACCCGGCCGACGCGAACACGATCTTCATGTAGTGCTTGTCCATGCCGAGGGCACTCGCGAGTACGCCGGCACCGACATAACGCACGCCGGCCATCTCGAACAGGCCCTGGATCGTGCCGTCCTCGCCCCACGGCCCATGCAGCAACGGCAGGACGACATCAACCTCGCCGAGCGTCCGGGGCACCTCGTCCGGCTCGTGGACGATCAGCTCGCTGGACCCCGACGACGCGAGCGCGACCTGGGCTCGCACGTTGTCGACCATCGGCAGCGATCCGCCGGTGATGGCGTAGCGGTCCGGCGACGCCGACTCGAGGACCCACCGTCCTTCGGTGGAGATGCCGATCGGCACTACGTCGTACTTTTCCGGGTCGATCGCCCGGATGACCTCCCCCGCCGTCACGCAGGAGACGCCGTGCTCACTGGACCGACCGCCGAAGACCACCGCGACTCGGGGCCGCGAGGCGGGCGTCGATCTGTCGTGCTGGGCCATCCCGCGACCATACAACCCACCCGGCAGGATGGGTGCATGACCGAACGCTTGGCGCCCGCCACCATCACTGTGTCCGCCGGTCGACCCCCTCGCGATCCGGACGCACCCCTCAATCCGCCCGTCACACTCGCAAGCGTCTTCGTCGCCGGAGGCGAGCGCGAGTACGGGCGCTACGCCAACCCGACCTGGGAGGCGTTCGAGACCGTACTCGGCGAGCTCGAGGGCGGTCGGGCGCTCGCGTACGCCTCCGGCATGGCCGCCGTCTCGACGCTGGTCGACCTGGTCGCCCCCGGCGGGGTCGTGGTGGCTCCGCAGCACGCCTACCTCGGCACCTTGCACCTCCTCGGGTCCAAAGAGCGTCGCGGCGAGGTCGAGGTCCGCAAGGTCGACCTGACCGACACCGCCGCGACCATCGCCGCCTGCGACGACGCGGCGCTGGTGTGGCTGGAGTCGCCGACCAACCCGATGCTGGAAGTCGCTGACCTGCCAGCGATCATCGAGGGCGCCCACGCCGCCGGTGCCCGAGTGGTGGTCGACAACACCTTCGCCACGCCGATCCTGCAGCGCCCCCTCGATCAGGGCGCCGACGCGGTCGTGCACTCGGCGACCAAGCTGTTGTCCGGCCATGCCGACGTGCTCCTCGGCGCGATCGTGACCCGCGACCCCGAGATCCACCGGGCGGTCGACGAGCAGCGTCGGATGCGAGGCGCGATCGCCGGTCCGATGGAGGCGTGGCTCGCGGCGCGAGGCATGCGCACGCTCCACCTGCGGGTCGACGCCGCGCAGCGCAACGCGCGCCAGCTCGCCGAGCGTCTCGGCAAGCACGCCGAGATCAGCCGGCTGCACGATCCGGGGTGGGGCACGATGCTGGGCATCGAGATGACCGGCGGCGTCGCAGCGGCCGAGCAGCTGGTCTCATCGACTTCGCTGTGGATCAACGCCACCAGCCTCGGCGGTGTCGAGTCCACGTTCGAACGGCGACGGCGCTGGGGCAGCGAGCAGGCGACCGTACCCGAAGACTTCATCCGGCTCTCGGTCGGTGTCGAGGACGCCGACGACCTCTGGCACGACCTCGAGCGCGCGCTGGACGGCCTCCCCGACTAGCGACTTGTCAGGCATATATGGAGCCGGGGCTCAACATGTGCCTGACAACTTCGACCGGCTAGGCGCGCTCGGGCTTGGCGCTGCGTGACACCAGCGAGACGAGCATCTCCTTGGGCGTCAGCTCTTCGCGGACGACGGCGGCGACGTGTTCGACGATGGGCATGTCGACCTCGTGGTCGGCGGCGAGCTCATAGACCGACTGACACGACTTGACGCCCTCGGCGACCTGGCGGGTCGAGCCGACGATCTCGTCGACGGTCATGCCTCGACCGAGCTTCTCGCCGAACGTACGGTTGCGCGACAACGGCGACGAGCAGGTAGCGACCAAGTCGCCCAACCCCGCGAGCCCGGCCATCGTCATCGGGTCGGCGCCCATCGCGGTGGCCAGACGGGCCGTCTCGGCCAGCCCGCGCGTGATGACGGTGGCCGTCGCGTTGTCGCCGAAGCCGAGACCGACGGCCATGCCGACGGCGAGGGCGATGACGTTTTTCGTCGTGCCTCCGAGCTCACATCCGACGACATCGGTGTTGGTGTACGGACGAAACGCCGGCGTGTGGCACAGCCGCTGTAACCGGGTCGCCACGTCGATGTCGGTGCTGGCGACGACGCTGGCCGCCGGCTGTCGCTCGGCGATCTCCTTGGCCAGGTTGGGTCCGGTGACGACGGCGACCCGGCCGGACGGCACGCCGGCGACCTCGGCGATCACCTCCGACATCCGCTCGTGCGTGCCGAGCTCAACACCCTTCATCAGGCTGACGAGGATCGCGTCGTCGGGCAGCAGCGGCGCCCAGGTCGCGAGATTGACACGCAGCGTCTGCGACGGCACCGCGAATACGACTGCGTCGGCGCCGTCGAGCACCTCCGCGTGGTCATGGCTGGCCGAAACGGTGTCCGGGAGTGCGATGCCTGGCAGGTAGTCGGCGTTTTCCCGACTTTCGTTGATCGTCGCGCACAGCTCGGTCCGCCGGCCCCACAGACGTACCTTGTTGCCGGCATCGGCGAGCACGAGCGAGAACGCCGTGCCCCACGAGCCGGCGCCCATGACGGCGACGGTCGCCGAGGAGGTCACGACGCGTCCGGCCGGTTGTACGGTCGTTTCGGGTCGCCGGTCTCGGGCAGGCCGTGTGCCCTCGGATCGAATCGAGGCTCGGGCGCCTTCTCGCCGCGAATCTCACCGAGCAGCCCGGCCACGTCGGCCATGATGCGGTCGGTGGCTTGATGCAGAAGCGGCGAGGTGACCTTCTGGCCGCGCAGGTCGTCGAGGTCGACCGCTGGGCCGACCCGGACGTGGATCGTCTTGCGCGGAAAGAGTCGGGGCCGCTTCGTGTAGGGCCACAGGACGTTTTGTGCGCCCCACTGGGCGACTGGAATCACCGGAGAGCCGGTCTGCAGCGCGAGCCGAGCCGCGCCGGTCTTTCCGATCATCGGCCACAGATCCGGATCGCGTGTGATGGTGCCCTCGGCGTAGACGATCACCGCATAGCCATCCTCGACGGCCTCGAGTGCGCCGGCGAACGATGCGGTCACATCGGCCGTCCCACGCCGAACGGGGACCTGCCCGGTCGCGAGCAGGAGACGGCCGATCACGGGATATTTGAAGACCCCCTGCTTGGCGAGGAAGCGCGGCGGGATGCCGTTGTCGTTGGCGAAGTGTGCGAACAGGAGCGGGTCGGCGTGCGAGATGTGGTTGACGACGAGGATGAATCCACCGTCGGGGATGTTCTCCTGTCCGCGCCAATCACGTTTGGTCAGCACCATGAGCAGCGGACGAAGGATGGTCGCGATGATCGCGAGCGGCCAGCCTCGCTTTCGTTTGGCCACGCCAACTCCTCCCGTCGGTTTCGTGAGGGCGAGCCTATCCCCATTCGGCTGCCCTCTACCGTGGCGATGTGGAAGAAAGCAACTGGGTGGCCGTCGTCCCGGTCAAGGCGCCGAAGCGGGGCAAGTCGCGACTCGGACCCGAGCTCGAGGACTGGCGGGTCGAGCTCGCCGCCGCGTTCGCGACCGACACACTCGCGGCCCTCCTTGACGCCACCCAGGTGACGTTCGTCGTCGTGGTGGGTGGTCAAGGCCTACCGGCGTCCCTGCTCGATCACGCGCGCGTCCACACGCTGGCCGATCCTGGCAGCCTCAACGCCGCGGCGGACGACGGCATCGCCTGGTCGCGTCGACACCATCCGGGCTCAGGAATCCTGGTTTTGGCGGCCGATCTCCCGGCTGCGACCGGCGCGGCCGTCGACCGACTGCTCGAAGCGATGCCAGTACGCGGTCTCTGGGTGTTGCCCGACCTCGAGTCCGTTGGATCCACGGGCCTTCTGATCGGTTCGGGATCGGTCATCGCCCCGGACTTCGGTGAGGAATCGCTGTCTCGACACCGAGCTGCCGGCGCTTCGCCCATTGAGTTGCGAGCGATCGACGGGCTGCGGCGTGACGTCGATACCGCCGACCAGCTATCAGAAGCGATCGGCCTCGGCGTAGGCCAGCGGACGCAAGCAGTCCTCGACGCGATGGGACAGCTGGCAGACGTTGACCGTCCACTACGGTGACGGCATGCAGGCGACGGTCGCGTCCTTCGACGCCGAGAGCAGATCGGGAACCGTAGTGATGGACGACGGACTTCGCCTCGGCTTCAGCGCGGAGGTCTTCGCGCGATCGGGCGCCCGCATGCTGCGTCCCGGGCAGCGGGTGTTTGTCGAGATCGATCGAAGCGGAGCGAGCCCTGCCCTCAACGGCATGTGGCTGTTCCGCCCGAAGGATTCCTCCTCGGACGGAACAGCCACAGCGTAAGCGTCAACGCTTCTTCGCGGCCTTCTTGGCCGTCGATTTCTTGGCGGTTGACTTCTTGGCTGGGGCCTTCTTCGCGGCCTTCTTGGCCGTCGACTTCTTGGCAGCCGACTTCTTCGCGGCCGTCTTCTTGGCCGTCGACTTCTTGGCTGGGGCCCTCTTGGCGGTTGACTTCTTGGCAGCCGACTTCTTCGCCGCAGTCTTCTTGGCGGTCGACTTCTTGGCTGGGGCCTTCTTGGCCGCAGTCTTCTTGGCCGTCGACTTCTTGGCTGGGGCCCTCTTGGCCGCAGTCTTCTTGGCCGTCGCCTTGGCGGCCTTCTTGGCGGTCGACTTCTTGGCTGTCGACTTCTTGGCCGTCGCCTTGGCGGCCGTAGCCGTCTTCTTCGCCGCCGCGGTCGTCTTGGTCGCGCTCAGCTTGGGCAGCTTCTTCGCTCCGGACACGACGGCCTTCAGCTCCGCACCAGCGCGGAACTTCGGCACAGCGGTCTTCTTGGCGCGAACCCGCTGTCCAGTGGCAGGGTTGCGAACCATGCGTGAGGGACGGACGGCCTTTTCAAAGGCTCCGAAGCCTGTGATCGCGACCTTCTCCCCCTTCGATACCTCCCGTGTGATGGTGTCGACGACAGCGTCCAATGCCGATGCCGCGGCCTTCTTGTTGCCGTCGAAGCGTGATGCGAGCGCCTCGATGAACTGACTCTTGTTCACTTGCTTCCCTTCCCGTGAACGATGCCGAGCCCGCGCTCGACTTCGTTGGAACGTTAGGCAATACGCGCGCTCGAGACAAACACCGTACGGCGAGTCGCAGCGATACATCCAGTCGGGCTATCGCCTTGCCTCGTTGGCTCCTGGCCCTCTTTGGAGGCGACGAGACGAGAAGGAAACGCTCAGATTCCTTGTATTACAGGCGTCTCAGCGTTCGCGACGCAGCTGAGCGCTGGTCGGAATCAGCCGTTTAGGGTGCCGTCCGCGCCGGAATGGTTGAAGGCTTCCAAGACGGCCGATTCGCTTCGTAGTTGGCGATCTCGGCCTCGTAGCCGAGTGTGATCGCGACGTCGTCGAGGCCCTCGAGCAGCCGCCAACGGGTGTAATCGTCGATGTCGAACGACTCCGAAATCGCGTCCTCACCGACGCCAGCGCTTACGGTCCGCTGCTCCAGATCGACGGTCACAGCAGCGTCCGGGTCGCGATCGATCAGATCCCAAAGGGCGTTGACGAGCTTCTCGTCGACCTGGGCCGCGAGGAGACCGGACTTGCCGGCGTTGCCGCGAAAGATGTCGCCGAAACGCGGCGATATGACGGCGCGGAATCCGTAATCCTGCAATGCCCAGACGGCGTGCTCGCGCGACGAACCGGTGCCGAAGTTCGGACCTGCGACGAGGATGGTCGCTCCACTGTGCTGCGGCTGGTTGAGTACGAAGTCGGGATCAGAACGCCAGGACGCGAAGAGGCCGTCCTCGAAGCCGGTCCGCGCAACGCGCTTGAGGTAGACGGCGGGGATGATCTGGTCGGTGTCGACGTCGCTTCGCCGAAGCGGAAGCGCCGTGCCACTGTGCGTCGTGAACTTCTCCATGAGTCCCTGTCCTCAGGCCGATGTCGGAAGGTCGGCGGCAGAAGCGAGGCGGCCGATCACCGCGGTGGCCGCTGCGACTTCCGGCGACACGAGATGAGTGCGCCCGCCTTTGCCCTGGCGGCCCTCGAAGTTGCGATTGGACGTCGACGCGCTTCGTTCGCCAGGGGTCAGCTGATCGGGATTCATGCCCAGGCACATCGAGCAGCCCGCGCCGCGCCATTCGGCGCCGGCGTCCTTGAACACGACGTCGAGCCCTTCGGACTCGGCTTGCAGCCGTACTCGCGCCGACCCCGGCACGACCAACATGCGCGTGTCGTCAGCGACCGAGCGTCCTTTGATCACGCCTGCCGCCGCACGAAGGTCCTCGATTCGGCCGTTGGTGCAGGAGCCGAGAAACACCGTGTCGATGGCGATCTCACGCATCGGCGTTCCTGGCTGCAGGTCCATGTAGGTGAGGGCGCGCTGTGCGGCGGTCTGCCGGTGCGGGTCTTCGAAGCCCTCCGGCGACGGCACGGCGGCCGACAGCGGCACCCCCTGACCCGGGTTGGTTCCCCACGTGACGAACGGCGCGAGCCCACTGGCATCGAGCACGACCTCATGGTCGAAGGCCGCATCGTCGTCGGTGACCAACGTCTTCCAGTGTGCGACGGCAGCGTCCCACGCGTCGCCTTCGGGCGCGTGTGGACGGCCGCGCACGTACTCGAACGTCGTCTCGTCGGGCGCGATGAGCCCCGCCTTGGCACCCCACTCGATCGACATGTTGCAGATCGTCATCCGCGCCTCCATCGAGAGCGCGCGGATGGCCTCACCGCGGTATTCGACGACGTAGCCCTGACCGCCACCGGTGCCGACCTCGGCGATGAGGGTCAGCACGAGGTCCTTCGCGGACACGCCGTCGGGGAGCTGTCCGTTGACGGTGACCGCCATGGTCTTGGGTCGTTGCTGCGGAAGCGTCTGCGTCGCCAGAACGTGCTCGACCTCGCTGGTGCCGATGCCGAATGCCAACGCGCCGAACGCGCCGTGAGTCGACGTGTGAGAGTCGCCGCAGACGACCGTCATGCCGGGTTGAGTAAGCCCTAACTGCGGCCCAATGATGTGCACGATGCCTTGGTCGAGGTCACCCAGCGGATGCAGTCGAACTCCAAACTCCTCGCAGTTGCGTCGCAGAGTCTCGACCTGAGTACGCGACACCGGATCGGCGATCGGCTTGTCGACGTCGAGCGTCGGGATGTTGTGGTCCTCGGTCGCGAGCGTGAGATCGGGTCGGCGTACCTTGCGGCCGGCGAGACGGAGTCCTTCGAACGCCTGAGGAGTGGTAACTTCGTGGATCAGGTGCAAATCGATGAAGAGGAGATCGGGCTCGCCCTTCGCCGTCCGCACGATGTGGCTGTTCCAGAGCTTTTCCGCGAGTGTCTCGCCCATGACCTTGCATTCCAGTATTCGAGACGGCAGTATTGCAGCGTGGACAACTCTAGCGGAGTTGGCGTCTTGGACAAAGCCGCCCTGGTGCTCTCGGCTCTGGAGTCCGGCCCGGCCACACTGGCTGGCTTGGTCGCTAGCACGGGCCTCGCTCGTCCCACCGCGCATCGACTCGCCGTTGCCTTGGAACACCATCGCCTGGTTGCTCGTGATACGCAAGGGCGCTTCGTGCTCGGCCCGCGTCTGGGCGAGCTGGCGGCCGCCGCCGGAGAGGATCGGTTGCTCGCGGCGGCCGGCCCTGTCTTGGCGCGGCTGCGCGACATCACCGGGGAGTCGGCACAGCTCTTCCGTCGGCAGGGCGACTACCGCGTCTGCGTGGCCGGCGCGGAACGACCGACCGGTTTGCGCGACACCGTGCCGGTCGGCAGTCAGCTGACGATGGGCGCGGGCTCCGCAGCCCAGATCCTGCTGGCCTGGGAGGACCCGGAGCGGATGCATCGCGGTCTGCAAAACGCGGCGTTTTCGGCTGCCGCGTTGGCCGGCATCCGCCGCCGCGGTTGGTCCCAGAGTGTCGGCGAGCGCGAGCCCGGTGTCGCGTCGGTGTCGGCCCCGGTCCGCTCGCCTTCTGGCAAGGTGATCGCTGCGGTCTCGGTGTCTGGCCCGTTGGAGCGACTCAGCCGCCAGCCCGGCCGGATGCACGCCCCCGCCGTGATGGCCGCGGCGGAGCGCCTGAGCCAAGCACTCCGCCGCTCCGGCGACTAGCCCACCTCTCCACGGGTTAGAAGAGGCCGGGCGACTCGACGGCGAGCAGGGTGCGCTTGCGGTCGAGACCTCCGCCGTAGCCGGTGAGTGATCCGTCCGCGCCGATCACACGGTGACACGGCACGATGATCGGGATTGGGTTTTTGCCGTTGGCGAGCCCGACGGCGCGAGCGCCGCGCGACCCGAGCTTGAGCTGGCGCGCGATATCGCCGTAGGACGTCGTCGCCGCGTACGGGATCTCTTGCAGGGCAGCCCAAACGCGGCGCTGGAAGTCCGTGCCGTGCGGATGCAGCGGCAGGTCGAACTCCTGACGCTCCCCCGCGAAATATTCCGCCAACTGCTCACGGCTCTGCATCAGCACCGGATCGGTGTCGTCCGGCTCGCCGTCGGGTCGCTCGAACGGGCTGAAGTAGAGGCCCGTCAGAGCCTGTCCGTCGCTGCACAGCAGCAGCTCGCCGACCGGCGACTCCAGCACCGTCCAGGCATCGGCTGTCTTGACTGTCATGTGTCCTGCTCCTTCGTTATCGGAGTGGCATGGTTGCGCCACAAGTGCATGACCGCGTAGGAACGCCACGGCCGCCACCGAGTGGCGTAGGCGTCGGCACCGGTCGGTGTCGCGGGGAGGTCGAGCGATCGCATCGCATGGCGCACGATCACATCGCCGCCCAAGAACGTGTCGGGATCGGACAGTGCGCGCATCGCGATGTAGCCGGCGGTCCACGGCCCGATGCCAGGCAGCGCACACAGCTCCTGTCGCGTCTCGTCCCGGTCGGCGCCGGGATCGAGTCGGACCGTGCCGGCGGCCATCGCCTCGGCGAGCGCGACGACCGCCCGGCCCCGAGCCGCCGGCACACCGAAGCTCGTCGGATCGGCGCCGACGAGTGCCTCGGCGGTCGGGAAGATCCAGGCCGGGCCGTCCCAGCCGGCGAGGTCGGCCACCTCGGTGCCGTACTTGCGGACCACAGCAGCCACGAGATCGCGACCGTGCTTGACCGTGACCTGCTGCCCGAGGACCGCGCGTACGGCGACCTCGAACCCGTCGACATGGCCCGGCACCCGAGTACCCGGTCGGGCCGCGACCAACTCGCCGAGGCGGTCGTCGGCGCCGAGCACTTCGGCAACGGCCTGCGGGTCGGCGTCGAGGTCGGTCAACGCGCGGCATCGCTGCACGGCGGTCGCGAGGTCGCGCATGTCGGTGAGCCAGAGGTCGGCCTCGACACGGTCCGACAGCGGCTCCAAACGTGCCACACCCGGCCCGTACGGGAGCGCGAGCACCCGACGGTAGGACGTGGCGTCGGCCGACTCGATGTCCGGCACGGCACGCGAAGCGAGAAACGCGAGCACCTGCTCGGCGTCGTAGGGCTGTCGGACCGCGAGCTTGAGATGGATCCGCCCTTGTCCGGGTGCTCCCACGACCGACGTACGTCGATGCGCCCGGCGCAACTCGCGTGGCGGTAGGCCATAGACCTGCCGCATCGTGTCGTTGAACTGCCGTACCGAGGCGAACCCCGCGGCGAAGGCGACATCGGCCAGTGGCAACGACGTCGTCTCGGTCAGGATGCGCGCCGTGTGGGCACGCTGTGCGCGGGCGAGCGCGAGCGGGCCGGCTCCCAACTCCGCGTGTAGCAGGCGATTGACGTGCCGGTCGCTGTAGCCGAGCTGGGACGCGAGCCCCGCGACCCCGTCGCGCTCGACGACGCCGTCACGAATGAGTCGCATCGCACGGCCGACCGTATCGGCGCGCGCGTCCCACTCTGGCGAACCTGGCGTGGCGTCGGGGCGACACCGCCGGCAGGCCCGATATCCCTCGGAGTGCGCGGACGCGGCGGTCGCGTAGAAGCTGACGTTTTCCGGCCTCGGGGTCCGTGCCGGACACGACGGTCGACAGTAGATGCCGGTCGTGCGGACACCGATGTAGAACACGCCGTCGAACCGCGCGTCACGGCTCGACAGGACGCGATAACAGCGCTCGTGATCTCGATGGATCGGCGCCGGCGTCGCTGGCATGGTTTCGGTCATGTAGCCATCATTGCCGACCGCACCGACAGTTTCTCGCGGAAATCGGACGCGGTGATGGTGCGGCGGAGCATCGCAACCACAATCGGGGCTGGAGCGCCGCCGCGCACCCCACCTCTCAGCTGCCCATGGCCTCCGCGACCCGGTCCCGCAGTTCGGGCAGTCGGGCGTAGAACACGTCACCCGGGCATTGGGTCTGGTTGTAGTCGCGGTGTCCGACCAGCGCCGCATACGGGTCCAGCCCGTAGACGCCACACAGCCAGGCACAGGCCTGGACCGAGCCTCGAACAGCTCCGGAGTGACGTCCTCGGAGACGTAGATGCCCTCGTGCTCGATGCCGAGCGTGTGGGAGTTTTCGCCGGCGACCTGTGCCCCCATCACGTTCAGCCCCTGTCCGATCGCCTCGAGGCTGCGATCGCGGTCACGTTGTCGCTCGCGGTGTGGTGGATGACGATGTGGTCGGGCGGCCCGATGATCTGGATCGGGGACGACGGCGGCCGGGCGCCCCACTCCTCCCGGGTGTAGACGCGAGGCGGCTCGGCGGCCCGCGCCGCTGGCGCCTTAGCCAGGTCGAGCGCCCCGCCGAGCATGAATCCACCGACCGAGGTGCCGCGCAGCACCGTACGACGAGAGAGCCTGCCGGAGTTGTCGCGCTCCTGTGCTGTCATGGCCTCCCCATACCCGGATTTCCAGGGACGAAAACCAACCACAGGTCGGGCCACTAGCCGTGGTCGGTAGCGTCATGCCGTATGGAGATTGGTATCGGCCTTCCGGCGACGATCCCCGGGGCTACTGGTGAGCAGATCGTCGAGTGGGCCAGGATCGCCGAGGCGAGCGGGTTTTCCTCGCTCGGCATCATCGACCGCCTCGTCTACGACAACTACGAACCGCTCGTGACCCTCGGCGCGGCCGCGGCGGTCACCTCGCGGATCAGGTTGGCGACCTCCATCCTCGTCGCGCCGATGCGGGGCAACGCGGCGCTGCTCGCCAAGCAAGCGGCATCGGTCAATCGGCTCGCGGGTGGGCGACTCACGCTCGGCATGGCGGTCGGCGGATACGAGGACGACTACGAAGCCTCCGGCGTGCCCTTCGCGGGCCGGGGACGGCGGTTCGACGACCTGGTGGACGAGATGACCCGCATCTGGGCCGGCGAGCCCCGCGGGTTTGCCGGCGCCATCGGCCCATCCCCCGGCCTCGACCGCACGCAGCTCGTCTTCGGTGGCATGAGCCGCGCGACGTACCGAAGAGTCGCGACCGTCGGCGGCGGCTGGATCGCGGGCAGCCGAGGAGTTGAAACCTTCCGAGAGGGTGCCGCACACGTACGCTATGCCTGGGCCGAGCACGATCGTTCCGGATCGCCGCGACTGATGGCGTTGCCGTACTTCTGCCTCGGGCCGCAAGCCGAGGCAAGCGCCACGGCCTTCCTCACCGACCACTACGCAATCGAAGGCGACGCCGCGACACGGATGGCCGCCACCGCCCTGACCGACGCGGGCTCGATCCAACGTGCGGTCTCCGGGTACGAAGCGGCCGGCTGCGACGAGCTGATCCTCTATCCCTGCAGCCCCGATCCGCAGCAGGTGAGCCTCCTGGCCGACGTCGTGCGGACTACCCGGTAACGCATGGTCTAAAGCATTCGCTTCCGATTGGCCTATCGTGATGACGCGAATCAGCTCTAGCGTCGAACCATGCGAGTCTTCGTCGCCGGTGCCACCGGTGCCATCGGCCGCCAGCTCGTACCGGCACTGATCGGGGCCGGGCATCACGTGACCGGCACCAGCCGTACGCCGGCCGGCGTCGACCAGCTGCAAGCGCAGGGCGCGACCGGCGTGGGGCTTGATGTCTTCGACGCACCAGCGGTCATGCGTGCCGTCGCCGACGCCGCACCGGACGCGATCATCCACCAGCTCACGGCCCTCAACGGCGGCGACCCGACCGCCAACGGCCGCATCCGTCGCATCGGCACCCGACATCTCGTCGATGCCGCGCAGGACGCAGGCGTGTCACGGATCGTCGCGCAGTCGGTCGCCTGGGCCTACGCGCCCGGCGACGATCCTGCCGACGAATCAACACCGCTGGACTACGACGCCTCCGCGCATCGCGCCAATCTGGTCTCCGGCGTCGACGCCCTCGAGCGGGCCGTTGCCGAGATCGAGCATCCCGTCGTCGTGCGCTACGGCCTGCTCTACGGGCCGGGCACCTGGTATCGACCCGACGGGTTGGCCGCTCGCGTCCTCCGCGGCGACGACGATCCGGACGCCGGCTACCTGGGTGACCTGATCGCCAACGACGCTGTCAGCTCGTTCGTCCACGTCGCTGACGCGGCCGCGGCGGCCGTCGCCGCTCTGTCATGGTCGGTCGGCCCGGTCAATGTCGTCGACGACGAGCCAGCTCCGGCCCACGAGTGGCTGCCCGTGCTGGCCGCCGCCGTCGGGGCCGCGGCGCCGGCTCGTGCCACCGGTCGCGCGGGCTGGGAACGCGGCACGACCAACGCGCTGGCTCGCTCGCGTGGTTGGGCGCCGCGGCACGGCTGGCGCGCCGGATTCGGCGAGACGACGCCCTAGGAGTCGGCGAGGACCTCGCCGATCGCGCGCCGGGCGACAGCGGCGAACTCCGGATTGGTGTGCTGGTAGTAAGGCAACGCGACGATCGCGAAGACGAGAGCCCAACCACGACCCCGCATCCACATCGCGTTGTCGACGTCGAGCTCGGCGCGGAACACCGGTCGCGTGTCGGCGTCGAGGTAGGCCCACGCCACCATCACGTCGCAGGCCGGATCGCCCACGCCCATGCACCCGAAGTCGATGACCGCACTCAGCCGTCCGTCGGCGGCGAGCAGGTTGCCCGGCAGCAAGTCGCTGTGCGACCAGGTGGGCGGCCCGTCCCACTCCGGCGCCTGCAGCGTCGCCTCCCATGCCGCCGTCACCGCGCGGGTGTCGACGAGGTCATGCGACTGGGCGATGGCCGAGCGCACGCCGTCGTCCCGCTCCGCCAGTGGCTCGCCTCGGTAGGCGGGTGGCGCGCCAGCCGGATCGTTTCGACGGATCGCCGCCACGAACCGCGCGAGATCGACGGCCGCCGCCCGCGGATCGGGGAGGTCGGTGACTGCCACGTGCTCGCCGCGGACCCATCGACAGACGGCCCACTGAAACGGAAAGCCTTCGGCCGGCCGGCCCATCTCGAGCGGCACCGGTACGTCCAGTGGCAGGTCGGAGGCCAAGAGCGGCAGCCAGCGATACTCGCGTACGAGATCATCGACCCCGCCATCGATGCGAGGCAGCCGTACCGACAGGTCGTCGCCCAGCCGATAGACGGCGTTGACCGTGCCTGCGGACGGGACCCGCTCGAGCCGAAGGTCGGCCAAGTGCGGGAACTGCTCGGCGAGCAGGCGGCGGACGAGGGCCGTGTCGATGGCGACCTCGTTGGCGTGCATCTTGGGACCGGACACGGCTGCCTATCTCACTCGACTAGCCGCCCTCTGTCCACTCATTAGCGAGCGACGAACTGACGTCGCCGCCTTGCTTCGCCGTACGTTCGTCGGGCATCTCATGCGGCGGGATGGCCGTGATCGCGGCGTTCCTCTCCCGGCTCGCCGATGCGTTGCCGAGGTAGCGGGGGCCGACACGGGTGTTCCTCCTCTGCCCGGCGGCGGCGAAGGTGCACCGCGAGCAGCATCCATCCGACCGCGACGACGACGGACGCCGCGATCCAGGCGACTGCGGTGGTCAGGACGACGGACACGGCGACGATGATCCTCCTTGGACATCCGAGGCCCCGCCCCCGCTCGCACCTCGGGGCGGGGCCGCTACATCTGCGGAAGTAGCCGGGATTGATGAGACGACCCTCGGCTGTTCGGGGGTACCAACCGAGGGCCGCCTTACTCTCATACCGCTCGGAGGGGGCCCAGGTGTTACACCGCGGCGTCGACCGAACCGCCACGACGAGCCTCGCAGGCAGAATCTGCGGCCCGCGGACACACATGACGACGGTCTCTGATCTGCGTTTCGCAGGTCAGAGACCGGAATGTAGCCCCGACCGGATTCGAACCGGCGCTACCGCCTTGAGAGGGCGGCGTGCTAGGCCGCTACACAACGGGGCCAAGAGCGGATCGGACTCTATCCGACGGAGTCGGCGTGGGTCCAATCGTCGCGAACATCGCTGGGGTACTAGGACTCGAACCTAGACTAACTGGACCAGAACCAGCCGGGCTGCCAATTACCCCATACCCCATGGGGCTCGAGACACGAACCAACACCGGACTTTACCGGAGGCCTCAAACCGCGGCCAATCGGCCCAGGACGCTCATGCGCTCCGCGGGTCGGCGACCGTTCGACCGTCGCGCGGGGTGACGTCGCGGATGGCGACTCCGTCCGGCACGTACTTCACGAGCGCGCAGTTGGAACGCAGCCGCTCTGACCCGACGCGGTCGCCGGTTCGCCGGTCGATCAGGTCGCGCCAGATCTCGTTGCGCCGGAAGTGTTCACTGCCCAGTCGGAGAAACTCCTCGTCGCGGGCGTGGACCGAATAGGAGTGCTCCGGGCTCCGATCGGCCCGCAGCTCGCCCTCGAGGTAGCGCTCGCCGACCCGTACGAACAGTTGGAACGTCAGGTCGGTGCCGTTGCGGAAGCAGAGGTCGACGTAGTTGTAGACGATCGAACAGCCGGTCCCCCACGGCAGCACCCGCCCGTTGTCGGGAAACGGGTCGAAGCTGTGCTCCGACCGCTCGGTGACGGTCAACGGGCTGTGCAGGACCATCCAGTGCACGAGGTTGGCGAGCTGGCAGATGCCCCCGCCGACGCCGGGGCGAGCCTCGCCGTTTGACAGCCGCATCCCGTCGACGTATCCCTTCCGCTCCGTGCAATTGCCGACCAGCTTGTTGAAGGAGAAGGTCTCGCCAGGGCGGATGACGACGCCGTCGAGTCGACCACTGGCCAGCGTGAGATTGGTGACCTTGCCGTGTTGCCACGCCATCTCCGACTCGCCCATCTGTCGCAGCAGCAGCGACTTGTGGCGCTTGACCCGGACCGGCAGCGGGTCGTGGTCGCTGCGCCGAGCCCACGCCGTCCGAGACGTCAACCAGGTCGCGCGCCGACGCGTCCGGTGCACCAGCTTCGCCACCGGAAACAGCATCGGATAGCGCTCAGTGAGCCGCTGCTCCCGGACGACTAATCCGCGGAGCCGTTCGTAGTCGATTGCTGTCGTCACCGTGGTCTCCCCACGTGTCGCTCCCTAGCGTGCCGCATTCAGTTCTACAACGCGGGAGCGACCCGAAATGGTTGACCCGATATTCTCCAGCGCCATGCAGTGTCCCCGGTGCGGCCTCGTCAATCCGCCGTGGATCCAGGCGTGTCAGCGTTGCGGGCTTCCAGCCGGTCCGGTGCCACAACAACAGCAGTACGCACCCCAGCAGTACGCACCCCAGCAGTACGCACCGCAGCAGCGCGTCGATCACCGGCGCCCGGCCCGTACGGAGGTCATCCTCGGCGTCACGGCCTGGCGCCTGGTCATCGTGATGTTCGCGGTGATCGGCCTGATGGCCGGGATCGACGAAAACGGCGACGGCGCGCTCAAGGCGCTCAGCCAGTCGGCGAGTCTGCTGGCCGCCCTCGTCTACGGCGGCCTGCTGCTCTATCCGTTCGTGACCGGGATGCGCTGGCACGAGCCACGGACCGCATGGTGGCGGGGTGCCACGACGGTGACCCTGCTGCTCGTCGCCGGAGTGTTCTTGACCATGCTCAGTGGCGACGTCAGCGAGACATGGTCGCTCTTCGAACACCTCCTGACGCCGTTGATTCTGCTTGCCGACTGGATCTTCGTCGGCCGAAATCAGGCGAACATTCGTGGCTGGACGCCGCTCACCTGGCTGTGCTTCCCGACGATCTACCTGCTCTACTACAACGCGGCTGGCCTCGAGATCTACGAAGACGACTTCTCGCTGCGCTTCGACAACTCAGACTTCATGTCCTACTTCCCCGGCTTCGTTGCCGGGCTGATCGCCGCCGGCTACCTGCTCTTCCTCACCGGCAGGATCAAGGCTTCGGTGTCGGCGCAGCAGGAAGCGCAGAAGCAGCAGCCGATGTACGCCGGCGGTCCGGCGCCGCCACCGTACGGGTCGGCTCCGCCGTACTCATGAGCCGCCCGCTGCACCTGGTCGTGATGGGCGTCGCCGGCATCGGCAAGTCCACCGTGGCTGGCCGCCTCGCGACCGATCTCGACCTCGAATTCGCCGAGGGCGACGATTTCCACCCGCCCGCCAACGTCGCCAAGATGTCACGCGGCGAACCCCTGACCGACGAGGACCGCTCCCCCTGGCTCGAATCGCTCGCCGCCTGGACGCGGGAGCGGCACGACAGCGGCCGGTCGACGGTCGTGACCTGCTCGGCCCTGCGCCGCGCCTACCGCGACAGCTTGCGCCGCGGGGCACCCGAGACGTTCTTCGTCCACCTGCACGGCGACGCGGAGACCATCCGTCGTCGCATGGAGTCGCGCCAGCACTTCATGCCGGTGGAGCTGCTGCGCTCGCAACTCGACACACTCGAACCGCTCGCGGACGACGAATCCGGCATGGTCGTCGACGCCACGCTCGGCCTCGACGCGATCGCAACGCTAGTCGAGCGCCGCATCGAGTCGGGCCAATGACCGCTTCCGGCCGAGCAGTTCGAGCGACTCGAACAGCGGCGGCGACACCCGACGGCCCGTGGCCGCGACTCGCACCGGGCCGAAGGCCAGCCGCGGCTTGAGTCCGAGCTTCTCGACCAGGGCCGAGCGCAGCGCCGACTCGATCGCGGCGGTGTCCCACGCCCCGAGCCCGGCCAGCGTGTCGCGCGCTTCGCGCACGACCCGCAGGCCGTCCTCGGTGAGCACCTTGGCCGCATCACTCGGGTCGACCGTGAAGTGCGACTCGGGGACGAACAAGAAGCCGAGCATCTCGGCCCCTTCGGACAGCACCGTCATGCGCTCCCGCACCAGCGGCGTCGCGGCGAGAAGCTTCTCGCGTTGGGCCGAGGTCAGCTCGGCACCCACGACGCCTGCCTGTCGTAGGAACGGCACGAGACGATCGGCGAGATCCTCCGTCTCGAGCATCCGCACGTGCGCGGCATTGATCGCCTCGCACTTCTTGAGGTCGAACTGCGCCGAGTTGGGGTTGACTCGTGCGACGTCGAAGGCAGCCGCCATCTCGTCGAGGCTGAACAGCTCGCGGTCGTCGCCGATCGACCAGCCCAGGAGGGCGAGATAGTTGAGCAAGCCTTCGGGTAGGAAGCCGCGCTCCTCATAGGTCTGGAGCCCGCCTCCGGGGTCGCGCTTGGACAGCTTGCGGTTGCCCGGCCCCATCACGAACGGCAGGTGGCCGTACTCCGGGACGACACCGCCGGCGATGCCGAGCTCACCGAGCGCCTGGTGCATGGGGATCTGCCGCGGCGTCGAGCTGAGCAGGTCCTCGCCACGCAGCACATGGGTAATGCGCATCGTCGCGTCGTCGACCGGATTGGTCAGCGTGTAGAGCGGGTGTCCGTTGGCCCGCAGGATGACGTAGTCGCTGACGTGCTCGGGGTCGAAGCTGATCTCGCCTCGCACCAAGTCGGTGAACGTCACGGGCTCGGCGGGCATCCGGAACCGGAGGACCGGGCGTCGTCCCTCCGCCTGGTACGCCGCGATCTGCTCCTCGGTGAGCTCCCGGCAGTGCCCGTCGTAGCCGCTCGAGCGGCCCTCGGCCCGGGCGATCTCGCGGCGCTGCTCCAGCTCCTCGTGGCTGCAATAGCAGTCGTAGGCCCGCGCGGTCGATCGGAGACGCTCGGCGACCTCGGCGTAGAGGTCCATCCGTAGCGACTGGCGGTAGGGACCGAAGTCGCCGCCGACCTCGGGGCCTTCGTCCCAGTCGAGCCCAAGCCACCGCATCGACGCGAGCAACCCGTGGTAGGACTCCTCGCTGTCGCGGGCCACGTCGGTGTCCTCGATGCGAAGCACGTAGGTGCCGCGGTGATGGCGGGCGTACGCCCAGTTGAACAGCGCGGTCCGTACGAGGCCCACGTGCGGGTTGCCCGTGGGGGACGGGCTGAACCGCACCCGCACGGATGTCGTGTCAGTCACGAGCCACCACCTGGTTGGTCAACGTTCCGATTCCTTCGATGGTCACCGATACCCGGTCGCCGGGTTGCATGGGGCCGACGCCGCCCGGTGTCCCGGTCAACAGCACGTCGCCGGGCAGCAAGGTCATGAAGCTCGAGACGTACGCCACCAGTGTGGGCACATCGAAGATCAGGTCGGCGGTCCGACCGTCCTGGCGTAGGTCGTCGTTGAGCGACGTCCGCAGACCGACGTCGCCGATGTCGAGGTCGGTCTCGATCCAGGGACCCAGCGGACAGAAGGTGTCGAATCCCTTCGCCCGCGCCCACTGGCCGTCGCGAACCTGGAGGTCGCGCGCCGTGACGTCGTTGGCCACGGTGTAGCCGTAGATGACCTTGGGCACGTCGTCGGCGTCGATGTCGCGGCAGATCCGGCCGATGACGACCGCGAGCTCGCCCTCGAAATGCAGGTCGTCGGTCTGAGCCGGATAGACGATCGGATCACCCGGTCCGACGACAGAGGTGTTGGGCTTGAGAAACACCAACGGCTCCGGTGGAGGCTCGTTGCCCAGCTCGCGCGCGTGGTCGTCGTAGTTGCGCCCGATGCCGATCACCTTGCTGCGCGGGAGGACCGGGGCGAGCAGGCGTACGTCGTCGACCGGCACCTTCTGCCCCGAGAACGTGATGCCCGCATACATCGGGTCGCCGTTGACGACCGCGATCGTCTCGACCCCGTCGTCGTCCCCGATTAGGCCGAAGCGCGGCTCGTCGTCGGTGCTGAATCTGGCAATGCGCACCGGCCGAGCCTACCGAGTTGTCCACAGCGGGCCATCCGGCCCTTGACGACCAAGCCTCGTGGGCCGAGGCTAGCGATCCTGGACATCCGCTTCGCACTGCATCCGAGGGGATACGTTGTCCGCCATGGCGACTCCCGAGCTGACCCGCAAAGTACGCCAGCTCGACCACGACGTTCAGGCGATCTACGAGATGTTGGCCGAGATCTCCAACACACAGATCCGGCATGGCAACCGGCTTGACGAGCTCGGCGGGCAGCTCAGCACCGTCGCCGGCACACAGCTGCGTCACGGCAACCGACTCGACGAGCTCACGGACAAGCTCGACGCCCACGACGCCCGTTTCGACGCCCACGACAAGCGGTTCGACGATCACGACCAACGTTTTGACGCGATCGACACGCGGCTTGACGAGATCGTGTCGCTGCTCCGGTCCAAGGACGTCTAGACACGACCGACGCAGGTCGCCGCGCGGTCGCGCAGCAGAGTCCGTTCGCGTTCGTTGGTAGCCTGCGACGCCGCGGTCTCAAACTCCTCTCGCGCCTCGTCGAATCGCTTGAGCCGCTCCAACAGATCGCCGCGCACGCTGTGCAGCAGGTGATATCCGGGCAAGGAGTCGCCCAGCTGGTCGATCAGCTCCAGGCCGGCGGCCGGGCCAACCGCCTCGCCGACGGCGACCGCCCGGTTGAGCTCGACGATCGGCGACGGCATGATCTGGCCGAGCGCCCAATAGAGCGCGGCGATCCGGCTCCAGTTGGTCTCGTCGGCCGTTCGGGCCCGCGCATGGCACGCCGCGATCGAGGCCTGCAAGACATACCGCCCGGCATGGCCGCCGAGATGCTCGGCCCGGTCGAGTGCTGCGAGTCCGCGCCGGATCAGTAGGTGATCCCACCGGCTCCGGTCCTGGTCGAACAGCAGGATGGCCTCCCCGGACGGCCCGACCCTAGCCGCGAACCGGGAGGCCTGGATCTCCATCAGGGCGACGAGACCGTGGACCTCGGGCTCCTTCGGCATCAGGCCCGCGAGGACGCGTCCGAGTCGGAGCGCGTCCTCGCCCAGTTCGGGACGCACCCAGTCGTCGCCGGCGGTCGCCGCGTACCCCTCGTTGAAGATGAGGTAGACGACCTCGAGAACCGACGACAGCCGGCTCGCGAGCTCGGAGCCTTGCGGGATCTCGTACGGGATCTTCTTCTTGGCGATCGTGCGCTTGGCTCGGACGATCCGCTGCTGGATGGTCGACTCGGGCACCAGGTACGCCCGTGCGATCTCGGGCGTCGTGAGCCCGCCGAGCAGCCGCAGGGTCAACGCCACCCGCGCTTCGCGCGACAGCACCGGATGGCAAGCCGTAAACACCAGGCGAAGCATGTCGTCACCGATGTCGTCGTCGAACGCGTCGAGGTCAGGCTCGTAGCCGTCGTCCGGCGACGTCGCGAGGTCACGGGCGAGCTGCGCGTACTTCTTCTCGAGCCGTTCGCCACGGCGTAGCTGGTCGATCGCGCGATGCTTGGCCGTGGCCATGAGCCAGGCGCCCGGGTTATCCGGGACGCCCGACTCCGGCCACTGCTCGAGGGCGATCACGAAGACGTCTTGCGCCAGCTCCTCCGCAAGGCCGACGTCGCGCACCAACCGCGCCACGCGCGCGATCAGCTTCGGCGACTCGAGTCGCCAAACCGCGTCGATCGTGCTCTGGGTGTCTCCGACCGTCACGGTTATCCATCAGAGCACCCCGATCGATCAGCGGCAAATACGAGCTCAGCCCCAGTCTTCGGGCGGCTCCTCGATCTGCCGGACCTCGGACGTGAGCTTCCAGTCGTCGCCGTGCAGGCGGACGAAGCGCTTAGCCCATTCGACCGCTTCCTCCTTGGACTTCGCCTGGATGATCGCGTAGCCGCCGATGACCTCCTTGGCCTCGGTGAACGGTCCGTCGACCACGTTGAGCTTGCCGTGGTCCCACTGAATCTGGGTGCCTTCGGCCGTTGGCTGGAGTCCGGCGGTGTCGAGCAAGACTCCGGCCTTGGTCATCTCGTCCATGAGCTTGCCCATTTCGGTCATCATCTGCTCGCTCGGCCCGTCGGCGGGTCCGGCGCCTTCTTCCTCGAGCTTGATCATCATCATGAAGCGCATCGGGTTGTCCCTTCTCGGTATTGGCGTTTATACCTGGACCTCGAATACCGAGGCGCTGGATCGACACGTCGTACGAAGAATTTTCGAGCACGCACGAGTCAGCGGGCTGGCAGGCCGCAGAGATCCGACACCGTCGTGAACTCGTAGCCCTCGCCGCGCAGTCGTCGGATGATCCGATCGAGCCGGTCGATCGCGACCAGTCGGTCCGACGAGCCGGTGTCGTGCGCCAGGATGATCGCGCCCGGCGTGACGAGCCCGACCAGGAAGTCGACGAGCGCTCGTGGATTTTCCTCGTAGGTCGACTCCAGCATCTGCATGCTCCAGACGACCGTCGTGAGTCCCGACTCCGACGCCGCGAGCATGGCTGCGCCTCCGAGGTGCCCGTACGGCGGCCGGAACAGCGTCGGCTCGACGCTTAGCGCACCACGAATCGCCACCGTCGTGCGACGCAGTTGGGCAAGGCATTCGTCGAGGGCCATTTTGGACATGTCGGGATGGTCGTAGCCGTGGTTGCCGAACTCATGGATCCCGACCGAGTCCTTGTGCAACCGGCCGTAGCGCTCGATGTTGTCGCCTTGGCAGAAGAAGGTCGCCTGCGCTTCGTGCCGAGCCAGCGTGTCGAGCACACGTGGCGTCCAGTCCGGCGACGGCCCGTCGTCGAAGGTCAGCGCGATCCGGCGGGCGGTCGTGGGCGCCGACCAGATGACGCGTCCGTCGTGAGCGGCCGGCGGGATCCAGTGATCCTCGTGGACTGCCGACTCGGGACCACCGTAGTACTGGATCGACGCCGCTCCACCTGCCGTCCGCGCGTACGACTCCTGCCCGCCCAACAGGGTCATCGACCCGGCCGCAGCGCCACCGATGCCTGCCAAGAGCTCACGCCGACTGATCCCCATACCGTCGCAATCTAGACCGAGCCGGGATCGTCCGGCACCGATGCGGGCGGTCTGTGATCGACCGGTGACCTCGCCGTGACGGGATCTACGGTTCGATCGCACCGACCTCTTCGCCGAATGAATCCGTCGGTTGTGCGCGCGGCACGCAGCACACGCATGATGGCGCGCTCGGACTCGAGGTCGGCTTCCGTCGCGAAGTCTCCCGGTGATTTGTCGAGGCGAGCCAACGACGAGCCGTACATCTCACGCACAATGGCGGCGCCGGTTTCGGCCGCGGCGATGGCAAGCTCGACGTCAGTCGGCACGGGCCTATGCCAGCTGGTCGCGGCGGCGCGTCAGGTAGGCGGTCTCGGCGGTGTTGCCCGCCAGCTCGATGGCCTTGTCGTAGGCCGCGCGTGACTGCTGACCTTGGCCCAGCCGGCGCAACAGGTCGGCGCGGGTCGCATGGTAGGCGTGATAGCCGGCCAACGTGTCGTCAAGACGGTCGACGGCCGCCAGTGCCACCTCCGGCCCGTCAAGCTCGGCGACCGCGATGGCCCGGTTGAGGGCGACGATCGGCGACGGGTCGAGACGGACGAGCTGGTCGTAGAGCGCGACGATCTGCGACCAGTCGGTGTCGCGTACGTCGCGGGCGGAGGTGTGCACGGCGTTGATCGCGGCGAGGATCTGGTAGCGACCCGGAGCCACCCCGACGGAGGCAGCGGCCAGACGCTCGCGCACCAGTCGATGGCCCTCGGCGACCAGCGCCGCGTCCCAGGCGCCCCGGTCCTGCTCGTCGAGCGCGACCAGTTCGCCGCCGGCCGAGACCCGGGCGGTGCGGCGGGCCTCGGTGAGCAGCATCAGCGCCAACAGCCCGGCCACCTCACCGTCTTCTGGCATGAGGGCACGGATCAGGCGGGTGAGCCGGATCGCCTCGGCGGTCAGCTCGTGACGTACGGGATCAGTGTCAGGGCCGGTCGCCAGGTAGCCCTCGTTGAAGACGAGAAACAAGACGGCGAGTACGCCAGTGACACGAGCCGGCAGATCCTCCGCGGACGGCACCCGATAGGGGATCCGAGCCGCCTTGATCTTGCCCTTCGCGCGGGTGATCCGCTGCCCCATCGTGGTCTCGGCCACCAGGAAGGCCCGGGCGATCTCGGGCACCGTCAGACCTCCGACCATGCGCAGCGTCAGCGCCACGCGGGTCTGCATCGCCAGGGCCGGGTGACAGCAGGTGAAGATCAGCCGGAGCCGCTCGTCGTCGATGGCGCCGAGAGGCTCGGGCGGGTCGTCGTGCACCATCTGAGCCTCCTTGTGCTTGTCGTCGCGCTTGCGCTCGCGCCGGAGCCGGTCGATGGCCTTGCGGTTGGCGGTCGTGGTCAGCCAGGCGCCGGGGTTGGGGGGAATGCCGTCGGCCGGCCAGCGTTCGACGGCGGTCGCGAACGCCTCGGCCGCCGCCTCCTCGGCGATGTCGAGGTCGCCGAAACGCCTGGTCAGGGCCGCGACCACGCGCGCCCACTCCTCGTGGTGAGCCTGGGTGATCGTCTCCCGGACGTCGGACCCGCTCAGGCGCGGAGGAATGGCCGCACCTCGACCTTCCGATGGCAGTGCTTCGACGCCCCGACAGCGAGTTCGAGCGCTACATCGAGGTCGGGGGCGTCGATGGCGGTGGCCGTGTTGGGCGACGCGTACTGCATCTCGGATCATCTCCTGGTACGCCGGTTGTGAGCGATCCGACAGCGACGGTATCCCGTCCCGTGCTTCAGGTCGACGTGGCGATTGCATAGTGCGGGCTCCCGGAGGGCCGGTAGACCTGGATCGTCACGCCACCCGTGGTGGCTCGCGAGTCGACCAGTTCGAGTGCTGTGTCCGGACCGGTGTCGGGGAACAGCCGCGTGCCCTGCCCGACGACCAACGGATAGGTGAGCAGCGTAATTTCGTCGACCAGGTCGTTGGCGACGAGCCACCGGACCAAATCGCCGCTGCCGTGCACTTGCAGCTCGCCGCCCGGCTTGGCCTTCAGCTCGCCGATTGCCGCTGCGACGTCACCGGACAGCACCGTCGTGTCGTCCCACTCGGGCGCGGTGAGCGTGCTCGACGCGACGTACTTGGCCCGCGTGTTCAACGCCACTGAGATCGGGTTGTCGCCCTGATTCGAGCCCCACGAACCGGTTCCCCAGGAGCCGGCAAAGATCTCGTAGGTCCGGCGGCCGAACAAGAACGCGTCGGCGCGCTGGAACGCCTCGTCGAGGTACGCCCCGGCCTCGTCGTCAAAGAGTGGTATGGCCCATCCGCCGCGCTCGAATCCACCCCTGCGGTCTTCTTCCGCCGCGCCGAGTCCCTGCATCACCCCATCGACGGTGAGATGCGTGATGGTCGTCAGCTTCATCGGTTTCTCCCTTCAACGGGGTGCGCCCCTCGTGGGCGCCCGCTCACCCGATCTACGAACACCTCGGCTCCGATCCGACACCGCCTCGCGGATTTCTTCGAGGACTCCAGAGAGAATCCCGACCGCCACCAGGCTTGCTCATCGAACGTATGTTCGATACGGTGTGCGAGTGCTTGAGCCCGATCTCGCCACGTGTCCCGCTGGCCCGCGACTCGCAAGCATGCTGGACACGATCGACGTCTCGACGCTCGCCCCCGATGACTGCCTGGCCTCTGTCTCCGCGGCATCTTCGTGTGGCCGTCACCTACCGGACGCGCCTTCGTCGTCGACGGCCGCGGCACCCAGGTGCTCGCGGCCTAGGCCCACAAGCTAGCGGCCCTCGCGCGCGGATCCATGGCTGCGCGCGAGGGGCCGCGCCAACGTCGGTCGGGCGCAGGCCGCATGCGTCCACACCGCGCCCACCGTGGCGAGCTCCCAGGCCTGCTCAAACGGCAGCCGGGCGGCCGGCCCGCCGTCGACCGGCTTGACGAGCAGGAACGGCGGCGGATAGCCATCGTGATCGCGCTTCCACTGAGCAACCGAGACGCAGTCCGCGCTGGCGGCACGTTCGGCTGGGCTCAGGGTTCGCCCGGCAGCCAGGCCCTCGGACCAGCCGGAGACGTCGCGAAGCGACCCGTCACCATCGTCGAAGACGACCAGCCAGCCGATGCCGCCGACCATGCCGATGGCGATCGCGGTCAGCCGCAATGCGAGACCGCGCGCGAGCGTACGTGTCCCCGCTACCGTGGCGAGGTGCCGACCTTCGACCTGCTCGACGAGGCGACCTGGCGAGCTCGCGCCGCCGCGCACGACGCCCGCGTCGAGCCGTGGATCCGGCCGCACCTCGAGCGCCGCCGAGCCGGTCGGTCGCATCCGGTCGAGGACTTCTGTTTCACCTACTACTCCTACTCCCCCTCGCGGCTGCGCCGGTGGCATCCGGGAGCCGGCGTCGTCCTCACCGGTCCCGGCGCACAGCGCTATCTGGCCTACGCCGGCTACCGCGCAGGGAGCAGCGGAGTCACAGCCGACCTCGCGCGACTCGCCGATCGACTGCCGACCGTGCGGTTCGTCGGCGAGCTGATGACCGCGACCGCCGACAGACCGGCGCAGCTCGGCTGCTTCGGACTCCACGAGTGGGCCATGCTCTACCGGCAGCGCTCCGACGAAATCCGACATGCGGCCTATCCCCATCGATTGGGTGCCGCGCCACCGACCGGGTGGTCGAGTCGCTTCCGCTGCGGTGCACCCACTTCGACGCGTATCGGTTCTTCACCCCGCCGGCACGCCCACGCAACACGACCCGACTGACCCGGACCGGGCAGGTGGCCACCGAGCAGCCCGGATGCCTGCACGCCAACATGGATCTCTACCGGTGGGCGTACAAGCTGGCGCCGTTCACGCCCTCGGAGCTGGTCGCCGACTGCTTCGCGCTCGCCCGCGAGATCCGCGCCGTCGACATGCGCGCATCGCCGTACGACCTCGAAGCGATCGGATACGAGCCGATCCGCGTCGAGACGACCGCTGGGCGCGCCGAGTACGCCCGGCTCCAGCGCGACTTCGCCGAGCGCGCCGCGGCACTCCGCGATCGATTGCGATCCGAGTGCGTGCGGCTGAAACAGCTGGTCACCGTCGGAGCCTTGCGTCGATAAGCTCCGAGGCGAAGTGGCGAAGGACCCCTCGGGGTCGGCAAACGACTCTGATCCGCCCGGGGCGGTCAGCCGGCCAACTCGGCGATTGCCAGCACCGTACGCCAGTTGCGGGCAGTGCCCTCGACGCCGAGTCGGCGGGCGAAGAAGACCGGCGTCAGCTTGCTGCCATGCACGCCGTCGACGTAGTCCACGTAGAGATGCCGACCGGCGACGCGGCAGCAACGCTTGGTGAGTTCGTCGCCGTGCAAGGCGGTGACGCCGTCAGCCGCAGGATCACCGGCGAGGAACGTGACGTGCAGCATCTTGGGCCGCTCGTCGGCGGCGGCCGGATACGGATTGCCATCGATGACCTCGGCGAGCTGCGCCGGCGTCCTCGCCACGACCGGCACGGTCAGGTCAAACTCCTTGGCGATCAGCGCACCGATCCGCTTCTCGACGGCGACGGACGACCGCAGCGGCGACTGTACGACGATGTTGCCGCTCTGCACGTACGTCTGGACCTCGCCGAAGCTGTCCGCGGCCAACGCCTCGCGCAGCCGGGGCATGGAGACCATGTTGCGACCGCCGACGTTGACGGCGCGCAGCAGGGCGATCCAGGTCGGCATGTCAGGTCGCCCGGACGTCGTGCTTGGCCAGGATCTCCAAGACCCGCGGTGTCCAGTCCGGCTTCGGACCGTCGTCGAAGGTCAGGGCGATCCGCATTTGTTCGGTGTCGGCCGACCAGACGATCGTGCTCTGTGGTTGCGACGGCGCGGGACTGGTCCGCGTCGCGCGTACGGCCGCGGCGTACCGGTCGTGAAACATCATGTGCTTGTGCATGTGGGCGGAGACGCCCTCGACCCCGGTGATCCCCGCGACTCCCACCGCAGTGCCACCGACTCCCAGGAAAAACTCCCGTCGGCTTACGTTCACCCTTCAGATTTTATCGGCAATGCCCGATGTGCGCGTAGTCCATAAGTCACAGCATCGAGAAGGGCCTGCCAAGACGCCTCGACGATGTTGTGTCCGACACCCACCGTCACCCAGCTGTCCTGGCCGTCGGACGTCTCGATCAGGACCCTGATGACCGCGTCGGATCCGTGACCCTGGTCGAGGATGCGGACCCGATAGTCGATCAGCTCGAACTCGGCGACGGCCGGGTAGGCCTGACCGATGGCCTGACGAAGCGCATGGTCGAGCGCGTTGACCGGACCGTTGCCCTCGCCGGTGACGATGAGCCGCGACCCATTGGCCCGCAGCTTGATCGTCGCCTCCGACAGCGCCTCGGCGTCCGGCGACGACTCGGTGATGACGCGCCAGGACTCGACGGTGAAGTACGTCGGCCGCTCCCCCTCGACCGACTCGACGAGCAGCAGTTCGAACGACGCGTCGGCGGCCTCGAACGTGTGCCCCGACCGCTCCAGCTCCTTGACCCGATCGGTCACCTGGGCGAGCAGCTCGGCGTTGCCCGCCAGGTCGAAGCCGAGCTCCTTGCCCTTGAGCTCGATGCTCGCCCGCCCGGCCATCTCGCTGACCAGCAGCCGCATGTCGTTGCCGACGCTCTCCGGATCGGTGTGCTGGTAGAGATCCGGGTCGACCCGGATCGCGCTGGCATGCAGGCCGGCCTTGTGGGCGAACGCCGAGACTCCGACGTACGGCTGCCGCGACGACGGCGGCACATTGGTGACCTCGGCGACCGCGTGTGCGATCCGGGTCGCGTCGCTCAGCCGTCCGGTCGGCAGGACGGATTGGTCGCGCTTCAGCTCGAGATTGGCGACCACCGCGACCAGATCGGCGTTGCCGGTGCGCTCGCCGTATCCGTTGAGAGTGCCCTGCACGTGGCTGGCGCCGACGTCGACGGCGGCGAGGGTGTTGGCGACCGCACAGCCGGTGTCGTTGTGGCAGTGGATGCCGATCCGCGCGCCGGTCGTTTCGACGACGTCGCCGACGACGTCTTGGACCCAGGGCGGGAGCATGCCGCCATTGGTGTCGCACAGTGCCACCACCTCGGCCCCGGCCTCGGCCGCCGTGCGGATGACCTCGAGTGCGTAGGCCCGGTTGTCGCGGTAGCCGTCGAAGAAGTGCTCGGCGTCCAAGAAGACCCGATGCCCTTCGGCTCGCAGGTGCGCGACGGTGTCGCGGACCATGTCGAGGTTGTCGGCCAGCGTCGTCCGCAGTGCCTGTTCGACGTGCCGGTCGTGGCTCTTCGCGACCAACGTCACCACCGGCGCGGCCGATTCGCGCAGGGCGGCCACCAGCGGGTCGTCGGCGGCCCTGCGGCCGGACCTCCGGGTCGAACCGAAGGCGGCCAAGGTCGCGTGCTTCAACCGCAGCTCGTCGCGGGCGCGGGCGAAGAACTCGGTGTCCTTCGGGTTCGCGCCCGGCCAGCCGCCCTCGATGTAGCCGACGCCGAGGTCGTCGAGGTGCCGCGCGATCGTGAGCTTGTCGGCGACCGAGAGGTTCAGTCCCTCCTGCTGGGCGCCGTCGCGCAGCGTGGTGTCGTACACATGCAAGGCCTGGCTGGTCACGGTCTGGTCCTCGAGGCTCGGTCTGGGCAAAAAGAAAACCTCTCGTGGGTACGAGAGGTTCGCGCGCGGGGCTGTTTGGTGGCTACGGCCCGGCGCGCTCGGCAATGATGATCGACGAGATCGTCATGGGTGCAGTCTCGCATATTCGCGTCCAGACGATGTCGTAGGGTCGACCGGTGAGCAGCGTCATCGCCAGTCACCTGGTCCTGTCGGCCATGGCCGACGACGCCGATCCGGACCTGGTGATCTCGCGTACGGCGGACCTGCTCCACCCTCGAAGTCGCGACGCGCTGGCCGAACACGTCGGCAACCTCCGACTGAACCGCACCGACGACATCGACGGCCTGCCGATCCCCGCTGTACCGCTGCTGCGCTCGGCCGGACCGGTGCCGGCCGGAGTCGAGCCGATCATCGAGGCGCCCGCGCAGGGCTGGTCGATCCTGTTGCGGACGTCTGACTCCGAGGCCGTCTCCGCGCAGTACGCCGCGCGGGCAGCGGCTGCCCTGCTCGCCCATCACGTCGACGGCGTCGGTCTCGATCTCGCCATCCCGCGCATGTGGCCGCGGCTCGATCCGTCCGCCGACCCCGACCGGACCGCGGACTGGTTCGTCTTCGACCGTCTCGACGACGGCGATGACGAGACGGCGACGATGACCCGGGGCCTGACCCGGTTCGGGCTTCCCGAGCTCCGGGTCGTCGACATCGCGAGCAGCCCGGCCTGGGACGCCGTGCTGACCGGCCTCGCGCACCGCCTGCTGACGGCCGCGTCCCGGGAGGTGCCCGCCGAGGTCGAGCTGGGGCTGTCGGACATCGCGGCGGGCTACGCCGAGCCGGTCGATCCCGATGACCCGACCCTGACGCGGCGCACCACGCTCGCCCTCAACTACGCCGACGACGTCGCCGACGTGAGCGGGTCGGTCGTCGCCGATCTGTTCACGGGCTGACCGGCCTCAGCCGAGCCGCCAGCCCCACCCGAACCAAGGAGCGTGCTCGAACGGCCACCAGTGCGGGCCGTCGGCGAGGGCCACCGCGATCGCGCCCGACGCTGCGGCCGCCAAGAACACCAGCGCCACCGCACCGACCGGAGTCGGCCGGAACGTCCACGAGGTGAGGCGGCGGGCGGAGTCTCGGGCGGCATGGAATCCCGGCCACCACCACGTCAGCAGTGCGAACGCGGCGCCGCCCACGACCATCGTCTGGCGCACCTGAGCGCCGAGGACCACAAGCACCGCAACGAGGCCGACCATCGCGGCCAGCGCGACGCCGGCGCCGAGAACCGCGCCGGGGATGGCGGCGATCGCCTGGATCGGCCAAGACCAGGGGCTTCGACTCCGCGCGTGCGCGCTGCCGAGCATCATGACGAACGCGATGAACGCCGCAACGACATACGGCGAGACCGCGGCCGCCCCGGCGATCAGCAGTCCGGTCAGGATGCCGGCGACAATCCGGATCGCCGTGGTCCAACCCGACTTCGCCGGCGGCGACGGAGCCGCGACCGGCACAACAGCTGGGGTGACCGGCGCGGCCACCGGCATCGTGACCGCTCGGGTCGGTGTCGGCGCCGGCGTGGGTGGGTCGGCATCGGCCGGTGTCGTCGCGAGCCATTGGCACAGCTGAACGGCGGTCGGTCGGCGACGCGGATCGGCCTGCAGGCAGGGCTCGAGAACGCGCCGCAGCGACCACGGCACGCCGGACAGCTGCGACTCGCCGCGGCGGATCCGGTCCATGACGGCGACCGCGGGCCCGCCGCCATAGGGGCTTTGGCCGGTCGCGGCGAACACGAGCGTCGCGGCCAATGCGTGCACGTCAGCGGCCGAGGTTGGCTCGTAGCCGTGCACCGCTTCGGGTGCCAGGTAGGCGGGTGTCCCCATCAGCCAGCCCGATCGAGTCAGTCGTGCCTCGTCCGATGACATCGCGAGACCGAAGTCGATCAGCACCGGCTGGTCGCGCTCCATCAAGACGTTCGACGGCTTGATGTCACGATGCAGGACGCCCGCCGCGTGGACACTCGCCAACGCCTCGGCCATGCCGAGCGCGATGTCGTGGACGCGATGCGGCGGCAGCGGGCCGTACTCGTCGACGTACTCGGAGAGCGAGATGCCGACGACGAAGCGCGTCACGACGTACGGCAGCGCGCCCCACGGATCGGCGTCGAAACACTCCGCGACTCGGGGGCTTCGGACCCGACGCATCGCGGCGACCTCCCGCTCCAGCCGGGATCGGGCATCGCGGTCACCGATGATCTGCGGCCGAAGGATCTTGACCGCGACCCGGTCGCCGTTGGGCGCCGCCGCGAGATGGACGACGCCCATGCCGCCCTCGCCGATCTGCCGAAGCAGGCGATAGCGGCCGAGCGTCTCCACGGGCAGGATGCCTGCTGGGTCAGACGACGACACGGTGCATCCAGCCGTACGGGTCATCGGCCCGGCCGTACTGGATGTCGAGTAGCCGCTGGCGAATCGACGCGGTGACCTCACCGGTCTGTTCGCCGCAGTTGAGCTCCCCGTCTTCCCAAGCCAGCCTGCCCACAGGTGTGATGACCGCCGCAGTGCCGCACGCGAAAACCTCGGCGATGCGTCCACTGCTCACCCCGTCGCGCCACTCGTCGATCGACACCGGCCGCTCGTCGACCTTGTGCCCCATGTCGGCCGCGATCGCCAGCAGCGAGTCGCGCGTGATTCCGTCGAGGATGGTGCCGCTGACCGGCGGCGTGACGATGTTGCCGTCGTCATGCACGAAGAAGATGTTCATGCCGCCGAGCTCTTCGATCCAGGTGTGCTCCAGCGAGTCGAGGAACACCACCTGCTCGCAGCCGTGCTCGGCCGCCTGCTGCTGTGGGCGCAGGCTGGCTGCGTAGTTTCCGCCGCACTTCGCCGCGCCCGTGCCGCCGGCGCCTGCGCGCGAATAGTCGCGCGACAACCAGATCGAGACCGGCCGCACCCCACTCTTGAAGTATGCCCCGGCCGGCGAGCTGATGACGTGGAACGACACGTGCTGACTCGGCCGAACCCCGAGGAAGACCTCGGACGCGAACATGAACGGTCGCAGGTAGAGGCTGGTCTCGCCCCCGCGCGGAACCCAGCCCCGGTCGGTGCTCACCAGCAGGTCGAGTGCGGCAACGAACGTCTCGACCGGCAGTTCGGGCAACGCCAAGCGTTCGGCCGAACGCTGGAACCGACGCGCGTTGGCCTCCGGGCGGAACGTCCAGATGGAGCCGTCGTCGTGGGCGTACGCCTTCAGTCCCTCGAAGATCTCCTGCGCGTAGTGCAGTACGGCGGTAGCCGGGTCGACCGACAGCGGACCGTAGGCATGGAGACGCGCGTCATGCCACTCGCGCTCCGGCGTCCAGGTCGCACTGATCATGTGGTCGCTGAAATACAGACCGAAGCCCGGCGCCGTCAAAATCTCCTCGCGTCGAGCATCCGGCGTAGGAGACGCCGTCGGCTCCACGCGGAACAACGGTGCGGATGTCATGCCATGCACGGTAGCCGCTCAGGCGGTCGTCAGCACACCATCGGCGACCCGGCCCGCGATCGCGTCGCCGACCTCCGCCGTCCCACGTCGTGTGTCGCCGCGCTGGACCTCGCCGCGCTGGGCGAGGTCGGCCGAGACCGCCTGCTCGATCAGCGCCGCCGCCGCCGACTGCCCGAGATGGTCGAGCAGCATGGCCGTCGACAGGATCGCCGCCGTCGGATCCGCGATCCCCTGACCCGCGATGTCCGGCGCCGACCCGTGCACCGGCTCGAACATGCTCGGCGCCGTGCGATCGGGATTGATGTTGCCGCTCGCGGCCAGACCGATACCGCCGGTGATCGCGGCCGCCAGGTCGGTGAGGATGTCGCCGAACAGGTTGTCGGTGACGACGACGTCGAATCGCGCCGGATCGGTCGTCATGAAGATCGTGGCCGCGTCGACATGGAGGTAGTCGACCTCGATATCGGCAAAGTCGGCGCCGACCGCGGCGACCGTCCGGGCCCAGAGGTCGCCAGCGTGGGTCAGAACATTGGTCTTGTGGACGTACGTGAGCCGCCGGCGCGGTCGCGCCTGGGCTCGCCGGAAGGCGTCGCGTACGACGCGCTCGACTCCGTACGCGGTGTTGACGCTGACCTCGGTCGCGATCTCGGCCGGAGTACCGCGGCGCAGCAGGCCACCGTTGCCGGCGTACGGCCCCTCCGTCCCCTCGCGAACCACGACGAAGTCGACCTGGCCCGGATCGCGCAGCGGCGAGGTCACCCCCGGGTAGAGACGTGCCGGTCGCAGGTTGACGTAGTGGTCCAGCTCGAATCGCAGGCGCAACAGCAAGCCGCGCTCCAGCAGGCCCGGCGGCAACGCGGGATCACCGGGTCGCCCGCCGACCGCTCCGAGCAGGATCGCATCGTGGCCACGGATCTCGTCGAGCACCGCGTCCGGAAGCACCTCGCCGGTCGCGAGATAGTTGTCGGCGCCGAGCGCGTAGTCGGTGCGCGTGATCTGGCAATCGTGTCGCTCGGCCGCCACGTCCAGGACGCGAAGTGCCTGGGCGGTGACCTCCGGCCCGATGCCGTCGCCGCCGATGACCGCGAGTGCAAAGCTGTTTTCCGCTGAAGGGCTCTGTCCCATGAACGGCAAGCCTAGGGCTCAGTTGTCCTCGGGCGGCTCGCCGCCGTTGTCCCGCAGATCGATGGCCGTCTGGATCGCCTCGGCGGCTTCGCGACGGTGACGGGCGGGGCCCCAGTCCTCGGGGTACATCTCATACATGGTGGTGAACTCCTCTGAGTGATCTGTGCGTGCTTCGCGGATGAGCTCCGGAGTAGCACTCCCGCGGTGACGGATCGCGCCAGAGGGGTGGGTGCGGACGAGGCGTTCGCTGTTTGCGGTGCATCCTCGCGACGGAACTCCGGGCCCAAGTGCCGAACTCCGCGGCGAGGGTGGCCCTAGTGGGTCTCGCCGCGGCGTACGAGGATGAGTACGAACGTCCGCATGATGCGCTCAGCCTAAGCAAGACAGAACGGACATGACCACTCCTTAGTACGTTCGTCTCGTGATATGGGACGCGAGCCGTGTCTCAGGCGCTGTGCGACACTCAGTCCGTGAGTTCACCGACCGAGGTACCCGCCGTGGTCCGCAAGGCCTTGGCGCTGTCCGGCGAGCGGGGTTTCCTGCGATCGTCGCGCACCGAGACCGGTCGGTTGCTGGCCGCTCTGGCAGCCTCTCGGTCGGGGACGCTGGCCGAGTTGGGCACCGGATGTGGGGTCGGCACGGCGTGGCTGGCCACCGGCAAGCACGATGACGCACGGGTCGTCACCGTAGAGATCGAGCCGCCGCTCGCCGAGCGGGTGCGTGATCTGTTCGCCGACGAGTCCGACGTCGAGGTGATCGCCGGCGACTGGACGACGCTCGCGACGTACGCGCCGTTCTCACTGCTGTTCGTCGACGTCCGCGACGCGAAGGAGAGTCCGGACTCGGTGGCCGACCTCATCGAGCCCGGCGGCATGGTCGTGCTCGACGATTTCACGCCATGTACGACCTGGCCGCCGATCTTCGAGGGGCGGGTCGACGCCCTCCGCGAGATGTGGCTCACCGACGAGCGGTTCACCGCCGTCGACGTGATGGTCGCGCCGGACGCCTCGGTCATCGTCGCCACCCGCCGCTAGACGGTAGCCACTGCCGCTTCACGCGTTCAGGTGTCGACGGAATCCGACATCTCGGGCACTGACCCGCATCTCAACGAGTGAAGCGCTGTTCGCCACGACTCGCGCGTCGCCGCCAGCTCAGTCGGCGAGGTTGACGAGCCGGATCGACGACGCGTCCATCGCGGCCCGGACCTGGTCGGCGACCTCCGTCGGGACCGGCGAGTCGACCGCCATCGCGACCAGGGCCTGACCGCCCTTGCGGTCGCGGCTCACCTGCATGCCGGCGATGTTGACGTTGGCCTGGCCGAGGATCTGGCCGACGACGCCGACCATGCCGGGCCGGTCGTCGTAGGTGATGAACGCCAGGTGGTCGGTCGGCTCGATGTCGAGGTCGAACCCGTCGATCTCGACCAGACGCTCTCGCTGCGCGATGCCGATCAGGGTGCCGGATACCGACACCTGCTCGCCGTCGGCGCGGGTGCCTCGCAGCGTGACGAGATTGCGGTGGTCCTCGCTTTCGGCCTCGGTGACCAGGCGTACCTCGAGCCCGCGTTCGGCGGCGAGCAACGGCGCGTTGACATACGACACCTGCTCCTCGACGACGTCGGCGAAGATGCCCTTGAGAGCCGCGAGCTCGAGCACCTTGACGTCGTGCTGGGTGATCTCGCCGCGCACCTCGACATCGAGCTGCTGGGCGATGCCGCCGGCCAGTGCGGTGAAGATGCGGCCGAGCTTCTCGGTGAGCGGGATGCCGGGGCGGACGTCTTCGGCGATCAGGCCGCCCTGGACGTTGACGGCGTCCGGCACCAGCTCGCCGGACAGCGCGAGGCGGACGGACTTGGCGACCGCCACGCCGGCCTTCTCTTGCGCCTCGGCGGTGCTGGCGCCGAGGTGCGGTGTCGCCACGACGTTGGGGAGCCCGAACAGCGGCGAGTCGGTGTTGGGCTCGGTGGCGTAGACGTCGAGACCCGCCGCGGCGACCCGGCCCTCGACCAACGCCTCGTGCAGCGCATCTTCGTCGACGATGCCGCCTCGGGCCGCGTTGACGATGACGACCTGCGGCTTGACCTTGTGCAGCTGCTCGTCGCCGATGAGCCCGACGGTCTCGGGCGTCTTGGGCAGATGGACCGTGATGAAGTCGCTCTCGGCCAGCAGGTCGTCGAGGCCGACGAGACGTACCCCCATCTGCGCGGCCCGACCGGCCTGGACGTACGGGTCGTACGCGATGACCTTCATGCCGAAGGCTGACAGCCGTTGGGCCGCGAGGACGCCGATCCGACCGAGACCGACGATGCCGACGGTCTTTTCGTACAGCTCGACGCCGGAGTACTTGGACCGCTTCCACTCGCCGCGGCGGAGTGCCTCGTTGGCCGGCACGACATGGCGAGCCGCGGCGAGGAGCAGCGACACCGCGAGCTCGGCGGCGGAGACGATGTTGGAGGTCGGGGCGTTGACGACCATGACACCGCTTTGGGTCGCGGCCCGCACGTCGACGTTGTCGAGCCCGACACCGGCGCGGGCGACGACCTTGAGTCGGGTCGCCGCGGCGAGCGCGTCGGCGTCGACCTTGGTCGCGCTGCGGACGAGAATGGCGTCGGCGTCGGCGACGGCGCCGAGCAGGTCGGAGCGGTCGGCACCGTCGCAGTAGCGGATCTCGAAATCGGGCCCGAGCGCATCGACCGTGGCGGGCGACAACTCTTCGGCGATGAGGACGACGGGTCGGGTCACGTCAATGTCCTAGCACAACTCGTGGGATGGGAGTGGGTGCACAACGTTGTGCCGGCGGCAAGTCTAACCGACCCAAACCAGGCCTTGACGGCGGCTCAGGAGCAGGTCTCGAGCTCCTGCGCGTCGAGCGGCCGGGTCATCAGATCGGCCGCCGCCGACGCGGGCACCGCGAAGCCGATGCCCTGGGCGTTTTTGCGAATCGCGTCGGCGACCCCGACCACGTTGCCGTTGAGGTCGACGAGCGGCCCGCCAGAGTTGCCGGGGTTGATCGCCGTGTCGGTCTGCACCATGCCGTCGAACGATCCCGACTCGGTGTCGATCTCTCGGTCGAGGCCCGAGATGGTGCCTTCGGTCAGCGTCTTGGGCTCGTCCAGCGGATAGCCGATCGCGGCCACCCGGGTGCCAGGCACCGCCTCGTCGGGCGCGAAGTCGAAGACGTGTCCGTCGATGCGCTGGTCGAGCCGAAGCACCGCGAGGTCGCGCGCCGTGTCGACGCCGTCGATCTGCGCCACCATCGGGTCGCCGCTGAAGTCGACCCGTACGGTCGCGGCACCCTCGATGACGTGATGCGCCGTGACCATCAGGCGCGGCCGAATCAAGAAGCCGGTGCCGGTGTAGTTGCCGTCGTCACAGGTCTCGACGAGCACCTGCCCGACTCCCCCGTTGACGGTCTTGTAGACGTCGGAGAAGTCGCTCGCCCGCGCCATCTCACCGGCGGACGCGTAGCGCTGCTCGTCCGCGGCGACCGGTCGCCGGCTCGGCTCGTCGTCGATCCAGGTCGCGCCGGCGGCGCCGAGAGCCACCAGCCCAACGGCGCCGATCGAGACCAGAGTGCGACGGACCCGGACCGTACGGCGTCGAGCCGCCGGATCGCTGGCCCATCCGGATGCCCACGGCGGCGCGTCCTCGACGATGAGGTCATCGAGCACACTCTTGGGCTGCTTGGCTCGTGTGCCGAAGTCAGCACCGCAGGGTCCGCATAGAGACACGTCGGCGCGCAGCCAAGTACCGCACCGAGGGCAGCGCATGGTCGGCCCTCCTCAAGCTACGCAAAATCCATCGCACCGGCGTCCCGACCAGACTAAAAGTTGAAAGGGTCACTACCCGGCTACACCGAGGGCACGTCGGCGGGGCGGGCGAGCGGGCACAAGCCGAGGTGGTACGGCGATACGCGCGTTCGTGGATGGGTCTGGCCGCCTCGCGAGGTACGAGCGAGGCTGGTTGGACGCGCGCGAACCGCCGTACCACCTCGGCGACCAGACCCCGCTCAGCGCGCCGACGTGCCCTCGGTGTAGTCGTCGTCGTGACTCTTGATCCACGACATCATGCCCCGCAGCTCGCGCCCGACCTCCTCGATCGAGTGCTTCTCCGCGTCGGCCCGGAACTCGGCGAACTCCTTGCCGCCGCCGTCCTGGTCGTCGATGAACCGCTGCGCGAACGTGCCGTCCTTCACCTCGGCGAGGACCTCCTGCATCCGCTGCTTGACACTGTCGTCGATGATCCGCGGACCCGACACGTAGTCGCCGTATTCGGCCGTGTCCGACACCGACCAACGCTGCTTCGCGATGCCGCCCTCGTACATCAGGTCGACGATGAGCTTGAGCTCGTGCAGGCACTCGAAGTACGCGATCTCCGGCTGGTAGCCCGCCTCGGTCAGGGTCTCGAAGCCCTTCATGATGAGCTGCGAGACGCCGCCGCACAGCACGGCCTGCTCGCCGAACAGGTCGGTCTCGGTCTCCTCGGTGAAGGTCGTCTTGATGCCGCCGGCGCGCAGGCCGCCGATCCCCCGGGCGTACGCGAGGGTCAGCGGCCAGGCGTTTCCGGTCGCGTCCTGCTCAACGGCGACGAGTACCGGCACGCCGCGGCCGTCGACGTACTCACGACGCACCAGGTGACCCGGACCCTTCGGCGCCACCATGCACACGTCGACGCCGGCCGGCGGCTTGACGTAGCCATACCGGATGTTGAAGCCGTGGCCGAAGAAGATTGCGTCGCCGTCGACGAGGTTGGGCTCGACCGCCTCGGCGTACAGCCCCCGCTGCACCGGGTCGGGAGCGAGGATGACGATGACGTCGGCCTCCTCGCAGGCTTCGTAGGGCGTCAGGACTCGCAGCCCCTCGGCCTCCGCCTTCGGCCGGCTCTTCGATCCTTCAAGCAGGCCGACGCGGACGTCGACCCCGGAGTCACGAAGCGACAGCGCGTGCGCGTGCCCCTGACTGCCGTAGCCCAACACCGCGACGTGGCGGTTTTGGAGCAGGCTGAGATCGGCGTCGTCGTCGTAGTACACGGTGGCGGCCACGAAGGTCTCCTTCACTTTGGGCACTGTCGAGGTTGTGTTTAGCGGTCAGTCAAGCGGACGTGTGTGTGAGTGATCGTAGGGAGCGGTCGGTGATGGATCGGCCGCCCCGACCGATCGCGACCATGCCGGACTGCACGAGCTCCCGGATGCCGAAGGGCTCGAGTACGCGCAGCATCGCCGCCAGCTTGTCGGGGTTACCGGTCGCCTCGATCGTGATGGCATCCGGCGCGACGTCGACGACCTTGGCCCGAAACAGCTGCACGGTTTCGAGCACTTGGCCACGTGTCGAGGCGTCGGCCTTCACCTTGACGAGCATCAGCTCCCGCTCGACCGCGCCCGAGGAGTCCATCTCGACGATCTTGAGCACGTTGACGAGCTTGTTGAGCTGCTTGGTGACCTGTTCGAGCGACGAGCTCTCGACGTTGACCGCGATCGTCATCCGGGAGATCTCCGGAATCTCGGTCGGCCCGACCGCGAGCGAGTCGATGTTGAAGCCGCGCCGCGAAAACAGGCTCGATACCCGGGCCAGCGCGCCAGGGGTGTTTTCGACCAGAACCGACAGCGTGTGCGTGCTCATAGCCGTCCTCGCTTCGCTGCGGGCGGCAATGAGCACACCCAAGTGGCAGTGTCGTTTGTTCGTTCGCTGCGCTCACTCATAGATCGTCCTCGTCGAACTCGGGCGCCATGTCGCGCGCGATCTGGATCTCGTCGTTGCTCGTGCCGGCCGGGACCATCGGCCACACCATCGCATCGCGGTGCACCGCGAAGTCGACGACCACGGGCGCATCGTCGATCTCCAACGCCTGCTTGATCGTCGCGTCGACGTCTTCGGCCTTGTCGCACCGCAGTCCGACGCAGCCGTACGCCTCGGCGAGCTTCGCGAAGTCCGGGATCCTGGTCGAGTGCAGGTCGGTGTTGGAGTAGCGGCCCTCGTAGAACAGCGTCTGCCATTGCCGCACCATGCCGAGTGAGGAGTTGTTGATCACCGCGACCTTGATCGGAATCCGCTCGATCGCGCAGGTCGCCAGCTCCTGGTTGGTCATCTGGAAGCAACCGTCGCCATCGATCGCCCACACGACCTCGTCGGGTCGCGCCACCTGGGCACCCATCGCCGACGGCACCGAGAATCCCATCGTGCCGAGGCCACCAGAGTTGATCCACTTGGTGGCGTTCTCGTAGCGGATGAACTGGCTCGCCCACATCTGATGCTGTCCGACACCGGCGCAGTACGTCGCGTCCGGCCCGGTCATGGCGCCGATCCGCTCGATGACGTACTGCGGAGCGAGCGACCCGTCGGCCGGGGCGTCGTATCCGAGCGGATAGCGCTCCGCGAGCCCCGCGGTCCAGTCCCGCCAGGCGGCGTAGTCACCGCGGTGCCCGGCTCCGTGCTCGGCCTGCAGCGCCACGACGAGGTCGGCGATCACCTCGCGGCAGTCGCCGACGATCGGCACGTCGGCCGTCCGGTTCTTAGAGATCTCGGCCGGATCGATGTCGGCGTGGATCACCTTGGCGTCGGGCGCGAACGTCGACAGCTTGCCGGTGACCCGGTCGTCGAACCGGGCGCCGAGCGACACGATCAGGTCGGCCCGTTGCAAGGTGCCGACCGCCGCCACACTGCCGTGCATGCCGGGCATCCCTCGGTGCAGCGGATGCGAGTCGGGCAGGGCGCCCCTGGCCATCAGCGTCGTGACGACCGGGATCTGGGCCATGTCGGCAAGGACCCGCAGCTCCTTCCAGGCGCGGGCCTTGACGACGCCGCCGCCGACGTACAGCACCGGCCGGCGGGCGTCGGCGATCATGCGGGCGGCCTCGCGTACCTGCTTCGCGTGCGGCCGCGTCGTGGGTCGGTAGCCGGGCAGCGAGATCGTCTCGGGGTACGCGTACGTCGTGAACGCCTGCAATGCGTCCTTGGCGATGTCGACCAACACCGGCCCCGGGCGTCCCGTGCCGGCGATGTGAAACGCCTCGGCCACGGTCTGCGGGATCTCCGCCGGGTCGGTCACCAGGTACGAGTGCTTCGTGATCGGCATCGTGATGCCGCGGATGTCGGCCTCCTGGAAGGCGTCGCTTCCGATCGCGGCGCTCGGGACCTGACCGGTGACAGCGACGATCGGCACCGAGTCCATGTGGGCGTCGGCGAGCGGCGTCACGAGGTTGGTCGCGCCCGGGCCGGACGTCGCCATGCATACGCCGACCTTGCCGCTCGCGACCGCATACCCCTGCGCCGCGTGTCCGGCGCCCTGCTCGTGGCGTACGAGGATGTGCCGGATCTGGTCGCTGTCGAGGAGCGGGTCGTAGGCCGGAAGTACGGCTCCACCCGGAATCCCGAAGACGGTGTCGACTCCGACCTGCTCGAGGGCGCGGATCAAAGACTGCGCCCCGGTCAGCTGCTCACTCATCCCTGGCCTTCCTCGTGCCGCGTTCTTGCTGGGCATCGTCCTCGCACAAAAAAACCCTCGGGCCCGTCGGGCGCTCGAGGGGTGACGCGTGACCTGGTCTCACCGGGTCGCGCGTCAAAGGGGTACGAGAATGTCCAGTCGCACGAGTTCAACGTCCCCCGGACGGGGCGAATCGGTCAAGCCACGACCCCGGTTGTCTCGCGGACTGGGACGACCGTCTCGCAAAAGGGCAGTACGCCGCCGGACCGTATCTGGCTGGGCGCGGTCATCTCCTGAGGCGATAAGGGGCATGAACACCGAGAGGACCTCATGGCTCGCTACCGCGACCACCTGCCACAACTCGAGGCCGATGTCTTCCTGACCGACGGCGGCATCGAGACCTCGCTCATCTTCGACGACGGCATCGACCTGCCCGACTTCGCCGCGTTCACGCTGCTCGACGACGCCGATGGTCGCGCCGCACTGACGCGCTACTTCGACAGCTATGCGGCGATCGCGCGTCGTGACCGAGTTGGCGTCGTCCTCGAGACGCCGACCTGGCGGGCCAGTCCGGACTGGGTGGTCCGTCGGGGCTACGTCGTCGACGACCTCGACCGCATCCACCGCGACGCCGTCGACCTGCTCGTCGAAATCCGCCGCCGGCACGAGAACAGCCAGACACCGGTCGTGATCAGCGGCTGCGTCGGCCCACGCGGCGACGGCTATCACCCGGACGCACTCATGACCGTGGGCGAGGCGCGCGACTACCACTCCGGCGGGATCCAGACGTACGCCGACACACCTGCCGATCTCGTCACCGCCGTCACCATGACCTATCCCGACGAGGCCATCGGGATCGCCGAGGCCGCCCGGGCCGCCGCGATTCCGGCGGTGATCTCGTTCACCGTCGAGACTGACGGACGGCTACCCACGGGCCAGTCGCTGTCGGAGGCGATCGACACCGTCGACGAGGCCACCGGACGCTATCCGGCCTACTACATGGTCAACTGTGCCCACCCGTCGCACTTCGCCGACGTCCTCGATCCGGTCGAGCCGTGGGGCCACCGAATCATGGGCATCCGGGCCAACGCGTCTAAGCTCAGTCACGCGGAGCTCGACGAGGCCGAGGAGCTCGACAGCGGCGACCCCGACGAGCTGGCCTCCGACTACCTGGCCCTACGGCGCATCCTGCCGGGCCTGACGGTGCTCGGCGGCTGTTGCGGCACGAACCATCGCCACATCGCCGCGATCAGCTCCGCCTGCGTAGCGGCCTGAGGGCTCACTCGACCAGGGTCAAGAGGTAAGCCGTTGAGAAGCCGAGCACCGTGAGCAGCCCGACGGCCCGTCCGCCGTGCTGAAACGCCTGCGGCATCATCGTGTCGGCCAGCATCGTGAGCACGGCACCGCCCGCGAATGCTTGGATCAACGCGACAGTGTTGTTCGAGGCGTTTTCGAGCAGGCCGTATCCGGCAGCCGCCGCGATCGCCGATGCCAACACGACCCAGCTCCAGGTGATCAGGACGTGCCCGGTGCCGGACCCGGACGCCCGCATCCCGTTCGAGGACGACAACGCCTCGGGCAGGTTGGAGATGAACACGGCGGCCAGCACGGCGACGCCGACCGACCCGCCTTCGAGCAGGCTGAGCCCGATCACGGCGGACTCGGGGATCCCGTCGAGCACGGCGGCGCCGAACAGCAACGCCGAACTCGCGGCACGCGCCGACGAGGCGTTGCCCATCGGACTCATGCGGTCGCTGCCGCCGCGTCGTTCGACCAAGGTGTCACCGATGAAGTACGCGAGCGCCGGCGCCGAAGCCCAGGATCAGCCCGATCACCAAGCGCGATAGGGGCAGCAACAGGCCGATCACGGCGCCGATCAGGAGCGAGGATGCCCCGATGGCGCCCCAGAGCGCGGCCTCGAGCATGGCGGCGCGTCAGCCGCAGACCGCTCCGCCGGCAGCTGATCCGACCAGCTGTCGGTACTTCGCGAGTACGCCGCGCGGATAACGCGACGGCAGCGGCGACCAGCCGTCGCGCCGGGCCGCCAGCACGTCATCGTCAACCACCACGTCGAGACGCCGATTGGCGACGTCGAGCACGATCTCGTCGCCGTCCTCGACAAACGCGATCGGCCCACCGTCGGCCGACTCCGGTGCAACGTGGCCGACACAGAGGCCGGTCGTGCCGCCGGAGAAGCGACCGTCGGTCAGCAAGAGGACGTCCTTGCCGAGGCCGGCGCCCTTGATCGCGCCGGTGATCGCGAGCATCTCACGCATGCCGGGACCGCCCTTGGGTCCTTCGTTCCGGATCACCACGGCGTCGCCGGACGTGATCGTGCCGTCTGCGAGCGCGTCCATCGCGGCCTGCTCGCCGTCGAACACCCGGGCGGTGCCGCGCACGACGGTCTCGTCGAATCCGGCCGACTTCACGACGGCGCCGTCTGGCGCGAGGGTTCCCTTGAGGATCGTCAGGCCGCCGGTCTGGTGGATCGGATTGGACAGTCCGCGAATGATGTCGCCGTCGAGATCGGGCGGCGCGATGTCGGAGAGGTTGTCGGCGATGGTCTTGCCGGTCACGGTCAGGCAGTCGCCGTGGAGCAGCCCGGCATCGAGCAGCGCCTTCATGACCACGGGAATCCCGCCGACCCGGTCGACGTCGCTCATCACGTAACGGCCGAACGGCTTGAGGTCGCCCAGGTGCGGCACCTTGTCGCCGATCCGGTTGAAGTCGTCGAGGGTCAGCTCCACCTCGGCCTCGTTGGCGATCGCGAGCAGGTGCAGCACGGCGTTGGTCGATCCGCCGAGCGCCATGACGACGGCGATCGCGTTTTCGAACGCCTCCTTGGTCATGACCTGCCGCGCGGTGATGCCCTGGCGCAGCATCTCGATAACGGCCTGGCCGGACTTGTGGGCGAAGCCGTCGCGGCGTCGGTCGACCGCCGGCGGCGACGACGATCCGGGCAGCGCCATGCCCATCGCCTCGGCGACCGACGCCATCGTGTTGGCGGTGAACATGCCGGCGCAGGCTCCCTCGCCGGGGCAGATGGCCCGCTCGACGGCGTCGACCTCGGCCTCGCTGATCAGGCCGCGCAGACAAGCGCCGACGGCTTCGAAGGCGTCGACGATGTTGATGTCGCGGTCTCCGAGCTTGCCCGGGAGGATCGTGCCGGCGTACAGGAACACGCTGGCCAAGTCGAGCCGCGCGGCCGCCATCAGCATGCCGGGCAGGCTCTTGTCACAGCCGGCAAGCAGGACCGAACCGTCGAGCCGCTCGGCCATCATGACGGTCTCGACGGAGTCGGCGATGACCTCGCGCGAGACCAGCGAGAAGTGCATGCCCTCGTGGCCCATCGAGATGCCGTCGGAGACGGCGATGGTGGTGAACTCGATGGGATAGCCCCCAGCCGCGCGCACGCCCTCCTTGGCCCGCTTGGCGAGGCGGTCGAGCGGCATGTTGCAGGGGGTGACCTCGTTCCAGCTGCTGCACACGCCGACCTGGGGCTTGTCCCAGTCGTCGTCGGTCATCCCGATGGCCCGCAGCATGGCCCGTGCCGGCGCCCGCTCGAACCCGTCGGTGACCTCGTGGCTCCTCGGCTTCATGCCCTCGCTCATGCCGGGGAGCCTAGGCCTCACCGTTTTGTCACCAGAATCGCGGGCGCCACGCCCGCGTTTCTGGTGTCAGATCGCCGTTTGGAAGGCGAGGATGCCGCTGGCCGAGTCGATGCCGACACCGAGGCCGGCGGTGCCGATGCCCATGTACACGCTGTCGCCGACGACGACGGGTGACGACGACGGTGGTCCGGGGACCGGCGTGTTGTACAGCGGCAGGCCGGTGGCGGTGTCGAGGACGGCCAGCGACGAGTCGAACGTCGACGGGACGAACGCCACGCCGTTGGCGATCGTGGTGGCGCCGTAGGACGGCCCGGTGAGGCGGTACTGCCACTGGACCGCGCCGGTGGTGGCGTCCATGCCGCGCACCGCCCACGTGCTCCGGTCGATGGCGCCGACCATGTCGGGGTCGCC
>DASQKI010000006.1:0-42782 GCA_035630615.1 Nocardioidaceae bacterium
CTCCGCAAGCGGCGGCTGCGGAAGGTCATGCTGCCACCGCGCAAGACCGATGCCACAAAGGAGGCGAGCTGATGAACGATCCGCGCGAGCCCGTCATCAGCGTCCGCGATCTCCGGGTCTGGTACGGCACCGACCGTGGACCGGTCCGCGCCGTCGACGAGGTCAGTTTCGACGTCCGGCCGGGCGAGACGCTGGGGCTGGTCGGTGAGTCGGGGTGCGGCAAGTCGACGCTCGGACGCGGCCTGCTCGGGCTGCTCCCGGCCGGCGCCAAGATGGACGGCCAGCTGCTGTTTCGCGGCGACGACATGCTCGCCAAGTCGAAGAAGCAGCGCCGAGCGATGCGCGGCACCGACCTCGGCATGATCTTCCAGGAGCCGCTGACCCGGCTCAACCCGCTGATGCGGATCTCCGAACACTTCGAGGAGACGGTGTCGGCCCACGAGAAGGGGATCTCCAAGACCGAGATCCGGCATCGTTCGCTCGAGGTGCTGCGGACGATGGGCATCCCACCCACCCGCTACCAGTCGTACCCGCACGAGTTCTCCGGCGGCATGCGACAGCGGCTGATGATCGCGCTGGCCCTCGTGCTGCGGCCAGCGTTCGTCGTGGCCGACGAGCCGACGACGGCGTTGGACGTCCTCGTCGAGGCGCAGATCATCCGGATCTTGCATGACCTGCGCCAGAGCTACGACACCGCCTTCCTGCTGATAACGCACAACCTCGGCATCATCGCGGAGGCGTGTGACCGGGTCGCCGTGATGTACGCCGGCAAGATCGTCGAGCAGGGTGACGCGCACGAGGTGTTCGCACGGCCGAAGCACCCCTACACCCGTGAGCTGCTGCGCTCGACGATCTCGCTCTCGACGACCGGCCTCAACTACATCCCTGGGGCACCGCCGGACCTGGTCGAGCCGCCGTCGGGGTGCCACTTCCATCCGCGCTGTCCGGATGCGATGAAGGTGTGTGCTTCGGTCGACCCGGTAGAAGTCACTGACGCGTCGGGCAGCAAGGTGCAATGCTGGCTGCATGGTCCCGAGGAGCTAATCCCCGTTGGTGGCAGCGAGCCGCTCGAGCGAAGGGAGCTGAGCGTTGCCGATGAAGCCTGAGACCGCGGTGACGCACCGCGCATCGGCCAACGGCGAGGTGCTCGTCGACGTCGATGACGTCGAGGTGCACTTCCAGCTCCGTGGCGGTCTGTGGGGCCGGCTCACCGGTCGCGGTGCCGGAACGGTCAAGGCCGTAGACGGAGTCAATCTCAAGCTTCGCAAGGGCGAGGTGCTCGGGCTGGTGGGAGAGTCCGGCAGCGGCAAGACGACTCTGGGCCGTGCCCTGCTCGGACTCGTTCGCGCTAGCAGTGGATCGATTACCTATGAGGGCCGGGACATATCGCGGCTCTCGACCTCGAAGCTCCGCGATATTCGCCGTGATATTCAGATGGTGTTCCAAGACCCGAACGCGGCACTCAACCCGTCGATGGACGTCGAGACCGCGGTCGGGCACCCGCTCAAGATCCACGGCCTCGCCAAGTCCAAATCCGAGCTTCGCACGCGGGTCAGCGAGGCGCTCGAGCGGGTCGGCCTGAGCCCGGTCGAGCGGTTTTTGACGAAGTACCCATCCGACCTGTCCGGGGGCCAAAAGCAGCGCGTCGTCTTTGCCCGCGCGCTCATCTTGGACCCCACGCTGCTGGTTGCCGATGAGCCGGTGTCGATGCTCGACATGAGTGTGCGGGCCAAGATCCTGCAACTGATGCTCGACCTCAAGGCCGACCTTGACCTCACATACGTCTACATCACCCACGACCTGGCGTCGGCGAAGTTTTTCTGCGACCGGATCGCGATCATGTACCTCGGTCGCATCGTCGAGATCGGGCCGACCGAGGAGATCTTCGCGGAGCCGCGCCACCCGTACACCAAGTCGTTGCTGTCGGCCATCCCTGAGCCCGATCCCGACAAGGCGCTGCCGCGCGAGCTGCCTCGCGGCGAGATTCCGGACGCGGCCGATCCGCCGCTCGGATGCGCGTTCCATCCGCGGTGCCCGGCAGCGTTCGAGGAGTGCGGGTGGGAGGGCCGCGACCTTCGGGCCCTGATCGAGCAGCATTGGACTCGGCTCGACGAGACGCAGTTCGCGAAGGAGCAAGACCTGCTCCGCGAGCCCGAGGACGACCCGGACAAGCCCCACGAGATTTTGCTTCGCCCGACCAGCGGCCACACCACCGACGACATCGACCGCCTCGTGGCCCGGATCCGAACCGAGGACCCCGACGAGCCGCTCTGGCGTGGCGTCGAGTCGACGGAGGCGACGTCCGACGGCGTGGTCGTCCGCTTCCAGCCGGGGACGGACCCGAAGCTGCGGCGGGCCGGCGGCGTCGACGTCGCGTGCCACCTGTATTAGGCGGTCGAACACAGCCGGCTAGCCGCTGACTACGGCCTCGGGCTGCGGAAGGGGTGGCGGGGTGCCGCCCCACTCGGGGCAGTGCGCCTTGTGGTCGCACCAGTCGCACAGCGCCGACTTGTGCGGACGCCAGTCGCCGGCCTCGGTCGCACGGACGATGGCCGCCCACAGCGCGTTGACCTTGCGCTCGGTCGCGAGTAGGTCGGCCTCGTCGGGCTCGTAACGAAGGATCTCGCCGTTGCCGAGGTAGATCAGCTGCAGCAATGCCGGGATCCGACCCTGGCTGCGCCAGATCGCCAGGGCATAGAACTTCATCTGGAACAGAGCCTTGGCCTCGAACAGCTCGCTCGGCGATCGCCCGGTCTTGTAGTCGACGACCCGGATCAGACCGTCGCCGTTGACGTCGAGCCGGTCGACGTAGCCACGGACCAACAGCTTTGAGTCGAGGACGTGCTCGACATAGAGCTCTCGCTCGGCCGGCTCGAGGCGATTGGGGTCTTCGAGGCTGAAGTAGGTCTCCAGCAGTCCGCGGCAATCGTCGAGCCAGCCCGCCAAACCGTCGGCGTCGTCGAAGAGCTCATCGATCTGCGGCTCGGCCGCGACCAGCTCCTCCCACTGGGGCCGCAGCAGCCTGGCTGCCTCGTCGAGCGTCCGCCGCCCAGCCGGAAGGTCGAACAGCCGCTCCAGCACCGAGTGGACCAGCGTGCCACGAGCGGCCGCCGAATCGGGCGCCTCGGGCAGCTGGTCGATGACCCGGAACCGGTAGAGCAACGGGCAGGACATGAAGTCGGACGCTCGGCTCGGCGAGAGGCTGCCGATCACATTGACCCCGTCGACCGGGGTGCGAGGCGGACCCTCGGTCTCGGGATCGTGCAGCAACTCCGCGGTCATGAAGGTGACGTTACGCCAGACCACCGACAGGTCTCAGATAGCGTGACGGTGTGGCGCAAGATCCTCCCGATTCGCGGCCTCGGTCCCCCGGCACACTCCGGGTGGGACGGGTCGCTGGTGTCGACGTGCTCGTTCACCAGTCGTGGCTGTTCGTCGCGCTGCTGATCTCGTTGCTGCTCGCGCCACGCATCGACGAGGTGGCGCCTGGGCTCGACGGCGTTTTGGTCTACGTCGCGGGCCTCGCGTTCGCCGTACTGCTTTATCTGTCCGTACTCGCGCACGAGGCGTCGCATGCGCTCATGGCGCAGTTTTTCGGCATGCCAGTGCGCTCGATGACCCTGCATTTCCTCGGTGGCGTGACCGAGATCGAAGGCGAGGCGACGTCACCGAAGCGCGAGTTTTGGATCGCGTTCGTGGGCCCGCTGGCGTCGCTGGCGATCGGACTCGGCGCGCTCGGAGCCGCCGCGATCACTCCGGACGGGCTGATTCGCTTCGCCCTGGAGGCCCTGGCCGCCGCCAACATCGTCGTGGCGGTGCTCAACCTCGTCCCCGGCTTGCCCCTCGACGGCGGCAAGGTGCTGCGCGCGATCGTCTGGAAGGTCACGAACAAGCCGCTGCTGGCCACCGTAGTGGCGGCATGGGGCGGCCGAATCGTGGCCATCTTGGCGCTCGGCTACCCGCTCCTGATGCCTGCGCTGTTTGACGTCGATCCGACCGTGATCGACTTCGCCATCGCCGCCATCATCGCGGTCTTCTTGTGGATGGGGGCGAGCCAGTCGCTGGCCGTGGCCCGCATCCGCGGCAAGATCCCGTCGCTACGGGCTCGTGCGCTCGCCCGACGCGCGTTGACGGTCACCGAAGACATGCCGCTCGCCGAAGCCATGCGTCGAGCCAGCGAGGCGCAGGCCGGCAGCCTGGTCGTCGTCACCGGCAACGGCCGACCGCTCGGCGTCGTCAACGAGCACGCCGTCGCAGCGGCACCGGAGGACCGTCGGTCCTGGATGAGCACCGGCTCGGTCACGACCCGACTGGAGCGAGGCATGACCCTGCCGGCCGACATCGCGGGCGAGGCACTGGTCCGCGCCATGCATGCACGACCGGCGTCGGAGTACTTGCTGGTGGAGCCCGACGGCTCGATCTACGGCGTACTTGTCACCGCCGATGTCGATGCCGCGTTCTCCCGGTCGTAGAGTCGCGCCGATGACCGACGAGACGATCGACCCGAGCCCGGCCTGGTCCGGCGTCCGACGCGGTGCGCTAACCGAGGGGGAGTGGGTGCGGCTGACCGACCGCAAAGGCCGGCGCCACAGCGTGCACCTCGAGGCGGGCAAGCAGTTCTTCACCAACAAGGGGTCGATCCGCCACGACGACCTGCTGGGTCAGCCCGAAGGCATCGTCGTCATCTCGTCCGGCGGCGCCGACTACCTCGTGTCGCGGCCGCTGCTGCACGAGCATGTGGTGTCGATGCCGCGCGGCGCGGCCGTCGTCTATCCGAAGGATGCGGCTCAGGTCATCACGATGGCCGACATCTTCCCGGGCGCTCGGGTCGTCGAGGCCGGTGTCGGGTCGGGTGCGTTGACAGCGCATCTACTGCGGGCCGTCGGACCGTCGGGGCTGGTCGCGTCGTACGAGCGCCGTGACGACTTCGCCGACATCGCCCGACGCAATGTGACCGAGATCTTCGGCGGGACACATCCGGCATGGCGGTTGACCGTCGGTGACCTGGCGTCCAGCCTCACCGAGCGCGACGTCGATCGAGCCATCCTCGACATGCTGGCGCCGTGGGAGTGCGTCGACACGGTCGCCGAGGCACTGGCGTCGGGTGGCGTCCTGTGCGGATACGTCGCGACCACGACGCAGTTGGGTCGCCTCGTCGAGACGCTGCGCACGCACGGGGGATTCACCGAGCCGCAGGCATGGGAGTCGCTGGTGCGTCCCTGGCATGTCGAGGGCCTCGCGATCCGGCCGGACCATCGGATGGTCGGCCACACCGGTTTCTTGGTGACGGCCCGACGGATGGCGCCGGGGCACCAGGCCCCACTGCGCCAGCGTCGACCGGCTCCTGGCGCGTACGGCCCCGACTACAGCGGTCCGCGGCCCCCGGGCACGTAGCGCGCAGTCGTACGTCCTCCCGCTGGCGAGTCACCAGTACGCGCCCATGAGCTCGCTCGTCCACGGCGGCTGGCGGACCGGGCCGTGCGGGCCGAACTCGGCGAACCACGGCTTGACGTCGAGCACCGGGCTGCCGTCCAACGCGTCGAGGCCCCGGACTCGCAAGGTCAACCCGTCGACCGCCAGCAGATCGCACCGAGACACTCCCAGATGATTTGGTCGCTTCGGCGAATGATTGGCGAGGATGCCGACCTCGGGCCACCGAGCGTTGCCGCGCGGGTGGGCGGTGCCGAGCCGGACCTCAGCGGTCTGGTGGAAGACGAAGATGACCTCGATGTGGGAGAACTCCTCCAACCCGACCGTGGCGTCTGGGCCGACGACCTCAGGGTCGAGAACGATCGTGGCCTGAACCGCGCCCCAGCCGTCCTCGTGGACCCCCTCTCGGCCCCCTTCGACGACACCGACCGGACGTAGCTCCAGGATTTCCATGGCGCCATTGTGCCCAGCGCCACAATCGTGACGATCACGACACGATTGTTGTCTGGGCACCGTACGCTGCGTACCGAGAGTAGGGTCGGGAGAGACCCGCGCAGGTGGAGGTGTCGCGATGTCCGAGCAGCCGGATCAGACTCGCTCGCCCGAGCAGACCGAGAGTGAGATCACGTACCTACGCTCCGAAGTGGAGCATCTTCGGCGTCGCCTGTCCGCCGGGCCTAGCGACAATCGAAGCCTCGAAGCACGACTGGCCGAGACCCAGGCCCGCCTGTCGACGCTGTCGGCCCAAAACGAGCGGCTGACCAACACCCTGCGCGAAGCGCGCGACCAGATCCTGACGCTGAAGGAGGAGGTCGACCGCCTGGCGCAGCCGCCAACCGGCTTCGGCACCTTCCTCGGCCGCAACGACGACGACACTGTCGACGTGTTCACCGGAGGTCGCAAACTTCGCGTATCGGTCAGCCCGACGATCGATCTCGACGACCTCCGCCGCGGCCAGGAGGTGCTCCTCAACGAGGCACTCAACGTCGTCGCCTCCCTCGAGTTCGAGGAGGTCGGCGAGGTCGTCATGCTCAAGGAGACCCTGGCCGGCGGCGAGCGGGTCCTTGTCATCGGCAATGCCGACGAGGAACGCGTCGTCCGGATCGCGGAGTCGCTCAAGGACGAGAAGATCCGCGCCGGCGACTCGCTGCTGCTCGACTCGCGAGCCGGTTACGTCTACGAGAAGGTGCCCAAGACCGAGGTCGAGGAGCTCATCCTCGAAGAGGTCCCCGACATCAACTACGAGAGCATCGGTGGCCTGCGCGGCCAGATCGAGGCGATCCGAGACGCTATCGAGCTGCCGTACCTCTACCCGGACCTCTTCACCGAGCATCAGCTGACGCCGCCGAAGGGCATTCTGCTCTACGGTCCGCCAGGCTGTGGCAAGACCCTGATCGCCAAGGCGGTCGCGAGCTCGCTGGCCCGCAAGGTTGCCGACAAAACCGGCGAGGAGGGCAAGAGCTTCTTCCTCAACATCAAGGGTCCGGAGCTGCTCAACAAGTACGTCGGCGAGACCGAGCGGCACATCCGGCTGGTCTTCCAGCGGGCTCGGGAGAAAGCCAGCGAGGGCACGCCGGTCATCGTGTTCTTCGACGAGATGGACTCGCTGTTCCGTACCCGCGGTTCAGGCGTGTCGTCCGACGTCGAAAACACGATCGTCCCGCAGCTGCTGTCCGAGATCGACGGCGTCGAGGGCCTCGAAAACGTCATCGTGATCGGCGCCTCCAACCGCGAGGACATGATCGACCCGGCCATCCTGCGGCCCGGCCGGTTGGACGTGAAGATCAAGATCGAACGCCCCGACGCGGAGTCGGCTCGCGACATCTTCAGCAAGTACCTCCGACCGGAGCTGCCGCTGCACGCCGAGGACCTCAAGGAGTTCGGCGGCGACCGCGACGGCTGCGTATCGGGCATGATCCAGCGCATCGTCGAGCGGATGTATGCCGAGACCGACGAAAACCGGTTCCTCGAGGTCACCTACGCCAATGGCGACAAGGAAGTGCTCTACTTCCGCGACTTCAACTCGGGCGCGATGATCGAGAACATCGTCGACCGGGCCAAGAAGATGGCGATCAAGGACCTCATCGAGAGCGATCAGAAGGGCCTACGCGTCCAACACCTGTTGCAGGCGGTCGTCGACGAGTTCAAGGAGAACGAGGACCTGCCCAACACGACCAACCCCGACGACTGGGCGCGGATCTCCGGCAAGAAGGGCGAGCGGATCGTCTTCATCCGCACCCTCATCTCGGGCAAGGAAGGCACCGAGCCGGGCCGGTCGATCGACACGGTCGCCAACACCGGCCAATACCTCTAGCGACGGCGTTCGATGTCGGAGGCCAAGGACGACGACGGTCTCGCCAAGGATCTCGAGGCCGTCGTCGAGGCCCGGCGCGAACTGGATTCGACCTACGAGCCAGCGCTCGTCGAGTCGTTCCTGGAGCGCGTCGACGCGGCGGTCGAGAAGCGGGTCGAGGCCGAGCTGAAGGCGCGCGACCGCGACGACAAAGGCTGGCTCGACAAGGAGCACGTCTACGCCACGATGGGCCTGAGCATCCCGATCACGGTCGTTGCTGGCATCTTCGGCGACGTCTACGGCATCGCGGTCGTCTGGGCCGGCATCGTCGGTCTCAACCTCGCCGGCGCGTGGGGTGACGCCCGTCGGCGTCGGCGGCGAGACCGTTAGCTGGCGCTGTCGCGCACCAACCAGCACCAGACTCACTGGAGCACTGGAAGCGGCCCGGGCATCATCTGAGCAAGTAGCTCGGCATTGTCGCTCCGAGTCGCTGGCGCACACCGGCGAGCCCGCTTGCGACGAAGCCGTCCGGTCCGCTGCCGAGGCCGTAGAGCACCTCGTGCCACGGACCGAGCCGATGCCACGCCCATGCCCGTCGTCGGGTCAGCTCGTCGCCGCCGTATGCCTCGGCGACTGCCGCTGCCACCGCAGGCGGCGCAGCGTAGAGCAGCCATGCCAGGTCGATCGCCGGATCCCCGACCCGAGCATCGGTCCAGTCGATGATGCCCGAGACGGTCCCGTCGCCGATCAAGATGTGCGCCGGGCCGAGATCGCAGTGCACCAGGGCCGGCCTCGGCGGCGGCGCGGCACAAGCATCCAACAGTCGGGCTCCGTCGACCGCCGCGTCGCCGTCGAGGAGTGGGAGGACGTCCGACCGCATCCGGTCCAGGTCCTCGTTGAGCCAGCCGCGAGCCGTATTGGCGTCGGGCGCCCCGTGTCGCACGGCGTCGGCCGGCGGCACGGCATGCAGCGTCCGCAGGAACGCCCCGAGCGCGTTTCCGATCGCGGGGTCGTCGGAGTCGAGTGGATCGCCGACGACGAGTCGGTGGCGGACCCGAAGCGGTTCGTCGCGGACCAGGACCGGCTCCGGCACCGGGAGCGGCAGCAGTGGGGCCAGCCACCGCATGAGCCGGACCTCGGCCCGAAGTCGGTCGGCAACCTCGGGCCGACGGGGCTCGCGCTCGAGCCAATCCCGGTCGACGATCCAGGCCCGGCTGTCCCATCCGGTGTCGATCAGCTGTCGCATGTCGACGAGCGTGCTGCGGTGCCGTCGCAGGAGCAAGCGAATTGACCAACACGCGCCTGACCGCTGGGCCGAGGCCGGCGGACGCTACGCCGGATCAGGCAGCAAGCACCCCTCCAGCGTCAGGTCGATCTCGCGCTCGGCGGTCAGGCAGGTGTAGAACACCACGGTCTGCTCGGCGTAGCTGCGTCCCTGCTCGTAGGTGATGTTGCCGCTCTCGTCCTCCTCGCAAGGGTTGTTGAGCGTGCACTGCTCGCCGTTTTCGTTGGTGGTGTTGTTGATCGCGGCGATCTCACCAGTGTCGTGCCGGATCGCCGGGCTTCCGGAGGTGCCGCCGATCACCTCGCAGCCCGGCTGGGTGTAGCGCGTCGATCCCTTCCAGGTCCAGTCAGCCTCGTGCAACAGGTAGACGTAGCCGTCGACCGCGCAGGTGTAGATCTCTTTCCAGTAGCCCGACACCACCGAGATGTCCGCGCCGACCGGCGGTTGCTCGGTCGCGAGCGTCAGCGCCGGCACGCCGGTGGTCTGCTCGATCTCCGCGTACGTCTGGTCCAACTCGTAGAGCAGCACGTCAGTGTCGGTCATCGTGCCGTAGGCGATCGACGAGGCGTGCAGCGTTCCGGCGTCGCTGCCGTCGGCGGCCAGCAGCGTCATCGACCGGCTGGACGGCTCGTCGACGTGGACCTCACCCGGGTCCATGAAGCCGCCCTAGTAGCAGTGGCCGTTGGTCAGCGCCATGGCCGGGTCGGTTGGCTGCGAGGCGGCGAATCGCACGAGGGACCCCGAGCAGTTGCTCAGCGCCACCGTGCCCGCGAAGTCCACCTGCAGCGGATCCGTGCTGCCATCGGCGGCCACGCCGCAAGACCGGTCCCGGCCAAGGCTCCCGTCACCGCCGTGGCGACGGCCGCATACAGCAGTCTGCTCCTCATGCTGCTCCCTCGAGTTCGGTGATGATGCGGGCTATCTACCCGCATCCAGCTCGGCTCAACCCACGTGCACCGCGCGCAGGCCGGATGTCGACGCCCACACGAACGTGTCGGCGACGCGTACGCCGAAGACGGGGTCGACGAAGGCCGGATCATCGACCGGCTGACCGTCGGCCCGGCAAGGTGCGGCGAGGCCACGAGCGATCCGCGTCTGGGGTCGCGCGGCCGAGTCACGATCGCGGTAGGTCCGCTGCTGCGTACACCAGCCGATCGCGTCGGGGTCGGCCTTGGTGACCTGTCCGGAGGTTACGTCCAGCGTCACTAGGGCGCCGCCGCGACGGCCGGCGACCAGGGAGTCGGACAGCTTCACCCAGGTGCTGCCGTCGTAGATCGCGTCCCAGCGGGCCGGCGGGGTGATCCACAGCGGTTCGCCGGTCCTTGGGTCGAAGCGGGTGATCGTGGTCCGCCAGTCGGACAGGTCGTACGATCCGTCGCCGGTCGCGCGCGCCCGGCCCGATGTCGCACAGCGGAACCATCGATGCGGCCCTCGGGCGGCCGGCTCCATGCTGTCAAGCTCGCAGTAGGCCGTGCCCGGCCGCAGCCAGAGGGTCCGCCCGGTCTGCGGGTCGATGCGGGCGATGTGGCCCGGCCGCTTGACCCATGCGCCGTCGCGCGGGCGTTCGTCGGAGCCGAACGACCCGATGAGGTACGGCCCTTGTCGCCGCCAGTCCCAGCCTTCGGCGGGCGACACCGACCGGCCGCCGAACAAGGCGGGTGCGGATCGCTGCCACAACGTCCGATCGGCCCGCACGTAGGCGATCCGGTCGCTCGCGTCGTACAGGTTCGCGTCGAGCCTGCGACCGGCGTGGGGCACGGCCAGCCGCAGCCGGCCGGTCCGTGGGCTCACCCGAAAGACCGACGCCGGATTGGAGTCGCCGGCCGAGACGCAGACCGGTCCGCCGTCGGGCCGTCGACATCCGGCCGGGAGGCTCCAGAAGTACGCCGGCGCGCTGCGCGACACCACCCGGTCGCGGCGAACGTCGTACACCTCGACTCGGGCCAGTTGTGGCCGCCCGGCGGGTCGGTAGTGATAAACCAGGTCACCGCGCGCCGCGACGGCCATCGTGACGCCGGGCGTGACGTATGACGACGAGGACGGGCGGCGAGTGACAACGCGGCCGGTGTCGGGGTCGACGACGGTCAGGCTGAGTCGGCCCTTCGTCGCGGTGTAGACGACGACCTTGCCGCCGGCCTCGACCGGAGCTGACACCAGATGGCGGGACGGCAGCGTCCATGCCGCCTCGACCGACGCCGCACCCGGCGGGCTCGACGCGCCGGGCGCCTGGGCGTCGATCCCCTCGGGGATCTCGAGGTCCGTCCCTCCGCACGAGGCGACGACGGACATGGCGATGACGGGCAAAATCAAGCGCTGCGGGCTGCGCATTCGCGGAGTATCGCAGTCGAGAGGGCCACGAAAACCGATCTACGGCTCGCGGTCGACCGGGCACAATGTGGACGTGACGACAGGCGACCGTTGGGGGCCGGACGGCCCACCCGAGGAGGCGTACAGCAGGGTCACGCGCGATCTCGCGACGCTCTATGAGCCGGTGGTCGAGGCGGCCTCCAACCTTGTCGATCGGCTGGAGGCCGCCTACGACGTCACGCGGCGACCGGCGAGGGCGGCAGAGCTGGACCGGCTCGGGGCCTGCGACTACGACCGGCTTGAGGCGACCACGCTGGTGCCCGCCTCTCCCGAGCAGGCGCCGCTGACCATCGGCACCTGCGACATGCCCGGCGTGCACCTCGCCTACGGCCGATGGGCGTCGGAGCACCTGCCCGAGTGCGGCTGCGACGCCTGCGACGAGTCGGCCGAGGCGTTGCTCCAGATGATGTCCGGGGCCCGTGACCTGGTCGTCGGCGGATTCGCCGAATGGATCCAGTTGCGGACCGACGGACAGTGGTGGCTCGGCCATGGCACGGTCATCGGACAACAGGGCCGCAGCGTCGACCGAGTCGAGCTGCGCGAGCTCGGCATCTCGCCGCCGATCGAACTGGCCTGGAGGCCCTGGACACCGCGGTAGCCGTGCTTCCCCCGTACGCTGGGGAAGGTGAGCGAGCAGGTCAGCGTGCGCCGGGTCATGGGCACCGAGGTCGAGTACGGCATCTCCGTCCAGGGGCAGCCGGGTGCCAACCCCATGCTCGCCTCGACGCAGGTGGTCAACGCCTGGGCCAACGCCGGACGGCAGGCCCGACGAGCGCGGTGGGATTTCGAGGAGGAGAGCCCACTGCGCGACGCTCGCGGCTTTGAGATGGTCCGCGACACCGCCGACGCGACGCAGCTGACCGACGAGGACCTGGGGCTCGCCAACGTCATCCTGACCAACGGCGCCCGGCTGTACGTCGACCACGCGCACCCCGAGTACTCCACGCCCGAGTGCACCAACCCGCTCGACGTCGTTCTATGGGACAAAGCCGGCGAATCCGTCATGCGACGGGCCTCGGCGCTCGCGTCGCAGGCGCCCAACGGGCCCAACATGGTGCTCTACAAGAACAACGTCGACAACAAGGGCGCGTCCTACGGGGCGCACGAAAACTACCTGATGGACCGGGCGACCCCGTTCGGCGACATCGTCGAGCACCTGATCCCGTTTTTCGTGACCCGCCAGGTGATCTGCGGCGCCGGTCGGGTCGGGCTGCGGCAGGACGGCAGCGAACACGGTTTCCAGATCAGTCAGCGGGCCGACTATTTCGAGGTCGAGGTCGGGCTCGAGACGACGCTGAAGCGCCCGATCATCAACACCCGCGACGAGCCGCACGCCGACCCGAGCAAATACCGCCGGCTGCACGTCATCATCGGCGACGCCAACCAGTCCGAGGTCGCGACGTACCTCAAGCTCGGGACCACAGCGCTGGTGCTCGCGATGATCGAGGCGCGAGCGTTGTCGGGCACCCTCGGCATCGAGCGCCCGGTGGCCGAGCTCCGATCGGTCAGCCACGACCCGAGCCTGAGCCACCTCGTCCGCCTCAAGGACGGCCGCGAGATGACAGCGGTTCAGATCCAGTGGGCGTATTTCGAAGAGACCAAGGCGTTCGTCGAGCGGACCGGCGACATCGACGACGCGACCCGCGACGTGCTCGACCGGTGGGAGTCGATCCTCGGTCGGCTCGAGAGTGACCCGATGCAGTGTCGCCAGGAGCTCGACTGGGTCGCCAAGCTGGACCTACTCGACTCCTACCGCAACCGAGACGACATCGGCTGGGACCATCCGAAGCTGCACCTGGTCGACCTGCAGTACGCCGACGTCCGCGAAAACAAGGGGCTCTATCACCAGCTCGTACGCCGCGACCGCATGCAGCGGCTGCTGACCGAGGACGCCGTCGCCGACGCCGTCGTCAACCCGCCGACGGACACCCGGGCATACTTCCGGGGCCGCTGCCTGGCTCAATATCCGCAGTCGATCGCGGCCGCGTCATGGGACTCGGTGATCTTCGACCTGCCCGGCCGTGAGTCGTTGCAACGGATCCCGACACTCGAGCCGCTGCGGGGGAGTCGCGACCATGTCGGCGACCTCCTCGACCGGTCCGAGACCGCCGAGGATCTCCTCAACGCCCTCACCAGCGGCTAGACCCACCCCAGTTTGCGGTGGTCAAGACGCGCAATCTCGACGCAAATGAGGTACCAGCAGTACGGGTGTGTCGCGTCTCCCTTGTAGGGTCGAGATTGTCGCAAAACGGAGGTGGAGCGTGGCACGAGACGGCGGACAGCAGCAGAAGAGCCCGCGGAAGCAGTCGGAGGAAGACGAGGCGCCGGAAGTCGAGGCGAGCGGTGAGGTCACCGAGCGCAAGGAACGGCTCGATGACGACGTCGACGCGATCCTCGACGAAATCGACGATGTCCTCGAAGAAAACGCCGAAGAATTCGTCCGTGGCTTTGTCCAGAAGGGCGGCCAGTGAACAACCAGCCGCCGGCTTGGGGTGGACTGCCGCGTGCGTACATGACCCCAGGCACGTCCTCCTTCGCCCAGTTCCTCAGTGGTCAGGCCCCCGACTTGCTGCCCGGTCACCACGCCGCCGCGACCGCCGGTCTGGCCGAGCAGGTGCGGCACGGCACGACGATCGTGGCAGCGACCTATCCCGGCGGTGTCGTCATGGCCGGCGACCGTCGGGCCACGATGGGCAACGTCATCGCCCAACGTGACATCGAGAAGGTCTTTCCCGCCGACGACTACTCCTGTGTCGCGATGGCCGGAGCCGCCGGGCTCGGCGTCGAGATGATCCGGCTGTTTCAGACCGAGCTGGAGCACTACGAAAAGATCGAGGGCAGCACGCTGTCGCTCGACGGCAAGGCCAACCGGCTGGCCGGGCTGCTGCGTACCAACCTCAGCATGGCGATGCAAGGCCTTGCGGTCGTCCCTCTCTTCGCCGGCTACGACCACTACACCGAGCAGGGCCGGATCTTCTCCTACGACGTCACCGGCGGCCGCTATGAGGAGCACGCCTTCTATGCCGTCGGCTCGGGCTCGGTCTTCGCTCGCGGCGCGCTGAAGAAGCTCTACCGTGACGACCTGGCCGAGTCCGGCTGTGTCACCGCGACGATCCAGGCGCTCTACGACGCCGCCGACGACGACTCCGCCACCGGCGGCCCCGACCTGACCCGCCGGATCTTCCCGGTCGTGGCCGTCGTCACCACCGACGGCTACCGCCGGATCCCGGACGCCGACATCTCCGAGATCGCCGATCGGATCGTGTCCGCCCGGATGGAGCGGCCCGACGGGCCTGCGGCCCCGCTGACCTGAGAGGACCGACGTGTCGATCCCGTTCTACGTCTCGCCCGAGCAGTTGATGAAGGATCGGGCCGACTTCGCGCGCAAGGGCATCGCGCGCGGCCGCGGGCTCGTCGTCGTGCAATACGCCGACGGCATCGCCTTCGTGTCCGAAAACCTCCACCGCACGCTGCACAAGATCAGCGAGCTCTACGACCGGATCGCGTTCGCCGCCGTCGGCCGCTACAACGAATACGAAAACCTCCGCATTGCGGGCGTGCGGCTCGCCGACATGCGCGGCTACTCCTACGACCGGCGCGACGTCACCGGGCGGGGGCTGGCCAACGCGTACGCCCAGACGCTCGGCACGATCTTCTCGTCGGGCGCAGAGAAGCCGTACGAGGTCGAGATTTTCGTCGCCGAGGTGGGCGACTTGCAGTCCGACGACCAGATCTATCGGCTGACCTATCAGGGATCGGTCGCCGACGAGCATGGATACGCCGTGATGGGCGGTTCGACCGAGCGGGTCGAGGCCTACCTCAACGACAACTATCGCGAGGGGCTCGACTTCGACGAGGCGGTTCGACTCGGCGTGATCGCGCTGGGCCACGACAACGAGGTCGAGCGATCGATTCCCGCCGAAGAGGTCGAGGCCGCCGTCCTCGATCGGTCCCGCAACCAGCAGCGAAAGTTTCGCCGGCTGTCCGTGGCCGACGTGCAGCGGGCGCTGGACAGCGGTGAGCCGGAGCCAGAGCCGGCGGAGGAATCGTCGACCACGTCCGATGCGGGGTCGGCGAGCGCCAGCGACGCCGCCGACGGTGACGACGCGTCGGAGTGACTGAGCGCTGCTGGGTCGGTCGCGCTGCACTAGCGCATCGTTGGCCGGCGACTGCCACGCCCGCTTCACTCGTCCAGACGCTCGCGTACGCCGGAAATGCCGGATACCGCGAACCCCTCAGCGGGTGAAGCCGCACTGAATCTGGTTCGCCACAGTGCCAAGGGAAACCGTGACCCACCTGATGGTCGATCCATCCCCATTCCAAGGCGCTACCGCATAGGCTGGGGAAATGGACCGGCGGATCTTCGGCATCGAGAACGAGTACGGCGTGACGTGCACGTTCAAGGGGCAGCGCCGACTCAGCCCCGACGAGGTCGCGCGGTACCTGTTTCGCCGCGTCGTGTCGTGGGGCCGCAGCAGCAACGTGTTCCTGCGCAACGGCGCCCGCCTCTACCTCGACGTCGGCAGCCATCCGGAGTACGCGACGCCCGAGTGCGACGACACTCTCGAGCTGGTCGCGCACGACCGAGCGGGCGAGCGCATCCTCGAGGGCCTGCTGATCGACGCCCAGCGCCGGCTCCATGACGACGGCATCGTGGGCGACGTCTATCTGTTCAAGAACAACACCGACTCGGCCGGCAACTCTTACGGCTGCCACGAAAACTATCTCGTCGGCCGGCATGGCGAGTTCAACCGGATGGCCGACATCCTGATCCCGTTCCTCGTCACCCGACAGATCATCTGCGGCGCCGGCAAGGTGCTCCAGACGCCGCGCGGCACGGTCTTCGCCGTCAGCCAGCGGGCCGAGCACATCTGGGAGGGCGTCTCCAGCGCCACCACGCGGTCGCGACCGATCATCAACACTCGCGACGAGCCGCACGCCGACGCCGAGCGGTTCCGCCGGCTGCACGTCATCGTGGGCGACTCCAACATGAGCGAGACGACGACGCTGCTCAAGGTCGCGACGACCGACCTGGTGCTGCGCCTGATCGAAGAGGGCGTCGTGATGCGCGACCTCACCCTCGAGAACCCGATCCGGGCCATCCGGGAGATCTCCCACGACATGACGGGACGGCACCGCGTACGCCTGGTCAACGGCCGCGAGGCCAACGCGCTCGAGATCCAGGGCGAATACCTCTCGAAGGCCCGCGACTTCGTCGACCGACGCGAGCTCCACACGCCGACGATCGACCGCGTACTCGACCTCTGGGAGCGCGGGCTCAAGGCCGTCGAGTCCGGCGACCTCACCCTGGTCGAGCGCGAGATCGACTGGGTGATCAAGTACGCCCTGATGGACCGTTATCGGGCCACTCACGACCTCACCTGGGGCCATCCCCGGATCGCACAGATCGACCTCGCCTACCACGACATCCATCGCGATCGCGGCCTCTACTTCATGCTGGAGCGTCGCGGCGCGGTCACCCGGGCGACGACCGACCTGGCGGTCTTCGAGGCGAAGTCCCGACCCCCGCAGACCACGCGGGCCCGGCTGCGCGGCGAGTTCATCCGGCGCGCTCAGGAGCGTCGGCGCGACTTCACCGTCGACTGGGTGCACCTCAAGCTCAACGACCAGGCGCAGCGTACGGTCCTGTGCAAGGACCCGTTCCGGTCGCACGACGAGCGCGTACACAAGCTCATCGACAGCATGTGACGGGCCCTTGACAACCGCCAGGTAGGGTTGGCGCGTTCAACCTCCCCGAACGAGATTGGTCTCTTCCGTGCGTCGCAAATTGCTCGCTGTGTTGCTCGTCCCGGCCCTGCTCGCGCTGGGCGCCTGTGGCGACGACGATGAGTCCAGCGACTCCGGTCCGTCGCCGGAGGCAACCGGCATAGACGGCGTCAGCGTCGGCGGCGCGTTCGGCGACCAGCCGACCTTCAACGTCGACGCGACGGTGACGGCCGACAGCACCGAGGTCAAGACGCTCAGCGAAGGTGACGGCGACGTCGTCAAGTCAGGCGACTCCGTCACGATCAACTACATCGGCGTGATCGCGGGCAGTGACCAGCCGTTCGACAGCTCCTGGGCCCGCCAGGCGCCGGCGACCTTCACCGTGGAGTCGGGGCCCAACAGCCTCCTGCCCGGCCTCGTCAAGGCGATCGAGGGCCAGCGCGAGGGCAGTCGGGTCGTGGCCGTCGTGCCGCCGTCGGAGGGCTTCGGCGAGGCCGGCAACTCGACGGTCGGCATCCAGTCCGACTCGATGCTGGTGTTCGTCATCGACATTCTGGAGCCGCCCGAGGTCAATACCTCGGACCTCAGCGGCGTGACCGTCGAGGGCAAGTTCGGTGACGAGCCAAACGTGGACTTCGAGCCGGTGATGTCGGTCGACAAGACCGAGATCAAGACGCTCAAAAAGGGCGATGGTGCCGAGGTCAAGACGTCTGACGAGGTCACGGTCAATTACCAGGGCATCAACGGCCGCACCGGCGACGAGTTCGACAGCTCGTGGACGACCGGCAAGCCGGCGACGTTCTCACTGAGTGGCGTCGTGCCGGGGTTCTCCAAGGCGATCGCGGGTCAGACGATCGGGAGCCGGGTGCTGGTAGCCATCCCGCCCGAGGACGGCTACGGCACCTCCGGTAACCCACAGGCGGGGATCCAGGGGACCGACACATTGGTCTTCGTCATCGACATCATCAAGGTGACTGAGCCGAAGGGCCAGGGTCAGGACCAGCAACAGTAGCGGGCGTCTAGCGGCTCAACAGTGGCCCGGCCGCGCCGAGCGTCTCGCGGTAGCGGCTGAGGGCGCGCTCGCCGGCGGCGATCCGATCGGCTTCGGGCGCGATCGTGTGGCCGCTGACTGACCAGGTCGGCGGGTGGTCCGATCCGATCAGCGTCCATGCTGCTTGTCGGGCCGCGCCGAGCGCGACGTACTCGCCCGGCTCGGGGACGACGACCTCGAGGCCGAAGAGCTCGGACGCGATCCGCTGCACCGACCCGGCGCGGGCGGCGCCGCCGATCAGGACGACTCGCCGCGGTGCGACGCCGTGGGTCCGGAGCGCTTCGACCGCGTCGGCGAGGCCGCACAGCATGCCCTCGACCGCGGCCCGCGCGAGATGCGCCGGGGTCGCGTTGCGGCGGGTCAGGCCGTGCAGCAAGCCGGTCGCCTCAGGCAACGGTGGAGTGCGCTCGCCGTCGAGGTAGGGCAGGAGCACGAGTCCGTCGGTGTCGTCGACCGATGTCGCCAGCGCATCGAGCTCGTCGAGGTCGACGCCCGCGATCGACGCGGCGGCCGAGAGTACGCGAGCGGCGTTGAGCGTGCACACCAGCGGAAGGAATCGGCCGGACGCGTCGGCGAAGCCGGCAACGATGCCGGTCTCGTCGGCGGTCGGTTGGTCGGTGACAGCGAAAACCGTGCCGCTGGTCCCGAGCGACACCGCGAGGTCGCCGGAGCGAAGCCCGAGCCCCAACGCGGCGGCCATGTTGTCGCCAGTCCCGGGGGCGACGACCGCACCGGACGCGGTGTGGCCGAGTGGCTCGTGCGTCCCGGCGACCCGCGGCACTTCGAGTTCGGTGCCGAATGCGCGCCGCAGCAGGTCGGGGCGATAGTCGTCGGCTGCCGGTGACCAGTAGCCGGTCCCGGACGCGTCGCCCCGATCGGTCACGAACTCCCGAGCGTCGATGATCAACCGGTGGGTCAGCCAGTCGTGCGGCAGGGCGACACCGGTCGCTCGTCGGGCGACCTCGGGCTCGTGCTCGGCGACCCAGCGCAGCTTGGTGACGGTGAAGCTCGCGACGGGGACCGACCCGACGCCCGACGCCCACGCGGCGGGTCCGCCGAGCTCGTCGATGAGCTGCTGGGCCTGCACGGCGGAGCGGTTGTCGTTCCACAGCAGAGCGTCCCGGACCGGCGTGCCGGAGTCGTCGACGAGCACCATGCCATGCTGCTGCCCGCCGACCGCCAGGGCAGCGACGTCGTCGAGCAGACCGTCGGACGCTTTTTGCCAGGCGGCCCACCACACGGCCGGGTCGACCTCGGTCTGATCGGGATGCGCGGCCCGACCCGACCGAACGACCGCGCCGGTCTCGGCGTCGCAGACGAGCACCTTCGTGGCTTGCGTCGAACAGTCGATCCCCGCCACCAACGTCATCGCGCAGCTCCCTTCGCGCCAAGACAGTGTGCGCCGAGATTGCGCGTCCTGCCCACCCTGGACGTAAAGACGCGCAATCTCGACGCGAAAAGGTGGGCAGGACGCGCAATCTCGGCGCGAAGAGTGTGGGTCATGCGGCCGCCTCTTCGACGAGGGCGCGGGCGAGCGAGGCGTCGGTGACGAACGTGTCGACGAGGCCACCCAGAAGCGCGGCCCGGGCCGCATCGGCTCGCCGGGCGTCGTACATCAGGCCGATCACTTCGGGCACCCTGCGCAGCTGGTCGAGCGTGATCCCGAGGATGCGCTCATCGAGCTCGGTCGCGACCGGGTTGCCAGACGCGTCGAACAGCCGCCCCCCGATCTCGCCGACCGCTCCGGCCTTGGTCGCCGCTCGTCGGGCTCGCTCCTCGGCAAGGGTCCACACCGTGCTCAGGTCGTCGCGCCAGGCGCCGATCGCGACCATCGCGATGCCGACCCGCCCGAACTGCTCGATGGTCGCCCGAATGGCTGACTCCCCGGCCAACGCCCGCGCGGTCGCCGCATCGGGCAGCAGCATCGGACCGTAGATGGGGAAACCCTGGCCGCCTCCGATCGCGGCGGCGCGCCGTACGCTCTCGACGCTGCCGGCCGCGATGTCCGGCCCCGCGAGAGTGCCGGTCAGCTGGACGACCGTACAGGGGGCGAGCGTCGTCAGTGCCTCGGTGGCGGCCGCGACCGTACGGCTGCAGGACAGACCGAGGACCTCGTCGGCCGACACCAATTCGCCGAGGAGGTCGGCCGCGACGGCGCCCAGCTGGGATCGCACGTCGACGTCGGACCGCGTCGGGACGTCCACGACGATCGCACGGCGCAGGCCGTACTGCTCGCCGAGCGTCGTCGACAGGTCGGCGTCGATGTGCGTCGGCAGTGTGATGGTCACGTCGACGACGCCCAGCTCGCGAGCCTCCTCGAGCATCCGAGCCACCTTGAAGCGGCTCAGACCGAACTCCTCCGCCAGCTCGGTTTTGGACCGCCCGTCGAGGTGGAAGCGCCGGGCCAACGCAGCGGCCTGCACCATCCACGCCGGCCCGCGTCGGGACGGTGACGTCTTGATCGGTGGCGCCATCTGGCCCCTCCTTCCCGCGGTGCGGCCAACCCTAGTCGGGCCGCACCCCTTGACACCCGCGCACACACGCGATGCAATAAGTGCTCATCCGGAAGTCTAGCCGCTCATATGAGCAGGCGCGGACGTGGGACGCATGCGGGCAGCAGTCATCACCGAACCACGTGAGATCGCCGTGAGCGAAACACCCGATCCTCGGCCGGCGCCGCACCAGGTCGTCGTCGACGTCGGCGCCTGCGGGGTCTGCGGCACCGACCTCCACATCGCCGACGGCGAGTTTCCGCCCACGCCGTATCCGATCGTCCCGGGCCACGAGTTCGCTGGCACGGTCGGCGAGATCGGCGCCGACGTCACGACCGGCATCGCGGTCGGTGATCGGGTGGCGGTCGACCCGTCGCTGTTTTGCGGCCACTGCGTTGCCTGTCGAGCCGGCCGAGGCAACCTCTGCGCCAATTGGGGTGCGATCGGCGACACCGTCGACGGAGCGTTCGCCGAGCGGGTCGCGGTGCCGGCGGTCAACGCCTACCGGCTGCCCGACCATCTCAGCCTCGAGCAGGGCGCACTCGTCGAGCCCCTGTCGTGCGCCGTACACGGGGTACGCAGGCTCGGCACCGAGACGGGGGAGTCCATGCTCGTCGTCGGTGCCGGCACGATGGGGCTGCTCCTGATCCAGCTCCTCGTCGGCGCCGGAGTCCGGGTCAACGCGGTCGACCGGGTCGCGAGCAAGCTCGACCTCGCGACCAAGTTCGGCGCGGTCCACACCGCGACGTCGATCTCCGAGCTCGACGGACAATACGACGCGGTCGTCGACGTGACCGGTGCTCCCGCCGCGATCGAGGAAGGCCTGGACGCGGTCCGCCGGGGAGGTCGCTTCCTCGTGTTCGGCGTCGCCAACGCGGACGCGCGCGTGGCGGTATCGCCCTTCCGGATCTACAACGACGAGATCACCATCGTCGGGTCGATGGCCGTCCTGCACAGCTTCGGCGCCGCCCTGGACCTGGTCGCCACCGGATCGATCAGCACCGACGGCCTCGTGTCCCATCGGTTCCCGCTCGACGACTATCCGGACGCGCTCGACATCGTGCGCCAGGGCCAAGGCGTCAAGGTCCACGTCCGCCCCGGGGAGGAGCCCGCATGAGACCGCCGTTTGGCGCCGAGCGAGGGATACGGCTCGTCGCCGCCCTAACCGCCACCTCGATGGTCGCCACCGGATGTGCCGGAGCGGGAGCGCTCGGCGAAAGCGGAGACGGCACCACCCTTGTCGTCGCGATCGTGTCCAACCCCCAGATGGAGGACGCGATCGCGCTGTCGGAGCAGTTCGAGGCCGAGCATCCCGACATCAACCTCGACTTCGTCTCGCTGCCCGAAAACGAGGCACGGGCCAAGATCACCGCGTCGGTCGCGACCGGAGGCGGCGAGTTCGACGCGGTCATGATCAGCAACTTCGAGACGCCCCAGTGGGCCGAGAACGGCTGGCTCGTCGACCTCCAGCCGTACATCGACCAGACCGAGGGGTACGACGGCGACGACTTCATCCCGTCGGTCCGCGACTCCCTCTCCTACGACGGCGATATGTACTCGGTCCCGTTCTACGGCGAGTCGTCGTTCCTCGTCTATCGCAAGGACCTCTTCGAGGAGGCCGGGCTCACCATGCCGGCGCACCCCACGTGGCAGCAGGTCGCCGACTTCGCCGCGAAGCTGGACGATCCCGAGTCCGGCCGGACCGGCATCTGCCTGCGCGGCCTGTCCGGCTGGGGCGAAAACCTCGCACCGCTCAACACGGTGGTCAACACCTTCGGCGGTCGCTGGTTCGACGAAGACTGGAACGCACAGCTCGACTCGCCGGAGTTTGAGAATGCGGTGCGGTTCTACGTCGACCTCGTGCAGCAGTACGGCGAGCCCGGCGCCGCCACGAGCGGCTACTCCGAATGCATCACGCGCTACAGCCAGGGCCAGGCAGCGATGTGGTACGACGCCACCGCGATGGTCAGCACCATCGAGTCGCCGGCCGACAGCCAGGTGGTCGGCAAGAACGGCTACGCCGCGGCTCCGGTCGTCGAGACCGACTCGTCCGGCTGGCTCTACACCTGGTCGCTCGGCATCCCTGAGAGCTCTGAGCACGCCGACGAAGCGTGGGAGTTCCTGTCCTGGATGACGAGCAAGGACTACATGCATCTGGTCGGCAACGAGTTCGGCTGGGAGCGGGTACCGCCGGGCAGCCGGCTGTCGACGTACCAGATCCCGGAGTACGCGAAGGTCGGCGAGGCCTACGCCCAGCCGACGCTGGATGCCCTCGAGGCGGTCGACCAGGAGCATCCGACGGTCGAGCCGGTGCCGTACACGGGGATCCAGTTCGTCGGGATCCCGGAGTTTCAAGATCTGGGGACCCGGGTGAGCCAGCAGATCTCGGCGGCCATCGCCGGCCAGATCAGCGTCGACGAGGCACTCGACCAAGCCCAGAACTACGCCGAGAGCGTGGGGGAGTCCTACCAGGAGGGCGACTGATGGCGGTCATCGCGGCGACACGGCACGTATCCGAGCGACGTCAAGTGGAGCGCAGGGAGGCGTGGTCGCGTCGAGCGCCGCTGATGCCGGCGCTGATATTCGCGATCGTTGTGACACAGCTGCCGTTCGTGATGACGCTTTGGTATTCGATGCAGTCGTGGAATCTCGTGCGGCCGGGCTCGGAGCACTTCGTCGGGCTCTCCAACTACGTCGACGTCTTCGCCGACAGCACGTTCCGCAGCGCCGCCTGGCACACGATTCTCATCACCACCTCGTGCGTGGTCGTCGCGATGCTGTTGGGCATCGGCCTCGCGCTGCTGCTCGACCGGCGGTTCGTCGGCCGCGGCGTCGTACGCACCTTGCTGATCACGCCCTTCCTCATCATGCCGGTGGCGGGCGCCCTGCTGTGGAAGACGACGATGTTCGATCCGCTCTTCGGGATCATCAACTTCGTGCTGGCCCCGTTCGGCGCCGGTGAGACCGACTGGGTGTCGACCCATCCGCTTGGCGCCGTCGTGACCGCTCTGGCGTGGCAGTGGACGCCGTTCATGATGCTGTTGGTGCTCGCCGGTCTGCAGAGCCAGGGCAAGGACGTGCTGGAGGCCGCGCAGGTCGACGGCGCCGGCGCCCTGAGCACGTTCGTCTGGGTGACGCTGCCGCACCTTCGGCGCTACATCGAGCTCGGTGTGCTGCTCGGCGCGATCTACGTGGTCAACACCTTCGACCACATCTACATGATGACCCAGGGCGGACCCGGCACGGCCAGCGCCAACCTGCCCTTCTACATCTACCAGCGGGCCTTCCTCGGTTTCGATGTCGGCCAGGCGGCCGCGATGGGCGTCGTCGTCGTGATCGGCACCATCCTCATCGCCACGCTTGCGCTGCGGACCATCTTCAGCAGCTTCGACGTACGGGAGACCCGATGACCACGTCAGCTTCGACATCCGCACCACACCTCTCGGGGCCGCGGTCAAGCTGGCCGTCTAAGTACATAAAAGGGGGCCTGCTCACCTCGTTGACCTGGATCGTCGGACTGGCGTTCTTCTTTCCCGTGCTGTGGATGGTGCTGACCGCGTTCAAGCAGGAGCGCGACGCCTACACCGACACACCGAAGCTCTTCTTCGAGCCGACGCTCGACCAGTTCCGCAACGTGTTCGACGCGGGCTTTTGGCCGTACCTCGGCAACTCCGTGTTCGCGACCGCGATGTCGACGCTGCTCGTCCTCGTGCTGGCGGTGCCGGCGGCGTACGCGTTGTCGATCCGGCCGGTCGAGAAGACCCAGGACGTGTTGTTCTTCTTCATCTCGACGAAGATGCTGCCGGTCGTCGCCGTCATCGTGCCGCTCTACGTCGTGACCCAAAACCTCGCGCTGCTCGACAACATCTGGGCGCTGGTCATCCTCTACACGGCGATGAACCTGCCGATCGCGGTCTGGATGCTCCGTTCGTTCATGCTCGAGGTGCCCGGGGAGGTGATCGAAGCGGCGCAGATGGACGGTTGCACGACCCTGCGGATGTTTCGCGCGGTGCTGCTGCCGATGCTCGCGCCGGGGATCGCCGCCACCGCGCTGATCTGTGTCATCTTCGCGTGGAACGAGTTCTTCTTCGCGGTCAACCTGACGGCGGCTCGGGCCGGGACCGTGCCGGTGTTCCTCGTCGGGTTCATCACGAGCAGCTCGTCCGCGGCCTGTCTATGGGCGCCATCAAGTAGCCGACCGCTCCGCCAGCGTCCGCCGCCTACGGTTGCCGGCAGCTGACATGCCACGCGGCATCGTATGCGTTACCTCCCGGCAACAGTCGGGTCGCACTCCCGCATTCCCAGTTGTGCTGCGCCGACCTGTAGGCAAACCTGTAGGGCACGGCGAGAACGGAGACTCGGGATGCGGCTTCGGATCCTCGGGCCGATGCGGGTGTGGGACGGCACCGAGTGGCAAAACATCGGCGCGCCGAAATGGCGGGCGCTGCTGGCCGCCCTGCTCGTTCGTCGGGGAGCCGGTGTTTCGGTCCAGCAGCTCATCGAGGACTTGTGGGGCGACGATCCGCCGCGGGGTGCCGTCAACCAGGTGCATGGCTATGTCGCGCGGGCGCGCCGGGCGCTCGGCGACGCCGACGGCCAGATCCTCGCGAGCCGGGCACCCGGCTACACGTTGCGGCTGACTGACGACGACGTGGACTCCCGGCGCTTCGAGGCACTGACGGCGCAAGGGCTGACGGCCCAGCGGCGAGGCGATGCCGAGACGGCGGCCAAGCTGCTCACCGAGGCGCTCGATCTCTGGCAGGGTCCCGCGCTGGCGGACGTGCCGCTCACTCCTCTGATCCAGACCGAGGCGGATCGGCTCGAGGAGCGCAGTCTGGTCGCCTTCGAGGCCCGGATCGACGCCGATCTCGAGCTGGGACGCAACGCCGAGCTCGTTCCCGAGATTCAGGCGGCCGCCGCAGAGAATCCGCTGCGCGAGCACCTGTGGGCGCACCTGATGCTCGCGCTCTATCGCTCTGGACGACAGGCGGACGCCCTGGACGCCTACCAGCGGCTCTATCGCCTCCTCGACAGCGAGATCGGCGTGGAGCCGGATCGTCGGGTACGCGAGCTGCACCAGCGCATCCTGCACGGCGACCCGGCACTCGACCTGGTCGCCGCCCGCGGGTCGGATCCGGCCCAAGCGTCCGCGATGCCGCGCCAGTTGCCGGCCGCGGTGCGCCACTTCGCTGGTCGCGAACCGCAGCTGGCGGCGCTCGACGAGCTCGCCAGGCAGAGCTGGCAGTCCGCGACGACGTCGATCGCGGTCGTCACCGGCACCGCGGGAGTCGGCAAGACGAGTACCGTCGTCCACTGGGCGCATCGAGTGGCCGAGCAGTTCGCCGACGGCCAGCTGTACGTCAGTCTCCGCGGCTTCGAGCCGTCCGGTCGGCCGGTCACGCCGGCCGAGGCCGTCCGAGGCATGCTCGACGCCGTCGGCGTACCGACGGCGCGGATTCCGCCGACTCTCGACGCTCAGGCCGCGCTGTATCGAAGCGTTCTCGCCGGCCGCCGGATGCTCATCGTCCTCGACAACGCGCACGACGTCGACCAGGTCCGGCCCTTGCTTCCCGGGAGCTCCGGCTGCGTCGTCGTCGTGACCAGTCGCGATCAGCTCAGCGGCCTGATCGCATCCGAGGGCGCCGTGCCGATCAACCTCGACCTCCTCACCGACCACGAGGCGTACGGCCTGCTCGAAAGCCACCTCGGTCCGGAGCGGCCCGCGCTCGAGCCGGAGGCGGTCGCTGGGCTCATCGAACGCTGCGCGCGGCTGCCGCTGGCGCTGTCGGTCGCCGCCGCGCGGGCGTTGGTCGATCCGGGGCTCTCGCTCGCGAAGCTGGCCAGTCAGCTCGCCGACGCTCGTGGCCGGCTCGATCAGCTCGATGCGGGTGAGCAAGCGACGAACCTCCGGGTCGTGCTGTCGTGGTCGTACCGCGGACTGAGCCCGGACGCCGCCCGACTGTTCCGGCTGCTGGGCCTGCATCCGGGGCCGGACGTCACAGCCGCGGCCGCCGCCAGCCTGGCAGGTGTCGACGTCGCGACCGTCCGCCGACTCCTCCGTGACCTGACCCGGGCCCACCTGGTTGACGAGCACGAACCCGCTCGTTTCACCTTCCACGACCTCCTCCGCGTGTACGCCGCCGAAACCGCGACCACCGTCGACTCAGACGCCGAGCGCCGCGAGGCGACGTATCGAGTGCTCGACCACTACCTCCACACGGCCCATGCGGCCGATCACCTGCTCCGGCAACATCACCTGGTGTTCGATCTGCCGCTGCCGCAGCCCGGCGTCGTCGTCGAAGACATCGCCGACCAGTCCGACGCGCTGGCCTGGTTCGCGGCCGAGCGAGCGGTCCTCATCGCAGCCACGGAGCTCGCCAACGGCTCGGGCTTCGAGACCCACTCCTGGAAGCTCGCGACGACTCTCGGGGAGTACCTCGGACGACGCGGCCATCCACGCGACCTGGCCACGGTCCAAACCACCGCACTGGAGGCCGCTCGACGGTTGGAAGATCCGACCGGTCAGGCTCACGCCCATCGCGGGCTGGCCCGGGCCCAGGCCTTCCTCGGCCTCTACGACGACGCCGAGACCAACTTCCAAAGCGCGCTGACCATGTACGGCGAGGTCGGTGATGTCATCGCGCGGGCGACCACGCGCCTGGGTCTGGCCGGCTTGGCCGAGCGTCGGGGGCGCTACGAGGAGTCCCTGGATCACAGCGAGCACGCGCTTGGCCTCTTCCGGGCGACAGGCGATCGACCCGGACAGGGCCGGGCGCTCAACATGGTCGGCTGGTACGAGGGTCATCTCGGAAACCACGAGCGGGCACTCGACTTCTGCCAGCAGGCGCTAACCGTGCAACGCGAGACCGGCGATCGACGCGCGCAGGCCGACACTTTGGACAGCCTCGGGTACGCGCACCATCAGCTTTGCGACTACCGGCAGGCGATCGAGCGCTATCAGGAGGCCCTCGACCTGCAGCGAGAGTTCGGCGACCACCGCGGCCAGGCGGACACCCTCACCCACGTCGGCGACTCCCAGCTCGCCGACGACGACCCGGCCGCAGCCCGGCTCTCCTGGCAACAGGCGCTGGCCATCCTCGACGACCTCGAGCATCCCGGCGCCAGCGAGGTACGCGCCCGCCTCGCCGACCTGGCGACGACCGACCGGAGTCGGCGGACCGCCAGTCCCGGCTGACCGGCGTCAGTCGAGCAGGCGGGCGGCGTGTCGACCAGCGGCGGCGGCTGACACGAAGGCTGCCTGATCCTCGTCGAGGCCACGACCCATCGTCGACAGCCGCACCGGTGACTCTCGCAACGCGTCGAGCAGGCCGTCGGCCTCGACCTCGACGAGTCGATGCTTCGGTGCCAGTGCGGCCGCTTGCTCGCGTACTCTCACTCCGAGCTCGCCGGCGATCAGGGGTACGACAACGTCAGCGGCTGTCATGGCGACCCGGCCGTAGGCCGTGAGGCTGTGGTGCGAGACGCCCTGGTGCCGATCACGCGGATCGGCCTCGGATACGCGCAGCGACGCCACCGGACGGCCACCGAGTACGCCGGCGGCGTTGATCGCCTCGCCCGCGGCGACACCGGAGAATCCCCATCGGGTGCCGGTGCCGAGGTTGCCCGGCCCCTGCACGACGACGGCGAAGTCGGCACCCAACACGTGGCGGGCCGCCAATAGGCCGGTGTGCAGCGTGACCGCCTCGAGCGTGCCGCCATAGGCCTGGCCCACAGTGACCGAACCGATCAGCCAACCCGCCTCGGTCAGCCCCGCGACCGCCCGCGAAAACGTCAGCGGGAGCGCGCCGCCGTCGGTCATGACGTAGGCGACTCGCGGGTCCGCCCGCTCGGCCCGGGCACCCGCCACGATCGCCGGCAGTGCCGAATGCAGATCAGCGACGACCACGGGCATCCCGTCGAGGTCGTCCGCGTCGCGCAGCGTTCCGTGCTCGGCCGAGTCCTGCTCGTCGACGCCGAGGACCGTCGTCTGGAGTGGCGTGTAGCGCGCCTTCACGAGATGACCGGGCCCCGGAGGCGGGTCATCGGGTAGCCGATCGGGGACGGCGACGACCATCGCGTACCCGCCCGTGCCGAGCCCCATCAGCAGAGCGGTCGCGTTGAGCAGCACGCGGTCGCCGACCTCGGGCCGCCCGACGAGCTCGGCGTACGCCAGCGCCCGAACCGGATCGGCACCGGTCGTACCGTCGAGGACAACGTGGAGCTCCTGCGCGCCCGGCCAGGACTTGCCCACGGCGGACACCACGCCGGATCGCCATCGGATCATGAGAGCACCCTAGGGTGGGCGTCGGACCGCACAGATGTTCGGACACGAGGTAACGTCACCAGGGTGCGAAAGGACGTCCCATGACCAGGCGCAAGAGCGAGCGTCTGATGAACCTGGTGATCGCCCTCCTGGTCAGCCAGCACTATCTCACCAAGGACCGAATTCGCCAGATCGTCGAGGGTTACCACGACCAGACCGACGAGGCGTTCGAGCGGATGTTTGAGCGTGACAAGGAAGACCTGCGCGAGATCGGGGTCCACATCGAGGTGGGCAGCTTCGAGAAGGCGTTCGAGGACGAGTTGGGTTATCGGATCCGGCGGGACACGTTCGAGCTGCCGGAGATCCCGCTCGAGGCCGACGAGGCCGCCGTCGTCGGGCTGGCCGCCCGCGTGTGGCAGCACGCCAGGCTCGCCGGGCAGACCTCGTCAGCGGTCGTCAAGCTGAAGGCGGCCGGAGTGCCGGTCGAGCCGGACGCGCTGCCGGCGCTCGAGCCGCAGCTGGCCGCCGACGAGCCGAGCTTCGAGCCGCTGTGGGACGCCGTCATCACCCGGACGCCGGTGACCTTCGAGTACGCCCGGTCGAGCCAGCCGTCGGGGCTGCGTCACCTCGAGCCGTGGGGAGTGCTCTCGTGGCACGGCCGCTGGTACGTCGTCGGCCACGACCGCGATCGCGGCGCGACCCGCATGTTCCGGCTGTCGCGGATCGTCGGCGACGTCGAGCCGGACGGCCGGCCGGGGGAGTACGCCGTGCCCGTCGACCTCGACCTGCGCGCCGAGGCCGAGGGTCTCGGCGGTCTCTCCTCGCCCAATGCCTCGGCAAGCCTCCGGATCCGCCAAGGCACCGGTTGGGGGCTGCGTCGACGGGCCACGTCGACCACGGAGGTCGAGCCCGGGTGGGACCGGGTCGAGGTGCCGTTCGGAGGCCGCTGGCAGACCGCCGAGGAGATCGCGAGCTACGCCGCCGACGTCGTGGTCGAGGCGCCGGATGACCTGCGGGCGGCCGTGATCACCATCCTGCGCGGAGTCGCGGAGGAGGTCGCATGACGACGAGTGCCCGTGACCAGGTGCCACGCATGCTGGCCCTCGTGCCCTACCTGCGGGGCCGCGACGGCATCCCCGTCGACCAGGTCGCGACCGACTTCGGCGTTCCGCCGCAGCAGATCGTCAAAGACCTCAACGTCTTGTGGTTTTGCGGCCTGCCCGGTGCGGTCAGCGGCGAGATGATCGACGTCGACATGGAGGCGTTGGAGGCCGAGGGCGTCGTCTTCCTCGACAACGCCGAATACCTGCCGCGCCCGCTGCGACTCACCACGTCTGAGGCGCTGTCCCTCATCGTGGCGCTGCGAACACTGCGCGACATCGCGGCATCGGCCGAGCTGCCCACCATCGAGTCGGCGCTGGCCAAGCTCGAATCAGCGGCTGGCGACGGCGCGGCCCCGGCCGTCGAGGTCCACATCGAGCGGGCCGATCCGGCCGTACACGAAGCGACCCAGAAGGCGTTGGCGACCGGCCAGCGCATGCATTTGTCCTACCTCGTGCCGTCCCGCGACGAGCGAACCGAGCGCGACGTCGACCCGCTACGCCTGGTGACCGCAGAGGGCCGCCCCTATCTCGAGGCTTGGTGCCACCTGGCCGGCGACGTCCGGCTGTTCCGGCTCGATCGCGTTGTCGAGGCCACCGTGCTCGACGTGCCGGCCGACCCGCATCCGGACGCACCCCGACGCGACCTTTCCGAGGGGCTGTTCCGAGCCGTCGAGGGCAGCGTCGAGGCCGTTTTGGACCTGGCGCCGTCGGCCCGATGGGTCGCGGAGTACTACCCCAACGACGGCTCCGAGGAACGACCGGACGGCACGCTGCGGATCCGACTCAGGGTCGGCGACACCGGTTGGCTGCGCCGTCTCGCGCTCCGCCAGGGCGGCGCCGCGCGGGTCGTCGAACCGGCCGAGCTTGCCGATGAGGTACGCGAATGCGCGCAACGGGCGCTGACCGCGTACGGTGGATAGTGACAGCGCGTTCATCTGCCGTCCCCAATGCGGCCGTATGATGCGGTTGAACGTCCACCGTCAGGAGTGAAGTTTCATGGCTGGTCTGGGTGCGCCCGAGATCATCTTGGTGATCGTGGTGCTCGTATTGCTGTTCGGCGCCAAGAAGCTGCCTGACCTGGCCCGGGGCTCCGGGCGGGCCTTGCGCATCTTCAAGGCCGAGACCAAAAACCTTGCCGACGATGACGACGAGACCGGCGACGAGCCGGTGACGCCGAAGCCGCAGCAGCAGTCGCTGCCGCCGAGCACCAGCCAGTCGCCGAACGGCACGGAGTCGAGCGACGCCTCGCAGGCTCCGCGCGACCAACAGCAGTCCTGACCCGCGGAAGGCGCAGCCGTGGCCTTCACACTGAGGCGCGGCCGCAAGGCCGTGGAGCCGGAGCCGCCGGTGCCTGACGACGGCACCATGACCCTGATCGAGCATCTTCGCGAGCTTCGTAATCGGGTCATCAAGTGCGTATTGGCCATTCTTGCGGCCACGATCGCCTCGTTCTTCTTCTACGACCAGCTCTTCGACCTGCTGACCGACCCCTTCACGTCGGTCGTCCGCGACCTCCGCGAGGACGAAGGGCTCGACGCGACGCTGACCCTCACCGGCGTCACCGACGCGTTCACCCTCCAGCTCAAGACCTGTCTGGTGGCCGGAATCGTGATCGCCAGCCCGATCTGGCTCTACCAGATCTGGGCCTTCATCGTGCCCGGCCTGCACTCGCGGGAGCGGCGATGGACCCGGGTCTTCGCCTCGATCGCCGGTCCGCTGTTCTTGCTGGGCGTCGCGGTCGGCTACTACGTGCTCCCCAAGGGCCTGTCGATCCTGCTGGACTTCACTCCGGCCGACGTGTCGAACCTGATCGAGGTGAGCCGCTACCTCAGCTTCACCCTCCGGATGCTGCTGGTCTTCGGCGTGGCGTTCGAGATCCCGCTGTTCGTCGTTTTGCTCAACCTCGCGGGTGTCGTCAGCGGACGCGCACTCGGCCGGTCCCGAGCGTGGATCATCTTGGGCACCTTTGTCTTCGCGGCCATCGCAACGCCGTCGACCGACCCGATCAGCATGCTGTTCCTGGCCGGCCCGATGACGCTGCTGTTCCTGATCTCCGAGGTCATCGCGCGGCTGATCGACCGGCGCCGTGGCGTCCACGACTACGACGCGTGGGACGACGACGAGCAGTCCGAGCTGGCCCTCGAGCGCTCCGCCGACGACGACCGCCCCAGCGGCCTGGACGATGAGTCGGATGACTGATCCGGCAGGTTGGTCGGTCGCCGACCCGTTCGACCTGCCGGAGTGGGTCGGCGCCGAGCAACTGCGGTGGTCGACCGGTGAGACCGCCTCGACGGCACTCATCGCCGGCACGCTGGCGGGGGAGTCGGGCGAGTCGCTCGGGCTCGACCTCCTGTGTGTCGACGTCGCCTATCCGGCCGCAGTCGTCGACGAGCGCCAGCGCCACGATGCTCACCAGGCATGGCACTTCGGCCAGGTGCTGATGCTGGTCGATCGCGACGGTCGGCTGGCGATGGCGGTGCCGGCGACGCGCTGGGACGCCGACACTGTTTGCGAGGCGCTTCGGCGGTTTGCCAAGGCGATCGGCGTGCCGCCGAGCCAGATCTCGGTCGTCCTCCGGCTCTAGCCCCAACCTTTCGCGCCGAGATTGCGCGTCTCGCCCACTCGGGTGAACAAGACGCGCAAGGTCGGCGCGAAAAAGTAGGGAAGGGGCGGTCCGACCGGTACGCTGCACCGCGTGGCGAACGAGGTGGCGGTGCTGGTCAATCCGACCTCGGGCAAGGGACGGGGCGGACGGGCCGCCGCGATCGCGGTCCCGCATCTGGAGCAGGCCGGACTCCGCGTACGCCGGCTCGAGGGACGGACCGTCGAGGAGGCGTACGAGCTCGCCCAATCGGTCGTCCGCGACGGCGCCGACGGACTCGTCGTGGTCGGCGGCGACGGCATGGTGCACCTGGCCTGCCAGGCCCTCGCCGGGTCGGACCTGCCGCTCGGTGTCATTCCGGCCGGCACCGGCAACGACACGGCACGCGAGCTCGGCATCGACCGCAAGGACCCGCGACGCGCCGCCAACGCCGTCATCGCCGGACACCTGCGCAGCATCGATCTCGCCGACGTTGCCGGCACCCGGGTCGCGACGGTCGTCGCCACGGGATTCGACGCCAAGGTCAACGAGCGGGCCAACCACATGACCTGGCCACGCGGACAGATGCGCTACAACCTAGCGACCGTGGCCGAGCTTCGCGTGTTCGAGCCGATCCGGTTCGCGTTGGAGCTCGACGGTCGGCCGTACGAGCTCGACGCCATGCTCGTGTCAGTCGGCAATGCGCCGTCGTACGGCGGTGGCCTGCGCATCTGCGAGGGCGCCGAGATCGACGACGGCTTGCTCGACGTCGCGATCGTGAAGCCCGTAGGCAAGGCCGAGCTGATCCGGATGTATCCGCGCCTGTTCAACGGCAGCCACGTCAAGCACCGACAGTTCGAGCGGCATCGGGTCCGGCGCGTGTCGATCGCGGCGCCGGACATCGTGGCCTACGGCGACGGCGAGCGACTCGGTCCGCTGCCGCTGACCATCACGGCGCTGCCCGGCGCGCTGCGCGTCTTCGCCCCGGACCCCCCTTCTTAGCGCCGAGATTGCGCGACTTGCCCACACCCTTTCGCGCCGACCTTGCGCGTCTTGTCCACCCGGGCGCGGGCGAGACGCGCAATCTCGACGCGAAGGTGAGACCGTACCCTGGCGGCATGAGCTCTCCGAGCGAGCGGTATGCCCGGTTTCGCCAAGATCAGTCGTATCCGGGCCTCTCCGAGTTTCGAGGGCTCTACAGTTTCGAGCTCGACGAGTTCCAGGTCCGCGCGTGTCGCGCCGTCGAAGACGGTCACGGCGTGTTGGTCGCGGCGCCCACCGGGTCCGGCAAGACGGTGGTTGGCGAGTTCGCCGTGCATCTGGCTCTGCGAGAGGGCCGCAAATGCTTCTACACGACACCGATCAAGGCGCTGTCCAACCAGAAGTACGCAGATCTCGTGGCCCGACACGGCGCCGAGCAGGTCGGCCTTCTGACCGGCGACAACAGCATCAACGGCGAGGCCCCGATCGTCGTCATGACGACCGAAGTGCTGCGCAACATGATCTACGCGGCGTCGCCGACCCTGCTCGGGCTCGGCTCGGTCGTCATGGACGAGGTCCACTACCTCGCTGACCAATTCCGGGGCGCGGTGTGGGAGGAGGTCATCATCCACCTCCCGGAGTCGGTGTCGCTGATCTCGCTGTCGGCGACGGTCTCCAATGCCGAGGAGTTCGGCGAATGGCTCACCCAGGTACGAGGCGACACCGTCATCGTCGTCGAGGAGCGCCGCCCCGTACCGCTCTATCAGCACGTCATGGTCGGCAACCAGATGCTCGACCTGTTCGCGCCCGAGGGGGACGAGCCCGGTCGAGTCAACCCGGCTCTCGAGCGAATTGGCCGCGATGAAGCCCGTGCGGCGCGCGCCAACCCTCGCGACCGGCGCGGCCGAGGACACGCCGCGCGGCGCCATCGGAGCCGTCGGTGGACCCCCGCTCGGGCCGACATCGTCGAACGACTCGACCGATCCGGACTGCTGCCGGCGATCGTGTTCATCTTCAGTCGAGCCGGCTGCGACGCCGCCGTCGCCCAGTGCCTCAGCGCTCGACTCCGACTCACCAACCCCGACGAGGAACGAGAGATCCGGGCCTACGTCGAGGACGCCTGCGCCGACCTGCCCGACGAGGATCTCGGCGTCCTCGGCTATCACGAGTTCGTCGAGGCCCTGGCTCACGGAATCGCCGCGCACCACGCCGGGCTGCTTCCGACGTTCAAGGAGTGCGTCGAGGAGCTGTTCAGTCGGGGCCTGATCCAGGTGGTCTTCGCCACCGAGACGCTGGCGCTCGGGATCAACATGCCCGCCCGGTCGGTCGTCCTGGAGCGGCTGACCAAGTGGAACGGCGAGCGCCATGTCGACGTCACGCCGGGGGAGTACACGCAGCTGACCGGGCGGGCCGGCCGTCGGGGCATCGACCTCGAAGGACACGGCGTCGTCCTCTGGCAGCCGGGCCTCGACCCCCGACAGGTCGCCGGGCTCGCGTCCACGCGGACCTATCGGCTGCGATCGTCGTTTCGGCCGTCGTACAACATGGCGGTCAACCTCGTGCAGACCGACGGGCGGGAGCGGTCCCGGCGCCTGTTGGAGTCGTCGTTCGCGCAGTTCCAGGCCGACCGGGCCGTCGGGGGGCTCGCCGGTGAGCTCCGGCGATCCGAGGAGGGCTTGGAGGGGTACGCCGAGGCGGCGCAGTGCGACCGAGGCGACTTCCTCGCGTACGCCCGGCTACGCCAGCGTGTATCGGCCGCGGAGTCGAGCCAGGCCCGTCAACGCCGGGCCGACCGTCGGCAGCAGGTGATCGCGTCCCTCGAAGAGCTGCGTCCGGGCGACGTGATCGACGTGCCGGGCGGCCGCCATGCGGGCACCGTTGTCGTCGTCGACCCGGGGATGCGCAGCGACCGCGACGGCCCGCGACCCCTTGTCGTCACCGAGCAGCGGCGGGCCCGACGGCTGTCGGTGGTCGACTTCCCGACGCCAGTCGCGGCGCGGGGTCAGCTGCGCCTGCCGCGCAAGCTCAATCCGCGCAACCCGCAGGCCCGACGCGATCTGGCCTCGACGCTGCGCCAGAAGGCCGAGGCTATGCCGCCGCCACCGCAGCCGCCGGCCGCACCCACGTCCGACGCCGGCGTCGACGACATCGAACGGCTGCGTCGCGAGATCCGGGAGCATCCGTGTCACCAGTGCCCGGACCGTGAGGACCACGCTCGCTGGGCCGAGCGATATCTCAAGCTCGAACGCGACACCGCCGACCTCCGACGCCGCATCGAGCAACGCACCGGCTCGATCGCCCGCCAGTTCGACCGCGTCTGCGAGGTGCTCGATGAGCTCGGCTATCTCGACGGCGACCAAGTCACCGGCGACGGTCGGCGGCTCGCGCGGCTCTACAACGAGCTCGACCTCGTCGCGGCCGAGAGTCTGCGCCGGGGCGTCTGGGACGAACTGAACCCGGCCGAGCTCGCCGCGTGTCTGTCGGGCCTGGTCTACGAGGCTCGCAACCCCGACGAGGCGCCCCCGCCGCGGCTGCCTCGAGGCCCGATCCGCGACACGGCCGACGTCACGATCGCGATCTGGGCCGAACTCGAGGAGCTGGAGCGGGCGCACCGCGTACGGTTTCTCCGCCGGCCCGACTTCGGCTTCGCCTGGGCCGCGTACCAATGGGCCCGCGGGGCGCCACTCGATCACGTCCTCGTCGAGACCGACTTCGCGGCCGGCGACTTCGTTCGCGCCGTCAAGCAGCTGCTCGACGTGACCGATCAGGTTGCCGACGCGGCGGGCGAAGGCGAGCTGCGTGCGACCGCGCGGGCCGCCTCCGACGCATTGCGCCGCGGCGTCGTCGCGTACTCCTCCCTCGCCACGGAGTGACCGCCCCACTGGGAGGACTCATATTGCGTGACGCGCCAGGCGTGTTGCGCAAGATGGGTCCTCCCAGTGGGGGCGTCAGCCGTTGATCGCCTCGACGACCCGGACGGCCGAGCTGCCGAGGCCCCAGCGCTCAACGAGGGCGTCGTACGCCTCCGGGTCGACCGGCGCCGGCTTCGGCATCGTCAGGTCGACGTCGGCCAGATCGAGATCGCGAGCGACTCCGACGACCTGCGGGGCGATCGCGAGATAGTCCGCCGCCTCGCGGATCCGCTGCCGCACGGTCGGTCCGAGGCCGCTCGACGGGTCGTCGACGGCGGCCAGGACGCCGGCGAGGTCACCGTGCTTCGTGAGAAGGGACGCCGCCGTCTTCTCCCCGACTCCGGTGACGCCGGGCAGACCGTCGGACGGGTCGCCGCGCAGCGTCGCGAAGTCGGCGTACTGCTCCGCGCGAACACCGTACTTGCGCTGCACGAACCCATTGTCGATGCGCTCGTGCCTGCCGACTCCCCGGGCGATGTAGAGCACCCGTACGTCGCGATCATCGTCGACCAACTGAAACAGGTCGCGGTCGCCGGTCACGACGTCGACCGGCATCGGCGCATCGGTCGCGAGCGTCCCGATCACGTCGTCGGCCTCGTAGCCGTCCACGCCGACGACGGCGACACCCAAGGCGGCGAGCACCTCCTGGATGATCGGCACCTGGGTCTCGAGGGGATCCGGCACCACCTCGACATCGGGTGCGCCGATGACCTCGTCGGCGACGCGGTGCGTCTTGTACGACGGCAGCAGCTCGACCCGCCACTCGGGCCGCCAGTCGTTGTCCCAGCAGCAGACGAGCTCGGTCGGCCGGTACTCGCTGATCAGTCGCGTCATGAAGTCGAGCAGGCCGCGCACCGCGTTGACCGGCGTACCGTCGGGCGCCCGGATCGAGTCGGGTACGCCGAAGTAGGCGCGGAAGTACAGCGAGGCCGCGTCGAGCAAGAGGCGTCGGTCCATGGCGGAGAGGTTACGCTGGCCCGGTGATCGACGACCTCCGTGACCGCCTCGCCCGCGCTCAAAGGGCCACCGGAGAAGCCGGCATCGACGCCATCCTGGTGTCGCCCGGCCCCGACCTTCGCTATCTCACGGGCTACGACGCCAAGCCGCTGGAGCGGCTCACCTGCCTCGTCGTGCCGGCCGACGGCGACCCGAGCCTCGTCGTGCCCCGCCTCGAGCGGCCGGCGGCGCTCGCCTCACCGGTGGGCGGTCTCGACCTCGCCGTCATCCCGTGGGACGAGACCGACGACCCGTATGCGCTCGCGGCGACCCGCATTCCCTCGGGAGCGACGGTCGTCGCCGTCGACAACCACATGTGGGCGGAGAAGGTGCTCGCCTTCCGGACCGCGATGGCGGCTGTCGAGCAGCGGCTCGCCAACCCGGTGATCGGCCCGCTGCGGCTGCGCAAGACCCCCGACGAGGTCGCCGAGCTGCGTCGCGCCGGCGCGGCGATCGACAGCGTCCACGCCAACATGAGCGAGTGGCTGCGGCCCGGCCGCACCGAGCTCGAAGTCGGAAACGACATCGCCGACGCGATCGTCGCGGCCGGTCACGCGCAGACCGACTTCGTCATCGTCGGCTCCGGGCCCAACGCGGCGTCGCCGCACCACGAGCTGTCCGACCGGGTCATCCAGCCGGGCGAACCCGTGGTCGTCGACATCGGCGGCAGCCTGGCGAGCGGTTACTGCTCCGACTCGACCCGCACCTACATCGCGGGTGGCGAGCCGCCGGAGGATTTCGTGGCCTACTACGCGGTGCTGCAGTCGGCGCAGGCGACACAGTGCGACCACGTACGGCCGGGCGTCAGCGCCGAGTCGGTCGATGCGATCGGGCGGACGATCATCGAGGAGGCGGGCTACGGCGACGCGTTCTTCCATCGGACCGGCCACGGCATCGGACTCGAGACGCACGAGGAGCCGTACATCGTCGTCGGCAACACGCTCACGCTCGAGACCGGCATGGCGTTCTCGGTCGAGCCCGGCATCTACCTCGACGGCCGCCACGGCGCGCGCATCGAGGACATCGTCGTGGTCACCGACGAGGGTGTGGAGCGGCTGAACAACTCCCGGCGCGATTTGACAATCCTGCCGGGTTAGTCCCAAACCTCTATTGCGCGGGACTTTTGCGGATTAGGTTGATACACGTGGAGGAGATCGACGCGAAGATCGTCCGGCTGCTCGCCAACGACGGTCGGATGTCGTTTACCGACCTCGGGAAGGCAACCGGATTGTCGACGTCCGCGGTCCATCAGCGGGTGCGTCGACTCGAGCAGCGCGGCGTAATCCGCGGCTACGGCGCTCGCGTCGACCACGAGAAGCTCGGTCTCCCGCTGACCGCGTTCATCTCGATCCGACCGATCGATCCGAGCGAGCCCGACGACGCCCCCCAACGGCTCGATGCGCTGCCCGAGATCGAGTCGTGCTACTCCGTAGCGGGCGACGAAAACTACATACTCCAAGTAAGGGTCTCGTCGCCGAGCGCACTCGAGAATCTGCTCGCCACGATTCGCTCGGCGGCCAACGTCACGACGCGCACCACCATGGTTCTCTCGACGCCGTACGAGCATCGCCCGCCGACGCTCTGACTGCTCAGCCGATATCGACTGACTTGAGGCGAGTCGTACCGACGCCGCCTTGTTCGTGGTCCATATCCGTGATGCGACGTGGCTATCCTGAGCGCCAGCCCAATGGATGGAGGCCGCATGCCAGGTCGCCACACCACGATGCAACGGCCGTCGCGCGCCGGACCGATTCTGGCTGCCGTCGCGGCTTTCGCCGTCATCGTGGCCCTTGGTGTCTACCTCGCTCCCCGCCTCACCGAAGAGAGCGACGCGAGTGGTTGCGAAGACACCAAGGAGATCGCGATCGCCGCGCCTCCGGACCTTACCCCAGCCATGGCGACCGCCACCGAGGCCATGGCCGAGGACGACGGAGACAGCGCGTGCTTCGAACTATCGGTCAGCACGGTCTTCCCCGATAGCTCGGTGTCGCAGATCAACGCCAACACCAACAGCACCCCGACCGTCTGGATCCTCGATACCAAGGCACGAATGGCCGATCTGGAGCCGGAGGCGCGGGAGCACACCAGGGTCGTCGGGAGCGCTGGCAACACGCCGATCGTGCTCGGCATCGGCCAGCGCACGAGCCACGCCCCACCGGCGAGCTGGGAAGCCGCCTTCGAGTCGTCGGAGTTTGTCCTGCCGAGCCCATCGAGCTCGGTGGCCTCGGCGATGGCGATCGCGGCCCTCGGCGCGGAGGGCGACGATATCGACGCCGTCCTCGCCGACGTCGCCGACCGCCAGGCGGCAGCAGGCCTCCCAATACCCGACACCAGCACATTGCTGCGCAGCACGCACCGCACGTTCGGCCCGGCGTACTGGTTCCCGGTGACCGAGCAGCAGTACGTCGCCCTCCGGATGCGGCGAGCGAGTTGGCAGATGACCGCACTGCTCCCCGAGTCGGGGACGACCGTCCTCAACTATCCCATCGTCGTGCGAACCGACGCCGACACCGACACGGCTAAGGTCGCCGACCAGCTCTCGAGCTTCCTCTCGGCGATCGACGGCACGTCGTTGCTCGGCGAGAAGGGTTTCCGGGCCCCTGGCGGCGAGATCGTCAACGGCGCCGCACTCGGCCCGCTGTCCAAGGTCCTTCAGCCGACGACGAGCGTCCCGGAGCTAGTGTCCGCGTGGGATCTCGCGGAGGACTGACGACCCCGATCGGTCAGTGGATCTCGAGGAGCTTTTGCGCCTCGGCGGCCTCGCGGCTGGCCCGGGCCGCCTGCTCCGCGGCCGCCTGTGTGTCGCCGGCGTGCTCACGCCACCACGCCTGGCCGTCCTCCGGCAGCGTGTGGATCGGGTCGTAGTACTCGTACATCCGCTTGAGGACTTCGGCGTCGTCGGCCTCGATTGAGGTGCGGTAGTTCTTCGTCCAGTACGAGATCCCGCGCTCCCGGTCGTACTCGGCGAGCTGGTGGACCCAGCGCTTGCCGACCAGCGGCACGTCGCACACGATGCGGGGCGTCGCGAACCCGGGCAGGTAGCCCATGATCGCGTGCTGCAACTCCTGCGCCGTCGCGACCGAGGTCCGCCAGTGCTCGCTGAACGGGATCATGTCGCACATGTAGAAGTAGTACGGCATGATCTGCGCGCCGTCGAGCAGGGCGAAGCAGAGGTCGAGCAGCGTGTGCGGGTCGGCGTTGACGCCGTCGAGCAGGACGCCCTGGTTGCGGACGTCGCGGATGCCGGTGTCGAGCATCGCCCGGGTGGCCCGCGCGACGAGCGGCGTCACGGACTGTGCGTGGTTGACGTGGGTGTGGATCGCGATGGACACGCCACGCGACCGGGCGATCGCGGAAACGCGCGACATGCCCTCGACGACGTCGTCCTGCAGCCAGTGCTGGGGGAGACCCATCAGCGCCTTGGTCGCGAGCCGGATGTCGCGGATGTTCTCGACCTCGAGCACCGACATCAGGAACGCCTCGAGGCGTGGCCACGGCATGTTCGCGACGTCGCCGCCGGAGACGACCACGTCGCGCACCGACGGCGTGCGGCGCAGGTAGTCGATCATGTCGCCGAGCCGGTCGTTGGGCTTGCCCACGAGCTTTAGCTTGTCGATCACCGCGGTCGAGTTGCCGACCAGGTCCATGCGCGTGCAGTGACCGCAGTACTGCGGACACGTCGGCAGCAGCTCGGCCAGCACCTTGGTCGGGTAGCGGTGGGTGAGCCCCTCGGTCACCCACATGTCGTGCTCGTGCAGCGAGTCGCGGGTGGCGTGCGGGTGGGAGGGCCAGTCGGTGCGGCGGTCGCTGAACACGGGGATCATGTACTGCCGGATCGGGTCGGCGTAGAACGCGTCGGTGAGCGAGCCGGCGCCGGCCGGGTCGACCTTCGGCGCGATGGTGTTCATCATCTGCGGCGGGACCAGCATCGACATCGTCGCGCGCTCGGCCTGGTCGCGCTCGAGGTCGGCGTAGAACCGGTCGTCGACCAGGTCGCCGAGCAGCTCGCGCAGCTGCTTGACGTTCTTGACGCAGTGCGCGCGCTGCCACTGGACGGACTCCCACTCGGCGGTGGTGACGTCCTTCCACCCGGGGAAGCGGGTCCAGTCAGGCTCCACCAGCTCGACACGCTGGTAGGGGTACGGCTGGCCGGCCTCGAGCCCGATAGACGTTTCAATGCTCACTGTGCCACTGTAGGTGGACGATCTCCGGTCTGTCCAAGCCACAGGCCGGAAATCGTCCTGTCAGCGGAGAGTTCTTAGGAGAATGACGTGCGTGCCAGCGATCCGACCGGGTTGCACCGGGTCCTGGACGAGGCGGTGGTCCTGCCGCAGGCAGCCCAGCGGCTCGACACCCGCAAGGAGCTCTGGCCCGACGAGGTACGCATCCGCGTCGAGCGCCTCAACCTCGACGCCGCGTCGTTCCGCCAGCTCGAGCGCAAGCACGACCAGAACGGCGACGCCGTACGCCGCGAGGTGCTGGACATCGTCGCCACGCGCGGCAAGATGCAGAACCCCGAGACCGGCTCCGGCGGCATGCTCGTCGGCATCGTCGAGGAGGTCGGCCCCGAGTCGCCCCTCGGCCTCAGGGCCGGCGACCGCGTCGCCACCCTCGTCTCCCTCACCCTGACCCCGCTCGTCATCGAGGACGGCCTCGAGCGCTGGGACGGCAAGAGCGAGCAGGTGCCCGCCGACGGGTACGCCGTCCTCTTCGGCCGCTCGATCGCCGCCGTCATCCCCGACGACCTGCCCAGCGAGCTCAGCCTCGCCGTGATGGACGTCTGCGGTGCGCCCGCCATGACCAAGCGCATCGTCGAGTCGTACGACGCCCCGGTCGTCGCCGTCATCGGTGGCGCCGGCAAGTCCGGCTCGCTCAGCCTCGCGGCCGCCAAGGACGCGGGCGCCCGGCGCACGATCGGCGTCGTGCCGTTCGAGCAGGAGCGCGCGCTGCTCGCCGACGCGCACGTCGCCGACGAGGTCGTCATCGCCGACGCCCGTGACCCGATCGCCCTGCGCGACGCCGTCACGGCTGCCGGCGGACCGGCCGACGTCACCGTCGTGTGCGTCGACGTCCCCGGTTGCGAGGGCGGGGCCATCCTGGCCACCGCCCCCCAGGGCACGGTCATCTTCTTCTCGATGGCCACGTCGTTCTCGGCCGCAGCGCTCGGCGCGGAGGGGCTCGCGGCCGACGTGCGGATGCTCGTCGGCAACGGCTACACGCCAGGCCACGCGGCGTACGCTCTGGAGCTGCTGCGCCGCGACGCCGGCGTCCGCGGGCTCTTCGAGCGGAGGTTGTGATGCC
>DASQKI010000007.1:0-4780 GCA_035630615.1 Nocardioidaceae bacterium
GGGGAACGCCAGTGACATCGACGGTCGTCGCCACGCGATATGGCCCGCACGCGCTCGAAGCACTGCGCGACGCGGTCAGAGTGGCGAAGGCGTCCGACCCGATGGCGGCTGTCACCGTGTTGTTGCCCAACAACATCGCCGGCGTCGTGGCCCGACGGCATCTGGCGACGCACGGCCTGACCGATGACGGACCAAAGGCCATCGCTGGGCTCTATCTGGCCACACTGCCCCGGCGCGCCGAGCAGCTCGCCGCGGCCAGCCTGGCACCTGCCCGACCGGCCACCGGGCCGATCGTCGCCGCCGCGTGGCGAGCCGCCCTCGACGTTGACGCGGGGGTCTTCGAGACGGTCAAGGACCACCCCGCCACGATCCGGGCTCTGGTCGCCGCGCATCGCGAGCTCCGCGACCTGTCCGACGCCGCGCTCGATGCGGTCGCCGGGGCGTCGCCGCTCACGGCCTCCATGGTCGGCCTGCATCGCGCGGTCACCGACCGGCTCCAGCCGACCTGGTACGACAGCACCGACCTGTTGCATCGCGCCGCCGAGCTGGTCGAGGCCGACGCCACGACGACTGACGACGCCGGACAGCTCGTCCTCTATCTGCCGCAGGAGCTGACGCGGGCCGAAGCGCGATTTGCCCAGGCGCTCGCGGCTCGCGGCGACCTGACCGTGATCGCCGGGCTGACCGGCGTGGCCCGAGCCGACCGGGTCGTGCGCCGCTCGCTCGATCGGATCGGCCTCGGCACCGACGAGCGACAACCGCCGCAGGTCGCCGACGAAGTGATGCACGCGTCGGACTCCGACGACGAGGTGCGCTGCGTCGTACGCGATGTCGTCGAGACGCTGCGTCATACGCCGGCGCATCGCGTCGCGATCCTCTACGGCCGGACGCACCCGTACGCACGGCTTCTCAACGAGCACCTGACGGCCGCCGGCATCACCGTCAACGGCGCGGGCAATCGGCCGGTCGACGAGCGGGCCATCGGTCGGGCGTTCCTCGGTGTGCTCGCGCTCGTCGCCGACGATGTGCCGCGGGCCGACTTCTTCCGGGCGGTGTCCGAGGCACCGACTCGCACGGCCGACGGTCTGGTGCCGGCCTCCCGGTGGGAGCGCATCTCGCGCAGCGCGGCCGTCGTGAGCGGTGACGATTGGGCGACTCGGCTCGACGCGTACGCCGACGACGTCGAGACCGCCCTGGCCACCGAGCGAGAACGCGAGGATCCCCTGCCGGGTCGGATCGCGGCGTACGAGCGCGACCTCACAGCGGCCCGCGAGCTGCGAGTCTTCGCGACCGGGCTCCGCGACCGACTGCACGCCGGGGGTCGGCTCGCGACGTGGTCCGAGCTCAGCGCGTGGGCCGGGCAGCTGTTCACCGACCTCTACGGCGACGCCGCTCAGCTCGCTCGGCTGCCGGCCGAGGAGCAGCACGCAGCCGTGACGATCGAGGCGACGCTGCGTGGCCTCGGGACGCTCGACCTACTCGAGCCGACCGCCGACCTGACTCGGCTCACCGACGTACTCGCGAGCGAGCTGGCCGCCGCACTCCCCCGCGTCGGTCGCTTCGGCGACGGCGTCCTGGTCGCGCCGGTCTCCGCGGCGATCGGGCTCGACGCCGACGTGGTCTATGTCGTCGGGCTCGCCGAGGACACCTACCCCGGTCGCATCCACGAGGACGCGCTGCTGCTCGAGCGAACCCGCGAGCGCGCCGACGGCGAGCTGGCGTCGCATCGCGACCGGCTCGACGCGCGGCACCGGCATCTACTGGCCGCGTTCGACACCGCGCCGCGCGTGGTGGCGTCGTTTCCGCGAGGCGACCTGCGCCGCAGCACGGGACGGCTGCCGAGCCGGTGGCTGCTGCCGACGCTTCGCGAGCTGTCGGGCGACCTCGACCTGGCCGCGACCGAGTGGGAGTCGGCCAGCTCCGACCGCATCCACGGCTCGGCGTCGTACGCCCGAAGCATCACCGCGGCGACGATGCCGGCATCGGAGCAGGAGTGGCGCACTCGCGCGGCGCACGATGGCCGGCTCGACGGCGAGCCGATCGTCGGCCGCGCTGGCGAGCTGCTGTCGGCCCGCGCGGGCGACGCGTTCACCCGCTTTGACGGCAACCTGACCGGCGCCACCGGGCTGCCCGATCCGGCCGACGGCGTACGCCGGGCGTCGCCGACCGCGCTGGAGTCGTACGCCGACTGCCCGCACGGCTACTTCGTCGCCCGGCTGCTGGGCATCGAGCCGATCGAGCATCCCGAGGAAGTGCTCACGATCAGTCCGCTCGACATCGGCAGCTTGATCCACGAAACGATGGACGACTTCATCTCCGAGCAGGCCGAAGCGCTGCCCGGCTTCGGCGAGCCGTGGACGTCGGCGCAACGCGACCGGCTGCGCGACATCGCGATCGAGAAGGCGACGGAGTACGAGACCCGTGGCGCGACCGGGCATCAGCGCCTCTGGCAGGCCGAGCGCGATCGGATCCTGGCCGACCTCGACTCGATGCTCGACGAGGACAACAGGTGGCGGGCCGAGCGCGATGCTCGCGTGGTCCGCAGCGAGCTCAAGTTCGGCTTCGACGGCGACGATCCGGTCGCGATCGACATCGGCGGCGGCACCGTCATGTTGCGCGGCAGCGCCGACAAGGTCGACGAGGCGCGCGACGGCACGATCATCGTCACCGACATCAAGACGGGTGGGATGACCCGCTACAAGGTGCTCAAGGACGACCCGGTCGCGGCCGGCACCAAGCTGCAGCTTCCCGCGTACGCGCACGCCGCGAGGCAGATCCTTGGCGGTCATGCGGCCGAGGCCGCGTACTGGTTCGTCCGGCGCGACAAGCGCGGTCGGATCCCGGTCCCGCTCAACGATGAAGTGGAAGCGACGTACGCGACGACCGTCGGCGTCCTGGCCCGGTCGATCGCGTCGGGGCTCTATCCGGCGCGGGCTCCCGAGGTGCCCGACTTCGCGTGGGTGCAGTGCCCGTACTGCAACCCCGACGGGATCGGCCACGGCGAGGCGCGAGGGCGGTACGAGCGCAAGCGGCACGACCCGGCGCTGCGCGAGCTGGTCGGGCTGATCGATCCGGCGGCGCTGGCGTCGGAAGACGGGGAGGCGCGATGAGCCCGCTCACCGACGCGGCCGCCCGCGAGCGGATCGAGACCGACACCGCGGCGACCCTGTTCGTCGACGCCGGTGCCGGCTCCGGCAAGACCCGGTCGCTGATCGATCGGGTCCGGACGCTGGTGCTCGACGACGGGGTGCCACTGCGCGAGATCGCGGCGGTGACGTTCACCGAGAAGGCCGGGGCGGAGCTGCGCGATCGACTACGGGCCACGTTCGAGTCGGTCTACCGGGCGGAGCGCCGAGCCCGCCGCGATGCCACTCCTGTTGCGCCGAGCACCGCCCCTGTTGCGCCGAGATTGCACGAACGTCCCGCCGGGAGAGCGGGGACGGATGATCGACAAGCTGAGGGCGGGGCGTTCGTGCAATCTCGGCGCGAAGGTGCGCGCGAGGTGGCTGCCGCCGAGGCGCTCGACGACCTCGACGGGGCGGCGATCGGCACGCTGCACTCGTATGCCCAGCGCATCCTGACCACGCATCCGATCGAGGCCGGCCTGCCGCCGCTGGTGGAGGTGCTCGACGAGGTCGCCTCGTCGGTCGCGTTCGACGCCCGCTGGTCGGTGTTGCAGCGGGAGCTGCTCGACGAGGAGTCGCTGGCCCAGCCCGTACGCCTCGCCCTCGCCGCCGGGGTGAAGCTCGACCACCTGCGGTCGCTGGCGCGGGCGTTCCAGTCCGACTGGGACCTGATCGAGGAGCGCGTATTGGCGCAGGGGTCCCCAGCGCCAACGCTGCCCGACGTCGCCGACCTGGTCGCCGAGGCACGCGCGATCGCGGCCCGGGCCGACGAGTGCATCGACGACGGCGACCGGTTCCTGGCCAAGCTGGCGGCGCTCGACGGTTGGGCGAATCAGTACGGCGACACCACCGATCCGGAGACGCAGCTCGCCGGGCTGCTGGCGGCGCAGGATCTCAAGTGGGGCTACGGGCAGAAAGGCAACTGGCGCGGCGCGCTGGCCGAGATCAAGGCCGCCGCCAAGGACTGGCAGGAGCGTACGGCGACGGCGCTCGGCGCGTTCACCGAGGCGAGCCTGCGGCCGCTGGCCTACTGGATCGCGACCCGCGTACGCGAGGCGGCCCAGGCCCGGGCGGCCGAGGGGCGGCTGGAGTTTCACGACCTGCTCGTCGTGACGCGCGACCTGCTGCGTCGTGACGTCGCGGTGCGGGCGGCGCTGCAGGAGCAGTACCGGCGGCTGCTGCTCGACGAGTTCCAAGACACCGACCCGATCCAGATCGAGATCGCGGTACGGATCGCCGGCGGCGCCGACGCCTCGGCGGCCGACTGGCGCGACGGCGACGTGCCGGCCGGGTCGATCTTCGTGGTCGGCGACCCGAAGCAGTCGATCTATCGGTTCCGCCGCGCCGACATCGGGACCTACCTGCGTACTCAAGAATGGCTCGGCGACACCGTCACGCTCGACGCCAACTTCCGTACGGCCGAGCCGGTGGTCGACTGGGTCAACGCCGTGTTCGCCGAGGTGATCACGCCTGCGGAGGAGGGCCAGCCGCCGTACGTCCCGCTGTCGCCGACTCGGCCATACTCGGGGGTCGGCCCGCCGGTCGCGGTGGTCGGCGCCGAAGCGCACGCCGACAAGCCGAACGCCGCACAGATGCGCGAGCGCGAGGCGGCCGACGTCGCCGGTGTGATCGGCCAGGCCATCGCGGAGGGCTGG
>DASQKI010000008.1:0-84150 GCA_035630615.1 Nocardioidaceae bacterium
CTCGTCCCAGCGGGACGCCGCGGCAGCGTGGCCAGCAGTTCGCCGACCGGCTGCGCCGGGCGCTCGGACAGGACTGACCCCGGGCCCAGACTCGGGCCCCGGCTCCGGTCGTGCACCGCCGTACGGATTTCTCCCTTTGCCGTACGGCCTCCCTCCCAGGTGCGACCGCGGCCGGGGCCCGTCCTCCCGCGTCTCCAGGGGCGCCCCGGGGAACCGGCTGCCGGCGGGTGTTCGGCCTTGTCCGGTATGTCGTGACACGATGCTGCCGTGGCAGCGACGCCGAGCATCTCCTACTCGATCACCGTCCGGCTCGACCTCCCCGCGAGCGGCTCGGCGATCAGTCAGCTGACCGGCGCCGTCGAGGGCACCGGTGGAGTGGTGACCGCCCTCGACGTCAGCGCGTCCGGTCACGACCGGCTCCAGATCGACGTCACCTGCGCGGCCACCGACACCGACCACTCCTCGCGGATCGTGGACGCGTTGACCGCGCTCGACGGGGTCGTCGTCGGCAAGGTGTCCGACCGCACGTTCCTGATGCACCTCGGCGGGACCATCGAGATGCGGTCGAAGCACCCGATCCGCAACCGCGACGACCTCTCCCTGATCTACACGCCGGGTGTGGCACGCGTGTGCCAGGCCATCGCCGCCAACCCCGACGATGCGCGTCGTCTCACGGTCAAGCGCAACGCGGTCGCGGTGGTGACCGACGGGTCAGCGGTGCTCGGGCTCGGCAACCTCGGGCCCGCGGCGGCCCTGCCCGTCATGGAGGGCAAGTCTGCGCTGTTCAAGCGTTTCGCCGGTATTGACGCCTGGCCGATCTGTCTCGACACGCAGGACCCCGAAGCCATCGTGGAGATCGTCCGAGCACTCTCGCCGGGGTTCGCCGGCATCAACCTCGAGGACATCTCCGCGCCGCGGTGCTTCCAGATCGAGGAGCGGCTCCGCGAGATACTCGACATCCCGGTGTTCCACGACGACCAGCACGGCACGGCGATCGTCGTACTCGCCGCGCTGACCAACGCGCTTCGGGTCGTCGACAAGTCGCTCGCGGACGTGCGGTTCGTGATCAGCGGCGTCGGGGCGGCCGGGCACGCCATCATCCGGCTGCTCCATGCCCAGGGCGCCGGCGACATCATCGCCTGTGGCCGCCAGGGCGCGGTGTACGCCGGGCAGGACGTGGGAGACGAGTTCAGGCGCTGGATCGCCGACAACACCAACCGTGAGCGGCGTACCGGCTCGCTGCGCGAGGTGTTGCCCGGCGCCGACGTGTTCATCGGCGTCTCGGCACCGGGGTTGTTGAATGGCGACGACATCGCGACCATGGCCGACGACGCGATCGTCTTCGCCCTGGCCAATCCGGACCCGGAGGTCGATCCGTTCGAGGCGCGTCAGCATGCGGCGGTCGTTGCGACTGGGCGGTCGGACTTCCCGAACCAGATCAACAACGTGTTGGCGTTCCCCGGGTACTTCCGGGGGATGCTCGACGCGCACGCGCACGAGATCACCGACGACAGCATGCTGGCGGCCGCGACCGCGATAGCCGACGCGGTGGCGCCCGACCGGCTCAACCCGAGCTACATCGTGCCCAGCGTCTTCGACACCGCGGTCGCCCCCGCCGTCGCCGATGCGGTGCGCAAGGCGGTCACCAAGGGCTGACGCCCCGCCCCGCTGGGAGGACCGAAGTTGCGGCGCCACGCGGGCGTGTCTCGCAAAATGGGTCCGCTCAGTGATGGGTTGCGAGTTGCGGCACGATCAGGGCATGACCTCTGGCCGCCGTCTCGCCGTCCTCGATGCACCGACCAACCTCGGGCTGCGCCCGCCCCGACCCGGAGCTGAGCCGGGCGTACGCGGTCTCGCCGCTGCCCTGCGTGCTCACGACCTCGTACGCCGGATCGGCGCCACCGACGCCGGCGCGGTCGCCGTGTCGCCCTATGGTGACGTCGCCGACGACGAGACCGGCTTCCGCAACGGCCCGGCGATCGCGACGTTCACGAGCGCGCTGGCCGACCGGGTGGGCGAGCTGCTCGATGACAAAGCCTTCCCGGTCGTGCTCGGTGGCGACTGCAGCATCATGCTCGGCGCGATGCTCGCCCTGCGCAGGCGCCGGACCACCGCGCTCGCGGCGATCGACGGCCACGACGATTACTCGCTGCCGCGCGACGAGTCCGCCTACCGAGGACGGTTCGCCGCCGCCGGACTCGACCTGTGGCTCGCTACCGGCCACGGGTCGCCGGTCCTGAGTGACATCGACGGCCGGCGACCGTACGTCGAGGAGTCCCGCGTGGTCCAGATCGGGATGATGCGCGAGGACGGCGACGACCGCGACTTCGCGACCGAGACGTTCGAGGCCAGCGACATTGTGTGCCATCGGGCCCGCGACATCCGTCGCGACGGCGGCTCGGCGACCGGCCGTGCCGCCCGCACGTACCTCGAAGGCTCCGACGCCGATGCCTTCTGGGTCCACCTCGACGTCGACGTCTTGCACCGGGACCACATGCCCGCGGTCGACTCGCCCAACCCGTTCGGCATCACCCCTGACGAGCTGGCGCCGATCCTGTCGGAGCTGGTCGCGAGCCCCTCATGCGCCGGCATCGACGTCGCCATCTACGACCCCGAGATCGACCCCGACGGCAGCGGCGCCCGACTGCTCGCGGACCTCGTCGTCGACCTCCTCAAGAGCCGGTCGGCGGCGTCCACGTCGGATCGCGGCCGGTGAGAGCGATCAGCCGGTCGAGCAGGGGCGCGTCGGCCGGCATCCCGACGGCCCGCTCGAAGAGCCCGTCGCCGCCGGTCCGCTGCTCCGGGGGAGACAGGACGGCGACGAGCTCAAGGCACGCCTCGATCGTTTGCCGGTCAATGTCGTAGGCCCGGCCACTCGCCAGGGCGAGGTCCCAGCCATGGACGACCAGCTCGTCGAGCGCGACCTTCCCGGCCATCTCACCGGGAAGGTCGGCGCCGCCGGCCTGGGTCATGCCGTCCCAGGCGGCCGGGTTGCGCCAGGCCTCGGCCAGGGCTTCCAACTGGTCTGGGATGCGACTACGCCAGTCACCGCCGAGCTGAGAGCCGTCGGACAACGGAGCCCGGGACGTCTCTGGCCCGAGATCTTTGGTCGCCGCCGCGGTGAACGCGCGTGCCAGTCCGTCGATGTGGTGGACGAGGTCGCCCATCGTCATCTGTTCGCACGGCGTGGGCGCGGTCAGGTGGTTGTCGGGTACCTCGTTGACGAGTTCGGCCAGCTGACGGGCAGCGGGCTGCAGGTCCATCATCGATGACTCCGTTCGGATGAAGCGCGGAAGCGAAGGAGAGGAAGGTGTCAGGCGTCCGCACCCTCCTGGGGTACGCCGGCCACCGCAGTCGGGTCGTCGACGTGGAACCGCTCGAACGCCTCGGTCACGACCTTCGGCTCCACCTCGCCACGCTTCGCCAGCTCCGCGAGCGCCGCGACCACGATCGACTCGGCGTCGATCTGGAAATGGCGCCGGGCCGCGGCGCGGGTGTCGGCGAAGCCGAATCCGTCGGCGCCGAGCGACTGCCAGTCGCTCGGCACCCAACGCGCGATCTGGTCGGGCACGCCCCGCATGTAGTCACTGACCGCGAGCACCGGTCCGGGCGCGTCGGCCAGCCGCTGGGTCACGTACGGCACGGTCGGCTCGTCGCCCGGGTGGTTGAAGTTGTGCTTCTCGACGGCGACCGCCTCGCGCGCGAGCTCGTTCCAGGACGTGACCGACCAGACGTCGGCGGCGACCGAGTACTCCTTGGCGAGGACCTCGCGCGCCTCGAGCGCCCACGGCATCGCGACTCCGGACGCCAGCAGCTGGATGCGCGGCGACTCGTCACCGATCCCGGGCGCTGGCTGGTAGCGGTACATGCCGCGCAGCAGGCCGTCGACGTCGAGATCCTCAGGCGCCGGCGGCTGCACGATCGGCTCGTTGTAGACCGTGAGGTAGTAGAAGACGTTTTCGCCGTGTGGATGCTCGTCGGTCGAGCCGTACATGCGCTCGAGTCCGGACCGCACGATGTGCGAGATCTCGAACGCCCACGCGGGGTCGTAGTGCACGGCCGACGGGTTGGTGGCGGCGAGCAACGGGGAGTGCCCGTCGGCGTGCTGGAGCCCCTCGCCGGTCAGCGTGGTGCGTCCGGCCGTGGCGCCGATCAGGAACCCGCGTCCCATCTGGTCGGCCATCGACCAGATCGAGTCGCCGGTGCGCTGGAAGCCGAACATCGAATAGAAGATGTAGACCGGGATCATCGGCTCGCCGTGCGTCGCATACGACGTGCCCGCTGCGATCGCCGACGCCGTCGCGCCGGCCTCGCTGATGCCCTCGTGCAGCATCTGGCCCTGCTCGGACTCCTTGTAGGCCAACAGCAACTTGCGGTCGACGCCCTCGTAGGTCTGGCCGTGCGGGCTGTAGACCTTGGCCGTCGGGAACATCGAGTCCATGCCAAACGTGCGGTATTCGTCCGGCGCGATCGGCACGATCCGCGGTCCGATGTCGGGATCCTTCATCAGGTCGCGGAGCAGCCGAACGAACGCCATCGTCGTCGCGATCGCCTGCTTGCCGGAGCCGGCCGACATCTCGGCGTAGACCGGATCACCGGGGAGCTTGAGCGGCTCCGGGTTGACTCGCCGTTCGGGGATCGCCCCGCCGAGCAGGCGGCGGCGCTCCATCATGTACTGGATCTCCTCGTTGTCCTCGCCGGGGTGGTAGAACGGCGCGACCTCGGCCTCTTCGATCGCCTCGTCGGTGATCGGCAGGAACAGCCGGTCACGGAAGCGCTTGAGGTCGTCGTTGGTGAGCTTCTTCATCTGGTGGGTCGCGTTGCGGCCCTCCAGCGCCTCGATCGTCCAGCCCTTGATGGTCTTGGCCAAGATGACCGTCGGCTGCCCGACGTGCTCCGTGGCGGCCTTGAACGCGGCGTAGACCTTGCGGTAGTCGTGGCCGCCACGCGGCAGCTTGCGCAGCTGGTCGTCGGTGTGTTCCTCGACCATCTTGCGCAGCCGCGGGTCGTCGCCGAAGAACCGTTCGCGAATGTAGTCGCCGGACTCGACCGAGTACGTCTGGAACTGGCCGTCCGGCGTGCGGTTCATCTGATTGACGAGAGCGCCGTCGACGTCGCGGGCGAGCAGCTCGTCCCACTCGCGGCCCCAGATGACCTTGATGACGTTCCAGCCGGCGCCGCGGAAGTACGACTCGAGCTCCTGAATGACCTTGCCGTTGCCGCGTACGGGGCCGTCGAGCTGCTGCAGGTTGCAGTTGATGACGAACGTGAGGTTGTCCAGCTCCTCGCGGGCGGCGAGGCCGATGGCGCCGAGCGACTCCGGCTCGCCCATCTCGCCATCGCCCAGGAACGCCCACACATGCTGCTGGCTGGTGTCCTTGATGCCGCGGTTGTGCAGGTAGGCGTTGAACCGGGCCTGGTAGATCGAGTTGATCGCGGTCAGGCCCATCGAGACCGTCGGGAACTCCCAGAAGTCCGGCATCAGCCGCGGATGGGGGTATGACGCCAGCCCGTTGCCGAAGCCGTGTGAGACCTCCTGGCGGAAGTTGGCCAGGTGCTCCTCGGTGAGCCGGCCTTCGAGGTACGCCCGGGCGTAGATGCCCGGCGATGCGTGGCCCTGGATGTAAACCTGGTCACCGCCACCGGGGTGGTCCTTGCCCCGGAAGAAGTGGTTGAAGCCGACCTCGTAGAGGCTGGCGGCCGACTGGTAGGTCGCAATGTGGCCGCCGACGCCGAGGCCGGCCCGATTGGCCCGCGACACCATCACGGCGGCGTTCCACCGGATGTAGGCCCGGATCCGACGCTCGATGTGCTCGTCGCCGGGGAACCACGGCTCCCGCTCCGGCGGGATCGTGTTGATGTAGTCGGTGCTGCGCAACGCCGGGACGCCGACGTTGCGCTCGCGGGCGCGCTCGAGAAGCTTGAGCATGACGTATCGAGCGCGCTCGCGGCCACGCTCGTCGAGCAGAGCGTCGAGGGACTCGACCCACTCGTGCGTCTCTTCCGGGTCAATGTCGGGCAACTGGGTCGGCAGGCCCTCGTGGATCACCGGAGGCGGATCGGGGCGGCCGGTAGGCGCGCCGGATGCGGACGTTGTCATGTCCTCATCCTGACACTCCCGCCGGGTACTCCGAAGCGTGGATGGCGCCGGTCGAGGGCGAGAGGGAGCGGTGTCCGGCCGGACCCACTATGGTGTCGGGCACGAGTCGGCCCACGCAGCTGGCCGGGGACAAACCGAGGAGGAGCACAGGTGACGGCGACCGGGGACGGCGCGGACTTGCGGCGGGCGGCCGAGAGGCTGGGCTTCCGTGCCGAGATGGTGGTGCAAGAGCTCGGGTGGGACAACGACGCAGACGATGAGTTGCGGCAAGCGATCGAGGAGGTGACGGCTGCCGAGCTGGTCGACGGCGACTACGGCAATGTCGTCGACGCGGTGATGCTGTGGTGGCGCGAAGGGGACGGTGACCTCGTCGATGCCTTGGTCGACGCCCTGACCGATCTTGCCGACGGCGGTGCGATCTGTTTGCTGACGCCGAAGGTCGGCCGGGATCGCCACGTCGATCCCACCGAGGTTGCTGAGGCGGCTCCGATCGCCGGAGTGTCCGTGACGACGACACAGTCGGCGAGTGATGCCTGGTCGGCGACCAAGCTGGTGAAGCCGAAGGCGGGACGCGCCCGACGCTAGCCAACGGCGGCCGCGCCCGAGACTGATTTCATGCTGCCCGTACGCGAGTCGACGGCCCGGATCTCCGTCATGGCGAAGGGCCTGTGGACTCTGGCCCAAACCAGAATCATTCGGCCCTATCGCCCCGATCGCGTCTATCGGATGGCCCGGACGCTGGCTCGATGGGGTACCGGCCCGGCTGGCGGCTATGGCGCTCTGGCCGACCGGATCCCGCACACCGTCGGCCTCATCGACGAACTAGGTTCGCTGACCTTCGGCGAGATCCATCGCCAGTCCAACGCGATCGGACGTGGGCTGCACGACCTCGGAGTACGCGAGGGCGACGGGGTAGCCGTCATGTGCCGCAACCACCGATGGTTCGTCGCGGCGACCGTCGGCATCGCGAAGCTCGGCGCCGACGTGTTCTACCTCAACACGGCCTTCAGCGGACCCCAGCTCGGCGACGTGATCCAACGCGAGCGGCCAAGGGTCGTGATCCACGACGAGGAGTTCGGACCGTTGCTCGACGGCATCGGCGGCGAGCGGCTGGTCGCCTGGCACGACGAGCCAACCGCCTCGGGCACGTCGCTGGCCGACTTGGTCGAGCACACCGACGACGCCGACCTGCCGGTCCCCGAACGCGAGGCGCGCACGGTCATCCTCACGTCGGGCACGACCGGCGCTCCGAAGGGGGCGAGCCGCGGCTCCGGGTCGTTCGAGGCCGCCGCCGCCCTCGTGTCGCGGCTGCCGCTGCGGTACGGCTGGAAGGTGCATGTTGCTGCGCCGATGTTTCACACCTGGGGATGGGCCCACCTCAACCTGTCGATGCTGATCGGCTCCACGCTCGTCTTGCGCCGGCGCTTCGACCCCGCGGGGTTCTTGGCCGCCGTGTCCGAGGAGCGCTGCGACGCCGCGATCGTCATCCCGGTCATGCTGCAACGGGTCCTCGACCTTCCCGAGTCGACTCGGCGCCGCTACGACCTGTCGTCCCTGCAGGTGGTCGCCGCGAGTGGGTCGGCCCTGCCGGGGGACCTGTCGACGCGGTGGATGGATGCCTTCGGCGACAACCTCTACAACGTCTACGGGTCGACCGAGTGCGCTTGGGCGACCATCGCGTCGCCGGCCGACATGCGGTTGGCTCCCGGCACGGCCGGCCGGCCGCCACTCGGCACGCGAGTCGAGCTGTTCGACGACAGCGGCCGGCCGGTGTCTGGCGGAGTCGGCCGCATCTTCGTCGACAACGGGGCGCTCTTCGAGGGCTACAGCGGCGGAGGCTCGAAGGAGACGGTCGACGGTCTCATGGCGACCGGCGACGTCGGCCGCATCGACGATGGGCTGCTGTTCGTGGAGGGTCGCGACGACGACATGATCGTGTCCGGCGGCGAAAACGTCTATCCCCGCGAGATCGAGGACTGTCTGGCTCGTCACGACGACATCGCCGACGTCGCCGCGATCGGAGTCGCCGACGCCGACTTCGGCCAGCGGCTCCGGGCGTTCGTGGTGCGTCGCGAGGGCGCCGAGGTGACCGAGGACGACGTCCGCGACTACGTCAAGGCGCAGCTGGCCCGATACAAGGTGCCGCGGGACGTGTGGTTCTGCGCCGAGCTGCCGCGCAACGCAACCGGCAAGATCCTCAAGCGCGAGCTCGCGACCTGGGACGCGCCCCCGCAGTAGCCCGCCCCCTTTCGCGCCGAGATTGCGCGTCTGCCCGACCCCCATGGGCGAGACGCGCAAGGTCGGCGTAAATGGGTGGGGCAGACGCGCAATCTCGGCGCTAGATGTGACCGGCGCCCGTCACACCTTCGCCAAGGCGTCGGTCAGCACCGACCGCAGGATCCGCTCCATCTCGTCGAAGTGCTCCTGCGTACAGATCAGCGGCGGCGCCAGCTGGATGACGGAGTCGCCGCGGTCGTCGGCCCGACAGTAGAGACCGGCGTCGTACAACGCGCCGGGCAGGTAGCCCCGCAGCAGCCGCTCCCGCTCCTCGGCGTCGAACGTCGCCTGCGTGGCCTGGTCCTTGACGAGCTCGATCGACCAGAAGAAGCCGGCGCCCCTGACGTCGCCGACGATCGGCAGGTCGCGCAGCCGATCCATCGTCGACCCAAACGCGTCCTCGAGGCGCTGCACGTGGTCGCACAACCCTTCCCGATCGAAGATGTCGAGGTTGGCCATCGCGACGGCGGCCGACACCGGATGCCCGCCGAAGGTGTAGCCGTTGGAGAACATCGCGGTGCCGCTGCTGAACGGCTCGAACAGCCGGTCCGAGGCGATCATCGCGCCGAGCGGCGAATATCCGGACGTCAGCCCCTTGGCGCAGGTGATGATGTCGGGCTGGTAGCCGTACCGTCGGGCCCCGAACATCTCGCCGAGCCGCCCGAAGGCGCAGATCACCTCGTCGGACACCAGCAGCACGTCGTAGTCGTCGCAGATCTCTCGGACCCGCGCGAAGTAGCCGGGCGGTGGCGGGATCGACCCGCCAGCGTTTTGCACCGGCTCCAAGAACACCGCGGCGACCGTTTCGGGTCCCTCGTTCTCGATCGCCTCGCCGATTCGGTCCGCAGCCCAGCGGCCGAACGCCTCCGGATCGTCGCGGTGCACCGGCGCCCGGTAGAGGTTGGTGTTGGGTACGTGCGTCGTGCCCGGCACCAGTGGCTCGAACGGCGCCTTCATCGTCGGTACGCCGGTGATCGACAGCGCGCCGTGTGGCGTGCCGTGGTAGGCGACGGACCGGCTGATGACCTTGTGCTTGCCGGGCTGCCCGGTGAGCTTGAAGTACTGCTTGGCGAGCTTCCACGCGGTCTCGACGGCCTCGCCGCCGCCGCTGGTGAAGAAGATCCGGTTCAGGTCGCCGGGCGCGTAGCCGGCCAGCCGCTCGGCCAGCTCGATCGCGGTCGGATGGGCGAACGACCAGATCGGGAAGTACGCCAGCTCCGCCGACTGCTTGGCGGCCGCGTCTGCCAGCTCGGTCCGGCCGTGACCGACCTGGACGGTGAACAGCCCGGACAGCGCGTCGAGCAGGCGCTTGCCGTTGGCGTCGTACACGTACGGCCCGTCGCCGCGCACGATCGTCGGCACTTGACCCGTGGCGTACGGCGCGTGCCGAGTGAAGTGCATCCACAGGTGTCGCTTGGCGGCGGCCTGCAGCCGGTCCGGGTCAGGAGAGCTGATCGTCATGGCCGCATTGTGCCTCGCCGAGGGGAGCAGGCAACCCGACACGGGGGCCAGATGGTCATCGAGTTGTGACCACCATCGGCCAGACTGTGGCTGTGCCACGCCCCGGACGAGCGCCCGCTGCCGCGACCTCGTCGGGCGGCGCGCGCACCGAGGCGTTCGAGGAGTTCGTCGTGGCACGGTCCGACCGGCTGCTGCGTACGGCGTACTTGTTGACCCGCGATTATGCGTTGGCCGAGGACCTGTTGCAGACGTCCCTGGCGAAGGCGTGGTCGTCGTGGCACCGGATCGAGGCCGACCCGGAGTCGTACGTCCGCCGGATCATCGTCAACACCTTCTCGACCTGGTGGCGACGCCGCTGGAACGGCGAGCTCCCGACCGAGGAGCTTCCCGAGCCGGCCGGTCATCATCCTCAACAGGGTGGACACCACATTGCGGTGAGCACCGACCTGTGGGACGCCGTGGGGCGGCTGCCCAAGCGACAGCGGGCGGTCGTGGTGTTGCGGTTCTACGAGGACATGTCAGAGGCGTCGATCGCTGAGGTGCTCGGCGTGTCTGCCGGCACGGTCAAGAGCCAGAGCGCCAAGGCGTTGGCGAAGCTGCGGATCGACCCAGCCATCCTGGACGGTCCCGGCCCGTCGAGTGCGGAGAGAGGTCGAGATGGATCTTGACGACCTTCGCCGCGAGCTGAGAACGCGCGCGGCCGACCCGGGCTCGACGCCGATGCCGGATCGGCTGGCCGGCGTTCGAGGCAAGGTACGGGCCGCCCGCCGGCGCAAGGCAGCCGCGGCCGGCGCCGCCGCACTCGCCTCGGTGTCGGTGCTCGGCGTCGCATGGGCCCAAACCCTCGATGGGGGTGACCAGGTCGCCGACGCGAAGCTCGTCTCCTTCCCGGAGCAGCTCAACGGCGACCTGTTGATCGACGAGCACTACAACGAGAGCGGCACCAGCCAGCTGACCTGGAGCGTGACGCTCGACGGGCTCGACGTGGTGCCGCGAGTGACCTGTGCGCTGCCCTCCGACGCCGACCTGCCGAGCACCAGCGAGCGGGTGATGGTGGTCTGGAACGCCGGCGGCACCACCGTCTCGACCGAGTGCGCGTCGGTCCTCCCGGGTGACGTGCAACCAGCCGGTCCGACGACACGGGGCGCCTGGCGGGATTCGGGGATCGAGAGCGGTGAGCCGTTCGAGGTCGAGATGTCGCTGAAACAGGGCGCCGAATCGATCGACGTGGAGGGCGCACGGTTCGGTGTCGGGCTCTACCAGCGGACCGGCACTCGGCAGCACAGCGACGGCGTGGAGCTCCCCGAGGTGGTCGATGTCGAGGGCGAGCACTATCGACTGCTTGACGACTACTTCGAGACCCTTCCGCTGGTAGAGGCCGACCAGCGTCGGCTGCGGCTGGACCTCCCCGAGACGTCCGATCCGGTGGCGGTCGCGTACGGCTGGCAGTCCGACGTGCCGGCAGCGTCTTACGAGGTGCTGCAGGACGGCGAGCCGTGGCGCAGCGGCTACGGCGGCCGTCTCGAAGGGCCCGAGCTGATCGAAGGCGGCACGGTGCAGAGCCTGACCCTGAAGGTCAGGGGATCGTCGTCGGACGGCGTGCTCGCGTTGGCCGTCTACGAGCTCGACTCTTAATCGGTTTGTCAAGCGGCGAGGGGTGGTGTGTGTTGGTGGGGGCGGTCGTCGCGGAGCCAGGGCCCAGAGGACGTTGACGCGTCGGCGGGCGAGGGCGAGTACTGCCTGGGTGTGGCGTTTACCCTCGGTTCGTTTGCGGTCGTAGAAGCGTCTGGACTCTGGGCAGGTTTGGATGCTGATCAGGGCGGAGGTGTAGAAGACGCGTTGCAGTGGTCGGCTGTAGCGCTGTGGGCGGTGCAGGTTTCCGCTGATGCGGCCGGAGTCGCGGGGGATGGGTGTGACGCCGGCGAAGCTGGCGAGTTGGTCCGGGGAGCTGAACCGGTCCATGGTGGCGGTGGCGGCGATGAACTCGGCGCCGAGCACGATGCCGATGCCGGGCATGCTGGCAATCACATTTGCCGAGGGATGGCGGCGAAACCGGTCCTCGATGAGCTGGTCGATGTCCTTGATCTGCTCGTTGAGGGTAATCACCCCCTCGGCGAGCTGGGCCACGAGAAGAGCGGCCATCGACTCGGCGGGAAGGGTGGTCTGCTGGGTTTCGGCCGCGGCGACGGCCTTGGCCGCCAGCGCGGCGGCGTTGCGGACCTTGCGGGCCCGCAGCCAGCCGGTCAGGGCGTCAACGCCGGTCTCGCGCAGCATGGTGGGTGTCTGGAAACCCGTCAGGAGGATCAGCGGGCCCTGGTTGGTCAGGTTGAGAGCTCGTTCCAGAGCCGGGCAGATCGCCAGCATCTGGTCATGGAGCCGATTGACCGCCCGGGTGCGGTCGGCGGCCAGGTCGCGGCGGCGGGCCACCAGCAGGCGCAGTTCGACGACCAGATCGTCGTCGCCGTCGAGGATGGTCAGGTCCCGACGCATCCGGTTTTGATCGGCGATGATCAGGGCGTCCTTCGCGTCGGTTTTGCCTGCTCCCCGGTATCCCTCGGCGGCGCGGTTGACGACGATGCCCGGGACGTAGACCACCTCCTGGCCGTGGTCGAGCAGGAGGGTCAGCAGCAGAACGGACTCGCTGCTGTGCAGGTCGATTGCCCACCGCACCCGGTCCGTGAGCTCACAGATGTCGGCGATCACCTCCAACAGCGCCGTTTCGTCGTTGGCGACTCGGCGCGAGAACACGCGTTTCCCGTCGCCGTCGACCACCGCCACGTGGTGATGTTCCCGGCCGATGTCGAATCCGGCCCACAAGTGCGTCAACGCATGCCTTTCGCCGCAGTTCCTTCGGACACGCCCGCAGACAACCCCGCCGCCAGGTCCCTACACAGCGATCGGTTCGCAACTCTTAATCAGAGGCCAGGTCCGTCACGAAGAGGCGGGCGGCGAGTCGAGCAGAGCCACACAAACGGCAGACGACTGAAAGCCACACCCGCCCCTCCCAGGGCATCCAAACCCTACGCAGAGCCCGGACAACTCAAGACGGTAGGGACGACTGACCGAGCGGCGGCTCCGACGGCGGCGCCTCGGGGCTGAGCGCCAGCAGCGCGAGCCAAAGGTGCACGCGGTCCTTGGTGCTGTTGAGCGAGCGATCGGTCAGCGACTCGACCTGCGCGAGGCGGTAGCGCACCGTGTTGCGGTGGATGTAGAGCCGCTCCGCGGTGGCCTGCACCGAACCGTCGAGCTCGAGGAACGTTCGCAGCGTCTCGGTGAGATGGCCGCCGTGCGCGGAGTCGGCGTCGAGGACCGGGCCGAGTGTCGCCCGGCCGAGCTCCTGGACCGGCAGGTCGGGGTTTGCCATCAACAGCCGGGGCAGGCTCAGCGGTTCGCCCTCGTGGATGCCGGTGCCTTTGGCCAGGGCGTCGCGGGCCTCGAGGTAGCTCCACCGGACGCCGTCGACGCCGCTGTAGAGGCCGCCGATCCCGATCTGGACCGGTCCGCCCAAGTGCTGGAGGTAGTCGAGCAGGACCTCGGCCGTCTCCGGCGCCGATTCGCGCTCGGTGCAGATCGCCGCGAAATAGCGGCCGACCAGCGCGGTGACGACCGGCTTGCCGCGCTCTCTGGTCGGATAGAGGCTCCACGGCAGCGTACGGAGGACCCGCTGGTCGGCGTCGACCGTTCCGAGGATCACGCGATGGAAGCCCTCCGACTCGATCCCGACCATCTCCAGTCGGCGCTCGGCCTCGCCGCCGGACAGCGTGCCGCGCACGACATCCTCGACGACCTGGCCAGACAGTCGTCGGCGCCCCGCGAGCACGGCCTGCCGGCGAGCCAGCTCGAGCCCGACCAGCCGCATCGCATAGCCGAGGATGTCGAACGCGGGGTCGTCGGTCCGGGCGCACAACGCGCCGACCACGCGCTCGCGGGACTTGATCGGCAAGACGACCACCGGCTCCTCGGTGTCGGTCACGGTCGCGTCGTCGGGGCCTCCGGCCGGATCACTTGCGGCGCCCAATCCGCGGAGGATCTGGGGGATCGGCCAGCCGGTCGACTCGGGAACGCTGGCCAGGATCTGACCGCGGAAGTCGACGACGGCCACCGGCGAGCTCGTCATCGTGCGCAACTCCTCCAGCAGGGCCGTCAGCCCTCGCTCACCGAGCAATGCCTGCGCGAGCGTGTCTTGAGCGGTCAGCAGCATGCGGAGCTGGCCGACATGCGCCTCCGAGATCCGCTCGGCGATGAACTGCGTGATCGCGATGAACGGCGTCGCGTACGGCACCTCGAACAGCGGCAGCTTGTGATCCTCGGCGGCTCGCCGGATGGCGCGCGGGACCGACGGATGGGAGAGCCCGGTGCCGAAGCCGAGGCCCGCGGCGTCGCCCTCGACGAGCGACTCGACAAACTCCGTCTGGGCGACCCCCGAGCGTTTGCGCAGACCCGTGGTGAGGACGAGCTCGCCGCCCTGCAGAAAACGCGACGGATCGGGTAGCTCGGTGATCGTGACCCACCGCAGGTCGCGGTCGAGCCAAGCGTCCGGACACAGCACACGGAGATCGAACGACGGCTCGTCAACTACGTCGCGCACAGTAGGCGCCATGCACGGAGCATAGCGGTGCGTTGTGCGTCGTGCATGACCCTCAGTGCAAGTGTCATGCCAGCGTCCAGTGCGGCCTCGGCGATCCGGCAATACTGTCAAACCATTCAAACCAGCCAGCGCCAGCGATCTGCGCCAAGGTGAGTCGATGACCGACGAGCAGTCGTCCCCCGAACCCGCCATCCGGCTGGATGGCCTGACCAAGGCCTTCGGCAAGGTGGTCGCCGTCGACGGCATCGATCTCGACATCGCCGAGGGTGAGTTCTTCTCGATGCTCGGTCCGTCGGGGTCCGGCAAGACCACCGTGCTGCGGATCATCGCCGGCTTCGAGATGCCGACCGACGGTACGGTCCGGCTCGCGGGGCGCCAGGTCACCCGACTCGCGCCGTTCGAGCGCGATGTCAACACGGTCTTCCAGGACTACGCGCTGTTTCCGCACATGTCCGTGCGGGACAACGTCGCCTACGGGCTGCGGGTGCGCCACGTACCTCGCGCCAAGCGCCGTGCGATGGCCGACGAGGCGTTGGCGACCGTACGCATGGAGGAGATGGGCGATCGGCGGCCGACGCAGTTGTCTGGCGGCCAGCGGCAGCGGGCGGCTCTGGCGCGGGCCCTCGTCGTCCAGCCGAAGGTGTTGCTGCTCGACGAGCCGCTAGGCGCGCTGGACCTCAAGCTTCGTGAGGAGATGCAGGTCGAACTGAAGGCCCTACAGCGACAGGTCGGGATCACGTTCGTCTTCGTGACCCACGACCAGCAGGAGGCCCTCACGATGAGCGATCGGATCGCCGTGGTCAACGGTGGGAAGATCGAGCAGGTGGGCACGCCCACCGAGATTTACGAACATCCGGCGACGCCCTTCGTCGCGGGCTTCGTCGGAACCTCCAATCTGATTGGAGGAGAAGCTGCCGAGATCGTGCTCGGGCGATCCGGCGTCTATAGCGTCAGACCCGAAAAAATTCAGATCAACACGGACCTCAATGCTCCGGTGAACCCGGACGAGGAGTCCGCAACAGGGACAGTCGCCGAGGTCATCTATGCCGGCGCAGCCACACGGTTTGTTGTCGACCTCGACGCGGGAGTACGGCTCGTCGCCATGCAGCAGAACCTGCATGGTTCCTCGGGAGACGCCTTCCGTTACCGCGACGAAAAGGTGCGTCTGGCGTGGAAGAAGAACCACTGCTTCCACCTCGCAGACGCCACGTGACGACATCCACTGGAGGAGTGGCATGCGAAAACGACATCCAACACTTCTAGCCGCGGTATCGGCCGCGGTCCTGCTCGCCGGGGCGGCTTGCGGCACCTCGAGCGACGACGAGAGTTCGAGCGACGACCCTGGATCCGGAGGCTTCCAGCCGCCGGATCTGCCGGCCCTCGACGAGGTCGGCGAACCCGAAGGCGAGCTCAACGTGCTGGCCTGGCCGGGATATGCGGAGGACGGCTCCACCGACCCCCAGGTCGACTGGGTAACGCCGTTCGAGGAGGAGACCGGTTGCGACGTCAACGTCAAGGTCTTCGGCACGTCCGACGAGGCCGTCACCCTCATGAAGACCGGCGAATACGACGTCGTCTCGGCATCGGGTGACGCCTCGCTGCGCCTGATCGCGAGCGGCGACGTCGAGCCTGTCAACACCGACCTGATCTCCAACTACAAGGATGTCTGGCCGTTCCTCAAGGATCGCTCGTGGAACACGGTCGGCGACGTCAACTACGGCGTGCCGCACGGCTGGGGCGCCAACCTGCTGATGTGGAACACCGACGTCGTGAAGCCGGCGCCGACCTCCTGGGGCGTCGTGTTCGAGGGAAGCTCGGACTATTCCGGCGAGGTCACCGCGTACGACTCGCCGATCTACATCGCGGACGCCGCGTTGTACCTGATGAAGCACAACCCCGAGCTCGGCATCGAGGACCCGTACGCGCTCGACGATGAGCAACTCGACGCGGCGGTCGACCTGCTGAAGGAGCAGCGCGAAAACGTCGGCGAGTACTGGTCGGACTACCTCAAGGAGATCCAGGCCTTCAAGAGCGGCAGCTCGGTGGTCGGGACGACGTGGCAGGTCATCGTCAACCTCGCCCAGGACGGTGCGCCGGTCGAGGCGACATTGCCTGAGGAGGGTGCCACCGGATGGTCGGACACCTGGATGGTGGCGACCGAGTCGGAGCACAAGAACTGCGCATACCTCTGGATGAACCACATCATCAGCCCGGAGGCCAACGCTCAGGTGGCGGAGTGGTTCGGTGAGGCGCCGGCCAACCGGAAGGCGTGCGAGATGACCGCGGACCCCAAGCACTGCGACATCTACCACGCGGGTGACGCCGACTACGCCGCGCAGATTCACTACTGGACCACCCCCATCGCGGAGTGCCTCGACGGTCGTACCGACGTCGAGTGCACCGACTATTCGGAGTGGACCCAGAAGTGGACTGAGATCAAGGGCTAGCCAGACGACGCGAGGAGGCGGGCCGCGGGGCCGCCGACACCGGCGGCCCCGCGCTCAACCGAGATGATGACGACGACAACTGAGGTCGAGCCGGCCCAGCCGGGGATCCTCCGACGCCGGAAGCGCGCGGTCGCGTCCTTCCTGCATCGGAGTCCTCGGGTGCGGCTGGTCGGTCTGTTGTCGGCGCCTTTCTTCTGGCTCGGCATCGCCTATCTCGCTGCGCTGGCGGCGCTTTTCGTCGCGGCGTTTTGGACCGCCGACAGCTTCACCGGCGACGTCGTCCGGAGCTGGACGCTGGACAACTTCCGGACCCTGCTGACCGAGGACGTCTACCGGACGATCACGATCCGCACCATCTCGGTCGCGCTGCTGGTGACGGTCGTCGACGCGATCATCGCGTTTCCGATGGCCTACTACATGGCGAAGGTGGCATCGCCCAGCCTGCAGAAGCTCTTGGTCATCGCGGTCCTGACGCCGCTGTGGGCGAGCTACCTGGTGAAGGCGTACGCGTGGCGGATCATGTTCTCCGACGGCGGCGTGGTCGACTGGATGTTCGGCCCGTTCGGCTTGGGGACGCCGGGGTATGGGCTGGCCGCGACCATCGTCACGCTGGCGTACCTCTGGCTGCCCTTCATGATCCTGCCGATCTACGCCGGTCTCGACCGGCTGCCGGACTCGCTACTCGAGGCGTCGTCGGACCTCGGTGCCAAGCCGACGATGACGTTTCGGACCGTGATCCTGCCGATGGCGTTTCCGGCTGTCATCGCGGGCTCGATCTTCACGTTCTCCCTGTCGCTCGGGGACTACATCGCGGTGAAGATCGTGGGCGGCACCAACCAGCTGCTGGGCAACGTCGTCTACGACAACATCGGAGCCGCCAACAACCTGCCGTTCGCGGCGGCGATGGCGACGATTCCGGTCGTCATCATGCTGATCTACTTGGCCGTGGTCCGACGGACCGGCGCCCTGGAAAGCCTGTGAGGAGGCGTCGCCGATGACCCTGTCGCGCCCGGCCCGGCTGGCGCTGCTGGCCGCCCTCTTGCTCGGTCTCGCGGCGGTCTACCTGCCGTTGATGGTCGTGTTGATCAACTCGTTCAACAAGGACGCGACCTTCGCGTGGCCGCCCCAAGAGTTCACGACGATGTGGTGGGATCGCGCGATCGACAACGAGGGGGCCCGGTCGGCGATCTGGACCAGCGTCCAGGCGGGCCTGCTCGCTACCGTGATCGCGCTCACGCTCGGAACGCTCGCCGCGTTCGCATTGCAGCGCTACCGGTTCTTCGGTCGCGATGCCGTGTCGCTGCTGGTGATCCTGCCGATCGCATTGCCCGGCATCGTCACGGGGATCGCACTCAACAACGCATTTCGCACCATCTTGGGGATCGACCTGGGCTTCATCACCCTGGTTATCGCGCACGCGACGTTTTGCATAGTCGTGGTGTTCAACAACGTGATCGCGCGACTGCGGCGCCTTGGTGGGAGCCTCGAGGAAGCCTCGATGGACCTCGGCGCCGACACGTTCACGACCTTTCGTCTCGTGACGTTTCCGATGTTGCGCTCGGCACTGCTCGCTGGCGGCTTGCTGGCGTTCGCGCTGTCGTTCGACGAGATCATCGTGACCACCTTCACCGCCGGAGCAGAGGTCCAGACCTTGCCGATCTGGATCTTCAACAACCTGTTCCGGCCCAACCAAGCACCGATCGTCAACGTGGTCGGCTCGGCTCTCATCGTGCTGTCCGTCGTGCCGATTTACCTGGCGCAGCGGCTGTCCGGCGAGACATCCGGCGGCCGGATCTAAAACCTAGGGAGGCAACGAAGCTCATGACCGAACTGCGAGCTCTGAGAAACTTTGTGGGAGGCGACTTCGTCGACACGGTCGACGGAAAGTCCTCCGATGTCATCAGCCCCGTCACGGGCGAGGCGTTCGCGACGGCGCCGCTGTCGAGCCAGGAGGACGTCGACCGTGCCGTCGCGGCCGCGGCCAAGGCATTCGAAGGATGGCGGGACGCGATCCCGGCCGAGCGGCAGGTGGCCTTGCTCAAGCTGGCCGACGCCGTGGAGAAGCGGGCCGACGAGATCGTCCGCCTCGAGAGCGAAAACACCGGCAAGCCGCTGGCCCTGACGACCAGCGAAGAAATGCCGATGATGGTCGACCAGATCCGGTTCTTCGCCGGTGCCGCACGCGTGCTCGAAGGCCGCTCGGCGGGGGAGTACATGGCGGGGTTCACGTCATTCGTCCGGCGCGAGCCGATCGGCGTATGCGCGCAGGTGACGCCGTGGAACTACCCGATCATGATGGCGGTCTGGAAGATCGCTCCGGCGCTGGCCGCCGGCAACACCGTGGTGCTGAAGCCGAGCGACACGACGCCGGTCACGACGCTGTGGCTGGCCGAGGTCGCCGCCGAGTTCTTCCCGCCCGGCGTGTTCAACGTGATCTGTGGCGACCGTGACACCGGTCGGGCGCTGGTCGAGCACCCGACTCCGGAGCTGGTCTCGATCACCGGATCGGTGCGGGCCGGCATGGAGGTGGCCGCGAGCGCGGCGACCGACCTCAAGCGCACCCACCTCGAGCTCGGCGGCAAGGCGCCGGTCATCGTGTTCGACGACGCCGACGTCGCGGCCGCGGCCGAGGCGATCGCGGAAGCCGGCTACTTCAACGCCGGTCAGGACTGCACGGCAGCCTCCCGCGTGCTCGCCGGCCCTCGGGTCCACGACGACTTCGTCGCCGCGATCACCGAGCAGGCTCGTGGAACCAAGACCGGCGCGCCCGACGACGAGGACGTGCTCTACGGGCCGGTCAACAACGCCAACCAGCTCGAGCGGGTCTCCGGGTTCATCGACCGGCTTCCGGACCACGCCCGGCTCGAGACCGGCGGGGAGCGGGTCGGCGATCGCGGCTACTTCTACGCGCCGACCGTCGTCTCCGGACTGCAGCAGGACGACGAGGCCAGTCAGACCGAGATCTTCGGCCCGGTGATCACCGTGCAGGGCTTCTCCGACGAAGACCAAGCGGCGGCTTGGGCGAACGGTGTGAAGTATGGGCTGGCGTCGAGCGTGTGGACCAAGGACCACGGCCGCGCGATGCGGATGGCCAAGCGGCTCGACTTCGGCTGTGTCTGGATCAACACCCACATCCCGCTGGTCGCCGAGATGCCGCACGGCGGGTTCAAGCACTCCGGCCACGGCAAGGACCTCTCGATGTACAGCTTGGAGGACTACACCCGGGTCAAGCACGTCATGACCAGCCTCGACTGACGACGCTCCGTGGTCGCGAGGGACAGCGATGCGGATCCTGCTGTTAGGCGCCGAGGGAGCCGGCGCGGCGTTTTGCGCGATTGCGCATCGCCGTGGGTTCTTCGATGCCCTTGTCGTGGCGGATCCGGAGGTGTGTGCGGCGGAGGAAGCGGTCAAGGACACCGATGACAGGTTCCGCGTCGTCGAGTTCGCACCGTCGACCGCGGACGACGTCGCCGCACTCGTACGCGACGAGCAGATCACGCACGTCGTCAACCTCGCCGATCCCGGGTTGGTGATGCCCGTCTTTGAGGGCGCGTTCGCTGGCGGCGCCGACTACCTCGACGTCGCGATGAGCCCATCACAGCCGCATCCGACCGCGCCGTACGAGAAGTGCGGCATCAAGCTCGGCGACGACCAGTTCGCCCACGACGGAGCGTGGATCGACGCGGGTCGGCTGGCGGTCGTCGGGGTCGGGAGTGCGCCTGGCCTGACCGACGTTTTGGCCCGCTATGCCGCTGACCACCTGTTCACCGGCATCGAGGAGCTGAGCACACGGTGCGTCGCCGGCGCGACGCGTCCCCGCCAGGTCGCCGGGTGGCTCGAGCCACCGGTGGTCTGGGAGCTCGAGCGGGGCTGGCAGACGACCGCGCCGCTGAGCGATATAGAGCCGTTCGAGTTTCCGGACGGTCTGGGGACGGTGGACTGCGTCGGTGTCGAGCACGACGAGGTGCTCCTGATGCCGCGTTGGGTCGACGCCGGACGTGTCACGTACAAGCAGGGTGTGGGCCGGGGTCAGGTGGCCGAGCTGCGCCGAGCGGCCACTGACGGCGCCGTCGCGGAAGCGGCCGGACCCGGGCCGGTCAGCGCGTCTTCGTGCGTCGGCGTCTTGGTGACCGGGCTCGGACGCGATCGGCGGCCGCGGTCGACGTACCTCTATCACGCCGTCGACGACGGCTGGACGCTTCGCGAGTACGGCTGCCGCAGCGCCGGATGGCATCCCGCCGTCGGTGTGGTGATCGCCCTGGAGCTGATCGCCGGTCAGGTCTGGGTCGGCGACGGCGTGCTCGGAGCGGAGGCGTTCGACCCGGTGCCGTTCCTCGACCTGCTGTCCGAGCTGGCGCCGCCGTGGCGACTCCGAGAGCAGTGACCCGGAGGTCAGGTCGGCAGGTCGTCGAGCCCGGCGCGGATGCCGTCGGCCAGCTGGCCGACCTGGTCGTCGGTCATCACGAAGGCCGGCGAGATCTGGACGGCACCGGCGCCGACCGCTCGCGTCGAGATGCCATGCGCCCGTAGGCCCTTGGCCAACGGCAGCGCCAGGCTCGGGTCGACGAGCTGGACCGCCGCGAGGGCGCCGGTGCCGCAGCGTACTTCGGCGACGGTTGCGTGATCGGCCAGCGGCGCGAGGGTGCTCGCGATCGACTTCTCGAGCCGGGCCGACTCGTCGAGCAACGACTCGCGCTCGATGATGTCGAGGTTGGCGAGCGCCACCGCCGATGCGGCTGCATGGCCGGAGTAGGTGTAGCCGTGTCGCCACCACACGCCGGCATCTGGCGCGAAGAACGGCTCGGCGATCCGCGGCGCGACGAAGACGGCGCCCATCGGGAGGTAGCCGGAGGTCAGTCCCTTCGCGGTCGTCACGATGTCGGGCGCGAGGTCGAAGCGGGTGCTGGCGAACCAGCTGCCGCCGATCCGGCCGAAGCCGGTGACGACCTCGTCGGCGACGAACAGGATGTCGTGGTCGCGGCACACCTGGCGGACGGCCGCGAGGTAGCCGTCGGGCGGTGGGTAGACCCCGCCGGCGCCGATCACCGGCTCGCAGAAGAACGCGGCAATCCGGTCGGCGCCGATCCGCTCGATCGCGGCCGCGAGGTCGTCCGCGGAGTCCCAACCCACGGTCGCGGCGTCGGCCATCAGCTCGCCGTGGCCCTCGCGGTTGGCGGGGATGCCGGCCAGCGCGGTGCCGGCCACGTGCATCCCGTGGTAGGCCTTCTCGCGCCCGAGTACGAGTCTCCGCTCGGGGCGGCCGACCTCGTGCCAATAGCGGCGAGCCAGCTTGGTCGCGGTCTCGACGGAGTCGGAGCCGCCGGAGGTCAGGAAGATCTTGCTGTCCGGCACGGGAGCGAGCCGGGCGAGCCGCTCGGCGAGCTTGACCGTGGTGTCGACAGTGAAGTCACCGAACGTCGAGTACGCGGCGATCGTGCGAAGCTGCTCGGCCGCCGCGTCCGCGATCTCGGCGCGGCCGTGGCCGATGTTGGTGAACCAGAGGCCCGCCGTCGCGTCGAGAAAGCGCCGTCCGGCGTCGTCCCAGACGTGCACACCCTCGCCTCGCGTGAGCACGAACTCGCCGTCCCGCTCCACCGCCCCCATGTCGGAGAACGGGTGCCACAACGCGCCCATCGTGCCGTCCTATCCGGTCGCCGCCACGGCGTCCTCGAGTACGTCTAGTGCTTCGACCAGCAGTGGTTGTGGGATGACCAGGGGCGGGAGGAAGCGCACTACGTTGCCGAACGTACCGCAGGTCAGAGTGAGGACTCCGTTGGTGTGGCAGGTCGCACTGATGGTGGAGGCGAGTTCGGGTGCGGGGGTATTCGTGCCGGGGTGGACGAGTTCGATGGCTTGCATGGCGCCGCGGCCTCGGACGTCGCCGATCATGGAGTGTTTGTCGGCGAGGGACTGCAGGCGGGGAGTGATCGTCTGCTCGATTTCGCGGGCGGACTGAACCAGGTCGTGGTCGCGCATGGTGTGGATGGCGCCGAGGGCGGCGGCGCAGGCGACCGGATTGCCGCCGTAAGTGCCGCCCAGCCCGCCGACGTGGACGGCGTCCATGATCTCGGCGCGGCCTGTGACCGCCGCGAGGGGCAGGCCGCCGGCGATGCCCTTGGCGGTGGTGACGAGGTCCGGCACCACACTCTCGTGGTCGGATGCGAACCAGTCACCGGTGCGGCAGAACCCGGTCTGGATCTCGTCGGCGATGAACACGATCCCGTGCTCGGCGCACCACTCGGCGAGGCGGGCGAGGAAACCGGGAGCGGGGACGACGAACCCGCCCTCGCCCTGGATCGGCTCGACCACGACACAGGCGAGCTGGTCGGCCCCCACCTGGCTCTCGAAGACGTCGATCGCGCGTTGGGCGGCCTCTTGACCAGTGATCGGGGCCGGCTCCCGGAACGGGTACGACACTGGCGCCCGGTAGACCTCGCCCGCGAACGGACCGAACCCGGTCTTGTAGGGCCGGTTCTTCGCGGTCATCGCCATCGTCAGGATCGTCCGACCGTGATACGCGTGGTCGAACACCCCGACCGCATGCCGACCGGTCGCCGTCCGCGCGATCTTGACCGCGTTCTCGACCGCTTCGGCTCCGGAGTTGAACAGGGCGGACTTCTTCGGATGATCTCCGGGGGTCAGCTCGGCCAGGGCTTCGCAAACTTCGACATAGCCTTCGTAGGGCGCAACCATGAAACAGGTGTGCGTGAACGCCTCGACCTGCTCGGTGACCCGCCGGACCACCTCGGGCGCGGCGTTGCCGACGCTGGTGACCGCGATCCCGGATCCCAGGTCGATCAGGCTGTTGCCGTCGACGTCGACGACCACCCCGCCGCCGGCCCGCTCCACGAACACCGGCAGGACGGTGCCGACCCCCGACGCCACCGCGCCGGCCCGGCGCTCCAACAACTCCCGTGAGCGCGGGCCTGGAATCTCCGTCCGCACCTGACGTACCTGCGGCACCGAAAAGTCTTCAGCTGGCTGTCCTGACATAACGCCCACGCTAGATGGCCGAGCGACTTCGCGCTGCCCTCGAATCGGCCAATCACGCGTCGTTCTTTGTACGCTATGGACAACATGAGCCCGACTCTTCAGACCCTGCTCGACGACCGCGCACTGGGGCTGACGCTGTTGACCGGAGAACGACTCGACCTGCCGATCCGATGGGTGGCGACCAGCGAGCTGGAAGACCCGACGCCGTTCCTCCTCGGTGGGGAGCTGCTGCTGACGACCGGCATTTCGCTGCCCAAAGGAGCTGCCGCGGCGAATCGCTACGTCGGGCGGCTCGTCGACGCGGAGGTCGTCGGCCTCGGGTTCGGTGTCGGTCTCGGGTACCGACGGGTGCCGCGGGCCCTCGTCACCAGCGCGGGCCGCCACGGCCTGCCCGTACTCGAGGTTGATCGTCCGACGCCCTTCATCGCGATCAGCAAGACCGTCTCCGACCTTCTGGCGCAGGAGCAGTACGCGGGCGTGACCCGAGCCTTTCGGGGTCAACAGCAGCTGACCCGCGCCGCCGTTCGTGACGGCTCGACCGGCGTCGCGACCCGGCTCGCTTCGCTGTTGGACGGATGGGTGCTGGTCCTCGACGCGACCGGTGGAGTGCGGATCGCGCGTCCCAAGTCGGCGTCGCGTCGGGCCGCGGCGATCACGCGGCACCTCGAGCCGTTGCGGGGTCGCCGACCGGCGGCGGTGTCTGTCGTCGAGCATGACGAACACGTGGTGATCGAGCCGCTCGGCACCGGCGGCCATGTCCGAGGCTTCCTCGCCCTCGGTGTCGAGCGGGCGCTGACGCCGACCGACCGGGCCGTCGTCCACGTCGCGTCGGCGCTGCTGTCGTTCGCTCTCGAGCGGGGGCGTTCCGACGATGCCGAGCGCGCGGCTCGCTCGGCCGTCTGGCGGCTGGCGACGCGGACCGACGTCGAGCCCAAGGACCTCGCCGACCTGGGCGCGCCAGTGCTGGCCGGCGAGACGATCTGGGTCTGCCTCGCCGAAGCGCCGGCCGCCGGTCGCGGCGACCTCCGGCGCCATCTCGAAGACGCCGCCGGTTCGCGGTGGCTCGTCGCAGACGACGGCGACCGCGTCGTTGTCGTCGTCGGGCGGGTGCGCGACCTGGCCCAGGTGGAGTCGATCGTCGCAGCCGTCGACGGCGCCCGCGTCGGCATCAGCGGAGAGGTTTCGCGTCAACGACCGGATGACGGACTCGATCGGGCCCGCCACGCCCTCGCGGCGGCCCGGGCCGCAGGTCTTTCGGCGTCGCGGTTCGAGCGGATCGCGGCCTCGACGGTCGTCGACCTGGCCGGGCCGGACGCCGCGCGGGCCTTCGCGACCGCCCTGTTGGCGCCGTTGCGCGACTATCTCGACTCCAGCGGCATCGATCTCTCACGCACGCTGCGAGCGTGGCTACGACACCACGGTCAGTACGACCCGGCCGCGGCCGAGCTCGGCATCCATCGTCACACGCTGCGCTATCGCATCCGCCGGGCCGAGGGACTCCTCGGGCGCGATCTCGGTGACGCGGCGACCCGTATGGACGTGTGGTTTGCCCTCGCGGTTGCTAGCGAAACGCGCTGACGCCGGTCAATGCCTGCCCGATCACGAGCATGTGGACCTCGGAGGTCCCTTCGTACGTCAGCACCGACTCGAGGTTGTTGGCGTGCCGCAAGGGTGCGTACTCGAGGCTGATGCCGTTGCCGCCGAGGATCGTGCGGCATTCACGGGCGATCGCGAGTGACTCGCGGACGTTGTTGAGCTTGCCGATGCTGACCTGCTCGGACCGCAGCTGCCCGGCGTCCTTCAACCGACCGAGGTGGACCGCGAGCAGCATGCCCTTGCCCAACTCGAGCGCCATGTTGGTGAGCTTCTCCTGCGTGAGCTGGTAGCCGGCGACCGGCCGGTCGAAGACGGTCCGCGTCTGCGCGTACGACAGAGCGGCCTCGAGGCTGTCGCGGGCGGCGCCCAGCGCACCGAACGCGACGCCGAAGCGAGCCTGGGTCAGGCAGGACAGCGGACCCGACAGTCCTTGCGCCTCCGGCAGCAGGGCGTCGGCCGGCACCCGTACCCCGTCGAGCACCAACTCCGACGTGACCGACGCCCGCATCGAGAGCTTGCCGGTGATCTTCGGGGCAGTGAAACCGGGCGTATCCGTCGGAACGACGAAGCCCCGAATGCCCTCGTCGGTCTGAGCCCAGACGATGGCGACGTCGGCGATCGAGCCGTTGGTGATCCACATCTTCGTGCCGTCGAGCACCCAGTCGGTGCCGTCGCGGCGGGCCCTGGTCCGCATCGCGCCAGGGTCGGAGCCGGCATCGGGCTCGGTCAGTCCGAAGCATCCGACGATCTCGCCGGTCGCCATGCGGGGGAGCCACTCCTCGCGATGTGCCTCAGAGCCGAAGCGGTGAATCGCGAACATCGCGAGGCTGCCCTGCACCGACGCCAGGCTGCGGATGCCCGAGTCGGCGGCTTCCAACTCCAGGCAGGCGAGCCCGTAGGACACCGCGTTGGTGCCGGCGCAGCCGTAGCCGTCCAGATGCATGCCGAGCAGCCCGAGCTCACCCATCTCGCGCGCCAGCTCGCGAGATGGCAGGTCGGTCGTCTCGTACCACTGTGCGATGCGCGGCCGGATGCGCTCGTCGCAGAAGGCCCGCGTGGAGTCGCGGATCGCTCGCTCCTCGGCGTCGAGGAGCCCGTCGATCGCAAACAGCTCCAACGGGGCGCGGGGATCAGTCACGCCCCGCAGGCTACGCGACTCCCGAGTGTCGATCGCCGGTGTCGGTCAGGTGCAGGGCTGCTCATCCAGGATGCAGATGTCACCGTCGCCCTTGTGGTGATCGGTTGGGGCAGCCGTTGCGCTGGCCGCTCCCATTCCTCCTCCAAGGACGGTCACCAGTGCGGCAGTCACCAGTGCGTACCTCATCGCTCGTACCTCCCGGACGCGGGGCATGGGCATGGACGCGTGTGCCCAGTCGACCACGTTCTCGGGTCAGGCGGAACGCCTCGGCGCAGGTTCGAGAGCCAACTTGTCGTATTTGCCCAACCATGCGGTATAAGTCGGCTGCTCTGCTGCCGTCTCGGTGTAATTGTCGAGCACGTAGCGGGCCAACTTTTCGAGGTGCGGGACGAGCGGACTGTGCTGATCGGCGATCAGCATGTGCCGGATCCGGACCGGCGATCCGACCAGTGGGCGGCTGGCGACGCCCCGGAAACGCGAGACCGCGTACGTCAGACCGAGTGCCTCACCCGAACGGACGACCTCGAGGTTGTGCACACCGGTCAGGTAGTGGTCGACCCGAGGGGAGAAGCCGGCCCGTCCGCAGGCGGCGGCGAACATGTCGTACTCGCGGTCGATGTCGAGTGGTGTGAGCACCCAACTCTGCTCGGCGAGGTCGGCGAGGGCGAGCTCCTCGCGGCTGGCCAGCGGGTGGTCCTCGGCGAGCATGACGAAGATCGGCTCACAGCCCACCGTCTGGATGGCGAGATCGCGACCCAGGACGATCTCGTGGCCGATGAACTCGTGAATGCCTGCGAGATGGACGTGGCCGCCGGTGACGAGCTCGAGCAGGCCGGCGAGACCGTTTTGGCTCTCGGTCACGACCTCGGTGCCGGTGAAGAGGTTGCGGATGCCGCGCAAGAGCCCGACCATCACGGGTCCGTTTTCGGCTCCGACCCGGATCTTCTCGGGCACCGGGCCGGCCAGCTTGCTCGCCTCGACGTCGGAGCGCAGCGAGTCGATCACCGGCAGCACGGCCTGGGCGCGGGCGATCACGAGCTTGCCGAGCGACGTGGGCTCGACACCGTCGCGCGACCGCACGAACAGCGGGCCCCCGAGCGTGTTTTCGAGGCGGCGCAGCAACCGTGTCACCGCGGGTTGGGTTGACCCGAGCGCTGCGGCAGCTCGCGTGATGCTGCCCTCTTCGGCAATGGCCTTCACCAGGCGCAGGTGTCGCAGCTCGATCTCCATCGGCGTCATATTACGCCGAATCGGGCGCCTCGCAGCGGAATGTTATGACCAGGTGGCATGGTGCGACTTGGGGTCTTTGAGACAACCTCGAAGCGACCTACCCAGTTTCTCGAGGGAGTACCCATGCGCAGACTCGTAGCGGCTCCAGGCGCCGCGATTCTCGCCGTCGGGCTAGGCGTGGTAGGCACGACGGTTGGGACATCGGCAGGAGCGGCACCGGCATCGGACGAGCGTAGTCCGGCGGCGGTCGCGAATGACTACATCGGCGATCACCTGGGCTCGATCAAGGGCTCGACCGCCGACTCGTACCGCGTGGTCGACACCATCACCGGTGTCGACGGCGCGCAACACATCCGATATGAGCGGACCTACCAGGGTCTGCCGGTGCTCGGCGGCGACTTCGTCGTGCACCAGGACGCCGACGGCGCGGTCGACGGTGTGTCCGTCGCCCAAGCCCGGGCGATCGACATCTCCGCGACGCCGCGAATCGCTGCCGCTGACGTGGCCGCGAAGACACGGCACGCATTCGACGGTGCCAAGATCGCTGACGTCTCGAAGCCTCAGCTGGTCGTCGACGCTCGGTACGGCGCGCCACAGCTGGCGTGGATGAGCGTCGTGCACGGCGTGCAGTCCGACGGCCAGACGCCGAGCCGAGCCACGGTGCTCGTCGACGCGTTGTCCGGCGAGATCCTCGACGCCGACGAGAGCGTCACCACATTGGCGCCGCTCGACACCACGTCGAGCTCGGGCAACCTGAGCGACGACGCCCAGGTCGCCGACGTGGGCACCGGTCAGAGCATCTACCTCGGCCAGGTCGAGATCGACACCACCGCCGGTGGCAGCGGTTTCGAGATGGTCGACCCGTCGCACGGCAACGGCACGACCTGCGACATGAACAACTCTGAGGCCCAGTGCACGACGCTCGTCGACGACGATAACGCCTGGGGCGACGGCACCAACGCCGACCGAGCCTCGGCCGGAGTCGACGCGCACCTCGGCGCGGCGTTGACGTTCGACTACTACACCGCGACCCACAACTGGAACGGCATCTTCAACGACGGCACCGGCGTGCCGTCGCGGGTCCACTACGGCAACGCGTACGTCAACGCGTTCTGGGACGGTCAGCAGATGACGTACGGCGATGGTGAGAACAACGACCGTCCGCTCGTGTCGCTCGACGTCGCCGGCCACGAGATGTCGCACGGCGTCACCGAGAACACGGCGGGTCTGGAGTACTCCGGCGACGCCGGCGGTCTCAACGAGGCCACCAGCGACATCTTCGGCTCGATGGTCGAGTTCTACGCCAACAACGCCGCCGACCCCGGCGACTACGACATCGGCGAGAAGATCGACATCTTCGGCACCGGCGAGCCGCTGCGGTACATGTACCAGCCTTCGCTGGACGGTTCGTCGTACGACTGCTGGGACTCGAGCGTGCCAGGGTCCGACCCGCACTACTCGTCCGGCGTCGGCAACCACTTCTTCTTCCTCTTGGCAGAAGGCAGCGGTGACACGCAGTACGGCAGCAGCCCGATCTGCGACGGCTCGACCGTCACCGGTATCGGTCGGGACAAGGCCGCGCAGATTTGGTTCACGGCGCTCTCGCAGTACATGACGAGCACCGAGACCTACTCGGACGCGCGAGCCCACACGATCCAGGCAGCGACTGACCTCTACGGCGCAGGAAGCCCTGAGGTTCAGACCGTTGAAGCCGCCTGGACCGCGGTCTCGGTGAGCTAACCGGCGGACCAGCTCACCGATGGGCGCAGCCCCGGCCGTGGCATGGCGGCCGGGGGCTGCGTCCCCTTCGCGTCCTGCGATCTGTGTACCCGGGGTCACAGATCGCAGGACGCTTCGCCTCCCCACCACTCCTTCGCGCCGAGATTGCGCGTCCCGCCCACTTCCTCGCGCCGAGATCGCGCGTCCCGCCCACTTCCGCGAATGGGCTGGGGCTAGACGTGGCCGGCGTCGTGGACGCGGATCGCGATCTGGACCCGGTTGTCGGCCTCGAGCTTGACCAACAGCCTCGACACGTGGGCCTTGACCGTCGCCACGCTCATGTAGAGCTCCTCGGCGATATCGGCGTTGGACAACCCGCGTCCGACCGCGACGGCCACTTCGCGCTCACGCTCGCTCAGCCGGTCCAACTGCTCTCGAGCCGAGGCGGCGCGGTCTCCCGACGGATGGTTGGCGACCTGCCGGATCAGTTGCGCCGTCACGCTCGGCGACAGCATCGGCTCACCGGCGGCGACCTTGCCACGGCGTCGACGATCTGCGCCGGGGGCGTGTCCTTCAGCAAGAACCCGCTCGCGCCGTCGCCGAGCGCGCGTACGACGTACTCGTCGGCGTCGAAGGTGGTGAGCACGATGACCCGAGGCGGACTGACGCTGCGCATGAGACGTGATGTCGCCTCGAGGCCGTCGAGCCGTGGCATCCGGATATCCATCAACACCACGTCGGGGGAGCTTCGCCGGATCATGTCGAGCCCGGCGACGCCGTTGTCGGCCTCGCCCACGATCTCGATGTCGGAGGCGCCGCCCAGGATGAGCGACAACCCCGCCCGGACCAACGCGTCGTCGTCGACGATGGCCACGCGAATCGTCGTCACGCGTCGCCTCCCGCGGACACCCGTTGCGGCCACGGCAGGTGCGCCCGGACGACGAACTCTCGCGATGCCGTCCGTCCGTGCTCGAGCCGGCCCCCACTCAGCTCGGCCCGCTCGACCAGCCCGATCAGACCGAGACCCGACTCGGGCAGCGCGGCGTCGCGTCGGTCGTCGCCGACTCGCAGCGGGTTGCGGATCTCGACGGTCAGCTCGCCGCCTTCCTCGCCGCTCAGCTGCACCCGTACCGTCGTGTTCGGGGCGTGCTTGCGGGCGTTGGTCAGGCCCTCCTGGATGATCCGGTACGCGCTGCGTCCGATCGTCTCGGGCGCCGGCTCCAGGTCTTCGACATCGTTGGTGAGGCGGACGTTCATGCCCGCAGCGACGGCCTCGTCGATCAGGTCGGGGATGTCACGCAGCGTGGGCTGCGGCCGCTCCGGCGCGTCCTTCGGTCGGTCGTCGCGCAGCATCCCGAGCACCTGGCGCAGGTCGACGAGAGCATGGTGGGCGTTGGCCTGGATGACCTCCGCGGTGCGCCTCGTCTCGTCCGGGCTGAGGTCGGTGCGGTAGGCCATCGCGCCGGCGTGCATGGCCACGAGCGAGATGCGGTGGGCCAACACGTCGTGCATCTCGCGGGCGATCCGGGCCCGTTCGTTGGTGCGCGCCTGTGCGACCCGCATCGCCTGCTCACGCTCGGCTCGCTCGGCGCGGTCCTTGAGCGATGCCACCAAGGCCCGGCGAGCGCCGATGTAGAGGCCGGCGGCGATGAGCACGGCGTTGGCGACGACGACGAAGCCGAGGTCGCCGTAGACGCCCGCCGAGTCGGCCGGCTCGATCTGGTAGTAGAGCATGCCGCTGACGATGCTGACCGCGGCGAACGGTACGAGCTCGTCCCAGCGGCGACGGGTCGCGAGGGACACGGCCACGATGACGCCGGGACCCGCGCTCGTCGCCGACACCATCCCGACCGACGTGACGAGCATCGCGATCGCGAACGGATGCCGTCGCCGAAACTGCATCACGACGAGGCACGCCAGGCCGAGGCTCAGGTCGAGCCAGAACAGGTACCGGTCTTGATCCCACTGGGCGGGGGCGACGTCTGCCCACGCCAAGGCGGCGATCAGGATCGCCGCGATGGTTCGCCAGGTCCGCTGCCACGCAGTCAGCGGCGGCGGCTCGCTGGATGCGTCGGGCTCCGGGCGGCGGATCCGGTCGATCCATCCCGAGAGCGTACGGCGGTTCGCGTCCCTCAGATTAGGGGTGGCCCAGAGCCGTGCCCACCAACCGAAGTTCCTGGGATGTCGACTTTCGTCTATCCAAATGTCGCCCTAGGCACGATGTCGGTCGCGAGGCGGTCCGGCAGGCTGGGCCTCATGATCGAAGTGGACGGTCTGACCAAGGCCTATGGAAGCTACTTGGCGGTCGACGATGTGTCGTTTCGGGTCGAGCCGGGAACTGTCACCGGCTTTCTCGGACCCAACGGCGCCGGCAAGTCGACCACGATGCGGATGATGGTGGGACTCACTCCGCCCACCGCTGGGAGCTCCACGATTCTGGGGGTTCCGTACTCGAAAATTCCCAACCCAGGCACCTACGTGGGTGTTCTGCTCGACGCGTCGGCGCAGCATGCCGGTCGCACCGGGCGAGAGGTCCTGCACCTCGGCGCGATGCTGATGGGGCTGGCCGGGAGCCGGGTCGACGAGATGCTCGAGCTGGTCGGGCTGTCCGGCACCGAGTCGAAGCGTCGGGTCGGCAACTACTCGCTCGGCATGCGGCAGCGCCTCGGGATCGCCCACGCGCTGCTCGGTGACCCGCAGGTACTGGTGCTCGACGAGCCGGCCAACGGGCTCGACCCGGCCGGCATCCGCTGGATGCGTAGGCTGCTGCGCGGGTTCGCCGAGCGGGGTGGCACGGTGCTGCTCTCGTCGCACCTGCTGCACGAGATCGAGATGATCGCCGACGAGCTGGTCGTCATCGGGCGCGGCAAGATCGTCGCGCAGGGCAGCAAGGACGAGCTGGTCGCGGCAACCGGCACACTCGTACGCAGTGTCGACCTCGACACGCTCGGCCTCGCGCTCAAGCAGGCCGAGCTCGAGTTCACGCACTCCGCAACCGGCTCCTTCATCGTGCAGGGCACCGGTGAGCAGGTCGGCCGGATCGCGGCCGGCGCCGGAGTCATCCTGACCGAGCTGCGGCCGGCCGAAGGCGCCGGGCTCGAAGAGATGTTCCTCCAATTGACCGCTGACGACGCACGAGACGAGGTGTCCGCATGACCGCGCTAACCGCGGCGGCGCCGATCAACCTGGATCAGACCCGCAAGGTGGGAATGCTCCGGCTGATCCGCGTCGAGCTGCGCAAGGTGACCGATACCCGAGCTGGCATGTGGCTGCTGGTCGCGATCGGCCTGATCACCGTCGCGGCCGTGACGATCTTCTTGTTCGCGGCCGACGCCAACGAGCTGACGTACGAGAACTTCGCCGGCGTCACGCTGACCCCGCAGGGCTTCCTGCTGCCGGTGCTCGGCATCCTGGCCGTCACCAGCGAATGGTCGCAGCGGACCGGCCTGGTGACCTTCACCCTGGAACCCAGTCGTAGCCGCATCGTGGTCGCGAAGTTTGTCGCCGTCGTGGCGCTCGGGCTCGCGGCGGTTGCGGTCGCCCTGGTCGCTGGCGCGCTGTTCAACATGCTCGGCTCCGCGCTGATGGATGGATCCGGCGCCTGGAACCTCGGGATGGCAGGCGGGAGAGACTTCGTGCTCCTGCAGCTCATGGCGATCGTGCAGGGGCTCGCTTTCGGCATGCTGCTGATGAACAGCGCGGCTGCGATCGTGCTCTACTTCGTGATCCCGACGGCCTGGTCGATTCTGTTCGGCATCGTCAGCGCCCTCGACGACGCCGCTCCGTGGCTCGACTTGGGAACGGCCCAGCAGCCGTTGTTCGACGATCACTCGTTGACGGCGACGCAGTGGTCGCAAATCCTGGTGACGGCAACGATCTGGATCATCGTGCCGTTCGTGGCCGGCACCGTCCGACTGCTGCGCGTGGAGTTGAAGTCGGCCTGACGGTGCAACACTTGGGGGAGATGAGGCCGGTCGGTTTCGCCGGGGTGAACCGACCGGCCTCGGCCTGTCCGGCTCGTTTTTGATGGACCTGGCCGTAGGGAACAATGGCGGCATGCAGCGCCGCGATGTAGTCGTGCTCGGGTCGACCGGGTCGGTGGGGACCCAGGCACTCGAGGTCATCGACCGGCATCCGGACCGATTCCGTGTTGTCGCGATCGCCGCCGGGGGGTCTCAGCCCGAGCTGGTCGCACGCCAGGCGATCGACTTCGAGGTGCCGGTGATCGGCATCAGCCAGGGGAGCGCCGCCGAGGACGTCCAGCTGGCCCTCTACGCGCACGCCCAGCGCCGCGGTTACGCAACCGGTGAGTACGCGATGCCCCGTCTCGTCATCGGGCCGGATGCCCCAGCCGTGGTGGCGGCAGAGCGGTGCGACGTCGTGCTCAACGCCATCACCGGTGCCGCCGGCCTGCTCGCGACGCTGGCCGCCCTCGACTCCGGCGCCACGCTCGCCCTGGCCAACAAGGAGTCGCTGATCATCGGCGGCGAAATCGTGCGGTCGGCCGCCAAGCCGGGTCAGATCGTGCCCGTCGACTCCGAGCACTCGGCGATCGCCCAGTGCCTTCGGGGCGAGCGGGCGAGCGAGGTACGCCGGCTCGTGCTGACCGCGAGCGGTGGACCGTTCGTCGGTCGCGACCGGGCCGGTCTCGCCGACGTGACCCCCGAGCAGGCGCTGACGCACCCCAACTTCGACATGGGCCCGGTCATCACCGTCAACTCCGCGACCCTGATGAACAAGGGACTCGAGGTCATCGAGGCACACCTGCTGTTCGACGTGGCGATGGATCGGGTCGACGTCGTGGTCCATCCGCAGCAGATGATCCATTCGATGGTGGAGTTCGTCGACGGCTCGACCATGGCGCAGTCGTCGCCGCCGACGATGCTGATCCCGATCGCGCTCGGCCTGTCGTGGCCGGACCGGGTCGGTGACGTCGCCCCGGCGTGCGACTGGTCGACCGCGTCGACGTGGGAGTTTCACCCCCTCGACGACCGTGCCTTCCCTGCGATCGAGCTGGCCCGCCGCGCAGGCGCGCACGGTCGGACCGCACCTGCCGTCCTCAACGCCGCCAACGAGGTCTGCGTGGACGCATTCTTGCGAGCCGAGCTGGCCTTCCTCGACGTCGTGGATACGGTGAGTGACGTACTCAACGAGCACCTACGACGCGATGACCCGGGGGAGCACGTACCCTCGAATCGGACACCGGTGACCGTCGACGAGGTGCTTGCGGCGGACGCATGGGCGCGGGAACGCGCGGTCGAGCTGACCGCACACGAACGGGCGAGAGGACACGCGTGAAATGGATGGGCTGATCTACGCCCTCGGAGTCATCGTGTTCTTCGTCGGCCTGATGGCGTCCATCGCGCTGCACGAGGTGGGTCACATGTGGCCGGCGAAGAAGTTCGGCGTCAAGGTCACGCAATACTTCGTCGGCTTCGGCCGGACTGTGTGGTCCGTTCGCCGGGGGGAGACCGAGTACGGCTTTAAGTCGATCCCGCTCGGCGGCTACGTCAAGCTGGTCGGGATGCTGCCGCCGGCCAAAGGCGATCGCCAAGACGAAGAGCATCCCGAGCGGGTTCGCAGCACCAACACCGGCATGTTCACCCAGCTGATATCCGATGCCCGCGCCGCCGAGTACGAGCATGTGCAACCCGGCGACGAGGACCGGCTCTTCTATCGCAAGCCGTGGTGGCAGAAGCTGATCGTGATGTCCGGCGGACCGATGGTCAACCTGCTGATCGCCGTCTTTCTGTTCGGCGTCGTGTTCGTCGGCATCGGGGCTCCGCAAGCGACGACCACGGTCTCGGAGGTGTCGCAATGTGTGATTCCGGCCGACCAGGAGCGCCAGACCTGCACCGACGATGACCCGGTGGCGCCGGCCTACGACGCCGGCATCGAGCCAGGCGACCAGATCGTGTCGTTCAACGGCCAGTCGGTCGAGTCGTGGGACGACCTGACCGACATGATCCGCGACAACGAGGCCGGCGCCGCGACGATCGGCGTCGTCCGCGACGGTGAGTCCCTGACCCTGCACACCAACACAGTCGTCAGTCTGCGCGAGGACCGCGAACAGCTCGACGAATTCGAGCACGTCGGGTTCCTCGGCGTCTCGCCGACGCAGGAGTCGGAGCGCGAGAGTCCGCTGTTCGTCGCGACGACGATGTGGGAATACACGAAGCTGACCGGCGAGGCCATCATCGACATGCCGGAGCGGATGGTCGGTGTGGCCCAGGCCGCCTTCGGCGACGAGCGCGAAGACGACAGTCCGATGAGTGTCGTCGGGGCGAGTCGGGTCGCCGGCGAGCTGTCGACCGTCGACGAGACGACCTGGGGTGAGCGAGCCGCGCAGCTGCTGGCACTGCTCGCCGCCGTCAACCTCTTCGTCGCACTGTTCAACTTCATCCCGCTGCTGCCGCTCGACGGCGGTCACATCGCAGGTGCGCTGTGGGAGGCGGTGCGGCGCGGGATCGCCCGACTGCGCCGGCGACCCGACCCGGGCTACGTCGACGTCGCGAAGATGCTGCCGGTGGCGTATGCGGTCGCGTCGGTTCTGATCGTGATGGGGGCTCTGCTCGTCTACGCCGACATCGTCAACCCGGTGACCCTGGAGTGATGCCGTGACAGCCGTCAGCCTCGGAATGCCGGAGCTGCCCCCCGCGACCCTGGGCGAGCGCCGCAAGAGCCGTCAGATCAAGGTCGGCTCGGTCCTCGTGGGTGGTGACGCGCCCGTGTCGGTGCAGTCGATGACCACCACGCCGACGACGGAGATCGACGCGACCCTTCAGCAGATCGCGGAGCTGACCGCCGCCGGATGCGACATCGTGCGGGTGGCGTGCCCGACCCAGGACGACGCCGACGCGCTGCCGACGATCGCGGCCAAGTCGCAGATTCCGGTGATCGCCGATATCCACTTCCAGCCGCGGTACGTCTTCGCCGCGATCGACGCTGGCTGTGCGGCCGTACGCGTCAACCCCGGCAACATCCGCAAGTTCGACGACCAGGTCAAGGAGATCGCCGACACCGCGAAGGCCGCCGGCGTCTCGATCCGGATCGGCGTCAACGCCGGCTCGCTCGACAAGCGGATCCTCGACAAGTACGGCAAGGCCTCTGCCGAGGCGCTCGCCGAGTCGGCCGAGTGGGAGGCGTCGCTGTTCGAGCAGCACGACTTCCACGACTTCAAGATCTCGGTGAAGCATCACGACCCGGTGATCATGGTGCAGGCCTACGAACTTCTGGCCGAGCGTGGCGACTGGCCGCTGCATCTCGGCGTAACCGAGGCCGGGCCCGCGTTTCAGGGCACGATCAAGTCGGCGGTCGCCTTCGGTGCGCTGCTGTCGAAGGGCATCGGCGACACGATCCGGGTGTCGCTGTCGGCGCCTCCGGTCGAGGAGGTCAAGGTCGGCCTCCAGATCCTGCAATCGCTCAACCTGCGACCCCGCAAGCTCGAGATCGTATCGTGCCCGTCGTGTGGACGCGCGCAGGTCGACGTCTACAAACTGGCCGAGGAGGTCACCGCGGGGCTCGAGGGCATGGAAGTGCCGCTGCGGGTCGCGGTGATGGGTTGCGTCGTCAACGGACCGGGGGAGGCCCGCGAGGCCGACCTCGGAGTCGCGTCCGGCAACGGCAAGGGTCAGATCTTCGTCAAGGGCGAGGTCATCAAGACGGTGCCGGAGAGCCAGATCGTCGAGACGCTGATCGACGAGGCGATGCGGATCGCCGACGAGTTGGGCGATGACGCCGGCCCTGGAGAGCCGGTCGTCACCGCCGGCTGACTCGGCGTCGCGGACGTTGGCGCTGGGGTCCCCTGCGCCAATAGGTTTGGCGTTGGGGTCCCCTGCGCCAATCCGATCGGGTCGGGATGTCGGCGTTTGGGTCAGCTGCAGGCGTGCTCCAGCAGCCACTCGCGGAGCACGATCGCGTGGTTGCGCTCGCGGTCCTTGGCGTCGAAGAGCAGAATCACCGAGTCGTTGCGCAGCGCTTCGAGCAGTGGCGAGGCCGCCTCCGGGTCATCGTCGAGCTCGGCCCGATAGCGCTCCCGAAACTCCGCCCACTGGCTCCGGTCCTGATGAAACCAACGTCGCAGTTCGGTGCTCGGCGCGACGTCCTTGAGCCAGCCGTCGAGGTCGACGCCGTCCTTGCGTACGCCACGCGGCCAGAGCCGGTCGACAAGGTACGTCGGTGACTGACGCGACTCGCCGACCACGTCCCGTACCCGCCGAAGCTCGATCTCGCCCATGCGTCCGAGCCTAGGCCGCCACCGATCGAGTATTGGCGTGAGATTCGCCTTCCGGACGCCATCCGAGCCGAATCTCACGCCAATACGTTGAGTCGGCCTGGCGCCAACACTCGCTGCCCGACCAGGCTTGATTGCTAGATTGCTAGCATGCTAGAAAGTTAGCATGGCTGACAAGCCGGCCAAGCCGCGCGTCGATCGGGAGCCGAAGAAGCAGTTCAACGTCTATCTCCCGGCGTCCCTGATCAGGCGCATCAAGCACAAGGCGCTAGACGACGAGATCGTGCTGTCGGTCTGGGTCCAGCGCGCTCTCGAGGAATACCTCGACCGACATGGGGAGGCCCGCGGATGACCGGCTCACGCACTGACGACTGCATCGTTCGGCCGTTGCGGTTCACCGACGACATCCCCGTGATGCGCGGCTTCCTCGAACTGCTCGGCATGGCTCCGCGCGTGGAGGCGCAGGGCGGCGGCTGGGTCGACATGGTGTCCGGCGCCGGGATGCTCGCCCTGCACGAGGCCGCCAGCAGCTCGACGAGCGGTCGGCCCGGACAGACCAACTTGTCGTTCGAGGGAGTTGACCTCGATGCGCTGGCCGCTCGGCTGACCGACGCCGGCTGGTCCGACGCGACGATCTGGGATGAGGCGTACGGCCGGGTCCTCAGTGTGACCGACCCGAGCGGCGTGCCGATCTGGGTCGACGGCTACAGCGACGACGACTACGGCTATCGCGTCCACGTCCCCGACCGTGACCGCCGCTGGTCGGTGATGCCGGTGCGATCGACGGCGAACGTGGAGGAGTACGCCCGGTTCCTCGGTCGTTTCGGCCTGCCGGATGCCGGCGGAGACGCGCCGACGCTTGGCGGTCACGTCGGCCTGGTCCGGGTCGAGTCCGGTCCGGAGACGGTTCGGCTCGGCTTCGCGACCGAGGAGCCGCTCGACGACGTCGCCACCCGACTCCGCGCGGCCGGCCACGATCCGACGGTCGCCGGGCGGCAACTGACCGTCGTCGACCCTGATGGACAGCCGGTCGTGGTCAACGCCCGACCATGACGGCGGACGCGACCGAGGTACGCGCGAGCCTCCGGACCGATCCCGACTTCCGGCGCTACTTCCTCGCGCGGCTGCTGTCCGAGTGCGGCACCATCATCACGCTGATCGCCTTGCCGGTCTTGGTCTATCGGCTCAGCGGTTCGGCGCCCTTGACGGCCACGGTCTCGATGCTCGAGGCCGCGCCGTACGTGCTCTTCGGGCTGTTTGCCGGCGCGTTGGCCGACCGGCTCGATCGCCGTCGCCTGATGGTCGTCGCCGACGTCGCGGACGCGCTCCTGATCGCCTCGGTGCCGGTGGCCTACCTGCTCGACTCCCTGACGGTGCCGCATCTGATGGTCGTCGCCTTCTGCGGACCGGCGATCGCCGTCTTCTTCGACGGGGCCAACTTCGGCGCCTTGCCGGTGCTGGTCGGCAGCGACCGGATCGCCAAGGCCAACGCAGTCGTGTGGTCGTCGGCGACGGCAGCGGAGATCGTGCTGCCGTCGCTGGTCGGACTGACGCTGGCCGTGGTGCATCCGTCGACCCTGCTGGGCGTCGACGCCTTGAGCTTCGCGGCGTCGGCGGTGCTCGTACGGACGATCGCCCGGCCGCTGCAGGACCCCGCGCGGGAGCGTACGCGACCGACGACCCGCTCGGTTCTGGCCGACATCAAGGTCGGCGTCCAGTTTCTCGTGCGGCACCCTGGTGTGCGAACGATGACGCTCACCAACACGCTGCAATCAGTCGTCGGCGGCGGCTTCGTGTCGCTCATGGTGGTGTGGTTCGACCGCGTGCTAGATATCGGCACGGACGGGTGGCGATTCGGGTTGGTCTGGAGCAGCTGGAGCGCGGGCCCTCCTCGCGACGCTCAGTCTGCCTCGCCTGCTCGACCGGATGACACCGGCCGCGATCACGTTGACCGCCGTGCCAATAGCGGCCGCTGTGGGCATCGCGACCAGCTTCGCCACCGTATGGCCCGTAGCCGCCCTCGGGCTCTTGATGTGGAGCATCGCCTACACGATGGTGGTGGTCAACTCGATCTCCTACCGGCAACAGGTCACACCGGAGCACCTGCTGAGCCGGGTCAATACGGTTGGTCGGATGGTCGCGTGGGGAATCGGTTATTCGGCCGGTGCCGCTGCGGCCGGGGCTCTCGCCGCCGTCATCGGCGTACCCCAAGCCCTTCATCTCGTCACATCCGTCGGGCTCCTCGCGGTCGTCGTTGCCTGGACTTCCCCGTTACGCAGCGCACGGGACTATGGCTTGCCTTAGGCTTCGCGGCAGACTGGAGCTGCGAGTCGTCGAGGAGGTGCCGTCATGTTGCGTACGGTGTCGGGCGTCCGCCAGCTGGGTCCGACCGACCTGCCCTCGCTGCAGCGGCTCCTCGACCTCGACCCGGTCGCCAACGTCTTCGTCGACCACCAGGTCGAGGTCACCGGCATCGAGTCCCGGCGGATGGGTGGCGACATGTGGGGCTTCGTGCGCCGCAACGAGCTGGTGGCGGCTTGTCACGCCGGCGCCAACCTCGTGCCGGTCGGCGCCGACCTGGAGGCCATGGTGGCATTCGCCGACCATGCCGCCGGCCAGACGCGCATGAGCTCGTCGATTGTCGGCCCGCACGACATGGTGCTGCCGTTGTGGGAGCGGCTCGAGTCGGCCTGGGGGCCGGCGCGCCAGGTCAGGGCCGAGCAACCGATGCTCACCGTTCGCTCACCGTCGCCGCTGCGCCCGGATGCGGCCGTCCGCCGTGTCGTCTTCGACGAGCTCGACGTCCTCTATCCGTCCTGCGTCGCGATGTTCACCGAGGAGGTCGGCGTCTCGCCGGAGCCGATCGGAGGCGGTGGGCACTACCGGGCCCGGGTTGCGCAGCTGATCTCCCGCGGATGGGCGTTCGCTCGGATCGAGGACGATCAGGTCGTCTTCAAGGCCGAGGTCGGTGTCGCGACCCGGCGCGCCTGCCAGATCCAAGGGGTCTATGTGCATCCCGACTATCGGGGCCAAGGCATCGCCGCGCCCGCGATGGCAGCGGTGATCAACGTCGCACTGCGCGAGATCGCTCCCGTCGTGTCGCTCTACGTCAATGCCGGCAACCTGCCGGCGCTCCGGGCGTACCGTCGGGCCGGCTTCGCCGAGAAGGGCATGTTCGCCACCGTCCTGTTCTGAGTGCTGATGGCGACCTTCGGCCGGCGTCGTGGGATGATCGAGGCGTCTATTGGGGGCGATCGAAGGGGATCTCGGGTGTCATCGACAGCAATGCGCCGGACCGCGTACGCCGCAATCTGCGGCCTCGTGTTCGGGCTCGGCCTCGCCGGGTGTAGCTCCGACGACGACGCGAGCGACGGCGGTGGCGACGATACCCCGGCGCCGACGGCGCAGCCGAATCCGCCGCGGCGGTTCAGCGTCGTGATGTCCGGTGACGTGCTGATCCATAACGGCGTTTGGGAGTCGGCCGAGGAATTCGCCGCCGCCGAGGGCAGGAACGGCATGGACTTCGCCCCGATGTTCGCCCCGATGAAGCCGGTCTACGAGAGCGCCGACCTCGCCATCTGTCACCTGGAGGTGCCGCTCGCCGAGCCGGACGGGCCGTTCCTCAACTACCCGATCTTCAGCGCGCCACCGCAGCTGGTCAACGGCCTCAAGCAGGCCGGCATCGACGCGTGCACGACGGCGTCCAACCACAGCCTCGACACCGGTTGGGAGGGGCTGAAGCGAACCCTCGACACGCTCGACGCCAAGGGAGTCCCGCATGCGGGCACGGCGGGCAGCCGCAAGGAGTCCAAGACTCCGCTGATCCTCGACGTCGCGGGTGTCAAGGTCGCGCTGTTGAGCTACACGTACGGGACCAACGGCATTCCGATCCCATCGGAGGAGCCATGGTCGGTGCCGCTCATCGACGCCGACGACATCAAGTACGACGCCCGCCAGGCTCGCCACGACGGTGCCGAGGTGGTCATCGTCGCTCTCCATCACGGCACCGAATACACGACCGAGCCGGACAGCCTCCAGCGAGAGGTGGTCGGCGAGATCACGAAGTCGCCGGCAATTGATCTCGTCTACGGCCACCACGCCCACGTGCCGCAGCCGATCGACGTCGTCCACGGCACCTGGGTGGCCTACGGGCTCGGCAACTTCATCGCCCAGCAAGAGACCGCCATCCCCGACACCTACCGCGGCGTCACGGTGAAGTTCACCCTCGTCGAGCAGCCGAACGGTCGGTTCAAGGTGAGCCGGGCGCAGTTCGCGCCGACGATGATCACGCCCTACGGCGGCCCGCCGATGCGGGTGCTCAACGTCCCTGCCGCATTGCATGACCCCTCGACAGACCCGTCCCTGATGCCCAGCCTCCGCGAAACCCTGACGAGCGTCCGAGAGGACGTCTACAGCCTGGGCGCCCGCCGAGATGGCCTCCGGATGCTGCGGTCACCGGAGTGAAGAGCCGAGTTTCCGGGGTTGTCTCGCGCGGTCTGTGGATGGGCCTGGCCGCCGAGCGAGGAACGAGCGAGGCTGGTTTGACCGCGCGAGACAACCCCGGAAACTCGGCGGCGGACCGCCCGGCGGCCTCGGTATCCTCACCACGTCAGCACGTCTATTGAGGAGCTCAACGTGATCTTGCGGATGTCGTCGCTGTTCGTCCGGACCCTGCGGGAAAATCCGGTGGACGCCGAGGTCCCGAGCCACCAGCTCCTGGTGCGCGCGGGTTACATCCGGCGCGCCGCCCCGGGCATCTACTCCTGGCTGCCGCTCGGCTTTCGGGTGCTGCGCAACGTCGAGCGGATCGTGCGCGAGGAGATGGACGCCATCGGCTCGCAGGAGGTGCACTTCCCTGCGCTGTTGCCCCGCGAGCCCTACGAGGCGTCCGGTCGCTGGACCGAGTACGGCGACAGCATCTTCCGCCTCAAGGACCGGAAGGGCAACGACTACCTGCTCGGCCCTACCCACGAGGAACTGTTCACGCTGCTCGTCAAGGACCTGTACTCGTCCTACAAGGACCTGCCGCTGAGCCTGTACCAGATCCAGACCAAGTACCGCGACGAACCGCGTCCGCGGGCCGGGATCCTGCGCGGCCGCGAGTTCGTGATGAAGGATTCGTACTCCTTCGACATCTCCGACGAGGCGTTCCTGAAGTCGTACGGAGCGCATCGCGAGGCCTACATCAAGATCTTCGACCGGCTCGGTTTCGACTACGTCATCGTCGCCGCGATGTCGGGGGCGATGGGCGGCTCGGCGAGCGAGGAGTTCCTCGCTGTCGCCGACAACGGTGAGGACACCTACGTACGCTGCAGCACCTGCGACTACGCGGCCAACGTCGAGGCCGTACGCGTGCCGGTTCCCGAGCCGGTGCCCTACGACGACCTGCCCGCGGCGCATGCCGAACACACGCCGGACACGCCGACGATCGAGACGCTGGTCGACCACCTCAACGCGAAGTTCCCCCGCGACAACCGGCCCTGGACGGCCGCCGACACGCTCAAAAACGTGGTCGTGATGCTGAAGCATCCGGCCGGCAAGAGAGAGCCGATCGCGATCGGTGTCCCCGGCGACCGCGACGTCGACCTCAAGCGACTACAAGCTCAGGTCGAGCCAGCGGAAGTGCAGGCCTTCGACGAGAAGGACTTCGCCGACCACCCGAGCCTGGTCAAGGGCTACATCGGGCCCGGCACGCTGGGGGAGAAGGGCACGTCGGGCATTCGCTACCTGCTCGACCCGCGCGTGGTCACCGGCACCCGCTGGGTCACCGGCGCCAATGTCGACGGCAGTCACGTGATCGACCTGGTGGCCGGTCGAGACTTCGAGGGCGACGGCGTCATCGAGGCGGCCGAGGTACGTGACGGCGACCCCTGCCCCAACGGCGACGGCGTACTCGAGTCGGCCCGCGGCATCGAGATGGGCCACATCTTCCAGCTCGGCACTTTGTACGCCGAGGCGCTCGGACTCCGAGTGCTGGACGAGAACGGCAAGCTCACAACCGTGACGATGGGGTCGTACGGCGTCGGCGTCTCGCGTGCCGTCGCGGCCGTCGTCGAAAACTCGCACGACGAGCACGGCATCGTCTGGCCGAGGGAGCTGGCGCCGGCCGACGTGCACATCGTGGCGACCGGCAAGGACCAGGCGGCCTTCGCCGCGGCAGAACGGATCGCGACCGAGCTGGACGCGCGCGGCGTGACGGCGCTGTACGACGACCGGCCCAAGATGTCGCCGGGCGTGAAGTTCGCCGATGCCGAGCTGCTCGGGATCCCGACCATCGTCGTCGTCGGCAAAAACCTCGCCGACGGCGCGATCGAGATCCGCGACCGGGCCAGCGGCGACCGTACGTCGGTGCCGGTCGAGCGAGCCGTCGACGAGATCGCGGCGGCCGTCTCAGGATCCTGAGATCGTGGCGGATATCGACGCAGTCATCTTCGACTGGGGCGGCACACTGACGCCCTGGCGCACCGTCGACTACGAAGACGAGTGGCGCACGATCGCGAGCGTTGGCGATCTGCCCGCCGGCGTCGACGCGGCGGCGGCGACCCTGGCCCTGCACAATGCGGCCAGCCAGGTGTGGGCGCGAGCACGAGACGAGCACCGCAGTGCCACGATCGACGAGATCTGCACGGTCGCGAGCATCGAGCTGACGGCCGAGCGGATCGCGGCCTACCGGGCGTTCTGGGAACCGTCGACGTGGACCGACCCCGAGGTCCGCCCGCTGTTCGAGCGACTTCGCGCCGAGGGCGTAGCGGTCGGCGTGTTGTCCAACACGGTGTGGCCGGGCGCCTGGCACGACGAGATCCTCGACCGCGACGGCGTGCTGCACCTGATCGACGGTCGGGTCTACACCAGCGAGATCGACTGGACCAAGCCGCATGCTGAGGCGTTCGCCGCCGCTCGGCACGCGGTCGGTGCCGACGATCCGGCGCGCTGCGTCTATGTGGGGGACCGGTTGTTCGACGACATCTGGGGCGCGCGCAACGCCGGCATGCGCGCGGTCTGGGTGCCGCACAGCGACATCCCGGCCGATCAGATCGGGCACACCGAGGGCGAACCCGACGCCGTCGTGCAGTCGCTGCGGGATATTCCGGATGTTCTGTCTCATATCAGTCAGAACCCGTGACAAGAGGCTCCCGGTGGACGAAAGTACGGCATCATCCGGACCGTCCCGGTCCGCCGGACTCAAGGGAGTGGGACATGACAGGAGCGACGAGGGTCGTCATACGGCTCGCCATCGCAACCGGAACGCTGCTGGCCATCGGCGCGACCACGCCGACACAGGCGATGCGTCCCGCCGAGCCTGCAGGCCACGAGTGCGTCCAACCGGTTCGTGTCGCCGACAATGATCGCGGCAGCGACATCGACCGCGAACCTGCCGGTATGGACATCAGCGCGGCCAAGCAGGCGCGTGTCGAGCGGCAGATCGACCATCGCACCGCGCGGCCCCCGGAAGCGCTCGCGGGCGCTGAGGTGCCCGTCTACGTCCATGTCATGCTCGACAAGCAGGGCAATGGCGACGTCACCCAGCAGCAGATCGACGACCAGGTCGACGTCCTCAACAACACCTTCGCGGGCGGCGAGTCCGGCGACGCGGCCAACACGGGCTTCACGTTCACCCTGGCCGGTGTCGACCGGTTCTACAACAACACGTGGCACCGCGACGGCGCGAGCACCAAGTACCGGTCGCAGACCCGGCAGGGCGGCGCGAACGCACTGAACATCTGGCTGGTCGACTTCAACTACCTCGGCATCGCGACGTTCCCGTGGGACTACGCCAAGCAGTCGAAGATCGACGGCATCCGGGTCCACTTCGACTCGCTGCCGGGCGGTGGGATCGAAAACTTCAACCTCGGTGAGACGGCGACCCACGAAGCCGGCCACTGGTTCGGGCTCTACCACACGTTCCAGGGCGGCTGTAACGAGCCGGGCGACGAGGTCGCCGACACACCGGCCCAGGCCTCGCCGACCAGCGGCTGCCCCGCAGGTCGTGACTCCTGCTCCGCCCCGGGTCTCGACCCGATCCACAACTACATGGATTACTCGTACGACAGCTGCTACACCCAGTTCACCCCGGGTCAGTCGCAGCGGATGAACGACGCCTGGACGGCGTACCGCGCCTGATCCAAGGCATGCCGTGACGGCGCGTCCGGCTGTCCCGTTCGGCGGGTCAGCCGGACGTCGTCGTTAGGCAAACCCTCGGCTTAGCTCGACGCCGATCCTGGCGGTATTCCACGAGGGGTGCCGCCGTCTGGAATGGCCCTATCTGCCAATAGGCTGCATTCCGACATTCAGAAAACTCGGGAGGATTTGTGAGCCAGCAACCACCGCCGGGCCCGCCTCCGTACGGTCAGCAACCGCCTGGTCCGTACGGACCGCCCGGAGGTCCGCCGCCTGGAGGTCCGCCTCCGCAGGGCCCGCCGCCCGGAGGGCCGCCGCAGGGGCCGCCACCGGGGTGGGGTCCTCCGCCGCCGTACGGCCAGCCCGGTGGTCCGGGCGGACCCTCCGGCGGCCCATCGAAGGGCATGATCGCGGGCATCATCATCGCCGTCCTCGTGATTGTCGGGGGCGGCGTTGCGGCCGCGATCCTCTTGCTCGGTGGTGACGATGACGACAGCGCCGACGGTGGCGACTCGGGGGACAGCTCGGGCGCCCTCGAGACGGCGCAGTCGTTCATCGCGGCATTGGAGGACGGCGACTGCGAGGCCGCCGGCGCGCTCGCGACTCAGAGCTTCGTCGAGCAGTACGGCGCGAGCTGCGACAGCGAGACGCTGCAGCAGTCGAGCTACGGCGACCCGGAGATCACCGACGAGTCGGACGACGCGGCGACCGCGGAGTTCAGCGTGGCCAGCGACCAGGGCGACTCCACGGTGGCGATGGACCTGGTCGTCGAGGACGGGGAGTGGAAGGTCGCCGGTCTCGGCCCGTCCGGCGGCATTCCGTCGGCGTCGATTCCGTCGTTCTCGGTCCCGACGGCGCCGTCGTTCAGCGTTCCGTCGTTTAGCATTCCCTCCTTCAGCATCCCGTCATTCACCGTTCCGACCAGCTGACAACTCGACGGCCCGGCCGTCGGACGCCCGCCGAGCCGCGGCGGGGCCTCCGAGGCCGGTCACGCTCTAGCCGCTGTAGACCCGTGACCCCATAGGCTGCGGCGCTACACCGCGCAGATTCGGAGACTTCATGAGTCAGCCACCGCCGTCGGGGCCATCCCCTTATGGCCAACAGCCGCCGGGCCAGGGCCCGCCGTGGGGTGGCCCGCCGCCGGGACCTCCACCCGGACCTCCGCCGGGTCCGTATGGGCCGCCCGGTCAGTACGGACCGCCGCCGCCATCGGGTGGTGGCAAGACGTCCAAGGGCCTGATCGTTGCGGTCGTGGTCATCGCGCTGATCGTCGTCGGAGGCGGCGTCGCCGGCGCGATTGTTCTCCTCGGCGACGACAAGGACGATGCCGCGAGCGGGTCCATCGAAGATGCCGCACAAGCCTTCGTCGGTGCACTCAACGATGCCGACTGCGACACGATCAACAGCATGGCGACCGAGCGGCTTCTCGACAGCTTTGGCGGCGGCTGCGACTCGGACTCCTTCGGTGACGGGAACATCGAATACGGAGACCCGGAGATCACCGACCAGTCAGATGACAGCGCGACCGTCGAGATCCCGGCCTCGAACAGCGAGGGTGACACGGCAACCTTGGTGTCGCAGTGGGTTGCTCAGGACGACGTCTGGATGGTCGACGACATCCGCGACGACGACGATCCCACCGAGCCGACGGAGACCGTGCCGACGGAGACCGTGCCAACGGAACCAACGGAGACCGTGCCAACGGTTGATCCGGAGGGCGCGCAGCTCGTCGCCTCGGCCTTCGTCGAATCGGTCCGCCGCCACGACTGCCTGAAGATCGACTCGATGACGACCGACCGCTTCAAGTCGACGCTGGACTGTGAAAACGACCTGATGATCCCGGACGGCGTCGACTGGGAGCTTCAGGAGCCACAAATCGTCGGCGTCAACGGTGACGTCGCCACCGCCCAGGTCGTCATGGTGGTCGAGGGGTCCTCGGCCACGCTCAGCAGCCAGCTGGTCAACCAGGGTGGCGTTTGGTACGTCGACAGTCTCGACCTCTCCCAGCTCCCCGACCTTTCGTCGCCGTGATCTCCTCGAGGGAGGACGCATGAGCCAGCAACCGCCACCCGGACCGCCGAATCCGAATGGACCCGGATGGGGCAGGCCTCCGCAGGGGCCGCCGCCCGGTCAGGGGCCAGGACAGCCACCCGGGCCGTACGGTCCTCCCGGTCAGGCCGGTCCGCCGCCGGGGCAGCCGCCGCCGGGCCAGTACGGTCCGCCGCCGGGGCAACCGCCGCCCGGCCAGTACGGTCCGCCAGGGCAGCCGCCGCCCGGCCAGTACGGTCCGCCACCCGGGCAGCCGCCGCCCGGCCAGTACGGTCCGCCACCCGGCCAGTACCCATGGCCGCCGCCATCGGGCGGCAAGTCCAAGGGGGCCGTCGTCGGCCTCGTGATCGCCGTCCTCGTGGTCGTGGGCGGTGGAGCCGCTGCTGCGATCCTGCTGCTCGGAGGCGACGACGACAGCGAACCCTCCGGTGACGAAGCGCTCGCATCCGCGCAGGCCTTCGTCGACGCGTGGAAGGACGCCGACTGCGACGCGCTCGAGGGTCTCATGACCGACGACTTCCGCAAGGACGCGGCCAGTGAGTGCAACCCCGACGACGTCCAGGGCGAGCCGAGCGATCCCGAGATCACCGAGGAATCCGGCGACTCGGCGACCGCGGTCACCAGCATCGACGGGTCAGAGATCGAGCTCACTCTTGTCAGGGAGGACGGCGAGTGGCTCATCGACGGGATCGGTGCCGGTCAGTCGACCGAGGTCCCGCCGCCGAACGCCACATCCGACTGACCGTCAGGCATCGGCAACACCGGGGAGCGCGCTGGTCGGCGCACCCCAGTCGTAGCCACGCACCGCGGCGTCGATGAGCGCGTCGACCGCGTACGCGCGGACCTCGCCGGCGGCGATCGCGGCAAGGGTCGCGTAGAGCACGGTGCAGCGACCCTCGACCGACTGGGCGATCGTGCGCGCGGCCGCGACGTCGCCGACGTCGTTGGGCAGCCGGTACCCGGTTTCGGCCGCCACCGGCGTCTCGCCACCCGCTTCGACCAGTGCGGTCAGGCCGATGCGCCGTCCGCGATGGATCTCCCACGCCGCGGTGGCTTCTCGCACCGGCCGCGAGCCGTAGTCGAGCCGGCCACCGATCACGCCGTACGCGTAAATCGCCGCGTGCTCACCGGCCAGCGTGTAGTTCATGGCATCGATCACCGGTCCGACCTCGACGGTGATCGTGTCCGGATCGGGAGCCGCTGAGGCCTTCGGCGCATCCGCATGGGGGGCGAGTAGCCGGACATGTTGTGCGTGGCTGGCCGCCATCGACGCCAACAGGCGAGCCAGATCGCCGGAAGCAGCTCGATTGGCATCGCGCCGGAGATGGCGGGTTGCCCGCTCTTCCTGAGCGGCGAGGAGGCGTCGGGCCGCGTTGGGTGTCTGCGGCACCGGTCGGTCGGTCGCCGTGTCGTCGTCGGTGCCGCCGGTGGCACCGGACAGCGCCTCGACGTGTTCGTCGACGTCGGACCGCGCGCCGGCCAGCTGCGACCGCAGCTCGGGGTGCCGGCGTAGCGTCGACGCATAGAGCGCCGCCAGAGCGGTGGCTTCATCGAGGGCAGCGGCCACCAACTCGTCGTCAGCCGAGGCGGCGGCGTCGGTGCTGGGATCGGCCGTCGTCGCGCGCTCGTCGCCGTCGGCGTCGCACGCGGACGTCAGGACCGATACGCCCGCCACCGCGAGTACGGTCGATCCGGCGCGGCGCAGGAAGGCCCGGCGGGTCGACGTAGGTGGAAACACGCCCCCGAAGCTACCGCGCGACTCGCGTCGCGACTCAAAGACACGACCTCTTATAGGGTGCCGGCATGCCGCGTGGCGGCCCCGGAGGTTCACCATGGGGGAGAAGGACATGACAACAGCAGAAGGCGGAGGTCATCGTGAGTGCGACTTCGCTGCCTGATCGGGTGACAGCCGTCGTCGAGCCGGCAGTCACTCATCTCGGGTTGGAGCTCGAAGCGGTCGAGCTGACGAACGCGGGTCGTCGTCGGCTCCTGCGGGTCGTCGTCGACACCGAGACGGAGATGGCGGACGGCGTCCGCGGTGTCACGCTCGACCAGCTGGCCGAGGCCACCCGCGAGGTTTCGCGAGCGCTCGACGACGCCGACGCGATGGGTAGTCAGGCGTACACGCTGGAGGTGACCTCGCCCGGCATCGATCGCCCGCTGACAGCGCCCCGCCATTGGCGTCGCAACCTCGGCCGCTTGGTCAAGGTGACGCCGACCGAGGGAAGCCGCCAGACCGGTCGCGTGCTGCGCGTCGCCGACGCATCGGTGACCCTGGACGTCGATGGCACCGAGTACGAATGGTCATATGCCGACATCGCCAGGGCCACGGTGCAGGTCGAGTTCAACCGAAAGGATGGCTGAGCACGATGGACATCGACATCGCCGCCCTCCGGATGTTGGAGCGCGAAAAAGACATCCCGTTCGACGTCGTTGTGGAGGCCATCGAGCAGGCTCTTCTGGTCGCGTACCACCGGACCGAAGGCGCCCAGACCCACGCCCGCGTTGAGCTCGACCGCAAGTCCGGTCACGTCGTCGTCTGGGCCCAGGAGCACGACGACGAGGGCGAGATGGTCGGCGAATACGACGACACGCCCGAGGGCTTCGGTCGGATCGCGGCGACCACGGCCAAGCAGATCATCCTGCAGCGGCTGCGCGACGCGGAGGACGTGCAGAAGTTCGGAGAGTTCTCCGAGAAGGAAGGCGACATCGTCTCGGGCACGATTCAGCAGGGACGCGACCCCAGCGACGTCATGGTCGATCTCGGCCGGCTCGAAGCACTGCTCCCGGTCGCCGAGCGAGTCCCTGAGGAGCGCTATCAGCACGGCTCGCGGATCAAGTGCCTCGTCGTCAACGTTCGCAAGGGCCCTCGCGGCCCCCACGTGGTCGTGTCGCGAACCCACCCGAACCTGGTCAAGCGGTTGTTCGCACTCGAGGCACCGGAGGTCGCCGACGGCACCGTCGATGTCGTCGCCGTCGCGCGTGAGGCCGGCCACCGGTCCAAGATCGCGGTCCGCTCCAACGTCGACGGGGTCAACGCCAAGGGTGCTTGCATCGGCCCGATGGGTAGTCGGGTGCGCAGCGTCATGAACGAGTTGCACGGCGAGAAGATCGACATCATCGACTACTCCGACGACCCGGCGACGTTCGTGGCCAACGCGCTGTCGCCCGCCCGGGTCAACAGCGTCGAGATCGTCGACGCGGCGGCCAAGGCGGCGCGGGTCGTCGTGCCCGACTTCCAGCTGTCTCTGGCGATCGGCAAAGAGGGGCAAAACGCACGGCTCGCCGCCCGGCTCACCGGCTGGCGGATCGACATCCGCTCCGACGCGCCCGACGACGAGTAGGAGCCTCGGCGCGACGCGGGAGGCATCAACCGCTAGACTCGTACCCAGTGGGTCGTACGAATCCTCGCTCTTTCGATGCCCTGGCGCGCCCGGAACCGGTGCGTACCTGTGTCGGATGTCGAGAGCGTGCGGCCAAGTCCGAGCTGATCCGGATCGTTGTCGTCAGCAACGGCGCGACCACTGCGGTGGCGCCAGACGTACGGCGATCGGCGGGCGGCCGGGGTGCGCATCTGCATCCATCGGCGGCCTGTTTGGAGTTGGCGACGCGGCGCAAGGCCTGGAGCCGTGCGTTGCGAGTCAGCGGCCCAGTGGACGACACGGCCGTCTGGTCGTACATCCGCGCGGTCACGGCATCGGGCGAAACCGAACGCGACAACAACCACAGGAAGCGGAGCACACGCTCATGAGCCCTCGATGAGTAACTCGAGATGAGCATGTACATCGACTAGCGGTCTGTGCCTGCGGGCTCGGACCACGAAGGAGAGCAGTGGCTAAGGTCCGAGTCTACGAACTCGCGAAGAAGTTTGGAGTCCCGAGCAAAGTCGTCCTGTCGACCCTGAGCGACATGGGCGAGTTCGTGCGCTCGGCGTCGTCCACGGTGGAAGCACCCGTGGTCCGCAAGCTCGAGGACAAGTTCGCCGACCAGTTGAAGGCCGATGCGGCCAAGTCGGCAGACGGCGCCAAAACCGACGGCGCCAAGAAGAAGTCCGCGGCGAAGAAGACCGCGAAAAAGGCCCCGGCCAAGCCGGTCGAGCCGCCCGCCGAGGAGCCGGCTGTCGAGCAGCCGGTCGCCGAGGAGCCGGTCGCGGCGCCTGCACCCGTTGCCGAGCCGGCGGCCGAGGAAGAGCCCGCTCCGGTGGAGGCGGTGACCGCCGAGGAGCCGCCAGCCGAAGAGGCGACTCCCGAGGCGCCGGCCGCCAAGGCCGCGCCGAAGCCGGCGCCCCGACCCGCTCCACGACCGGCGCCGCAGCCGGGCGGGGCCCGTGGTGGGCGCTCTGGCGGCGTACGCCCCGGCAACAACCCGTTTTCGTCGACCCAGGGCATGCAGCGCCCGGGTCGCCCGTCGCCCGGCTCGATGCCGTCGCGACCGGCGGCTCGCGACGGCGGCTCCGGTCGCGGCGATCGCCCGAGTGGCCGGCCGAGCCCGTCTGGCATGCCGCGGCCCAACCCGGCGATGATGCCGAAGCAGTCGGCGCCGTCGCTCGGTGGACGCGGCGGCGGCGGCGGTGGTGGCGGCGCCGGTGGTCGCGGCCGACCCGGACCGGGCGGTCGCTCCGGTGGCGGCGGTGCGCCAGGAGGCAACCGCGGTGGACCCGGTGGCGGTCGGTTCGGCGGCCCCGGTGGCCGGCCGGGCGGCGGCGGTCGTCGCGGTGGCACGCAGGGCGCATTCGGGCGACCGGGCGGCCCGTCCCGTCGCGGACGCAAGTCGAAGCGCGCGAAGCGACAAGAGTTCGACAACATGCAGGCGCCGGCGATCGGCGGGGTCCGCGTTCGCAAGGGCGACGGCGAGGCCGTTCGCCTCGCGCGCGGCGCGTCGCTGACCGACTTCGCCGACAAGATCGGCGCCGACCCGGCGTCGCTCGTGCAGGTGCTCTTCCACCTCGGCGAGATGGTCACGGCGACCCAGTCGGTCAACGACGAGACCCTGCAGCTGCTCGGCGAGGAGCTCAATTACGACGTTCAGGTCGTCTCGCCTGAGGACGAGGACCGCGAGCTGCTCGAGAGCTTCGACCTGGCATTCGGCGAGGACGAGGGTGACGAGGGGGATCTCCAGGCGCGACCCGCGGTCGTCACCGTCATGGGTCACGTCGACCACGGAAAGACCAAGCTCCTCGACGCGCTCCGCAACGCCAACCAGGTCGACACCGAGGCCGGCGGCATCACCCAGCACATCGGTGCCTACCAGGTCTCGACCAAGGTCGACGGCGACGAGCGCAGGATCACCTTCATCGACACCCCGGGTCACGAGGCGTTCACCGCCATGCGAGCCCGTGGTGCGCAGGCGACCGACATCGCGGTTCTCGTGGTGGCGGCCGACGACGGCGTGATGCCGCAGACGGTGGAGGCGATCAACCACGCCAAGGCGGCCGACGTGCCAATCGTGGTCGCGGTCAACAAGGTCGACAAGCCGGAGGCGGACCCGACCAAGGTGCGCGGCCAGCTCAGCGAGTACGGCGTGGTGCCGGAGGAGTACGGCGGCGACACGATGTTCGTCGACGTGTCCGCCAAGGCCCAGCTCGGGCTCGAAAAGCTGCTGGAGTCGATCGTGTTGACCGCCGACGCGGCGCTGGATCTGCGGGCCAACCCCGACCAGCCCGCCGAGGGTCTCGCGATCGAGGCTCACCTCGACCGTGGACGCGGCCCGGTGGCGACCGTGCTGGTGCAGCGCGGCACGCTGAGCGTCGGCGACTCCGTCGTGATCGGCCCGGCGCACGGCCGGGTCCGCGCGATGCTCGATGAGCACGGCGAGTCGGTCGACGAGGCGGTGCCGTCGCGACCGGTCATGGTCCTCGGCCTGACGGCGGTCCCCGGGGCGGGTGACAACTTCATGGTCGTCAACGACGACCGGATGGCTCGCCAGATCGCCGAGAAGCGCGAGGCTCGCGAGCGCAACGCGATGCTGGCCCAGCGGACCGTTCGACGCACGCTCGAGGACTTCATGTCCAGCATGGAGAAGGGCGAGGTCGACGAGCTGCTGCTCATCCTCAAGGGCGACGTGTCCGGCTCGGTCGAGGCGCTCGAAGACGCCCTGGCCAAGATCGACGTCGGCGAGGACGTGTCGCTGCGGATCATCGACCGCGGCGTCGGCGCGATCACGGAGACCAACGTCATGCTGGCGGCGGCCTCCGACGCGGTCATCATCGGCTTCAACGTCCGGCCGCAGGGCAAGGCGACCGAGCTGGCCGACCGCGAGGGCGTCGACATCCGCTACTACTCGGTGATCTACCAGGCCATCGACGAGATCGAGGCGGCCCTCAAGGGCATGCTCAAGCCCATCTACGAGGAGGTCTCCCTCGGCCAGGCCGAGATCCGCGAGGTCTTCCGCTCGTCGAAGGTCGGCAACATCGCCGGCTGCTGGGTCTCGTCCGGCCTGATCCGCCGCAACGCCAAGGCCCGGTTGCTCCGCGACGGCGCCGTCGTCGCCGACAACCTGGACCTGGCCAGCCTCAAGCGGTTCAAGGACGACGCCAGTGAGGTACGTGAGGGCTTCGAGTGCGGTCTCACCTTGAGGAACTTCAACGACATCAAGGTTGGCGATGTCGTCGAGTCCTTCGAGATGCGCGAGAAGCCGCGTGACTGACGACGCGACAAGGGGAGGCGAGGGGCGTAGCCACCGGTGTTCGTGGCCGCGATGAGCGTTGATTTGCTGCTCGGCGACGTGCGATCGCTCAAGCAGAAGCGCTCGGTGCTGCGTCCCTTGCTCGCCGACCTGACCCGACGGTATGCCATCTCCGTGGCGGAGGTCGGCGAGCAGGAGCTCTACCGTCGGGCTCGGGTCGGCGTCGCGTTGGTGACCGGCGAAGCCTCGCACGGGCAGGCTGTGCTCGATCAGGTCGAGCGGAGCATCGCGGCCCGACCCGAGGTGGAGCTGCTGTCGACGCGGCGCTGGTTGCGGGGCGAAGATGACTAGGGTGACGGGAGTGAGGACGGCATGAGCTCGCCGCGAGTACGCAAGGTGGCCGACCGGATCAAGGTCGTTGTCGCCGAAATGTTGGAGCGTCGCATCAAGGACCCGCGGCTCGGGTTCGCCACCGTGACCGACGTCCGGGTCAGCGGCGACACCCAGCACGCGACCGTCTTCTATACAGTGCTCGGCGGCCCGGAGGAGATCGACCGCACCGCGGCGGCCCTGACCAGCGCGACCGGCGTGCTCCGGTCGGAGGTGGGCCGCCAGTTGGGCATGCGTCACACCCCGACGCTGGAGTTCGTCCTCGATGCCGTGCCGGACAATGCCCGTCACATCGAGGAGCTGCTCACGCGCGCTCGTGAGTCTGACGCCGACGTCGCCCGTCGCGCTGCCGGCGCCTCCTACGCCGGAGAGTCCGACCCCTACCGGCAGCGCGACGAGGACGACACCGAGCCGACCTGATTCGGCTCGCTCAGCCTTCGCAGTTCGTCACGGTCTCGGCGGTACAGCTGTCGCTGCCCGGTCCGCCGTCGGCATTGTCGGCGCCTGGCCCTCCGGTGAGTACGTCGTTGCCGTCGCGCCCGATCAGTCGGTCCGCGCCGTCGCCGCCGATCAGCTCGTTGCGGGCCGCGTCGCCACGCAGGACGTCCCGACCGAGTTGGCCGATCACGTTCTCGATGCCGGTCGCCGCGGCGGATTCGGGGTTGGTGATCTGCCCGCCAGCGACGTCGATGACGAAAGACTCGCCCTCGTCGACGAAGAGGGCGCGGGCGTCGAGGGTGTCGACTCCGTCGTAGGCGTACCCGCCGACCCAGTTCAGCACGACTCGGTCGTTGCCGGACCCGCCGAGGACCTCGCCGCTGCCCCAGGTGTCCTCGATGACGTCGTCGCCGCCCATTCCGTTGACGACGTCGTCCCCGTCCCAGCCCTCGAGGCGCTCGGCGGCGTCGCTCCCGAGCAGGACGTCGTCGCCGTTCGATCCGCAGACGTTCTCCACGTCGCGGAGTGTGTCGTCGCCGGCGGCGCCGCTGCTCGTCTCGGCGGCCAGGTCGAGGTGGATGCCGGACCCGTACATCGCTCCGTAGTTGACGGTGTCGTCGCCGGGGCCGAAGTCGAAGGTCTCGTCTTCGCCCTTCCGGGGTCGGATGATGTCGTCGTCGCCGTCGCGGCCGGTCAGGTTGTCCGAACCGCCACCAGTCGGTCGGTTGCGCGACCGTACGATGCGTACGTCGAGAATCGACGCCGTCGATGCCGGAGGAGAGGCGGGACATTGTCCAGTGGAGTCGTTCCGGCCGGCATCGTCGTGATCGACAAGCCCTCGGGTCGGACGTCGCACGACATCGTCGGTCAGGTCCGCAGGCTGGCAGGGACCCGCAAGGTCGGACACGCCGGCACCCTCGACCCGATGGCGACGGGCGTGCTCGTCGTGGGAGTCGGCCGGGCCACCCGGATGCTCGGGCACCTGTCCGGAACCACGAAGTCCTACGACGCGACGATTCGGCTCGGCGCGACGACGACGACCGACGACGCCGAGGGGGAAACCCTCGACACGACCGACGCGAGTGACCTCGGCCGGCGCGAGATCGAACTGGCCGCGGCGAGGTTCGTCGGCGACATCGATCAGGTGCCGTCGACGGTGTCGGCGATCAAGGTCGACGGCAAGCGAGCCTATGCGAGGGTGCGTGCCGGCGAGGCCGTGGCGCTCGACGCTCGGCCGGTACACGTCGACGACTTCGCCGTCCATCGGGTGCGTCCGGCGCCGCCGTACGTCGATGTCGACGCTTCGGTGACCTGCTCGGCCGGCACGTACGTCCGAGCGCTCGCCCGCGACCTCGGCGCGGACCTCGACGTCGGCGGCCATCTCACCGCGCTGCGCCGAACCCGAGTCGGCGGCTTCACCCTGGCCGACGCATCGACACTCGACGAGCTCGCCGACGACTGGACGCTCGTGCCGCTCGCTGAGGCGGCTCGGCGAAGCTTTCCGAGCCACGAGTTGTCTTCGGACGAGGCGACGTGGGTGCGCCACGGCCGCGCGCTGCCGGACGTGCGGCTGCCGGCCGACGACGTCATCGCGCTCTACGACCCGTCGGGGGAGTTTCTCGCGCTCTATCGACAGGACGGCTCGACCGCCCGGCCGGTCGTCGTATTTGCCGCCTGACCTGGTCTTTTGGCGGCTAAGACCGATCTCATCTCGGGCTCACTGCCACTTCATCGCGGCTCGCCATCGTGGTCGACATAAGCAAACCGAGGGGTCGATCACCGACCCGAGCGAAGGAGTGACCGATGAAGGCATGGACACGCACGGGCATCGCGACGCTCGCGACGAGCGTGGGGGCCGGCTTGGTCGTCGTCGGTGTCGGTGCCGCGAACGCGGACAACGACAACCAGGCGTACGCCAAGCGTGATGACCACGCCAACGAGCTGGTTGTTGTCGCCGACGACGATGACGACGGCGACGACGACTACGGGCTCAAGGGCACCGGCACGCACACCAACACAGGGACGCACAACGGCACCAACACCGGGACGAACACCAACACCGGTACCCGGCACGGCCGCGACCACAGCGGTCGGTCCGCGGACCACACGAAGAGCAATCGCACCGCGATGAGCCGCGATCGCGACCACAGCTGGGGCGACAAGAGCCGAGACTGGACCCACGACGGTCCGGGCGGTGGCACGCGCGACTTCAGCGCGAACCTGACCAACGACCACTCGCGCAACGACACCCGCCGGTGATGTCGCGGTGACTGTCATGACCGACCGCTCCGCATCGTGGGAGCTGGCCCGGGGCGACGAGATCGCCCCGGGCCTCACCGCGATGAAACCGCTGGGCGGCGGCTCCGCATACGAGGTCTATCTCGCGTTCGACGACCGGCTCTATGCCCCCGTCGTCGTCAAGGTCGTTCGACCCGATCAGGTCGACGACGACTCGACACTGCGCGGGTTGGACCGCGAGTGCGACCTGCTGCAGCGGCTGAACCATCCCGCGATCGTCCGCGGGTTTCGCGCCAGCATCGACCCGCCGCGACCGTACGTGATGCTCGAAAACCTCGACGGCCCCCGGCTGTCGTCGTTGATCCGTCGGCACGGGCCGGTGCCCCCGCAACAGTTGCTGCCGCTCGGCATCGAGCTCTGCTCGGCGGTCCACTACCTCGGTGAGATGGGCGTCGTCCACCTCGACATCAAGCCGAGCAACATCATCATGGGCGCGCCGGCGAGGCTCATCGATCTCAGTGTGGCGCGACCGATCGACCGGGCCGCGACGCTGCGGGCGCCGATCGGCACCGACGCCTACATGGCGCCGGAGCAATGCATTCCGGCACGGGACCGCGCGCCCGCCCCCGAGTCGGACATCTGGGGGATCGGCGCGACCCTGTTTCACGCGGTCGCCGGTTACCGGCCGTTCGAGGACGGCGACGACGGTGCGTCCGCGCCCGAGGAGCGGTGGCCGCAACTGGTCGACCCGCCGATGCTGCTGCCGGAGTGGGTGCCGGACGCCTTGGCGAAGCCGATCCTGGCTTGTCTCGACGCGGATCAGACGGCCCGTCCGACACCGGTCGAGTTGGCCGAGACCTTCGAGCCGTTGATGGCCGCGCTCCCGAAGCCACGCCTCGGCGGCTGGAAGCCCTCCCTCCATTAACGACAGCCTCCCTTCGCGTCGAGATTGCGCGTCCTGCCCGCCCAGAGCGACAAGACGCGCAATGTCGACGCGAATAGTAGGGGTGGGTGGGATCAGACGAGGCGGTAGCCCATGCCGCGTACGGTCCGGATCGCGTCGGAGCCGAGCTTCTTGCGGAGGTAGCCGACGTAGACGTCGACGACATTGGACCCCGGGTCGAACTCGTACCCCCACACCTGTGACAGCAACTGTTCTCGCGACAGCACCTGTCCGGGGTGCCGCATGAACATCTCGGCCAGCGCGAACTCACGCGCCGACAGCTCGACCGTGACGCCGTCGCTGGTCACCTCGCGCCGGCGCAGGTCGAGCCGGACCCCACGGTGCTCGAGAACATTTTGATCAGCGGACGCACCGGCTGCCGTCGTGTCGGTTCGGTCGCGCAGCCGTAGCCGTACCCGGGCCAGCAGCTCGTCGAACCGGAACGGCTTGGGCATGTAGTCGTCCGCCCCGCCCTCGAGCCCCCGCACCGTGTCGGTGACGGAGTCGCGGGCCGTGAGGGCGATGACCGGCAACCGGCTGCCGGTGCCGCGCAGCTCCTCCAGCAGGGCGAACCCGTCGAGGGTCGGCAGCCCGATGTCGAGGATGGCGAGGTCGAACTCGCCGGACATGGCGTGGTCGAGACCCTCCCGGCCGTCACCCACGACGGTCGGTGTGAAGCCGGCCGCCCGCAGGCCCTTGGCGACGAACGATGCGATCCGCGGCTCGTCCTCGATGACCAGGATGCGTTTCACGGCGTCACCTGCAGCGGGATCGTCGTCTCGTCGTCGGATGCGGCGGTGGCCGGAGCCGTCGGCGGGGTGAGCCCGGACGCCCGGCGCGGCAGGGTGAGGGCGATCGTCGTGCCGTGGCCCGGCGCCGACCTGACGGCGACCCAACCGCCGTGGGCCTCGGCGATCGCGCGGACAATCGACAGGCCGAGGCCAGAGCCTTCGGACGCGCTGTCGCGACCGCGATAGAACCGGTCGAAGATGTGCGCCTGATCCTCGATCGCGATGCCCTGCCCGGTGTCGCGGACCCACAGCGTGAGGTCGCCGTCGTCGAGCCGGGACCCGATCGCGATGCTGTCGGACTCAGCGGTGTGGGGGACAGCGTTCTGCGCTAGTTGGACGACCGCCTGGGTGATCCGTTGCGCGTCGACGACGACCTGGCCGGTCGCCCGCTCGTCCACCGTCCAGGCTCGATCGCCGAGGCCGCGGACCTTGTCCGCGAGGTCGTCGGTCAGCTCGCCGATATCGTGCGGCGTCGGCCGGACGAAGTCGGGCCGACGGCTGCGGGCCAGCAGGATCAGCTCGTCGATCAGCCGCGACATCCGGTCGATCTCGTCCAGCACGAGCGTCCGTGTGGCTGCCACCTCGGCGGGATCGTGGGTGTCGAGCAGCTCCAGATGGCCTCGGATGATCGTGATCGGTGTCCGCAGCTCGTGCCCGGCGTCATTGAGGAACTCGCGCTGCCCCGCGAAGGCGTCCTCGAGCCGGTCGAGCATGGCGTTGAACGTCAGGGTCAGGTCGGTCAGGTCGTCGTTGCCGGTCGCGGGGATGCGCCGGGTCAGGTCGGTCTCGCTGATCTCCCGGGCGGTGGTCCGCAGTTCGCGTACGGGTCGCAGCAGCCGGCCCGAAAGACTCCAGGCGCCGGCCGTCAGGGCGAGCAGTGCGGCTGCGGCGACGATCGCGTATGTCTGGGTCTGGTCGATCAGCTCGGCCCGTTCCTCCGCCTCGAAGTGGACGAGGACGAAGGCCGGGCCGCCGTCGGCGGACGCCTCGGACTGCACCGGCTTGACCGCGACGATCGCGTCGCCGAAGTCGGTGTCCAGCTCAGTGGACCCCCCTTGCGGCAGTAGTCCGTCGACGGCCGCGATCAGCGCGGCATCCGGCGCGTCGACGAGCTCGCGATGCGCCGATCCGTCGCTCACGACCCGCGGCCCGCCATTCCAGAAGCCGAAGATCAGCTCGTCCGACGACGGAACGTTGCTTCCCAGTGCCCGTTCGATCAGGAGGTCCGGGGCGAGCGTCTGGTTGCTGTCGGCGAAGGCCTCGAACTCGTCCAGCTCCTGAGTGATCTGCTGGTCGATGTCACGGTTGATCCGCTGCATCTCGAGCGCGTACACGACGAGTCCGGCGACGCCGAGGGCGAGTCCCGCGAGCACGACAACCGCCGCGGTGATCCGCAGCCGCACCGGGACCGGGCGGCGACGGAAGAACCCGCGGCTCGGCTCAGTCGTCGTCGCCGTGGTCGTCTCCGCTACCGGGGCCGCTGCTGTCGTCGCCGCTGCCGGGGCCGCTGCTGTCGCCGCCGCTGCCGGGCCCGCTGCTGTCATCGTCCCCGCCGTCGCCGTGGCCACTGTCGTCGTCGTCGAGGTCGTCCGGCGTGTGATAGACGGTGTCGGGGCCGTCATCGTCGTTCGATCCGCCCTGGTCCGGGGTGCCGTCGTCGTCGGTCGGCCGAGACGTCGGATCCGAGCCCCTCGGCTGCGAGTCGGGCGAGCCGTCGTTGAGCACGATGGGGTCACCGACCTCCGGCGGTCCTCCGGGGTCGCCCAGTACCGACCCGGCCACGAAGCCGCCTGCTCCGATGGCCAGGATGAAGGCCGCCGCTGCTTTCCACATCAAGGTCATTGCATCACGATCCCGCGCTATTCACAGATCAGCGTGAGTCGTCGATGAGAAGGTTCTCATCGAATGGCAGGCTTCTCTCATGCTCGTATGGCGATCCCTTGACCACATTCCGCCCGATTTCGGGCCGAGTGTGGTTACGATCGGCAACTTCGACGGTGTCCATCGCGGACATCGGTACGTCCTGCAACGCGCTCGTGAGGTGGCCGAGGCCTCCGTACCCGTCGTCGCGGTCACCTTCGACCCGCATCCGATGCAGATCTTGTTGCCGGAGCGGGCGCCGATGCGGTTGACCACGATCGAGCAGCGAGTCGACCTGCTCGGTGACGCCGGCGCCGACCATGTCCTCGTGCTCCCGTTCACGCGCGAGTTGGCGTCGTGGCAGCCGGAGGAGTTCGTCCGCCGGGTGCTCGCCGAGGGGCTGCACGCGAGCGCGGTCGTCGTCGGCGAAAACTTCCGCTTCGGCTCGAAGGCCGCCGGCAACACCGCCGTCCTCGGCACGCTCGGCGAGCAGTACGGCTTCGCCACGCACGCACTGAGTCTGGACGGCGCCGAGCATCCGTGGTCGTCGTCGTACGTCCGTCAATGTCTGCTCGAAGGCGATGTGGCCGGCGCGGCCGTCGCCTTGGGTCGGCCACACGACCTGTCCGGTGTCGTCGTCGAGGGCGCCCACCGCGGCCGCGAACTCGGGTTCCCGACCGCAAACGTCCCGGCCTCCGGACTCACCGCGGTGCCGGCCGACGGTGTCTACGCGGGTTGGCTGCGCGTCCTGCCACCGTCGACCGTCGCGGACGGCAAGCCGATGCCGGCCGCGATCAGCGTCGGGACCAATCCGATGTTCGAGGACGCCGACCGCTGGGTCGAGTCCTATGTGCTCGACCGGGACGACCTCGAGCTCTACGGCGTACGGGTCGAGGTCAGCTTCGTCGATCGCATCCGCGGCCAGCTGCGCCTCGACTCGGTTCAGGCGCTGATCGAACGGATGGGCATCGACGTCGAGGAAGTTCGGGCACAGCTCGACCAGGCCGACCAGCTCGATCGAGAGCGATGAACCCCGAGGAACGCGCCGAGTCGATGGCGCGAGCCGAGGAGTGGCTGGAGTCGAAGGGCCTGCCCTACTTCGTCTATCACCAGCGTCGGAGCCTGGTGGAGCGACACCAGCGGGGTCGGATCGTCGGCCTGGTTTTGGTCGCGCTGGTCTTGTCGAGCGCTGTGGGCGTCGGCGTCGAGACCTGGACGTCGACGTCGGCCGGCATCGGCTGCGGACTCGCCATGCTGCTCGTGCTAGTCCTCGGCTACGGCTGGACCTTCTTGCGGCTGCGGCCGATCGTGTTGTGGGCGATCCGACGGACGCTCAGCTCGCTGCGGCTGATGTTTCCGCTACTGACCCGCGCGTTGCCGCTGTTGCTGCTCTTCATCACGTTCCTGTTCATCAACACCGAGGTCTGGCAGGTTGCCTCAACCCTCAGCCGACAGCGCTTGTGGATGGGGGTTTTGCTGTTCGCCACCATCGCCGTGCTGTTCTTGCTGGTTCGGCTCCCCGATGAGGTGCGGCAGGTCGAAGCGGACGCGGCCGACGACCGGCTGGTCGAGAGCTGCCGCGGCACGCCGGTCGCCCGGGTCGCGGCGACGTTGCGCGGCGATGCCCGACCGGCGAAGCTCACGCCGATGCCGCGGGCCAACCTGGTGCTGGTGCTGCTGTTCAGCCAGTTGGTGCAGGTCGTCGTGCTGTCGCTGGTGGTCTATGTCTTCTTCATCGTGTTCGGCAAGCTCGCGATCGGCGACGAAGTCATCATCTCGTGGGTCGGTCCGGTCAAGGACCATGTCCCGAACGACCTGCCGTCGCTCGGCGAATACCTGCCGATCAGCGAGGAGCTGTTCCAGGTGTCGGTCTTCCTCGCCGCGTTCTCCGGGCTCTACTTCACCGTCTACGCCGTCACGGACTCGACGTACCGGGAGCAGTTCTTCACCGACCTGTCGCACGAGCTGGAGCAGGCGATCGGGGTCTACACCGTCTACGAAACGCTCCGACACGAATCAGCGGCCGACCCTAGTCCTTAGGGCCGGCCGCCGTGACGTTATCGACTACTTGTCGTCGTTGTTGTTGGTCTCGTTGGATGCTTCGCAACCACAGGTGGCGCACATGGGCTCGACCTTCCGTCGGCGTATAGACAAGATGTGTTGACTTAAGAACGGGAGCTGCGGCCAGGTCAACGCGGGGTCAGCCGGCGGACTGGGCGAGATAGGCCTTATCGTCGCAAAAGCCCTCGACTGTGTAGCTCGTGCCCTGCACGGAGAACGTGTCGCCGACCTCGAGACCGGTCGCGGCTTCTTCCTCTTGCTCGGTCCCGCCGCCCAGGATCAGGTTGAGCTGCGGGGGATCCTCGTCGGACTCGACCGAACCGACGCCAGCGTTGCCGCCCCCCGGCAGCGCCATGTCGCCAGCCGCGGTCAGGGTCACGTCGCCGGAGGTCTCGCCGATGCAGCCGCCGCCGTCGGAGACGCTGCCACCGTTGCCGCCGCTGTCGTCGGTGCCATCAGTGCTGTCGGAGTCGTTGCCGTCGTCGCCGCAGCCCGCCGTCAGCGCGGCGGCGAGTGCCGCGACGGCCAGGACCGCCCCGGCACGCCGTCGCCGCGGGGTCATCCGACCGGTTCCAGGATCTGCTCGAGCACGACCCGTGCCGTCCCCGACTCGGGAACGGTCAGCTCGCGGACGAGCCACTGACGCCCGAGGACACCGACGTGGTCGCCCTCGTGGACGTCGAACCCGACGAGTTCGTCGCCCTTCCGTACCGAGAAGTGGACCGACTGGTCGTCGTGGCGGCAGGTGTTGAGCCCGAACCGGGCGCGGACCCCGTCGATGTCGAGGCGGGTGGGCACGCCCTGCCGCATCCGGACCTCCAGCGGGGCCGGCTCGCTGGCTGGGGGAGTGTCTTCGTGGGTCATGGCGTCCAATCTCCCACTCATCAGCCCGCCGATCACGGGTTGATCACCGCCGCGTCGTTGCAGTGGTCGTTGAACTGGTCCTCGGTCATGATCAGGTCGTCCTCTTCGCTGCCCCAGGGGTTGCCGAGGATGATCTTGCCGTCGTCGGTGAAGCCCTTGACGTAGTACTCGTGGTTGCCGTGGTAGGTGTCCTCGAGGCCGTCGGGTGCGTCGTCGCCGTTCATGCCCACCACGACCGACTCGCCGTTCTCGACGCGGTCGCGGATGTCGTTCATGTCCTTGTGGTCGCCCATGCCGAGGAAGCCGCCGGACTCGTTGATGTCGTCGGCGTCGTTGCCGGTCATCAGGTTGGCGTCGTCGGCGCCCCAGCCGCCTTCGGTGCCGCCGTAGCCGTCGTCACCGTCCGAGCCGTGCGTCGACGCGACCGCGAACGCCTTCTCGTAGTAAGTCGACCAGTTGGCGCCGGTGCCGCTGTTGCCGGAGAAGACCGGGCTGCCGTTGTCGTCGACCGGGATCTGGTCGGTGACGGTGACGAGGTGCGGGTTGCCGCTGCCGTCGTACATCGTGACCGAGATCGTGCCGTTGGCGTTTTGCTGGATGTGGTCGGTGACCCAGTCGGGGTGCTCCTGGGCGAGGGCGGCCATCTTGGCCTGCATCCAGCAGTTGCCGACCATGCCCTGGTCGACGTCGGCGGCTGATGGGACGCCATCGTCGCCGAAGAGTCCGCCAGCGGGCGGGTCGCCCCAGTGCGGCATCGGCATGTCGCCGTCCTCGACGGCGTCGACGCCGCTCATGTCGGGCTCGATCGACGGCCAGCTGTCCTGTAGTCGGGCCAGGCTGGCCGTCGAGCTGTTGGCGAGGAACAGCGAGTGGAAGTCGATGAGGTTCCAGTGGCCGAGGCCGTCGATCCGGCCCATCTGCGTGCTGACCATGAACTGGGTCGCGGCCTTGTCGAGCTTGGCGAGCTTGTCGTCGTTGAGGCCCAAGATGAGGAAGTCGAACGCCCCCGGAGCCATCTCCTTCAGGTCGCCGAGGAGGTTGCGAAGCTCGTTGCTGTTGCCGTCCATGCCGACGTCGCCGTTGACGATGTCGTTGATGTCGCCGAGCGATGCCATGACCTTGTCGATGTCGACGCCCGGCGGCAGGTCACCCTTGCGCTGTAGCTCTTCCATCATCCTGCGGAGGTCGAGCTTGCTGAAGTCGTAGCCCGGGAACAGCTGAGTCGCGCAGATCGGCAGGTCGCCGGACTGGAACAGCGACATCATCCGGTCCTCGGACGGACCCTTGTCGAGCATGCCCGCGCTCTTGTCGGCCTCGTCGTCGAGGTCGTCCCGCAGTGCCGTGGCCTGCTTCTTCAGCTCGCTCATCAGGCTGGCCTCGGCGGTCGCGATCGCCTCTTTGTGGTCCGCCTTCGCGCCCTCGGGGTCACGCTGTGCGCCCTTGTTGTGCTCCCAGTCGATGTCGGCGACGCCGAAGTTGTTGGAGTAGGCGGTCCAGTACTGCGAGTTGATCCTGTCGATGCCCTTGTCGTGGATCCCGATCGCGTTGCCGAACTTGCGTACGCACCCACCGGCGTAGACGCTGGCGTCCTTGACCTCGATGGTGTCGCGGTAGACCTGGCTGTTGAGGGCCGTGATCGGCCCCAAAATCGGGCCTTGGGTCGCCTTGGCGGCGTCCAGCTCTTTTTGGTAGACGTCGTTGGCGACGTTGGCGACCTTCCCACCCTTGTCGACCAGGTCGTCGCCTTCGATCTCGACTGTCGACTCCGAGGGCCCGTAATGATGGAACGGTCCCGAATAGCCGCCTCCGCCTCCACCGTCGAGCAGCATGCGATACCTCATATCCCGGGTGTGTGTCGGTAGTCTGAGCCGGGCGAGCGCGCGGCGTCGTTGCATGAGACTAGAGGGCCAGAGGGTCAGGCCGACCGGCCAGCGCGGCGGCAATTAGGGCCAAGCGGTCTCTCGCTGATATCCTGGCCCCGCCGTAGATCGGCCGCGGATATCAGAGTGCCCGGGTGAACCGGCCCCGGCGCGCCGCGCAACGAATCCTTTCGAAGGGAGATCGCGTGTCGCTGGACGTCGCGACCAAGAAGAAGATCATCGACGACTACGCCACTGGCGAGGGCGACACCGGCTCCCCTGAGGTACAGGTCGCGCTGCTCACGCATCGCATCTCGCACCTGACAGAACACCTCAAGGAACACCAGCACGACCACCACAGCCGTCGTGGCCTGCTGTTGCTCGTCGGTCAACGTCGCCGGTTGCTCAACTACCTGCACGACACCGACATCGCGCGCTACCGACGCCTGATCGAACGGCTCGGACTGCGGAAGTAACTCGAGTGGAGCGGCCCTCTCCGGAGCGGCCGCTCACTCGCATATACGCGGAAGTTCGCGGCGCGTGTACGCCCGGTTTCTACCGGACGAGTACACGGAACAACTGAACAAAACTTATCCACCTGCGGAGCAGACCATCGGCAGTCGGTGCGGCTGGCCGGTCCTCGGTAGTGGCGAGCGGAATTCGACCTGGCGTCGACCGCCGCCCGCCTCGATCGAAGACCGGCACGCATACAACGCGTATGACCGGCCGACTCGCGGACTGCTCCGCGAGACCAGAGAGGGGTATCCCGTGGAGGGACCCAACCTATCCGTCGCCGAGACCGTCCTAGACAACGGTCGATTCGGCAAACGCACCGTACGCTTCGAATCCGGTCGGCTGGCAAAGCAGGCCGCCGGCTCGGTCGCGGCCTACCTCGACGACTCGACGATGCTGCTGTCGGCCACCACCGCCAGCAAGCACCCCAAAGAGCACCTCGACTTCTTCCCGTTGACGGTTGACGTCGAGGAGCGGATGTACGCCGCCGGCCGCATCCCGGGCTCCTTCTTCCGGCGCGAGGGTCGGCCCAGTGAGGACGCGATCCTGACCTGCCGGCTCATCGACCGGCCGCTGCGTCCGACCTTCGCCAAGGGCCTGCGCAACGAGGTCCAGGTCGTCATCACCGTCATGGCGCTCGACCCGGACCACGCCTACGACGTCCTCGCGATCAACGCGGCGTCGGCGTCGACCCAGATCTCCGGCCTGCCGTTCTCCGGCCCGGTCGGCGGCACCCGGATGGCACTGGTCGAGGGCGAGTGGGTCGCGTTCCCGACGCACAGCCAGCTCGAGGACGCCGTCTTCGACATGGTGGTGGCGGGTCGCGTGCTCGACGACGGCGACGTCGCGATCATGATGGTCGAGGCCGAGTCGACGGAGTCGACCTGGAACCTCGTCCAGGGTGGCTCGCAGGCTCCGACCGAGGATGTCGTCGCCCAGGGCCTCGAGGCCGCGAAGCCGTTTATCAAGCAGCTCTGCGACGCCCAGCGGCAGCTGGCTGACAATGCGACGGCGCCGGCGCGCGAGTTCCCGCGCTTCCGCGACTACGAGGACGACGCGTTCGCCGCAGTTGATTCGGCGGCTCGCGACGACCTCGCCGCGGCCCTGACGATCGCCGGCAAGGCCGAGCGCGAGACCAAGCTCGACGAGATCAAGGTCGCGGTGCTCGACAAGCTCGGCGCCGACTTCGAGGGACGCGAGAAGGAGCTCGGCGAGGCGCTGCGGGCGCTGACCAAGGAGTTGGTCCGCAACCGTGTGCTGCGCGAAAAGATCCGGATCGACGGCCGCGGCCTGGTCGACATCCGGACCCTGTCGGCCGAGGTCGGCGTGGTGCCCCGGGTGCACGGCTCGGCGCTCTTCGAGCGGGGCGAGACCCAGATCCTGGGCGTCACGACGCTCAACATGCTGGGCCTGGAGCAAAAGCTCGACACGCTGTCGCCTGAGACGTCGCGGCGCTACATGCACAACTACAACTTCCCGCCCTACTCGACCGGCGAGACCGGACGGGTCGGGTCGCCCAAGCGGCGCGAGATCGGCCATGGCGCCCTTGCCGGTCGGGCCCTGCTGCCGGTGCTGCCGACTCGGGAGGAGTTCCCGTATGCGATCCGGCAGGTGTCCGAGGCGCTCAGCTCCAACGGCTCGACGTCGATGGGCTCGGTCTGCGCGTCCACGATGGGCCTGCTCAACGCGGGTGTTCCGCTGCGAGCGCCGGTCGCGGGCATCGCGATGGGTCTGATCTCCGGCGAGGTCGACGGCCAGACCGAATATGTGACGCTGACCGACATCCTCGGTGCCGAGGACGCATTCGGCGACATGGACTTCAAGGTCGCCGGCACGCGCGAGTTCGTCACCGCCTTGCAGCTCGACACCAAGCTCGACGGCATCCCGGCTTCGGTGCTGGGCGCTGCGCTGGGTCAGGCTCGGGACGCTCGGATGACGATCCTCGACGTGATGGCCGAAGCCATCGACGGTCCCGACGAGATGTCGCCGTACGCGCCGCGAATCATCACGATGCGCGTCCCGGTGGACAAGATCGGCGAGGTGATCGGGCCCAAGGGCAAGGTCATCAACCAGATCCAGGAAGACACCGGCGCCGACATCTCGATCGAGGATGACGGCACGATCTACGTCGGCGCGGACACCGGGGAGGCCGCGGAGGCGGCCCGCACCCTGATCAACGCGATCGCCAACCCGACGATGCCGGAGGTCGGCGAGCGCTACCTCGGCACGGTCGTCAAGATCATGAACTTCGGCGCGTTCGTCTCACTGCTGCCCGGCAAGGACGGCCTGCTGCACATCAGCAAGCTGCGTGCCCTCGCCGGCGGCAAGCGGATCGAAAACGTCGAAGAAGTCGTCAGCGTCGGCCAGAAGATCCAGGTCGAGATCGCCGAGATCGATGACCGGGGCAAGCTGTCCCTGGTCGCCGTGCCGGAGGATGACAACAAGCCGTCCGACGATTCGGCTCCGTCGGACGCCGAGTCGGCCTCGGCGTCGTGACCGCGCGCCGCCTCGACGCCGACCAGCCGGTCGGCAGCACGCGCACTCTGCTGCGTGCCGAGGACGGTGGCCTGGTTCGCCGCACGGTCCTGCCGGGCGGCTTGCGGGTCATCACCGAAGCGATGCCGGGCGTTCGCTCGGCATCGCTCGGTGTCTGGGTCGGCGTCGGATCGCGCGACGAGGCGCCGACGCTGGGCGGCGCCTCGCACTTCCTCGAGCACCTGCTGTTCAAGGGCACCAAGACCCGTTCGGCACTCGACATCTCGGAGGCGTTGGACGCCGTCGGCGGCGAGATGAACGCGTTCACCTCGAAGGAATACACCTGCTTCCACGCGCGAGTGATCGACGCCGACCTGCTTCTCGCGATCGAGACGGTCGCCGACATGGTGACCGACTCCGTGCTCTCCGGCACCGACGTCGAGTCGGAGCGCGGGGTGATCCTCGAAGAGATCGCGATGAACGACGACGACCCCGACGACGTCGTGCACAACCTCATCGCGACGCGGGTGTGGGGCGACAGCCCGCTCGGGCGTCCGATCGCGGGACAGCCGGAGTCGATTCGGTCGTTGACCCGGACCCAGATCGCCGGCTACTACCGACGCCGATATCGGGCCGACGCGATGGTCGTCGCGGTCGCTGGCAACGTCGTGCATCGCGACGTCGTCCGCCAGGTTCGCCGAGCCTTCGGCGCCAGCGGCTTCCTCGCCGATGACGAGACGCGTCCGCAGGCGCCGCGGCAGGGCGGTGCGTCGGCACCGTTCGGGCTCGGCGCGAGCCTCGTTACCCGGCCGACCGAGCAGGCCAATCTCGTGCTCGGCCTTCCGGGCCTGCGTCGCGGCGACGAACGGCGGCACGCCGCGGGCGTCCTCAACGCGGCACTAGGCGGCGGCATGTCGTCGCGGCTGTTCCAGGAGGTACGGGAGAAGCGCGGCCTCGCCTACTCGGTCTACTCCTACGCGTCGAACTACGCCGATGCCGGCATGCTCGGCGTCTACGCGGGCTGCGCGCCGCCGAAGGTCGACGACGTCCTCTCCTTGGTCTGTGAGCAGCTGGTCCAGGTCGCCGACAATGGCATCAGCGCGGCCGAGCTGGAGCGAGGCAAGGGCCAGCTGCGCGGCAGCGTTGTGCTCGGCCTCGAAGACTCCGGCTCCCGGATGAGCCGGATCGCCAAGGCCGACCTGCTGCACGGCGAGCTACCGAGCATCGATGACGTCCTGGCCCGCATCGATGCGGTCGAGCTCGACGACGTACGCGAACTCGCGGCCGACCTGCTCGCCGCGACGCCGGCACTGGCCATCGTCGGCCCGTTCGACGACCCTGCTCGATTTGCCGGAGCAGTGGCCTAAGCACGTTTCGCCGTCTACGGTGGCATAGGGCCCGCGTCCGACTGTGGTGTATTTATGCACGGGGAGACGGGTTGTGGATGTTCAGTCGTCGGAGGATCCGGCCGCCAGCGAGGCTCGGTTCGGCGGCATGCTGCGGCGCCATCGCCAATCCGCCGGGCTGTCGCAGGAGGATCTGGCCGGTCGGGCCGGGCTGAGTGTCGACGCGATCGCCGCGCTGGAGCGCGGTCGGCGTCGGGCCCCCCGCCCGCTGACGGCGCGGATGCTGGCCAACGCGTTGAGCCTCGACGGCGGGCACCGCACCGAGTTCCTCAGCGTGGCCGCCGGTGCGTCGACTGATGGGGCGATCCGGTCGGCGCCCCCGCCCACACCGCCGAGCGAGCTGATCGGGCGATCGACCGAGCTCGGTGACATCGTCCTTCGGCTGACCCAGACGTCGACCCGGCTGCTGACGCTCACCGGTCCGGGCGGGGTCGGCAAGACGCGCCTGGCGACGGCCGCGGCGCAAGCGTGCGCGGAGCGCCTCGGCGCGATGCTGGCGTGGGTGCCGCTCGAACGGCTGGTGACCGGCGAGCCGGTCGCTCCGGCGATCGCCACTGACCTCGGACTACGCCTGACGGCCGGCATCGACCCCGTCGAACAGATCACGAGCGCGATCGACGGACACCGCGTCCTCCTCGTGCTCGACAACGCAGAACATGTGGTCGATGACGTCGCGAGGGTCGCGGCAGCGCTGCTCGATCGATGCGGCGAGCTCCGGATGATCGTCACCAGTCGTGAGCTGCTCGGCGTGGCCGGCGAAGCCGTGCAGCACGTCCGCCCCCTGGCGGTGCCGCCGGTGGACTGCCCGACCGAGCGCCTGGTCGGATCGCCCGCGGTTCGGCTGTTTCTCGACCGCGCCGCCGCCCGCGGTGTGAGCACGGTCGAGCTCGGCATGCCCGACGTCGGACGGGTGGTTCGACGACTCGACGGCATGCCGCTCGCGCTCGAACTCGCTGCCGCGCGACTCAACGTCCTCACCGTCGGGCAGCTCGCCGTGGAGCTCGACCACTCCTTCCAGATCCTGCACAGTCGGGAACGGTTCGGCCCGGAGCGGCACCGGACGATGCGGCAGGCGATCGCTTGGAGCTACGACCTTCTCGACGACCGTGAACAGCGGTGTCTGGCGGCGTTCTCCGTCTTCGTCGGCGGATGGACCCGCGAGGCGGCCGCCGCCGTCGTACGCGACTTGGTCGTTGACGAGGAGGCGACGGCGTCCGACTCGGATGTGCTCGACTTGATCAGCCGGCTCGTCGACCGCTCGCTCCTCGTCGTGCGGCAGGACGGTCCGCAGGCGCGCTACGACATGTTGCTGGCCATCCGCGACTTCGCGCACTGCCGGCTGGGTGAGCTCGGCCTAGACGACGCGGTGCCTCGCCGCCACGCCGAGCATTACGCCGGGTTCGTCGAGCTCGCCGAGTCGGAGCTGCGCGGTCCGCAGCAGGCCGAGTGGTTGGGCCGGCTCGACGACGAGTTGGACAACGTCCGGGCCGCCATCCGCTGGTCGATCGAACGGGGAGAGACCGACCTGGCCTTTCGTCTCGTGGGCTCGCTGTGGACGTTTTTCTATCTGCGCGGCCACTACTCCGAGGGCCGGGGCCTTCTCGAGTCCGCCCTGGACCTCGGCCGAGGGCGGCGATGGCGAGCCCGCGCTGCGGCGATGCTCGGCGCCGGAATGCTGGCGTTCTTGCAATGCGAGTACGACGTGGCCACCCGCTGGATCGAGGCCGCGCTGGGGGAGTACCGCGCTCACGACGACCGGGCCGGCACGGCACTGTGCCTCCAGCGCCTCGGAAGCGTCGCGCGCGAGCGGGCCGACTACGACCGGGCCACCGACCTGCACCGGCAGGGCCGTGACCTCTGTGACGAGCTCGGCGATCGAAGCGGTGTGGCGTGGGCCGACAATCATCTCGGTTTCGTCGCGTGGCTTCGTGGCGACCTCACAACCGCTGAGCAGTGTTGTCTCGCCGCACTCGACGCTTTTCGAGAGATCGGCGACGACGAGGGAGTTTCGTGGTCGTTGATCAGTCTCGGCGTCGCGGCGCTCTACGGCGGCGATTTGGACGGCGCCGAGCAGAAGCTGAGCGAGAGCCGCGACCTCTCGCAGCGGTTGGGCTTTCGCGAGGGCGTCGCGTGGTCGCTCAACCAGCTCGGCGTCGTCGAGTTCCGCCGCGGGCGGATCGAGCGCGCCGTCCACCTTCTCGACGAGAGCATGGCCGAGCATCGCGATCTCGGCGATCGGTGGCGGATCGCCAGTGTGATGGAGTCCCTGGCCGATATCGCCTGGCGCCGCGGGCGGCCGGATTACGCTGCGTTCATGCTCGGCGCCGCTACGACCGTCCGCCACGACATCGGTGCACCGGTCCCGGGCTGCGAGGCGGCCCAGCGCGATGCTTGTCTAGCGGCGACCCGAGCGGCTCTCGATAGGAGCGAATTCGAGGCGGCGTGGAAGGCGGGTCAGCGGGCACCGTTGGACGCCGTCGCCGAAGGTTATCCTGCCCGCAACGGCTGACGAGGTCAACCGGCTCGCGGAGGTTTAGCTCGCGACCATCTCGTCGGCTGCGTCGGCGAAGAAGCAACTCGCGGCGGCGGCCAGCGCGATGTCGAAGACCTGGCCGTCGGACAGACCCATCGCACGCAGCGAGGCGATGTCGGCCTCACAGATGCGATCGGCGCTCGACGCGACCTTGGCGGCGAACAGAACGACGGCGAGATCGAGGGCGTCGAGGGTCGCGATCTCCGGATCGGGGTGACGCCGGTTGAGCAGGGCGAGCCGCCGCTCGCCGTCAGACTGGCGTCGCATGGCGCGCGCAGCGGCGGCCGCCGAGACGGTCGCGAGCTTGCGATGCCGCCGGTCGGCGGCCGCCTGCGTACCCGCGCTGTGCCTCCGCCAAGCCTGGTAGCCCTCGGGCTGCTGAAGGAAAGCCTGTGTCACGCGTGGAACGTAATCCCATACCGAACGCTTGGTCGTGCCGGCGTCACCGGCGTGTTCGAGCGTGGACGCAATCGCAGTCATGGCTTACCTCCCGCCTTCGACATCGCCGCAGATGTCCACAGCGTTACAGAGCCGGCCATATTCGGTGCAATGTCCCGTCCCTGAGGGCGTAAAGGCCGATTTCGGCACCCCGGACCGCTGCGCCCCGTGTGCCCGTCCGTACGGCTGACGTGATCGGCGAAGGCCCTGACGACCTGGATGGATGTCATGGTGTCGCCCTTTGGTGTCGACGCTCATGATCGGCGCCGGACGGCTTGATGTTGAGGTTTTCGCGGAACAGATTGTCGGGATCCCAGGCGTCCTTGATCGCGACCAACTTGGCGTACTTGTCGGCGCTGTATCCGGCCCGGACCTTGGCTTCGTCGTCGTCGGGTTCGAAGTTGATGTAGGTGCCCCCGGTCAGATGGGGCTCGATCGCCGCCCCGCATCGCTCGACCCAGGCCCGATGCCGGGCGGTGTCGACTGGGTCCTGCCACTGGGCGATCGGATGCATCATGTAGACGGCGTCGCGGTGACTCGCCGCCATGGCGTCGTCGGCGACTCGACTGACCGCCCCGCCGTGGCGGAACATGATCAGCTGGGTCATCGCCGAAGGCAGCTCGCGCCCGAGTGCGGCGTACGCGTCGATCGCGCCGCCATCGAGTCCGGCCAGGTGATGCCCGCGCCAGTAGTTCAGCCAGCCCGCGGGCGCCATCGGGTCGGGCATGGCCTGGAACGTGGTGTACGGCATCGGCTCTACCAGGTTGACCTGGACGTTGCCGAGCTTGGTCAGTGGTTCGATGCAGTCCATGCCGTCGTCGGGGTCGCCGGCGTACAGCACGAACATCGCGAGGACTGGCTTGCCCACGAGGTCGGTCGGCACGAACGGCTCGGGCGGCGCGACCAGCATGCCGAGCGCGGTCGACAACTCATCGGGTGCCTGCTCGACGTAGTCGCGCCAACCCGCGATGACGCTCTCGGCTTCGGTCGCCGACCAGATGAGGAGCCCGGCGCGCACGATCGGACCGACCGGGTGGAGTCGGAAGCGGTAGGAGGTGACGACTCCGAAGTTGCCTCCGCCGCCTCGCACGCCCCAGAACAATTCGGGGTTGATGTCTTCGCTGGCGATGACGACGCGTCCGTCGGCGGTGACGACGTCGACCGAGACGAGGTTGTCGCAGGCCAGCCCGTGGACGGGGGAGAGCCAGCCGTACCCGCCGCCGAGCGTGAAGCCGCCGACTCCGGTCGTCGTCATCCGGCCGCCCGGGGTGGCGAGTCCGAACGCTTGGGTTTCGCGGTCGAACTCGCCCCACAGGGCGCCGCCGTTGCAGTACGCGATGCGCGCGACCGGGTCGACGTGGACGCCCTTGAGGCTGCGGAGGTCGATCAGCACGCCGCCCTCGGTTGTGCTCTTGCCCGCCACGCTGTGTCCGCCGCATCGGACCGCGACCGGCAGGTCGTGCCCGCGCGCATAGTTGACCGCGTCGGCGACGTCGAGCGAGCCGGACGGGCGGACGATGAGTGACGGGCGCTTGTCGACCATGCCGTTGAAGACGGCGCGGGTCGCGTTGTAGTCGGTGTCCCCGGGCCGGATGATCTGTCCCCGAAAAGAGGCGTCCATGCCCGGGGGCAGAGTCTCGACCGTCATGCGGACACCTCGTCGCGGCCATGGTGGCGGGAGGAAAGGAGGCCGGCTGTCGTCACCCGGCCATCGGCCACTGGCCGGGTGACGAGCCCGGAGCTAGACCCGAGAAAGTCGCAGCGGCCCTGAATTCCGTGTGCGACTCGTACGGGTCCCCCGTGGGGACCAGCCTTCCGGCCGGTCATGGACGCTGCCAGGGACGACACCCTGACATCACCCTGACAACTCGGCGAGGTGGGTAGGCTCGCGGCGATGAGTGGTCAATCCAGCTACCGGCCGCTGGAGGCCGGCGTCCGGACCGATCTGTCCGGTGCCATGACCTATGCCGGGTACCTGCATCTGGACGCCCTGCTCGACGCCCAACATCCGCTCTCGGACCACCACGACGAGATGCTGTTCATCGTCCAGCACCAGGTGACCGAGCTCTGGCTGAAGCTGCTGGTCCATGAGCTCCGCTCGGCGATCGGCCTGCTCGGTGCCGATGACCTCGCACCGGCGCTCAAGCGGCTGGCCCGGGTCAAGCACATTCAGCGCCAGATGTTCGAGCAGTGGTCGGTGCTGGCGACGCTGACACCGATCGAGTACGCCCAGTTTCGCGGCAAGCTCGGCCATGCCTCGGGATTCCAGTCGGCGCAGTACCGGACCGTCGAGTTCTTGCTGGGCAACAAGCACCCGGGCATGGTCGGGGTCTTCAAGCACGATCCGGTCGTATACGAGGCGCTCGGTCGCGACCTGGCGGCGCCGAGCCTCTACGACGAGTTTCTGCGGTATCTGGCGAGGGCTAAACACCCCATTCCGCCCGAGCGAGTGGATCGAGACTGGACGCAGCCGTACGAGTCACACCCCGGCGTCGTCGAGGCGCTGCGGCGCATCTACGCCGATCCGCACCCGCACTGGGCGGCGTACGAGGCCTGCGAGGAGCTGGTCGACGTCGAGGAGAGCTTCCAGCTGTGGCGGTTTCGGCACCTGAAGACCGTCGAGCGGGTGATCGGCTACAAGCGCGGCACCGGCGGCTCGTCCGGGGTCGGATTCCTCAAGCAGGCGTTGGAACTGACGTTCTTCCCGGAGCTGCTGCAGGTGCGCACAGAGATCGGCGCCGCCGATGCCTGAAGCCACGAGCCGGAGTCACGCCGAGCGTCTCGACGACATCGACCCGCTGGGCGACCTGCGCGACCGCTTCACGATCGGTTCGGACCTGGTCGCCTACTTCGACGGTAACTCGCTCGGCCGGCTGCCGAAGGCGACGATCGAGCGACTGTCGCAGGTCCTCGATCGGGAGTGGGGCGACCGGCTGATCCAGGCCTGGACCGACGGATGGATGAACCTGCCGACGGCGGTGGGCGATCGGCTCGCGGCCGACGTCCTCGGCGGAGCACCCGGGCAGACCGTGGTGGCCGACTCGACCTCGGTCAACCTGTTCAAGGTGCTGCATGCGGCGTGCGGCCTCCGGCCGGACCGGTCCGAGATCGTCATCGACGACGCGAACTTCCCGACCGACCGCTATCTCGTCGAGTCCGTCGCCGAGCAGCGTGGGCTGACCGTCCGATGGCTGGCGATCGAGCCTCCCGAAGGCGTGACGGCTGAGCGTCTCGCCCCCGCGATCGGTCCTGCGACGGCAGCGGTCGTGGTCTGCCACGTGGACTATCGCTCCGGGGCACTGGCCGATCTCGCCGGGCTCACCCGGCTGATCCACAGCGCCGGCGCGATCGCAGTGTGGGACTTGAGCCACTCCGCGGGCGCAGTGCCGATCGGTCTGGACGCGGCGGACGCCGATTTCGCGGTCGGGTGCACCTACAAATACCTCAATGCCGGCCCGGGCGCACCGGCGTTCCTCTACGTCGCGTCCCGCCACCTTTCCGAGGTGCGCCAGCCGATCGCGGGGTGGTTCGGCGCCGAGGACATCTTCGCCATGGGACCGGCGTACGAGCCGGCCAAGGGCATCCGGCGGATGCTGTCGGGCACGCCCAACGTCCTGGGTCTGGTCGCTGTCGACGAGGGAGTACGCCTGATCGCCGAGGCCGGCATCGATCGGATCCGTACGAAGAGCGTCGCGCTGACCGACTTGGTGACCGACCTCGCCGACGCCTGGCTGACCCCGCACGGGGCCGAGCTGGCCTCGCCGCGCGAAGCCGACCGGCGGGGGAGTCACGTCACGGTGCGGCACCCGAAGGCCGCGACAATCACCGATCGACTCCTCGCGCGGGGCGTCATCCCCGACTTCCGCAACCCCGACCTGATTCGCCTCGGCCTGTCGCCGCTGACGACTTCATACGCCGAGGCGTGGGACGGGCTCGACGCGCTGCGTGGGATCATCGCCCGGTGAGCGAGCAGCAGCCTGCGACCCGGGTCGGCGTCCTCGGCGCCCGCGGCCGCATGGGCGGTGCGGCGTGCCGAGCGATCGAGGCGGCCGCCGGCCTCGACCTGGTGGCTCAGGTCGATGTCGACAACGCGCTCGACCAGATCACGGAGGCCGGGGCCGATGTCGTCGTCGACTTCACTCGCCCCGACGTGGTCATGGACAACCTGCGCTGGTGCGTCGAGCACGGCATCCACGCGGTCGTCGGTACTTCCGGTTTCGACGACGACCGGCTGGCTCAGGTCCGCGGTTGGACCGATGCCGCTCCGACGGTCGGTGTGCTCGTCGTGCCCAACTTCTCGATCGGCGCCGTCCTCATGATGCGGTTCGCCACGCAGGCCGCCCGGTTTTTCGAGTCCGTCGAGATCACCGAGTTGCACCATCCGGACAAGGCCGACGCGCCGTCCGGCACTGCGCGACGGACCGCCGAGCTGGTCGCCGCGGCCCGGACCGAGGCCGGTCGGCCGGCGATGCCGGATGCGACGAGCTCCGAGCTGACCGGCGCACGTGGGGCCGACGTGGAGGGCGTCCGAGTGCACAGCGTGCGTCTGCGCGGCCTCGTGGCTCACCAAGAGGTGCTGCTCGGCGGGGTGGGCGAGACGCTGTCGATCCGGCACGACTCGCTCGACCGTGCGTCGTTCATGCCCGGTGTCGTGGCCGCGGTACGGGCGGTGGGTGACCGTCCGGGCCTGACCGTCGGTCTCGACGACGTACTCGGTATCTGAGGCTTAGTCGTGCGGCTCCGGGCCGAACATCTCCACGAGGCGGCGCTTCGGGACGCCGCCGGTGCACGGGACGCGTCCCTGAGTGCGGCGGCTGACCTCTTCGGTCAGGGTAGCGCCGAGTACGGCTCGGTCGAGGCCGCGTGGGCTGCCGTCAACGTGGCGTGAGCTTGTAGGAGGGACAGTCGGTATCACCCCCAGGGAAGACGGCGGGCAGCGTGTTTGGGGCGCTGCCCGCCGTCGCATGTCCATGGTCTGGAGTCGACCGTTACGTTCCGTGACAGCGTCGACACCGATGTATCAGCCCCTGAGAGCCCCTCTCCTTCTACTGTGGGCAGCGCAGACACCGGGGCAGCGCGCCTGGAGCGAGGAGGGGCCCGTGAGTACGATCCGTCCGGAAGCAGGGACGTCGCGTTGGGCGGTGGCGGCCGATCAGTTCCGCCGCTGGCTGGACGGCGACGCGTCGGCGTTGGATGAGCTCGTACGCACGCTTACCCCTGTGCTCTGGCAGGTAGTCCGGGCGTACGGACTCGACCGACATCAGGTCGAAGACGTCGTTCAGTCCACCTGGCTCACGCTCGTCCGCAAGCGCGACACCATCGCCGACCCACAAGCCGTCTCGTCGTGGCTCACGACGACGGCTCGGCGAGAGGCGTGGCGGGTGTCGCGCGTGAGCGGCAAACTCTTGCCGGTGGAGCACGAAGACCTCGCGCGGGAGACCGAGGTCAGTCCGGGCGCGGACACCAACGTCGTCGCCGCCGACGAGCGTGACCGACTCTGGGCGACGGTGAGTCATCTCTCAGCGAGATGCCAACGCCTGTTGCGGATCATCGCCTTCGATGACCGCCCAGACTACGCCGGGATCGCCCGTGACCTCCGCATGCCAGTCGGCAGCATCGGCCCAACCCGGGGCCGCTGCCTGGCGAAGCTGAAGGAGCTTCTCGCCATCAACTCGGGGAAGGACCAGTCATGAACTCAGACCTCCAGCTCACTCAGCTCGCCGAGATGTGGGAGGAGCGTGATCCGATGCCGGTCGACCTGGTGGATCGCGTCCTCGTCGCGCTCGCGCTCGACGACCTTGACGCCGAGTACGAGATGCTCCACCTGATCGAACGGTCGAGAGATCTCGTCGGCACGCGCAGCGTCGCCGAGGCGGTGACGATCACCTTTGCCGCGGGAGAGTTCACGGTCATGTTGCACGTGAGCCCGACGACGCCTGGCCAGTGTCGGGTCGACGGCTGGGTCGCGCCGGCGCAGCCCATGACGGTCAAGATCGTGCAGCCCAGCGAGCAGCGGACCGTGCGGGTCGACGCAACCGGCCGCTTCAGCATCGCCGACCTCGCGATGGGGCTGACCCGATTCGTCCTCGAGACTGAGGAGGACGAGCCTGGTCGCCAGCCGAAGTCATTCGCGACACCTCTCGTGGAGCTGTCGTGAACGCGGTCGAGCGGGAGGACCGCGACCCTGGCGCCCCACCCGAGCGACTCCTCGACAACTACGGAGCTCGCTTTCTCGACCCAGACGAAGCGGTGATCGTCGAGGGCGTACCCGAGCCGCGCGCCACGGCCTACGTCTCGCGTCGGTTGCTGGTCTCGGCCCGTGCCGACCGCAAGCGGGTCCTGCGCATGCTCGAGAAGACCGCCGGCGAGCTCGGCTGGGCGATCGACGCCGCCGACGAGGAGACCTGCTCCACCGTCAAGCGTCGGCGCAACAACGAGGAACACACGTTGGGGGTGGCGCGGGTAGCCCTGCGGCCTAAAGAGGGAACGGCGAGCACGCCGCCAGACGGTTGGGCGCTGCTTCAGCGAGCCCGGGCCAAGCACGGCGTCGAAGCGATGCAGGGGGTGGGGCTGGACCACCTGCTGTTCGCGACGTCGGTGCGGCCGTCGCCGATTGACGAAGGCCATCCGATCGACGAGGGGCATCCGATCGACGAGGGGCACGGCGCGATCGGATCGTACGGCCGCCCTGGCTCCGGCGGTCGCCAGCCGGTCGCGGTCGTCATGCCGCAGCCGCACCGGGCGCGTCGTCTGAACACCCGGCGGCCGGTCGTGGCGATCCTCGATACGGGTTGCGGGTCGCATCCGTGGCTCGACGGTGTGGTTCGAGAGGACATCACGCTCGATGGAGTACCGATCGGCTACACCGATCCCGACACGGACCCAGAGTTACATGGCGATCAGAGCGGTCCGCTCGACGGCGCCATCGACCCGTTGGCGGGTCATGGGACGTTCATTGCCGGCCTCGTCCACCAGGCTTGCTCCGACGCCGACATCCTGTCGTGGAGAGTCGTGCAGTCCGACGGCGTCATCGTCGAGTCCGACCTGATCGACGCGTTGACGAAGATCAGCGAGCTGGTGCGCAGACACGCCGACGGTGAGGACGGCGGTCAGGCGATCGACGTGTTGAGCCTCTCTCTGGGCTACTACCACGAGACGCCCGACGACGAGCTCTTCGACCCGACGATGTACGACCTCCTCGAGCTGATGGGGGAGTGCGGCACGGTCGTTGTCGCGAGTGCGGGCAATGACGCGACGGCGCGTCCGGTCTATCCCGCGGCATTCGCCCCATGGGAGGGCGGAGGCGGTAAGCCGACCCGACCGGACTGCGTTCCGATCCTTTCCGTCGGCGCGCTCAATCCTGACGGCACGGTCGCGCTGTTCAGCAACGCCGGGACGTGGGTCCGGTCCTATCGGCCCGGAGCCTCGGTCGTCAGCACGATCCCGCCCTTCCAAGGCGGCTACGAGCCGATCGCTAGGACCAGCGCGTTCGGACAGGTGCGGGAGTCGATCGACATGGACGATTTCACGTCCGGGTTCGCGGTTTGGAGTGGGACATCCTTCGCAGCACCACTTCTTGCCGGACAAGTGGCGAAGCACCTTTTGCCCCTATTGCCCAAGATTGACCAGCCCGACACTCCCGACGAGGCGGTGATTAGGGGCTGGAAGTCCGTAGAAGCCGCGACCGGCATCACGCCATGATGCCTATGTGCTGACTGCCGCGGAGCTCCATCGACGAGCCGTCGACGAGAGTGCTGCCGGTCGGTACGGGCGCGCATCGACGCTTTTGCGGCAGGCGCTGTCCCGCTGTACCGACGGTGACCTCTCGGCGCGAATCCTGGTGAGCCTGGCTGACGCCGAGTTCCAACGCGGGAGCTTGGCCGACGGTCTCAGATTGTGCGATCAGGCGCTTGCGATTGATGGCGTTTCTCCGGGCACGTCGGGACTGATTCACGCTCAACGCGCAATGCTCTTGATGCGGTCCGGAGACAATGTCTCCGCAGTCGGCGAGTTCGAGCAGGCTCTGCCTCTCCTTGACGCAGCGCCTCCGGTCGAACGAGCTCGTCTCTATCTCAACCGCGGGATCATGCATATACAGGCAGGGGATCTCGTAAGCTCGCGGTCCGACCTAGAGCGGAGTGTTGAGCTCGGCCGCGAGTATGACCTCAAGGTCCTCCTGGCCAAGGCAGCGCACAATCTGGGTTATCTCCAATTGCTAACTGGTGACCTGGTCGGTGCTCTGGTCTCGATGGATGAGGCGTGGCCGATTCTGGCACCCTTATCGCCCGCCATGCAGGCGATGGCAGCCCAGGATCGTGCTGAGGTTCTTCTTGCTGCCGGGCAGGTGGCTGATGCCGCTGAAGCCTTGCGGGCGGCGTCCGCCGCATTCGGCAGCCGTCGGCTCCGACAGCGCCAAGCCCAGGCCGAGCTCGTACTCGCGCGGCTTTTGCTGATGTCGGACGAGGGGACCGTGGCGCGTCGGGTCGCGCGGCAGGCGAGTCGTCGGTTCCGGCGTCGGGGAAGTGAGGTGTGGGCTCTGCGCGCTGACCTGGTGGCGCTCGCTGCCGAGCTCGCCTCGGGTCGGAGGACGCTCGATGCCGAGACCAGGGCCGAGGACTTGGCGGTCGCTCTGGGCGTTCATGGGTTGCGTGACGACGCCAGGCTGGCCACAGTCTTGACCGCCCGCGCGGCGTTGCGGTCCGGTGACATCGACGGTGCGTCCCAGCGACTGCGGCGAGTGCGGCTCCCTGCCTCGGCTCCGGCTGCGACTGGTCTGATGGCTCGGCAGGTACGCGCCGAGCTCGCTCACCGCCAGGGCCGCCGCGGTACGGCGTTGCGACACGTGCGCGAAGGACTCGACGATCTCCACGCTTGGCAGTCCTCCTTTGGCAGCCTCGACCTGCAGACATCGCTCGTCGGACATGGGCAATCGCTGGCCAGGCTCGGGCTCTCGCTCGCGATGGAGGACGGACGGCCGAAGGTCGTCTTCGAGTTGACCGAACGCGCTCGGGCCCTGGCGAGTCGGATCGCGCCGGTCCGACCGCCGGCCGATCCAACCGCGGCCGCCGCACTCGCCGAGCTGCGCCGGCTGCAGGTCGAACTCAGCCAAGGAGACTCCGGCACCGCCGCCGACCTGACGCGGCGCACCGACCGGTTGCGCGAAGAGATCCGACAGCGTTCCTGGTATGGCGCCGGGGCTGACCTTGTCGTCGAGCCGGCGACGCTGGATGAGGTCGGCGAGGCGCTGGCGGCGCGACAGGGAGCGCTGGTCTCGTACGTCGTCGTCGGCGATGCGATCCGCGCGGTGGTCGTCACCGAACAGGCGGCGACGGTTCATGAGCTCAGCGGCCTGCGGCACGTACGCGAGCTGCTCGACGGCCTGCCCGCCGACCTGGACGTGGCGGCGTCCCAGCTGCCACAGCACATGCGAACTGTCGTGCTCGCCGGCCTTCGGCAGCGACTCGCTCGGCTGGCCGAGGCGCTGTGGCAGCCGTTGGCCGCTGCTGTCGCTGATCGACCGGCCGTCGTCGTACCGCCGGCGGCGCTGGTCGGTGTGCCATGGAGCATGCTGCCCGGCGTTGGTGCCCGCCCGTTGACGATCGCGCGCTCGGCGTCGTCGTGGCTTCGTACGCGTGATCGGGCGACGCCGAGTCGAGCTGGCTTGGTCTCCGGGCCTGACGTACCTCGTGCGGAGGAGGAAGTGCTGCAGGCAGCCAAGGCGTGGGAGGACGTGCGCGTCTTGACCGGGCCGCAGGCCGTGGCAACGGAGGTGAGCGGCCTCGCGGCCGACGTCGATGTCCTGCACGTGGCGTCGCATGGCCGGCATGCCGCCGACAACCCGCTGTTTTCGGGTCTCGACCTCGTCGACGGGCCGTGGTTCGGTTATGACATCGATCGGCTCCCCCAGGTGCCGAGCACCGTCGTGCTGTCGGCCTGTGAGTTGGGCCGGTCGGTCGGCCGCTGGGGTGCTGAGACGATCGGCATGACGGTGGCCTGGTTGCATGCCGGCACCGCCTGTGTGATCGCGTCGCCGGCGCGGGTCGACGACGATGTCGCGTGTGACGTACTCGCGCGCACTCACGAGGGGCTCGCGACCGGGCAACCCCCTGCGGTGGCCCTGGCCGAGGCGCGGTCGGCCACTGGTCTGGACGCGGTCGTGCCGTTCCTCTGCTTCGGGGCCGGCTGGTGATCAACCGGGCCGCCGGGGCAACCGCAAACGCGAATCTCCCGTGGAGCCGGGGCCTGCTAAACCGGACGATCCGGGCGTCTCGACCCCATGTTCAGCGGATTTGTCTCGCGCCATCGGTTGACAACGATGTCATCTAGCGATGTCATGCAGAGGTCGACCCGCCCCTCCCGCCACTCGGAGGATCCCCGTGCCTTCCTCCCGCTTGCACTCCCGATCGCGGCTCCTGATCCTGATTGCCGCGCTCGCACTGATCGCGCCACTGGGCCTGGCCAACTCTCCGTTCACCGCCGCCGGCGCCGCGCCTGCCGCGGCCGCGCCGCAGACCGTCTTCGCCAGCTCGTTCGAGGCCGGCGATCCCCAGCCCGACTGGGAGAGCACCGTCGAGACCGGTCCCGACGGCCAGCCCATGACGAGCAACGTCGAGGGCATCACCGACACCGGTCTGCCCGGCGACATCTCCGAGCACATCGTCGAGGCGACCGCGAGCGCCGAAAACACCGACGGCGGTGAGGTCGCCGAAAACGCCGTCGACGGCGACATCAACACCAAGTGGCTCGCGTTCGAGTCGACCGGCTGGCT
>DASQKI010000009.1:0-5140 GCA_035630615.1 Nocardioidaceae bacterium
TGTTCGGATCCGTGACCGATCGGGCGCACTTCGACGGCGTGCTCAGCCGCTTCCGTGACCTCGGCATCGCCGTGGTGGAGTTTCGCCAGCTGCCCGACTGAGTCGTCACTCCGCGATCGCGCCGGCGTCGATCAGCCGGGCTCGCAGCGCGTCGTGCGGCAGAGCCTCGGCCCGACGCCCGCGAAAACCGATCGTGGTCGTCGCCATCAGCAGCGAATTGAGCACGGCCTCCTCGACGGCCTCCATCGCCGCCTGGAACAGTTGGCGAAGATCCCCGTCGTCGGCCACGGTCGCATGCGACGGCGCGGTCGAGAACGCGATCGCGTAGTCGCCGCTGCTGGGAGTGAAATGCGAGGCCGCCTGGCAGGCTGGCCGCACCGCCGACGTCGACGCGTCGCGACGGGCTGCCGATGCCTGCCTTGTAGCCCAGAGCCATCGTGCCGGTGCCGGCGCCGACGCATCCTTCGTCGGGCCGGTCGTCCGATGCGTCATGGAGCGCTTGCCGTACGTGCTCCTCGGTGACCGACCGGCGTCGAATGTCGGAGAGGTAGCCGTCGTTGGTCTCGCCCACGACCGGATTGACGGTGGTTAGCTCCTCGTTGCCCGGCAACTCCATCAGGTAGCCGAGGAGGGCATCGGCGACCCGAAACGCCGACAGCGTCGACGTCAGCAGGATCGGCGTCTCGATGGCTCCCACTTCGGCGATCTGGGTCGCGCCGACGAGCTTGCCGTATCCGTTGCCGACCGAGACGGCCGCCGGCAGCGAACAGCGGGTCGGCCCGAGCGCCGCCGGGACGATGGCGGTGACTCCGGTACGGACTTCGTCGCCCTCGACCACGGTGGCGTGCCCGACCCGTACGCCGGCGACATCGGTGATCGCGTGGAGATCACCCGGCGCAATGCCGAGATCGCGTGCCCGCCGCGGCTGCTGCGAGGGCACTCAGCGCGCGCCGAGATGGGTCGGCATCGTCGCGACCAGGCGCGACCACACCGCCTCTGGCGCCGCGCCGTCCGAGTCTGGCACCGGCGTCCGCGGCCGAAGCGATGCCCGGGCCGCCGTCAGCCACGGTGGAACGTCGCCTGGTCGGTCGCGCCGATCTCGGCTCCGTCCGCGACGGTGAATCCGAGCAGGTCGCTGAGAATGTAGGCGACGCGCCGCTCGCGCGACATGCGCAGCAGAGCGTCCTCGGTGCCGGTAGGACCCTCCGTCGCGGCTACCTCCGTCGCTCGGGGCTCGGTCCGCAGCAGTTGGCGAACGGCGTTGGCGTAGACCCACAGCGTGAACCGCGACCAACCGTCGTAGGTCTCGAGCGTCGTCAGAAGGCGCAGCATCACCTCGAGCGCGATGTCTTCGGCGTCGGACGGATGGCCGCCGAAGCGGAGGGCGAGCCGGTAGACCGGCCGTTGGAGCTCGCGACTGAGCTCGGCAAGCGCCGGCCGATCACCGCCCTGGGCGGCGAGCGCCAAGTCGGTCAAGGCGTCCAGATCGTGATCCCGAGACGATCTCACGTGCTTATAGTGCGCCCCTTCGGGTCAAAAGCGGTGTACGCCATGCGGTCATCACGCCTCCTATTGAGGCTGCCGCCGCATCCGCAGGTACGCCGGTCCGCCCGGAATGACCGGATGCAGCGGGTCAACCGCGACGAAGCCGAAGCGCTCGTAAAACCTTCGGCTCGCCGGGCTCGACGTATGGACCGCGCAGGTGACGCCGTGCGAGTCGGCGGCCTCGAGCACCGGGGCGATGAGCCGTGCCCCGATGCCGCGGCCCTGATGCCACGGATCGACACCGAGCGCTCGCAGGTACCACCCGTCCTCGGACGCCGCCTCGCGTTCGACTGCGTCCTCGACCCGGGCCAGTCTCCGCGATCGGCGTCCCCACGTCGTGCCTCGTCGTGGGCGCCGCTCGACGGCCGGCGGCGATCCGGGCTCGAACCACAGCGCGGCGCCGACCGGGAGGCCTCGGATTCGGGCCAGGTAGCCGGTGCCGTGTCGCGCGGTGTCGTCGGCCATCGCGTCGAGATGCCGCTGCAGCAGCCGCACGTGTCGGCGCGGATCGCCCACCACGTTGTCGATGGCGGGATCGTGCACGAGGCTGGCGGCGAGTACGCGACCGGCATCCCAGGTGTCTTCGGGCGCGAGTCGACGCACGTTGATGCGCGTCGCGGGACCGGCCACGGCAGCTCCCTCCGGCGGAAGCCTAGGCCGCCGCCGGCCACGCGATCGCGTCGAAGCAGCAACAAGACGGTGACGGCTCAGCCCGTCCGCGCGCCCCGACCGTCGTACTTCATCGCCAGGCGAGACAGTGCGAGCGCACCGACCAGCAGGCCGAAGTCACGCAGCGCGATGTCGTAGTAGTCCGGAATCGACAGCAGGTTGATGATGATCCCGGCCAGCCACGCGGCCACGAGCAGCCCCCCGTACCGGGGCGCCACCGCGACGACGAGACCAGCGACGATCTCGATGACGCCGATGATGTACATCGCGTCCTGTCCCGATCCGGGGACGATGTCGTTGATCCAGGGCGCCAGGTAGACGGGCCAGTCGACGAGCCAGTTGGTGAACTTGTCGAGCCCGAACAGGATCGGCGCCACCGTGAAAACCGTGCGAAGCAGCAGAAAACCCTGGTAGCCGGGGTCACTCAACTCCCGGGTCCCAGTGGCGCTATCCGACGTGGTGTGAGCGGTCATCTCGGCCGACCTCCTTCTAAAATTAGCGTTGATTGACTTTAGAATCTTCTCGATCTTACGTCAACCTCGGTTACCTTTAGAACGTGACCGCCGAACCGAACGGTCCGGACCCGGACCTGACCGCGATCGCCGCGCTGGACGAGCCGACCCGGCGTCGGCTCTACGACTTCGTCGCCACCGCGCCGGAGCCGATCGGGCGCGACGAGGCGGCCGCCGCGCTCGGCCTACCCCGGTCCAACGCGGCCTTCCATCTCGATCGCCTCGTCGACCAGGGTCTTCTCGAGACGACGTACGCCCGGCGCTCCGGACGCACCGGGCCCGGCGCCGGCCGACCGGCCAAGCTCTACCGACGCACATCGCGCCAGATCTCGGTCAACCTGCCCGCGCGCAAGTACGACCTGGCCGGACGCCTACTCGCCGGCGCGATCGAGGAGTCGACGCATACCGGCGAACCCGCCGCCGAGCTCCTCGCCCGGCAGGCCCACCGGGTCGGCGCCGAGCTCGGAGCCGAGGCCCGTCCGGCGCCGCTCCTCGAGACCCTGCAGCTTCTGGGATTCGAGCCCCGCGGCGCCGGCGACCAGATCCGCCTCGGCAACTGCCCGTTCCGCGACCTCGCGGCGGACTACCCGGACACGGTCTGTCGGATGAACCTGCACCTGGTCGATGGACTCCTGAGCGGATTGGCCGACGACGGATGGACCGCCGAGGCCGACCCGGAGCCCGGCCCCTGCTGCGTACGGCTCGGGCGGCAGGGGCCGCGACGCTGACGCTCAGCGCGGCTCCGGTCGCGGGGTGCGCACCAGCACGACGGTGGCGACGGCGACACAGCCGAGCAGGATGGCCGCCAGCGTCGTCGCCTCGGCGTAGCCGTGCACGACGCCGTCGATCGCGGGCGCCCCGAGGTGATCGGCGAGGTAGCTGCTGGTCGCGGTGATGGCGACCGTGTTGAGCACGGCGGTGCCGATCGAGGCGCCGATCTGCATCGACGTATTGGCGACAGCCGCCGCGATGCCGGCGTTGCGCGGGTCGACGCCCGACGTCGCGACGCTGATGCCCGGCGTAAATACGCAGCCGAGTCCGAGCCCGACCAGCACCTGCGCCGGCAGGATCAGCGTGAGATAGCCGCTGGACGGGTCGAGCTGGCTGAGCAAGGCCAGACCGGCCGCTGCGACGACGAGTCCGGGGACCATCAACGTACGCGGTGCGACCCGAGTCAACATGCGGGCGCCGATCCCGTACGAGCTGAACGACACGGCCGCCGACAGCGGGAGGAACGCCAACCCGGCCTCGATCGGGCTGTAGTCGAGGACCGTCTGGAAGTGGTACGTCAGCATCAGGAACATCCCGAAGATGCCGACGACCGAGATCGCCACGGCGAGATAGGCACCGGCGCGGGACCGGTCGGCGAGGATGTGGAGGGGCAGCAGTGGCGCCTCACTACGGGCCTGCCGCAGCACGAAGACGGCCATCAGGAGCAGGCCGGCGACGAGCGGGCCGAGCACCTCGATCGATCCCCACCCGTGCGGGACGGCCTGACTGCAGCCGAGCACGATCGCGGCGAGTCCGGCGGTCGCGAGCACGCCGGAGAGGATGTCGACCCTCACCCGAGCCTGTGCCGGTGCGCCGGGCAGCACCGCGCGGCCGGCGATGAAGGCCACGCCGGCGATGACGACGTTGACGTAGAGGCACCAGCGCCAGTCGAAGTATTCGGTCAGCACACCGCCGAGCAGCAGGCCGACCGCGCCCCCGCTACTCGCGACCGCGCCGTAGACGCCGAACGCCTTGGCCCGCTCCGCCGGCGTGGTGAACGTGCTCGCGATCAGGGACAGCGCGGTGGGCGCGAGGACCGCGGCGAACGCGCCCTGAAGGGCTCGACCCGCGATCAGCATCTCGAAGTTTTGCGCCGCGCCGGCCAGCGCCGAGGCCGCGGCGAAGCCGACCAGGCCGCCGAGGAACGCGCGCCGTCGGCCGAAGTGATCGGCGGTCCGGCCGCCGAGGAGGAGCAGGCCGGCGAACGACAACGTGTACGCGGTGACGACCCACTGGCGGTCGCTGTCGTCGAAGTCGAGGGCGCCTTGGGCGGTCGGCAGCGCGATGTTCACGATCGTCGCGTCGAGGGCGACCATCAACTGCGCCACAGCGATCACCACGAGGGCGATCCAACGTCGGTCGGGGTGCTGATCCGGCGGCGCCGACGCGCCGGCGGCGGTATCGGGTGCGGACATCGGCCGATTCCTTTCGAGCGAACCGTGGTCGTTGGAGACCTTAAACGGAGGGTTAGCCTCCGGATATACGATAGGCTTCTCGACAGAAGATGACAAGGGCGAGAGCGAGGACGAGATGGCCCGACCGCTACGCGCCGATGCGCGACGCAACCAGGAGCAGCTGATCGCGGCGGCGCGAGACGTCTTCGTCGAACGAGGTGCCGACGCTCCCCTGGAGGAGATGGCCCG
>DASQKI010000010.1:0-47206 GCA_035630615.1 Nocardioidaceae bacterium
CACCAAGGCATCGTGTGGGGTACGCAGACCAAGGAGACCCGCCTCGACGAGCGGCTGATCAACCGGTTCGACTACGACGGCGACTACGGCACCGTCCTCAACCGGTTCCTGATGCAGGCCGGGATCGACTATCCGCTCACCGTGCACGGCACCGGCGGGCAGACACGCGCATTTATCCACATCCAGGACACCGTCCGGTGCATCCAGCTGGCCATGGAGAACCCACCGAAGCGCGAAGACCGGGTCCACATCTTCAACCAGATGACCGAGACCCATCGGATCCGCGATCTCGCCAAGATGATCTCGGACCGGACCGGCGTGAAGATCGCCAACCTGCCGAACCCGCGCAACGAAGCCGACGAAAACGACCTGCACGTCGCCAACGACCGCTTCCTCCACCTCGGCCTTACTCCGATCACCCTGAGCGAGGGTCTGATGGAGGAGGTCACCGAGATCACCAAGAAGTACGGGGCTCACTGCGACCGGTCGAAGATCCCGTGCGTCTCGGTATGGAGCAACGACGCCGCGGCGGCGAAGGCAGGGGTGACCGAGGCGGACGTCGCCGCGGCGGCAGTGACCGAGCGGACCTGACCGATGGCTGAACCTGCTGGACGGGCGCCGACCACTTCGGACGGCGCCGTTTCGTGGCGATCCATGCGGCAATACTTTCCGGGCCGCAGTATGGGTCGATACCTGTGCCCGGTGCCCGAACACAATGTCATTTACGTGAAGAACCCGAAGGCCGGGTGCTCCACGATTCTGGTGTGGCTCGATCGACTCCACACCGGGGACAACCACCACGAGTTCGGGAACGTCCATCGGGAAGACCGGCTGCCGAGAGTGCGCGAGGTCGGTCGCGCCACGATCGTGCGCATGTTGTCGGGCGGCGCCTATCGCTTCTCCTTCGTGCGACACCCGGTGCGCCGCTTCGAGTCGGTCTACTGGGACAAGATGGTCTACGCCCTCAAATGGCGCAAGAACGTGCCCGCCGCGCTCGGGCTGGATCTGAGCCCGGACACCACCGTTCCGTTCGAGCAGTTCCTGAGCATCGTGGAGGAGCAGGACCCGGTCAACGAGATGGACCCGCACTGGCGGCCGCAGCACGTCAACCTCATGCACCCGCTCGTCACCTATGACCACGTCGGGCGGCTGGAAGACTTCGCGGCAGAGCTCGAGTACATTCGCGAAGCGGCCGGGCTCCCGCAGGTGCCGCTCGAGGTACGCAACACGTCGAGGCGGACGGAAACGAACAGCGTGTACGACGGCCGGCCCGACCTGGTGCGGCGAGTCGAGCGGCTTTACGCGACCGACTTCGAGCTGTACGGCTACTGACTGAGGCCGGTCGCTACCATCGGCGAGGGTCCATCTGCGACTCCCGCTGGGCTGCTGTTCCTTCACATACAGAAGACCGACGGCACATCGGTGACCCGCGACGCAGGTCGCCGGCGACGAACCGCACTTTGTAGGTAGAGGTGTCTCCTGCCGCCCAGCGACTCGTTGTCGATCACGTTGACGGCGACGTCGTCCACACCGGTGAGATAGTCGGCCAGATGGCGGCCGATGAAGCCCGCGCCGCCGGTGATCAGGACGTTGATCATCTGTGATCTTTCGCGGTCTCGGCTGATGAACGTGCGTACGATACCGTGCGGGTGACGCCTGGTCGCGACGACGGGTTGTTCGCCCACCGACAGTCGATGAGGGGACGCGCTGTGCCTTCCGCAACCGCGCCACCGACCATCCCGCTGGACCTTGTGCTTCATATCGGATCGAACAAGACCGGCACGTCGTCCATCCAGTACTTCCTCCGCGACAACCGGGAGCGGCTGGCCGAGCTGGGCCACCTTTTTCCCAAGTCCCCAGGGAACGCGCGGCATACCCATTTGAGCTTCTACGTCAAGTCCAAGTCCGAACTGGAGAACACCGTCGAGTGGTGCCGCCAGGGTCACTCCGATCCAGCTACGTTCCGCAAGTCCTTCCGGCGTCGGCTGTTCGCGGAGATCGAGAGATCGGGCCTGTCCCGCGTCCTGTTGTCCGACGAGGCGCTCTTCGCATCCTCGAAGCCGTCGATGCGGCGGCTGCGCAACCTCGTCGACCGGCTCGCCGGCAGCCTCCGGGTGGTGGTTTACCTGCGCCGGCAGGACGACCACCTCGTGAGTCGCTACCAGCAGGTGGTCAAGGTTGGTGAAACCAAGCGGCTGACCGAGTGGGCGAACGAGCCGGTCCATTCCGGCATGTATGACTATCACGCCCGGCTGCGCACGTGGGAGCGGGTGCTGGAACCGGACGCGTTCGTAGTATGCCGCTTCGAGCCCAATAGCTTCGTGGACGGCTCACTCTTCCAGGACTTCTTCGACGCCGCAGACATCAACGCCCGGGCCGAGGACATGACCCAGCCCCCGACCCGAAATGTCAGCCTTGACGCCGAGACCGTTGAGTTCCTCCGGCTCTACAACCTCTACCGCGTCGAGAACGAGGCGGCGAGGCCAGGAGTGATCAATAACTGGAAGCTGACCACACGCCTGACCGAGCACGCTAGGGGGCCGGTTCTGACGCTGCCAACCTCTGTCCTGGATCGCTTCATGGCGCAGTGGGACGAATCCAACCGGGCCGTAGCACGGCGATACCTGGGTGACTCCAACGGGGACCTTTTTCGGATGCCTCGAAAGACCGACAACACCACCACTGAACAGCATCTCGATCCCGATCGCCTCGACCAATTCCTGACACTGCTCGAGCTCCCGGAACAGGTACACGCACCGTTGCGCCGGGTCGTCGAACGCGAGGCCAACAACCGTTGACACGCCCTACCGCCGAGCCGAACTCACGTCGGAATACGGTCGATCGCCATCGCCGGCAGCGCCCGTACGAGTGACGTACGTCCGTCGCAGTCGGTGTCGGAGGGAAGCTCGCGGGGCGCTGGAAGATGATCGTGTCCCGCACGGCGACGTGTCGCCAGCCCGTACTCATGGTCTCGACGGTGAATTCGACGTCCGAGTACTGAGCGTCCAGCGCCTCCCGCGGTCCCTCGGTCGGGCAAGGTCGCGGATGCGCCCCTGTCACTTCGAATGTTTCTTGTTCATGACCTCTTTGACGCGAGACTCGTCGAACTCCTCACCGAGCCAGTCGAATAGGCCGCGCAATCGGCCCAGATCATGCACGTAGTCGTCATAGTGGATGTGGTAGGCGTCGTCGCCGAGACTCGTCTTGAGCGCGAGCATCCGGTCCTCTGCCTCGGCTAGGACCTCCCGGGAGTCGCTCCTCTTCGCCCACCACTGGCTGACGACAACGTCATCCAGGTTGCGCGTGTTGATCACGAATCGGGCACCCGGGAACACCGCCCGCAAGAAGTCGACGTAGTCGTCCAGGTCGCTCTGGCGCCATCGGATCTCCTTGAATCCAACGACTCTGGAGTCTTTCTCGGGCCGAATGAGCGTCGCGAGCAACAGCCCTCGCAGCCTCTTCAGCGCGAGTCGCGTCGGGTACGCTCCGATGCCGAACCAGGCGCTCTGCGAGCTCCTCCACCCTGAGTGGGAAGTGCGGTTGTGTTCCGCGGTGGCATGGAACTTGTACAGATGGTAGGCCGCACCGCCGTTCTCACCGCGGATCAGATAGCCAGGAATCGACGAGAGGACACCGAGGAGAAGCGTCGAGCCTGAGCGGCCGTAGGTCACAATGAACAGGTACCGAAGGTCGTCGCCGCCGTCGTCGTTGTGCAAGCCACGCTGGCTCGCTGCTGGCGCCTTCTTACGCGTCTTCAGCGCATCTCTCTCGGAGCGAAGCTGGGCGACCCGCTGCTGCAGATCGTTGCGTTCCTGGACCAGACGTCCGAGTGAGGGGACGAGACGGATGGCGAGATTGATCAACCAGCGGCGACCCGAGCCGCTACGCGACGTCATATGCCCTCGGCGTCGTCATGCAAACAACTCCTGTCGATCCTACGGAGTGGGAGCCGACCTGCGGTCGCTCGGTCGGGCCAGGTCGCGGATCCGGTCGATCGCCATCTCGGGCAACGATCGGATGATCGACCTGCGATTGCGGCTCTCCACCACCAGGGAGAAGTCGCGACGCCGTTTGAAGATGATCGTGTCCGGAACGACGACGTGCGTCCAACCCCGCGACATGGTCTCGACGGCGAACTGCCAATCCTGGTAGGACAGCCCGTTGGGAACGTCACGGGTCACGTACAGGATCTCCAGGTGCGCCTCGCGCGGCGTCATGCACAGCGAGTCGTAGCAGTTCCCCACGTACAGGAAGTGCGGCGTGAACAGCGGTGAGCCCTGGTCGATGTTCTGCCAGAGGTACTTGTTGCCGTCGAAGACGATGTTGACCTCGGGGTGGGCGATGACATGCTCTCCGCGCTCGTCGGCCGCGGTCAGGGTGTCGAGACCTTCGGCTAGCCAGTTGTCGCTAAACAGGTCATCGGCGTCGAGGAAGGCGATGAAGCGTCCGGAGGTCTGAGGGATCAGCGCGTTGCGGACCCGTCCGAGGTCACCTTCGCCCATTGTCCAGCGTTCCCAGTGGTCGAAGTCGGGCTGGTGGAAGTAGCTGGTTGTCGCCTCGGTCGCCTTGTCAAGGGCGACGATTGTCTGGACGGTGTAGCCGGCCGCCCGAGCGGCCTCGACCGCCACATCGGCCGATTCCATGGTCGGCCCGCAGACCAGAGTCTCGTCGTGGGCGGTCACGATCAGCGTGAGGTCGGTGTCGGTCATCAGTCGCTCTCCACAGTCCCGTCGTCGATGAGCAACACTTCCGCGGCTCGCGCCACAAACGCCTTGTCGCCGGGCTCAGAGACCGGCAAGACGTGCAGCCGCTCCCGGTCGTCCTTACCGACTCTGTAGGTCTCGGTGAGCTCGTTGACGAGATCGTCACTGTCGGCGATCACACCCGCGACGTAGTCGTACGTACGGTAGAAGTGGCTGAGGCTCCAGCCGGACCAGTTGCCCATTGCGGTCTGCTCGTTGCTCGAGAAGTACAGGAACAACCGCTCCGTGGCGGCCAGAGCGCGCGCGTAGGTTCGCAGCGAGTCGTAGAGCATCGTGGAGTCGACGTTGACGACGGCGTCGGCGTGGAAGGTCCGCAGGAGCATGACTAGGGCGTGCTCGGCCCGGTTCTTCGGCAGGTCCCGCGTGAGGCGCGCGAAGTCGATCTGGCGAACCGGGTCCGGAAACCGATCGGTCGGCGCCTCGGTGCTGTCGTCGGTGTGGATCAACACGATGTCGCTGGCGTCGATGTGAGTCGCCAGTGCGTGGGCGAGGTGGCCCTCGATTCGTCCTCCGCCGTCCCCCCGAGCCTGGCTACTTACCAGGACGACTCGCGCTCTCCGAAAGCCGGCCGCCTCGTGCGCATGGTGGATCGCGCACAACTCGTCGACGGTGACCCGCCGGCTGAGCGGGGGGAGGTGTGGGCGGGCGATCTCGGTCCAGGCGGCGCCGATCAAGGGTTCGATCTCGGCCGCGCGGGCGAAGACCTCGCCCAGCCTGCCGGTACGGAACCGCTGCTGAAGGTCACGTCGCCGCTCGGCGACGAGGTGTGCCACCTGGTCCGGCAGCAGCCCGAGGACGGGCGCCACGCGGTTGATGCGCGGGGAGGGATCGGCGATGTCGCCGGCGGCCCGACCGTGCTTGAGCCAGAACAGGAACGGGTTGGCCACCTTCTGCGGTGAGGTTTTGTTCGGATACCGATCGACGTACTCGGTCATGGAGAAGTCGGGGTGCGGGCTCAAGCCCTTGTCACGGCCGTGCTCGAGGAAGTGGTCGATGAGGTCAACGTCGGGTTGGTCTATCAGATCCGGCGACTGCAGCAGGTAGTGCAGAACGTCGAAGTTCTCGTAGAGCAGGTCGTAGTCAGGGTCGGCCCCGATCCGCATCCGGCGCTTGGCGCGGAGCACAGCCTCGTCCATCGCTGGCCCGAGATGCGTGGGCTCCAACTCGACATCGGGCGCGCGTCCCCGGCGCCGTGCCGGTGGGTTGGACTCAGGGGTGTCCGGCGCGGCCTGCGTCTTTCCCGAATATCGCCGACGCAATCGGCCCGCTCGGCTCCGCCACCGGGGATTCGTCACTGGCTCATCCCCTCGCGGGCTCGGCGGATCGGTCGGTCTGTTGGGCGCTGAACCACTCCCACGTGCGCCGGAGGCCGTCCTCCAGCGTCGTCGCCGGAGCGAACCCAAAGGCCGTCCGCGCCTTGGCGATCTCACACCAGGTGTCGCGTACCTCGCCGGCGCGGAAGTCTTCGTAGGCGACGTCGAGCTCGCGGCCGGTCACGGCGCGGATGTAATCGAGGAGCTGGCTAACCGTGGTAGGCCCCCCGCTCCCCAGCTGGAAGGCGCCCTGTGCGTCGCTCTCCACGGCGGCCCAGATGCCCTCGACGAGGTCGCCGACGTAAAGGTAGTCGCGAGTCTGACTGCCGTCGCCGTAGACGACCAGCTTCTCCCCGGCGAGGATCCGCTTGTAGAAGTGAGCGACCACCGAACCCTTGTGGAACGAGCGCGGGCCGTAGATGTTGGAGAACCGCAGCGCACAGGTGTTGATGCCGTAGGAGCTGGCGTACGCGCTCAGATAGCCCTCGAGCATCAGCTTCGAGGCGCCGTATGGAGACGTCGGTTGCGGAGCCATCCGTTCGTGCACCGGCGGCTCGACGTCGCCCAGGATCGCCCCGCCCGTGGAGGCGGCGACGACGCGCCGGATGCCGAGCTCGCGACAAAGCTCGAGCAGGTTGAAGCTGCCGACGACATTGGACTCGAAGTTGTGGGTCGGGTCGGCGATGCTCTCGATCACCCGAGTGTCGGCCGCCAGGTGCACCACGACGTCCTGCTCCTCGAGCGCCGACCTCAGCTCGTCTCGATTGCGCAGGTCGCCGGCAACGAACCGGACCTTGTCGAGGTCGAGATGTCTCCTGTCGCCGAGCGACTCGTCGTCGATCACGCTGACTGTGACGCCGTCCAATCCGGTCAGGTAATCGGCCAGATGGCGGCCGATGAAACCGGCGCCGCCGGTGATCAGGACGTTGGTCATCTGTGCTCTTTCGCGGTCTCGGCTGATGATCGTCCGTACGATACCCCGCGGGCGTCGCCTGGCCGCGAAGACCTGGCCATGTGGGGTGTAACCCCAATCAAGCGTCACCGACATGAGAGGGTGATCATCGGGAAGACACACCGTCTCGCCATCCGCTGTTGACGAAAGGGACGAGTTCTGCCTGCTGCAACCGAGCCGCCGAACATGCCGCTGGACCTTGTGCTTCACATCGGTTCAGGCAAGACCGGCACATCGTCGATCCAGACATTTATGCACCGCAACCGAGAGCGGTTGGCTGACCTCGGGCATCTCTATCCGAAAACGCCGGGAGTGACACGGCACATTCGCCTCGGCCTGTACATCCGGCCCGACGACACCCTGGACGACTACATTGGCTGGCATCGGCAGCGGGCTTCGTCACCGCAAGCATTCCGTAAGTCGTTTCGACGCCGGCTATTCCGGGAGATCAACGAATCTGGGCTCTCGCGTGTCCTTTTCTCCGACGAGGCGCTCTACGGTTCGTCGAGCGAATCGCTACGACGGTTGAGCCGATTCACCCACCGGATCGCTGGCAGTCTTCGCGTCGTCGTCTACCTGCGCCGGCAGGACGACCACTTCGTGAGTCGCTACCAGCAGGTCGTGAAGGTCGGCGAGACCAGGCGGCTGACCGAGTGGGCGGCCGAGCTGGACCATGCCAGCACCTACGACTACCACGCCCGGCTGCGCATGTGGGAGCGGCTTCTCGACCCGGACGAGTTCGTCGTACGCCGCTTCGAGAGCAGCAGCTTCGTGGACGGCTCGCTCTTGCAGGACTTCTTCGAGGCCGTGCGCATCGACGCCCGAGCCGAGGATCTGACCCAGAGCCCGATCCGAAACATCCGCCTCGACGCCGAGACCGTGGAGTTCTTCCGGCTCTACAACCTCCATCGCGTCGAGAACGAGGGAGCCCGCGTGGGGCTGATCGACAACCGGAAGCTGGTCACGCGGATGGCCGAGGTCGCCAGGGGGCCGGCGCTGACATTGCCCGCTTCTGTCCTGGACAGTTTCATGGCGCAGTGGGAGGAAGGCAACCAGGCGCTGACGCGTCGATACCTACGCGACGCCACCGGAGAGCTGTTCCGGATGCCTCGGAGGACCGACGACACCACGACCGAGCAGCACCTCGACCCTGCCCGGATCGACCACTTCGTCTCACTGCTGGAGTTGCCGCAGGAGGTGCATGCTCCGTTGCGCCGCATGGCCGAGCGCGAGGCGAAGGTTCGCTGAGATCGCGTCCATCACGTTGAGCCCGGGGTTGCGGCTCGCAGCCGGGCACGCAGCGAGCCGATCCGCTGGACGTCGCGGTAACGCTGGTCGAGCATGTCGGCGAGGGCCTCGACGGCGGCCTCGACGAGCTCACTGTCCGTCACCGTGAGATCCACCGGATCGGTGGCCATGCCGGGCAGCAGATCAGTCAGGTCGCCGACGATGTCGTAGCCTGCGCCGGCCAGACCGTCGACAATGCCCTTGCTCGTGTCGTGACACCAGTCGGCGAGGTCTGGCGGTAGGACTGGCCGACGTCCGCCCTGCGGCGCTAATACCTGGCGAGCGAAGTAGGCTTTCGCGATCCGGCTGTGGCCAGCGCGAGGATGCGGCAGCCGGTCGCCAAGTGCGACGTTGACCCGCCGCAGCAGCTCGGCCTGGGTTAGTCCCAGCGACTCGTTGGGCCGGGACACATCCCGGTCCAGGTCGGCGGGTTCGATGTCCAGAACGCGACAGAACCGTTGCAGCAAGAGCTCGGGATCGGCGCCGGGCGGCGGCACGGTGACGACGTGGACGCGATTGGGCGGCAGGTGACCTTGCCAGCGTTCGGCCACCGCTACCGGGTCCTGCCGATCCCAGAAGTACGCGGTCTCCCGATCGTCGTCGACGACGGCTGCGCAGAACCGGTCGTACGAGGCGACCCCGCGCTGCTGGATCTGCTGCTGCCATGCGGCCGGGATCTGCCGCTGCAGGTCGCGGACGGTGAGGATCACATGGATCTCGAAGCCGGATAGCCGGGCGCGCAGCCGGCCGGCCTGCTCGGCGGTGGCCGGCGCCAGGAGTTCGTGGGAGATGAGCACAGTCGGCGAAGTCGACTGGTTCAGCTCCGACGACAAGCGGTCCAAGACGCTGTGCGCCTCCGGCGAGTCCAGACTCGGATCGAGTTGCTCACGCACCGCGAGGGTGACGAGGAAGTGATCCTGGAAGTGACGCAGCGGCAAGAGCAGACCGGCGGTAGCCAAGCGGTCCCGGGAGGCCCACAGAGTGTCTTGCAGGAAGGTGGTGCCGGTCTTGGGGCAACCAACGTGCAGGAAGAGCCGGCGCGGCGTGGTCACGCGCTCACCGTACTGCAGCCACTGGCCTCAGCGTCTGCCGACGCATCTTCGCCAGGAGGTCGCTGACGCCGGCCCTCTCTACGCCGGATGCACGCCGAAGCGGGCGAACGCGGCCTCCCATTGCGTCGCGATGTTCGGCATCGCGTAGGCTGCCGCGTCGGCCAGAGCCGCCGCTCCCATCCGCTGACGCAGCTCGACCGAGTCCATCAGTTCGGCCAGCGCGGCGGTGAGCGCGGTGGCGTCTCCGTCGGGGACCAGACGACCGTTGATTCCGTCCCGCACGACCTCAGCTGGACCGCGCGGACAGTCGTAGGCCACCATCGGCAGACCCACGCTCATGGCCTCCAGCAGAACCATCGGGAACCCCTCACGCTCGGAGCTCATCGCGAAGATGGCGCTGTCGTGCAGCACGGCCGGCATCTGGTGGCTGTGCCCGCGCATCGTGACCCGACGACCGACCCCGAGCTGCTTGATCAGCTTGCGTAGCTTCGGCATCTCCGACCCGGACCCATAGATATCCAGGCGCCAGTCGGGCCGGCTGTCGACGAGCGGCGCGTACGCGGCGATCAGGCGATCGAAGGCTTTCTGCTCCTCCAGACGTCCGGCGGCGACGACGACCTTGTCGACGACCGGTGCGGCACGGTCCGCGATCGGCCAGGACAGCGCATTCGGGATCGCGGAGATCCAGGTGGCGGCGTCCGGCACGAGCTCCCGATAGTCTCGCTGGTCCCCCAGGGTCAGCGGCACGAACGCGTCCAGACCCCGGATCGCCCGACACATCATGTCCCGCTCGTCCGGGTCGCGGGTGCGCCAGACGAAGTTCATGTGGTCCTGTCCGACCTTGGCGACGCCGGAGGGCACATACGAGCCGACGAAGAGGTTCAACGCCGGCGTGGTCCCGACGACCACGTCGGACCGTACGCCACGGAGAGCCTCGATCAGCGGCTGGTCGCTAGACGCCCAGTGCCGAGGGTCCAGCGGTGCGACCGCCGAGGGTTGCTGCCGCTCGAACAACAGCTTCCTCCTGACGGCATTGCCGTGCTCGTCCACCCCGCCCTCGGCGAGGTTGCGACGTTCGCCGTCCGGTCCGAACGGCCGCACGTCCATCACATGTCGTACGGAGATCCGCTGGTCGATCTCGAAGGCCGGCTCGGTATTGCCGCGTAGCAGCCCAATGATCTCGACGTCGAAGCCGTCGACGAGGTGGTTGGCGAGGTTGATCACGGTGCGCGGCACACCGTCGCGCCCATCGGCTCGCGGCAGCAGAAACGTTACCCGTCGCCGGCTCCTCATCGGCCTCCTCCCTTCACGGCTTCGGCCTGCGCCGCAGCCGACGCCTGCGAGGGGCTCCGGCCGCTGGTCCCGCCGCGGCCGGTTTCACCCCTGACTTGGCTCCGTGCTTGCGGCGCCGTGGATTCGACTCAGCGGCCAGGATGCTCGACCTCGCGACCGCCTCACATTGCTCGTAGTAGCGCACGTACTGATCACGCAGCTCGTCGAGCGACGTCGCGCGCGGGTCGTCGTCGTTGACCACGGGATCGTCCACCAAGGCTCCCAAGTGTTGCCAGGCATCGAGCGCCAGTTGCCTGAGCGGGTCGGGCAGATCGAGTTCATCGATGGAGGAGCGGCTGCGATGCAGCTCGGGATCGACGATCTTCGAGGCGGCCTGGATCTGGTCATCGGCGGCGCTGGGCACCAATCGCAGACGGAGCTGGCTGTCGACCCGGCGGGTTTCCTGTTGCCAGTCCGCCAGCAGCGACTCGTAGCGTACGAACGTCCGTGGGAGATCGCGCGTGGCCTGCTCGGTGAAAAGCATGCCGTTGACCCAGCCGGCCATCCTGGCGGTCACGTCACGCCGTCCGCCATAGGCGGTCCGCTTGCTCAGCATCACCTCGGCCGGATGCCGAAGCATGGTCGTGATCGCGATCGGGAGGTCGAGATCGTCGGCCGCCTTCCGCCACAGTCCGAGAAACCATGCCGTGCGGGGGTCCTTGACGATGAGGCGTGGGTGGTCCGCCAATTGGTCCCCGAGCCACGTCCGCAGCTCGGTGCCCAGAGCGTCGCGCTTGGCGGTCTGTCCGGTGGTCACCCAACCGCTCGGACGGGCATCCGCGGGACGCACTCCCAGCCGCCGGAGCAGCCGCTCGTGGAACTCGACCACCCATTTCGGCTCCTTGAATCCCCTCGGATTCGTGGGATCGGCGGCGATCTCGGGCTGCGGTACGTGCAGTCCGAGCTCCTGCACGATGGCCGTGTACAGGCTCGTACCGCTGCGCCCCTGGCCAGCCACCAAGAGCAACTGGCGCTCGGACTGTCCGTGGGGCTCGGTTTCTGGCATGTCGAGCAGCCTAATGCGCCCGCTCCCGGCTGTCCGGCTCAGCGTCGCGTTCGGCGCTCCAGCAGCGGTCGGCCGACCTTCTACGGCACCGTAACGGTGCGCGGCTGGTGAGGCATCAGGTCCGGGTTGATGCGCTCTCCGTCAGTGTCGTACGCCCGCCACTTCAAGGTCAGCTCGGCCCCAGACTCGTAGTCGGCCGCCTTGAACCAGGTGGCCCACCAGACGTAGCCGCCGTGCACCGGCGAAGACCGCCATGGCTCCGGCCCATCGGGCGTGCCCACGCGTACCTCGACCCGATCCACGGTGCGAGCGACGCGGTAGAAGCCGGCAACCTTCCAGTATCGAGACGTGTGGTCATAGACGGCTTTGGCAAGGTATCGAGGCCGATCCAGGCCCTCTATGCGGAGGATCGGATGCGTTGGAGTCGGGGTTACTTTGTCCTCCACGCTGCGGAGATCCCCCATCTTGATGAAGAGCCGCTGACGGTCCGGCAAGGTCGCGACGATGAACGGCAGCGACTGGCGCGGACCGTCCATCCAACGTGTGTAGTGGATGGCTGAGAAGTAGTCCGGCTCGACACCGGCGGTGCGAAGCTCCTCCCTCAGCTCGGCCCTGGTCAACGATCGGAGATCGAGGGACACGGTGTTATCAGCGGGCGTCGTCGACACCGGGGGTCGTTGACCACCCGTCCGGTCATCACCGCCGGTCAGCGCCACGGCCCCGACGGCGATCAACGCCGCCGCAGCCGCCGCCGCGATCGGTGTGATCCAGCGGATCCGTTGTCGCCCCATCACGTTTGACTCCTCCCCATTCAGCACCGACCGCAAGATCTCGTCGCGCCGGCGGGGTGGAAGCTCGCGCTCCGGTGGCAAGTGGTCGGTGCCCGTCATGACTGGGTCCCCTCCTCCGCGACATCGACCCTGAGCAGTCCGGCAAGTCGCTGTCGCCCCCGGAACAGTCGCGACTTGACCGTGCCCTCGGCGACGCCGAGCACCGACGCCGCCTCCGCGACTGACAGCTGCGACCACACAACCAGCTCGATCGCGTCGCGCTGCGACCGAGGCAGCCGACGCATCGCTCGGCGTACCTCGCTCATCTGCCGCTCGTCGTCCAGCCGCTCGGCCACCAGCGGGGCGTGGTCGACCGTGTCCGGGGTCGGCCGTAGCCGGCGGAGCAATGCCGACCGCCGCCGCTGGGAGCGGAGCAGATTGGCGCACTCGTGGCCGGCCATCGTCAGCAGCAACGGTCGCGCCGACGACAATCGCAACGGCGTGAGATCGCCGCCGCGGGCGCGCCGCCACAGCGTGCCGAACGTCGCCTGCACGGCATCCTCGGCGGTCGACCACGACGCCGTACGTCGGAACACGAAGTTGTAGACCGCGTCGATGTGCCGCTCGTAGATCGCGGTCAGCGCCGCCGGGTCACCGACGCACAGCCCGCGCCAGAGCTCGACATCCGAGTCGGACATGACGCCCCCCTCGGATCGCGGCCAAGACGTCCCGTACTCAGGGTTCACACTCTGATCGGGTCCGGCCCGGCCGGCAAGGTTCCCCGTTTCGCTCAGTCGGCCGGCGGCGTCCAGCGATCGGTGCGTGACATGCCAGCGGCCCGCCCCTTGGCGGCGACGACCAGAGCCATCTTGCGCGACGCCTCGTCGATCATTTCGTCGCCGAGCATCGCCGAGCCCTTCTTGCCGCCCGCCTCGGAGGTGAACCAGTCGTAGGCGTCGAGAATGTTCTCGGCGTGGTCGTAGTCCTCCTGGCGCGGGCTGAACACCTCGTTGGCCGCGTCGACCTGATCCGGGTGCAGAACCCACTTGCCGTCGAAGCCGAGCGCCGCGGCCCGATTGGCGACCCGCTTGTAGCCGTCGAGGTCGCGGATCTGGAGGTAGGGCCCGTCGATCGCCTGCTTGTCGTAGGCGCGGGCCGCCATCAAGATGCGCATCAGGATGTAGTGGTAGGCGTCGCCTACGTCATATCCCGACGGCTGCTCTCCGACGACGAGCGACTTCATGTTGATGCTCGCCATGAAGTCGGCCGGGCCGAAGATGATCGTCTCGACCCGCGGGCTCGCCGCCGCGATGGCGTCGACGTTGATCAGGCCCATGGCGTTTTCGATCTGCGCCTCGATGCCGAGCCGGCCGACCTCGAGCCCCATCGTCTTCTCGATCTGCGTGAGCAGCGTGTCGAGCGCGACGATCTGCTCCGGTGTCTGGACCTTGGGGAGCATGATGCAGTCGAGGTTGGCGCCGGCGCCCTCGACGACCTCGATGACGTCGCGGTAGGTCCACTCCGTCGTCCAGTCGTTGACCCGGACCGTGCGGATCCGGTCGCCCCATCCGCCTTCGTTGAGCGCCGCGACGATGTTCTTGCGGGCTTCCGGCTTGGCGAGCGGCGCGACGGCGTCCTCGATGTCGAGGAAGACCTGGTCGGCCGGCAGGCCCTTGGCCTTCTCGAGGAAACGCGGGTTGGATCCCGGCACCGCCAGGCAGGAGCGTCGAGAGCGCAGCGCTTGCGTCATGGTCACCTCGTACGTTCGGGGTCGCTCTCGGTGAGAGTAGCGAGCCGAGTACGACGAACGGCATGGCGTGGCTCACTCGGGGCCGGCGCGCGGTCGGCGAGTCACCGGTACGTGACGGATGCACCGAACTCGCGCGGAATTCGGTGCACCCGTCACGTATCGATGCGGCGAACCACTTCAGGTGCGCGACACCCACTGGGTGTACTTGCCCTCGGCAGGTGCGTAGTCCTTGATCAACTCATCCGGCTTGCGCGCCGACATCATGTTGATCCGCACCTGGTTGGGCCGCCTCAAGCAGGTCCGCGGCACCACATAGCGGAGCACGTCGCGTCGGTAGTTGACGGTCACCCGGTCCCGGCAACGGATGGTGTGATCGGGCGTGCCGTCGGCCCGCACCTTGTAGAGCTGCAACCGTGGCGACTCGACCAGATAGATGCGCGCCGCGTACTCAAGGCTCCTCCGGCCAGGGCGCACGTCGTACAGGACGAAGATCTCCTGCTGTTGGCCGCGCCGGAAGTCGCGTACCCGAACCTTGGTCGCCACGGAACGCGGGCCGTGGCTCAGCTTGACCGTCCAGATGTCCATGCGACCACCTTCGTCACCGCGGTCGCGGACGGCGGTCGACTCGGCCGCAGCCGGCACGACCGAGCCGAGGACCAGGGGAAACGCCGCGGCCGCAGCTGCGACGGCCCGGAGCAAAACTCGTGTCATGTCGTTCCTTTCATCGGTTCAGTTGGACCGTGACGTCAGCCGCGCGAGAGCCACTCGAGGTACGGGTACCTCGACGGCGCGGAGTCGACCGGCCGCTCGGCACCCGACCACTGGGTTGAGGCGTTGACCCGTACCTGGCCGGGCCTGTTGAGGCAGCGGCGTGGCACCACATAGGTAACCCGGTCCAGCCGGTAGTCCACGGTCTTGTAGTCGCCTCGGCACGGCATCTCGAAATGGTGTACGTCGTCGCCACGCGTCCACCTGCCGAACCTCACGGCCCCGCCCAGAGCGAATCCCGCGCCGTACTCCGGCGGCCGGCTCCGATACTTCTTCGTGTCGAAGTTGATGCTGACGCCGTAGTCCCGCCCGAGCGTCGGGCGCCTCATGCACCCACCTCATCGGGCGGCGGCTTCAATGCGGCTTCATGGCGCATTCACTCCGACGCCGACGCGCGACGTCCTGCGAACCGTGGTTTGGAACCCTCGCTTCGCAGGACGTCGCGGTTCGGTCAGCCGATCCGGAGCCGGTGGACGCCGCCCTGGTCGGTGCCAGCGAAAAGCCAGCGTCGGTCGCCGCTGACGGCCAGCGACTGCACCGAGAGGTTCTGCAGGCCGCCCGACACGTTGACCCAGGTCAGACCGCCGTCGGTGCTCCGCAGGACGCCTCGGCCGCCCTTGACAAGGCCGTTGGCCGTGTACGCCGTCGTCCCGGCGTACCACGTCCCGTTCGATCCGGCGACGACGTCCTTGACCAGCATCGACAACCCACCGGCGTCGGCGGCCCGGAACGTTTCGCCGCCGTCGGCGCTGACGAGGATCCGGTCGCCGCCGGCGACGATCCGGTCGCCCTTGACAACGATCGACAGCACTCGGCCGGAGGCGACCTTGGTGACCGTCTGGCCGAAGTCGTCGGAGCGATAGAGCCCCGAGGAGCTGCCTAGCCAGAGCCGGTCAGGGTCGGTCGGATCCATCGCGACCGTGCTGAACACCTGGTCGTGGAACAGCTTCTTCCACGTCGCGCCACCGTCGCGAGTTGCGAACAGTCCGACCCCGTTCAGGTTGCCGAACGGCACGACGACGCGCTGGGGATCGACCGGCGACACGCCCAGGTCGTAGGCCACCTGGCGGTCGCGCCCACGCACCTCCCAGGTCGCGCCACCGTCGGCGCTGCGATAGATCCAGAAGCTGCCAGTCGCGTCGAGCCGGATCTTCCACACCACACCCGGCTCGCTCGGCGACGACTCGACGACGTGGACAGTCGTGCCGGTGTAGCCCTCGTAGCCGGACAGGCCCCACTCCGAGACCGACGGCGGAACGTTCGCCGCGGTCGGCAACGGTGTGCGATAGACGTCGGAGTCGGTGCCGGCCAGGAGTACGGGACGACCGTCGGACCCGGCGCTGACGGCGACGTCGTACGCGGAGACGCCGGGCACGCCGAGTCGGGTCGGATTCGCGCCGTCGGCCTCGGTTCGGAACAGCCCGCCGTTCTCCGAGGCGTACAGCAGCGAGCCGTTGTGCCACGGCGTGAAGTCGACCTCGACCGGCCCTCGCAACGGCCGCGGCACGTTGGCCCAGGTGACGCCATGGTCGCGGCTGACGTAGTTGTCGGCCTGATAGGTCCCCACGACGATCGTGCCCTTGCGCATGGCGATCGACCACGGACCGAAGCGCGGGAACTCGTGCACCGTCTCCCACGTCGAGCCGCCGTCGCGGCTGCCGACGAGGAGGTTGTCCGAGTTGAGGGCCGCGACCAGCTCGCCGTCGGCGATCATTCCCCGGAGGGTGACGTCGCCCGCGTCGTACACCTGCTCGCTGCCGTCGGGGACGCCGTCGAGGATCCCGCGCACTGCCCAGACGCCGGAGAATCCGCCGAGGTAGAGATCGGGCCCGCCGATGCTCGCGTCGAGCAGCTCCTCACCAGAGATCGGTGAGGCATGCGACGACCACGTACGGCCGCCGTCGCGACTCACCACGATCGCGTCGTCCGTCACGGCGACCAGCACTCGCGTCGCGGGATCACTGACGAAGGCGGACACGTGCGCGTCGGGGAAGTCGAGGGTCTGCCAGGTGCGGCCGCCGTCATCGGTCCGCAAGACCTTGCCCTGGTACGTCGGGTCGAGCAGCACCTTGATGTAGTTGCCGGCCTCGCCGTTGACCGCGTACCACATGCGATCCGAATCGGCGGCGTCGACGATGACCGTACCGTCGCCGCCCGCGACCGGCAGCCGGTCGACCTGACGCCACCGGCTGCCGCCGTCGGTCGTGATCCACGGCCCCGCCTTGGTGTACTGCGTCACGACGGCGGTGTCCGGGTCGCCGGCCGTGGTGGCGATGTCGCCGGCCTCGCCGTTGGGGCCGATCGGCTGCCAGCGGTCGCCACCGGGCCGGTTGTCCTTGGCCAGGACCTCGAGCGCGCCGGAGCCGACGAGCCGCCGACCGGTCGTCGTCCAGGCGCGGGCGTCGAGTCGGTAGACCCCTGCCTTGCTCCCGGTCACCCTCGCCCGGTACCAACTGCCGTGGTCGAGCGTCATGTCGACGGCCGTCGTGCTGCCACTTGGCGAGGTCACCGTCAGCACCGGCGGCCCCGACAGGGCGGTCGGGCTGTAGACGAAGGCCGCACTGGTGCCGTCGCTCGGATCGGGCGACGACTGCACGATCAGCGGCCGCACCGAGAGCAGATACGGCACGCGGACGTCCGGCCCGTCGGGCACCGATGCCGTGACCCAGCCCGCTACCTCGGTGTCGGTCGCCGGACGGTCGGCGGCGACACGCACCGACACGGAGACCGAGCCACCGGCCGGGATGGTCGCCGACGTGGGCGAGACGGTCACCCGACCGGGGCTGCCCGGCGCAGTCTGCCCCGAGATCGTGACGTCGACGGCCTCGTCGGAGTGGTTGACGAGCCGGACCGATCCGCTTCCGTCGACGGTGTCTCGGGAGAGGTCGGCCAGACCGAGGGAGATCGACGTCGGCCGTGACGTGACGACGGCCGAGGCAGCCGCATCGACGTCGAGCCGGCCGGCACCCTGAACGGTCGGGCCGACGTCGTCGAGGGCCTTCGCGGAGCCGATCAGGGCGCCGGCGGTGTCGGCCGCCGAGTCGTCGGGGCGCAGCTGACGAAGCAACGCCGCCGCACCGGCGACATGCGGGCTGGCCATGCTCGTGCCGGAGATCCGGAACTCGCCCGGCGCCCACTGAGCTGACGGCCAGGTCGACCGGATCTCGACGCCCGGCGCGACCAGGTCGGGCTCGAGCGTGTATCGCTGGGTCGGCCCCTGCGAACTGAACGCCGCGACCCGGTCGGTGAGGTCCTGGCCGCTGATGCTGATCTCGACCGGGCCGTCGGCAAGGAACCCAGCGAGCTCCTGCCACTGCAGGGCATCGACGCCGAGCACGACGATCTCGTCCATGCGGAAGCTGTCGCCCGAAGCAGCCGTGAGCAGCGGCACGTCGGCCAGACCGTCGCCGTCGTTTCGTTCTGCCTTCGGGCCGTCCGCCGCCAGCACCGGTCCACCGCTGTTGCGGATGTAGCCGATCAGTCCGACCGCCCCGCGCTCCTCGGCCCGGCGGGCCTGCTCCAGGTAGAAGGGGCTGGTCTGCTCGATCGACCCGGGGATCGTCGATTGGATCGCGACGATCTTTCCGGTGACGTCGCCTACCCGCTCGTAGTCGGTATCGGTCCCCCTGCCGACGTCGACGAGCTCGGCAGTGACCGGCTCCTCGGGCGGGTTGGCCGAGTACGCCGCACGATAGGCCTGCAACAGCTCGTGCTGCGGCGACTCGACGTACGCCACGGGCACCCGAACCCCGCTGACCGACGCGCCGACGCTGATCACACCGTCGGCGGCGGCCGGCGTACCGACGGTGCCCGCGGCCGGACCGGAGTTGCCGGCCGACGCGACCACGACAACGCCCTCCTGCGTCGCGGCGGTGGCGGCCTGGCCGATCGGCTCGGTGCCGTCGCCCACGCCGCCGAGGCTCATGTTGATCACGTCGGCCCGATGCGGGTTGTCCGGCGCCACCGCGGCCTCGATGCCGGCGATGATGTCCGACTCGTAGCCACTGCCGTCGTCGTGCAACACCTTGTATGCAGTGAGTGAGGCGCCTGGCGCGACCCCGGTGATGCCGTCGGGTCCGCCGTCTCCCGCGACGATGCCGGCGACGTGCGTACCGTGGCCGTTGCCGTCCATCGGATCGTCGTCGCCGTTCGCGAAGTCGTAGCCGTCGACGACCTTGAAGTCCGCGCCGAAGCCGCCGCCGAGATCGTCGAGGTTGTAGTCGATCCCGGTGTCGAGGATCGCGACCGTGACACCGTCGCCGCGCACCTGCTGCCCGTCGGCGTCGGTGCGCTCCCATACCTCGGTCGCACCGATCAACGGAACACTGACGTCGGTGCTCGAGCGCATCGGCGAGTCGGGGAAGACCGCGCGTACGCCGTCCAGTCGGCGCAGCTCGTCGAGGTCACCGGACGGCACGGTCAGGGCGACGGCGTCGACCAGGTCGGTGAAGGCGTACAACTGGCGCACATCGGCACCTGCATCACGGGCGGCGGCGAGCAGGTCGCGCTGATCGGCCCGCAGCTCCTCGCGGGTTTGGTCCAGCGTGCGCAGGGCAGCGCGGTTCGTCGCGTCGATCGATTGACTGGAGCCACCGAGCTGACGCAGCGCGGCCGGCTCGTCCAGGGTCACGATGACTCGTTGGCGTGGTCCGTCGGCGACAGCGGTTTGGGCCACGGCGCCGCCCGCGGCCGACGTGGTCGGGGCCAAGCTGGCGAGGCCGCCGATCGATACGACCGTCGCGACGGCGGCGGACAACGGGCGGCGAATCGAATAGCGCATGCGGACAGCTCCAGGTCCAGGCACCGGCGGGGTCGCCTCTGTATATCCAGCGACTCCGAACGCCGACAACACCCGATGGCGGCCGATTGTGGACGTTGGCACTTGTGCGCCACCGCGCCGGGGTGACTATGTCCGACTCCTCCTTACGGACGACCCGCCGATCCGCGAGTTCCGACCCGCCGACCCGTCAGTTCCGACCCGCCGATCCGTGAGTTTCGACCCGCCGATCCGCGAGTTTCGACCCGCCGATCCGTGAGTTTCGACCCGGCTCAGTCGACGGGCGCCTCGAGCTGCGCGGTCGGCTGCCGGAGTACGACAATCACCAGCCCTGTCAGCACGAGGATGAGCCCCGCGTACACGCCCAACGGCGGCGCCTGCCCGAGGAAGATCGACGCCAACAACGCCGCCCCGGGCACCTCGAGCAACAAGGTCAGCGACACCACCGTCGGACTCATGACCGCGAGCAGATGGTTGAAGATCGAGTGCCCCAGAAGCTGCGCTGAAACCGTCACGGCGAGCAGGCCTAGCCAGGTCGTCGGTTCGTACCCGCCGAGTGACTGGCGACCGATGAGGCAGCACGCCAGCATCGTGATCGCGCAGGTGCCGTAGCAGAGTGTGGTGTACGCCGTCGTCGTCATCGACTGACGCATCGTGCCACCCGTGACGACGTACGCGGCGGCGAAAACCCCACCGGCTAGCGCCAGCAGATCGCCGGCGAGCGCACGGGTCGACAAGGTGAGATCGACGCCCGACACGACGAAGACGCCGCTCGACGAGACCAACAGTCCGACCACCACGGCCTTGTGAACCGGGCACCCCCTGAGTCGGTCGATCAGTACGACGAACGCGACCTGCAACGCCTGCAGCGCCGTCGCAGACGCGACCGACGTCAGCTTGAGCGATGACACCCAGGTTGCGAAGTGACCGGCCAGCATCAAGCCTGCGAATGCCGTGCCGAGCAGCGCCCGCCGGTCGAGCGCAGTGATCTCCGGTCGATGCCGGGTCAGCGCGCTCGGCAGCATCACGACGGTGCCGAGCGCGTTGCGCCAAAAGGCGATCGCCAACGCCGGCGCGGCGATCCAGGCCATCAGCGGCCCCGACGCTGACACGCCGATGACGCCGACGACGCTGAGCAGCAAGGTCACCCGACACATTCTGTCGAGGTGTGCCAGGCTGACCGACGTGGGTGACGTCGAAACGGCGCTGATCGCAGAACTCGCGAAGAAGTCGTGGCTGTGTTGGATCAGCTACGGCGACCCGCCCCACGCGCATCCGGTCTGGCATGCCTGGGTCACCGACGCGATCTGCGTGGTTGCCGGTGGCGAGGAGCAGCCGCTGCCGGCCATCGAGGAGCAGACCGAGGTCCTCGTCACGCTGCGTACGAAGGCGACGCGCGAGCGGCTCGCCACGTGTCGGGCTCGGGTGGAGCGAGTAATGCCCGACCACCCCGACTGGGAGGCGATCGCCCAAGCGCTTGTCACAGGGCGACTCAATCTGCGCGATCCATCGAACGCGCCGGATCGGTGGGCGTGGGACAGCGTGGTGGTGAGGTTGGTGCCGACCGAGGTCGTCGAGGCGCCGGGATCGCAGCCGGACGATCGGGCCGCGGCGGCGCCGATCGACTCGCCGGCCACGACCGTCGGGAAGCCGCCGCCCGTCCTGCATCGGCGCAAGACCCGGCGGCGGCCGCTGTCGTAGGGCGGGACGAAACTCACGGACCGGCGTTAGGGCGGAGGGACGAGATCCGGGGCTTCGAACGAGACCGCCCTGACAATCGGAGTCCGGCCGAGTTAGCGTGATGGCATGGCCAGTCCATTCGCGCGGCGTGCGCCGGGTACCGACCCGGATGAGTCGCGCCTGACGGTACGGAAGCCGAAGAAGTCGGCCGCCGGGCCGAAGGCTGTCGCCGTCACGATGAAACGCTCCGTCGACCAGATGGGCCTCACGCGCACCGCACAGACTCTGCTGCGGGTCAACAAGGCCGACGGCTTCGACTGCCAGGGCTGCGCCTGGCCAGACCCCGATCCGGAGCATCGGAACAAGGCCGAGTTTTGCGAAAACGGAGCGAAAGCCGTCGCAGAGGAGGCCACGCAGCGCCGGATCAGCCAGGAGTTCTTCGCCGCGTTCTCCATCGACGAACTCGACGAGCACACCGACTACTGGCTCGGTCAGCAGGGCCGCCTCATCGAGCCCATGGTCAAGCGACCCCGCTCGCGCAACTACGTGCCGATCGGGTGGGACGAGGCGTACGCCTTGATCGCCGAACACCTCAACGCGCTCGATTCCCCCGACGAGGCGGTCTTCTACAGCTCTGGTCGGACGTCCAACGAAGCCGCCTTCGCCTACCAGTTGTTCATCCGCGCATTCGGTACGAACAACATGCCGAACTGCTCGAACATGTGCCACGAGTCGAGCAGCGTCGCCCTGGGTGAAGTGATCGGGATCGGCAAGGGCAGCGTGAGTCTGGTCGACTTCTACGACGCCGACCTGATCGTCATCGCAGGGCAAAACCCCGGCACCAACCACCCGCGGATGCTCAGCGCACTCGAGACCGCCAAGCGCCGCGGCGCCAAGATCATCTCGGTCAACCCACTGCGGGAGGCCGGCCTGGTCAAGTTCCGCAACCCGCAGAAGGTCCGGGGCTGGCTCGGCAAAGGGCAGGACCTCGCCGACCTCCACCTGCCGATCCGGGTCAACGGCGATCTCCCGCTGTGGCAGGCGATCGGCGCACTGCTCGTCGAGTGGGACGCGCTCGACCATGAGTTCATCGCGCAGCACACCGTCGGGTTCGACGCCTGGGCCGAGCACGTACGCAAGCTCGACTGGGATCGGGTCGTGGAGGCCACCGGGCTGACCCGCGAGCAGATCGAGCAAGCGGCCGCGATGTTCCGCGACTCGGCCAAGACGATCATGTGCTGGTCCATGGGCATCACCCAGCATCGCAACGCGGTCGCCACGATCAAGGAGTTCGTCAACGTCGCACTGGCGCAGGGCAACATCGGGAAGCCGGGCGCCGGCGTGATTCCGGTCCGCGGCCACTCCAACGTGCAGGGCGACCGGACGATGGGCATCTGGGACCGGCCAAAGGCGTCGTTCCTCGACGCGCTGCAGGCGGAGTTCGGCTTCGACCCACCACGCGAGCACGGGCTCGGCACGGTCCACGCCATCGGAGCGCTGCGGGACGGCCGGGCGAAGGTGTTCATCGCGCTCGGCGGCAACTTCGTCTCGGCCGCACCCGACACCGACGTCACTGTGGCGGCGATGCGCTCGGCCGAGCTGACCGTACAGATCTCGACGAAGCTCAACCGCTCGCATGCGGTATGCGGCGAAACGGCGCTGATCCTGCCGACGCTCGGGCGGACCGAGCGGGACGAGCAAGCCGGTGGAGAGCAGTACGTCAGCGTCGAGGACTCCATGTCGGCGGTGCACGCCTCGCATGGTCGGCTCGATCCGGCGAGTGACGACCTGCGGTCCGAAGTCGCGATCGTGACCGGGCTCGCCGAGGCCACGCTCGGCGACCGGCACGGCATCGACTGGGCCGGCATGCGCGGCGACTACGGCGTCATCCGCGACCACATCTCCCGGGTCATCCCCGGCTGCGACGCCTACGAGGAGAAGGTGAGCCAGCCAGGCGGCTTCGTTCTGCCACACCCGCCCCGCGACTCGCGGACGTTCCCGACCGCACACGACGCGGCCATCTTCTCGGTCAGCCCGACCGACGTCCTCGAGGTTCCAGAGGGCCGCCTGCTGCTACAGACGATCCGCAGTCACGACCAGTTCAACACGACGATCTACGGGATGGACGACCGCTATCGCGGCATCTCCCACGGCCGCCGCGTCGTGTTTGTCCATCCCGACGACATCGAGGCGCTCGGCTTCGCCGACGGTGACATCGTGAACCTGGTGTCCGAGTGGGACGACGACATCAAGCGGCGGGCCGAGGCGTTCCGGATCGTGAGCTACGACACCCCGCGGGGCTGTGCCGCGGCCTACTTCCCCGAGGCGAACCCACTGGTCCCGCTCGAGTCGACGGCCCTCGACAGCTACTGCCCGACCAGCAAGTCGATCATCGTCCGACTCGAAGGGCCTGCGGCCCCTGCGACCCCGTAGCATCGACGGTATGACGACGCTCTCCGCCGACCAGGTTCGGTCTGCCCTCGCTGGCGTCAACGACCCCGAGATCAAGCGCCCGATCACCGAGCTCGGCATGGTCGACGACGTCGCGATCGACGGCGACCGGGTGACCGTGACGGTCCTGCTGACCGTCGCCGGTTGTCCGATGCGGGAGACTCTGACCCGAGACGTCACCTCGGCCGTCGACAAGCTCGAAGGAGTACGCGACGTCCACGTCGAGCTCGGCGTGATGAGCGACGAACAGCGACAGGGTCTGCGCGACCAACTGCGCGGCGGCAAGCCGGCCAAGGAGATCCCCTTCGCCCAACCCGGCTCGCTCACCAAGGTCTACGCCATCGCTTCCGGCAAGGGCGGTGTCGGCAAGTCGTCGGTCACGGTCAATCTCGCGCTCGCCATGGCGCAAGACGGACTCAAGGTGGGCGTCGTCGACGCCGACGTCTACGGCCACTCGGTGCCCGCCATGCTCGGCGTCGGCGACCAGCGGCCGACCCAGGTCGACGACATGATCATGCCGGTGCCGGTCATGGACCTGAAGGTGATCAGCGTCGGCATGCTCAAGCCCCGGCGTGAGCAGGTCGTCGCCTGGCGCGGCCCGATGCTCGACCGGGCGCTGGTGCAGATGCTCACCGACGTCTACTGGGGCGACCTCGACGCGCTGTTGCTCGACTTGCCGCCCGGCACCGGAGACATCGCGATCAGCCTCGGCCAGCACCTGGCCAACGCCGAGGTCATCGTCGTCACGACGCCGCAGGCAGCCGCCGCCGAGGTCGCCGAGCGGGCCGGCACGATGGCGTCGATGATGCACCAGCGGGTCGGGGGCGTGGTCGAAAACATGTCCTACCTCGCCTGCCCGCACTGCGGCCCGGAGCACCGGCTCGAGATCTTCGGATCCGGCGGCGCCGATCGGGTGGCGGCCACGCTCGCCCAGCGGTTCGGCTACGACGTACCGGTCCTCGGCCAGGTCCCGCTCGACGAGCGGCTCCGCGAGGGCGGCGACGTCGGTCGACCCATCATCGATGCTGCGCCCGACTCCGAGGCAGCGAGCGAGCTCCGTAAGATCTCCGAAGCCCTGACCGGCCGGTCGCGTGGGCTCGCCGGCATGCAGCTGGGGCTGACCCCCGCCAACCGAGTCTGAGGCGTCGCATGTTCGGCATGGGCTGGCCCGAATTGCTGGTCATCATGGTCGTCGCCGTCATGGTGTTCGGTCCGGACAAGCTGCCCGAGCTGGCTCGACAGGCCGGCGGCTTCCTGCGCGGAGTGCGACGCATGATGGACGACGCCCGCAGCGACCTGTCCCGGGAGCTCGGCGACGACTACGACAAGATCAAGGACCTCAACCTGCGCGACCTCAATCCGCGCGAGTTCGTACGCAAGCAGCTGACCGAAGCGGTCGACGACGCCGAGCCCAAACCCGTACCGCCGGGCAAGCGCCCACTCCGCAACGGCGAACGGCCACCGTTCGACCCGGACGCGACCTAGCCGACCTGGCCGTCGAGGGTGATCTCGACCGTATTGGTCTCACCGTCTCGGACGTACTCGATGTCGATCGTCTCGCCAGGGACGTGCGAGCGGATGGCGACGATGAGCTCGACGCCTCCGGTGATCGGCTCGCCGTCGACCTGGACTATCTCGTCGCCCTTCTCGATCCCCGCATCTTCAGCCGGCAGGCCGGGCTCGACCGACTCGATGACGGCCGAGTCGGGGTCGCTGGTGCCCACCTTGGCGCCGATGATCGGGTATTCGGCCTCGCCGTCCTCGAGTAGCTGACGGGCCGTCCGCCGCACCTGGTCGATCGGGATCGCGAACCCGAGGCCGATGTTGCCGCTCTCGCCGCTCAAGGACGCGCCTAGCGAGATGATCGCCGAGTTGATGCCGATCACCTGACCGTTGAGGTTGACGAGCGGGCCACCGGAGTTGCCGGGATTGATCGCGGCATCGGTCTGGATCGCGCTCATGTACGACGACTCGCCCGAGCCGCCCGCCGTGACCGGACGGTCTAACGCACTGATGATGCCGCTGGTGACCGTACTGGTGAGGCCCAGCGGCGAGCCGATCGCGACGACGGGCTCCCCGACGCGCAGGTTGGCCGACGTACCGACGCTCGCGGCTTTGAGGCCCTCGGGATCGGTCTTGAGCACGGCCAGGTCGTAGGACGGCGAGGTCCCGACGATGCTCGCCTCCCGTTGCTGTTCGTCCTCGGTGACCACGGTGATGTCGCCCCCTTCGGCGACGGACTCGACCACGTGGTTGTTGGTGACTATGTGCCCGTCGTCATCGAGCACCCATCCGGAGCCGGTGGCCTCCTGACCGTTGCCGGTGACCTTGATGTGGACCACGCTCGGCAGCAACTCGGTCGCGACCGCGGCCACACTGGTGTTGTCGGCGGGCAGTGGCGCCGGATCGGTCGGCAGCGGGTCTTGCGACAAGGTCTGGTCGTCGTCGAGCACATCGTTCATCAGCCAGCCGCCGGCGGCGCCGCCGAGAATGCCCGCGACCAGGGCAAGCACGACAATGAGCCCGATTCCGGACCGGCGCTGCTGCTCGCGGTGAACGGGAGGCGGGTACGGCAGCTGGAACGGCGGAGTCGCGCCGGGCGGCCCGTACCCAGGAGGTGGTGGTGGAGGCGGCGGCCGAGGAGGGATGGGCGGCGGTGGCCACGGTCCCGGTGGACCGGGCACGCGCTGCGTCGGCTCCTCTTCACTCACACAATTCAGCGTAAGCGGTCGGGGCTCAGATACCGACAGGCACCGGGTCGAAAGGTCCAGCGAACCGGCGACGCCCGCCCCGCGGTGCACGATGCGCGAGCTCTCGCCGCAACATCCGCCGCCCGCGGTGGATCCGGGAGCGAACCGTGCCGAGCTTCACACCGAGCAGGTCGGCGATCTCTTCGTACGAGAGACCCTCGACGTCGCAGAGCACGACAGCGGCGCGAAACTCCTTCGGCAGGCTGCCGAGGGCCGCCTCGATATCGGCGTCGAACGTCCCGTCGGACAACACGTCCTCAGGGGACGGCAGCTCGCCGATCAGCCGCTCGGCACGATCGCCGAACCCGTCGAAGCGGATCCGAGTGCGACGCCGCGCCTTGTCGAGAAACAGGTTGGTCGTGATCCGATGCAGCCAGCCCTCGAACGACCCGGGTGTGAAGCGGTCGAGCGAGTTGAACACGCGAATGAAGACGTCTTGCGTCAGGTCCTCGGCGTCGTAGCGATCGCCGGTCAGCCGGTAAGCCAACCGATAGACCCGCGCCGAATGCAGCCGGACGATCTCGTCCCAGCTCGGGGACTCGCCCGGGCTCTCGCGGTCATCGGTCTGCGTCGCAACGTCCACGCGATCAGTCTGAGCCCGCTAGCTGAGAGAAATCCGAGAAGCCGATGACGGCGAGCCAAGAAGCGGACTGACCCGCGCATGCGGCTAATCTGTTGAACATCCTCGGATTCCGACGAAGGAGGCAGCCATCTCTGGGATCGCGCCCGCGAGTTGGGCTTATGCCGAAGCATTCGTCGTCGAGGACGACTACCTCGCAGCCGCCCGCGCCCGCGCCAAAGAAGTCGGCGCGACGCCGATCGGCTCAGGCGGCGGCGCGGCACTGGCGTTTTTCGCCTCTCTGGTCGACGCTCGCGCGGTGGTCGAGGTCGGCACTGGCACCGGTGTGTCCGGATTGTGGCTGTTTCGCGGCATGCAGCCCGATGGCGTCCTCACCTCGGTCGACCTCGAGGCCGAGCATCAGCGGCTGGCGCGCGAGACGTTCACCGAGGCCGGCGTTCCTTCGCAGCGCTACCGGCTGATCTCCGGGTCCGCGCTCGAGGTGTTGCCGCGTCTGACCGACGGTCATTATGACCTCGTCTTCGTCGATGCCGACAAGCACGAGTACGCCGACTATGTCAACGAGGCCAAGCGGCTGCTGCGGGTCGGCGGTCTGCTCGCGATCGACAACGCGCTGTGGCACAACAGAGTCGCCGACCCGTCGCAACGCGACGCGGAGACCGTGGCGGTCCGCGAAACCGGACGCGCCATGCGCGACGACGAGGAATGGCTACCACTGCTTCTTCCCGTCGGCGACGGACTGCTTGTCGCCAAGAAGCTCAGTCCTGGGCCGGAGTCGTCGTAGCGACCCCGGCGTGCTGCGACGTCCGACTCAGACGACGGCCTTCAATGCGTCGCCAAGCTCACCCGCCTCTTCGGCATTGAGCTCGACGACCAGCCGCCCACCGCCCTCGAGTGGGACCCGCATCACGATGCCACGCCCCTCCTTGGTGACCTCGAGCGGACCATCGCCCGTTCGCGGCTTCATCGCAGCCATGCGCGCACTCCTTTCTTGTGCTGCGCCACATCCACCGCTCCGGTTCGTGAGAGGTCACTGCGGTGAGTGTCACTGCGGCGCCGCGTTCGGGCCTATTATCGCGCATGGCGTCTCAACGGCGACGGCACTACCCACAGCCTCGTCCCACGAAGGCCTCGGCTGGGGGAGACTCAGACTCGTGAATGCCCGCTCTGCCCTGTTCGACCTCTACGGAGATCACTTGCGCACCCGCAAGGGTGAGGCCGCTGTATCCGCGTTAGTGCGTCTGCTCGCTCCGCTGGACATCAAGGCTCCGGCCGTCCGTACCGCCGTGTCGCGGATGGTCCGCCAGGGCTGGCTCGAACCGACGCCGACCGACACCGGGCCGGGCTATGCGATGACGCCGCGGGCGTGGCGACGTCTCGATCGGGCGGCGACCCGCATCTATCGCACCAGGGAGGGCGACTGGGACAAGACCTGGCACGTCTTGGTGCTCGACCCGATCAGCAACCGCAGCGCGCGGGAGCGGGTCCGGTCGGCGCTGACGTTTCTCGGGTACGCGCCGCTCGCCGACAACACGTGGACGGCCGCCTACCGATCGGACGAGGTCGACACGGTGCTCGCCGCCGAGCAGGCGCAGGCTCGTGGTTTCACCGCGGAGTACGCCGGCGACGCGAGGCAGATGGTCCGCGAACTGTGGGACCTAGACGCCCTCAGCGAGGCCTACGCCGACTGGCTCGACGACGCCCGAGACCTCGTCGACAACGCGCCTGCGCCGACCGCCGACGAGCCCGATGACGAGACCGCCTTCGCCGTCCGAAGCCAGTTGATCCACGAGTGGCGCAAGTTCTTGTTCCGCGACCCAGGGCTGCCGGCGGAGCTGTTGCCGGACCGATGGCCGGGTGCGGCCGCCGCTGAGTTTTTCGATGCCCAGGCCGCCCGGCTGATGCCCGGCGCCAGTCGCTTCGTCGATCACTGCCTCGAGAACGGAAGACCCACATGACCGACGCCCCCGTCGCCTACGACGTGTCCGACCAGGTCGCGACGATCGCCCTGGCGCGACCCGACGCGATGAACAGCCTGACGCTCGCGGCCAAGGAGGCGCTGAAGCGCGCCGTCCTCGACGCGGCGTCCGACGAGCGTGTCCGCTGCGTGGTGTTGACCGGGTCGGGTCGGGCCTTTTGTGTCGGCCAAGACCTGCGGGAGCATGCCGCCGCGCTCGAGAGCCAGGCGGTCGACGAGCTCTGGTCGACGGTTCCCGAGCATTACGCGCCGATCGCACTCGGGCTGGCGACGATGCCGAAGCCCGTGATCGCGGCCGTCAACGGCGTGGCCGCCGGCGCCGGCGTGTCGTTGGCGCTGGCCTGCGACTTCCGGATCGCGGCCGACAATGCCGGTTTCAACACCGCGTTCGCTGGGATCGGGCTGTCCTGCGACACCGGGATCTCGTGGACCCTCCCCCGCCTGATCGGGCGCGCGAAGGCACTGGAGCTGCTGCTGACGCCGCGTACGGTTCGAGCGCCGGAGGCCGCCGAGCTGGGGCTGGTCACCCGAGTCGTACCGGGCGACGAGCTCACCGCCGCGACAACTGAGCTGGCGCGCCAGCTCGCGGCTGGGCCGACCCAGGCGTACGCGGCGATCAAGCGCGCGGTCACCTACTCGGCGACCCACGACCTCGCGGCGGCGCTCGACCACGAAGGCACGCAGATGGCACACACCGGGGCGACTCACGACCACCGGGACGCGGTCGGCGCGTTTCTCGCGAAGCAGACGCCGACGTATCACGGGCGGTGATGAGACGTCTCTCATCGTCGTCTCACCCGCATATCGCCCTCGGCCGCTTGGCTGATGTACGACATCGAGCCGAGGAGAAGACATGGCAATCACACGCATGACGATGGTCGGAGCAGCCGCCGCGCTGCTGACCACGGCGGCCGGGGTCGGCATCGCGACCGCGGCCTCGAGCAGCGGCGCCGCGACCGACGATCGAGCCGTCCGGGAGTGTCGGGGACAGCAGGCGACAATCGTCGGCTCCGCCGGCGCCAACGAGATCGAGGGGACCCGTGGACGCGACGTCATCGTCGGTCTCGCGGGCAATGACGAGATCGAGCCCAAGGGCGGCAACGACCTCGTGTGCGCAGGCGGTGGCGCAGACGACGTCGAGGGCGGATCCGGCGCGGATCGCCTCTTCGGCAGTCTCGGCAACGACAAGCTCGAGGGCGACCGCGGCAACGACCGTCTGATCGGCGGTCGCGGATTTGACAAGGCCGAAGGCGACGCGGGCGACGACGTCTGTATCGCCGAGATCACCCAGCGCTGCTGAGCCGGGCATGGCAGTCGGCCAGGTGGTCGTCGACCATCCCGGTCGCCTGCATCAAGGCGTACGCGGTCGTCGGGCCCACGAAGCGAAACCCGCGCCGCTTGAGCTCACGGGCCATGGCCTGGGACTCGGGCGTACGCGCGGGTACGTCGGCCAGCGTGCGGGGCGCTGGCCGACTCGCGTCGGGGGCGAACGACCAGAGCAGGTCGGGCAACGATCCGTCGAGGTCGACGATGGCGCGGGCGTTGGAGATCGTCGCCGCGATCTTGGCCCGATTGCGAACGATGCCGGTGTCTGCCAACAGCCGCTCGACGTCGGCTGGACCGTAGGCGGCCACCGCCTCGGCGTCGAAGTCGGCGAAGGCCCGACGAAACCCCTCGCGCTTGCGCAGGATGGTCAGCCACGACAGGCCGGACTGAAACGCCTCGAGTGACATCCGCTCGAACAGGCCGGCTCGATCGCGGACCGGATGGCCCCACTCGTCATCGTGGTAGGCCCGATAGTCGGGCGGGGTGTCGCCCCAGGGACAGCGAGCGAGACCGTCGTCGCCCACGACCGCCCCGGGCGCCGGCTCAGTCGCCATCGGCATCGTCGGGTGTCGGGTCGGCCGGCGCTCGGTTGGTGAGCTCCGGGTCGGTGGGCTCGGCGCGCAGCGGAGCGGTCACGTCGTCGGGATCGACCGGCTGAACCTGGCCGGCCTCGCGCTCGGCCATCTCGGCTCGCAGCCGCGCGAGCAGGGCGTCGACCTCGGCCATCCGATAGCCCCGGGCAACGGTCGTGAAGCGCACCGTCGAGAGGTCGTCGGACCGCAACGGACGCTCGGCCGGCAGCCGCACCTCGGGCCGGTCGTCATAGGCCGGCTGGGCCTGTTCACCGCGCACCACCGCCAGGGTGACGAGGCCGCCGATCACGAGCACGACGACGATCGCGAACAACCAGATCACGGGCCGATCGTGCCACGCGCGGCCGACAGCCGTGCAGCCGGTGGCCCGGTCGCCTGCCCGTAAGATGCCGACCGATGACCGACGCGGATCGAAGCGGCGCCCCCAGGAGCCCCGAGGGCGAGCCTGACTATCGCTTCACCCTCGCCAACGAACGCACGTACCTCGCCTGGATGCGGACCGCCATCGGCCTACTGGCCGCTGGTGTCGGCGTCGCCTATCTCCGCGGCTTCGACGCGCCCGGCCGTACCGTCCTCGCGGTGGCACTGGTCGTGCTCGGCATGGCCACCGGTGCGTTGGCTTATCAGCACTGGCGTCGGGCCGAACGCGCGATCCGGGCCGGCCAGCCGCTCCCCCGGTCGCCGATGATCATCGTCCTCAGCGTCGCGGTCGTGTTCGCCGCCGGCTGGGCGCTGATCGGACTGATCCGGTCGTGACCCCAGTGTTGGTGCAAAACTGCGCCAACCCTCGCCAGGACCTGCAGTTTTGCGCCAACACTCGCCGGCTACGCCCGCTCGTCGGCGACGACAGAGACGGTCATGACGACCCGGCCGGACTCCTCGGTCAGGTAGCGGATCGGCATGCCGGGCCGGTCGACGGCGAACCAAAACACCTGCCTCGTCGCACCATCGGTCACCGTGTAGCGCTGGCACTCCTCCGCGCCGAGGGGCGTCTCGATCGTCTCCGACTCGATGGTCGTCTGGTCGACGGGAAACGACGCGTGCCCCTGGAGGTCCAGCCAGGTCACGTCGTCGACCTCGGGCGGACCATCCGGCTCGCCGTCGGCGCCGACGCCGGATCGCTCGATCGTCGCGCCACGCTCGTCGCAGCGTGCGTAACGGTTGAGTCGGTGAACCGGTGGCGCGCCGGTCGGCTCGATCAGCAGCCGCAGGGTCCGGCCGACCGGACACCCCTGCCGGATCTCGTCGGCGGTGAACGGAGTCGGGGCCTGGTCCGGCCCCAGCACGTGAGGGTCGGGAGCTGCTTCGGGTCGGTGGTCGTCCATCGAGCCTCCTTCGCCGGCGCCAGCGGATTCGGTCAGGTCAGCCAACGCCGCATGGTGTCTTCACAATGCCTCAGCTGGGCCACCGGCACGAACTCTCCCTGCGAATGAGCGAGCGACGGATCGCCCGGCCCGTAGTTGACCGCGGGGACGTCGAGTTCGCTGAACCGGGCCACGTCGGTCCAGCCGAACTTCGGTCGCACATCGCCACCGACGGCCGAGACGAATGCCGCGGCGGCCGGCCGGTCCAGCCCGGGCAGCGCCCCGGGAGCGGCGTCGGTGACCTCGACCTCGAACCCGTCGAAGAGCTCGCGCATGTGGTCGATGGCCTCGTCGGCTGAGCGTGACGGCGCGAATCGGTAGTTGACGCTGACCCGGCATTCGTCGGGCAGGACGTTGCCGGCGACGCCGCCCACGATGCCGACGGCGTTGAGCCCCTCGCGATAGGTCAAACCGTCGATGGCCGGCGTCCGCGGCTCGTACGCGTCGAGGCGGTCGAGCACGGACTTGGCGGCATGGATCGCGTTGGCGCCCATCCACCAGCGTGCACTGTGGGCGCGTTCGCCGGGCACGATGACGTCGACGCGCACCGATCCCTGACAGCCGGCCTCGACGACGGCGCTGCTCGGCTCCATGAGGATCGCGAAGTCGCCGGCCAGGAGATCGGGCTGGGTCCGGGTCAGCCGGCCGAGTCCGTTGGCCTCGGCCTCGATCTCCTCGCAGTCGTAGAAGACGTACGTCACGTCGCGGACCGGCTCGGCGATCGTCGCCGCCAGTCGCAGGGCGACTGCGACGCCGCCTTTCATGTCGCACGAGCCCAGGCCGTAGAGGTTGTCGCCGTCGAGCCGGGACGGGAGGTTGGCGTTCACCGGCACGGTGTCGAGATGCCCGGCGATGACGACCCGATCGGTGCTACCGCGGTCGGTGCGGGCGACGACGACGTTGCCGTCTCGCGTCACATCGAGATGCGGGACCTCGCGTACGGCAGCTTCGACCGCGTCGGCGATCACGGCCTCGTTGCGGCTGACCGACTCGATGTCGACCAGGGCGGCGGTGAGCGTCGTGACGTCGGCAGCGAGGTCGAGACGTGCGGGCGAGGTCGACATGGCGGCCATTGTGCCGGGGCCGCCGCCACGGGCACGCCTCGACCGATGAAAGTTACACAAGAACTCTTGTACAACGATCCTTGTACGTGGCACATGGCGGTCTGCAGGACGTGATGATTCTCGACGCGGTCTCGTTCGGGGTCATCGCGGTCGTCATCGCCGTCCTGCTTCGGCCGCGGTTTCCTCGCCAACTGTCGGAGGGCCGGTCCGTCATGGCCGATCTCCGGGCCGGATTCGGCTATCTGCGGCGTACTCCGAGCATCCGAGCTCTCGTCGTCGCGCTCTCGGGTCTCAACCTGTACGTGTCGCCCGTGCTCGCGGTGGGGTTGGTGCTCCGTACGCAGGATGCCGGTTGGAGCGCGACGAGCCTCGGCGTCTTCGAAGCGACCAGCGGCGTGGCGGCAGCGATCGGCGCACTGATCGTCTTGCGGTGGAAGCCGCCCGACAGCGCTCGGACCGGACTGCTCGTCCTCGTCGCCCAGGCCGCGGCCTGCGCGGCGATCGGCTCCGTGCCGTATCCGGTGATCTTCGTCTCGATGGCGACGATCGGGGTCACCGCCGGGATCGCGTCGGCCCTCCTCAGCGGCTACTTCACCGCGGCGGTCGACGAGAGCTACCTCAGCCGGTGTACGAGCATCGTCCTTCTCACCGACCAGGCGCTGATGCCAGCCGTGATGACCGGCTTCGGCGTGTTGATCGCCGGTGTCGGTGTCGCGACCGCGTGTTTGATCGCGGGCGCGATGTTCGCCGCGGCCCGGTTGGCAGCGGCGGACCGACCGACACCGGTCAGTGTCATCCCCGGCTAGCTCAGCCGCCCGGTGTGAAGACGCAGAACTCGTTGCCCTCCGGGTCGGCCATGATGAACCATCCGATGCCGTCGTCGCCCTTGGGCCGGAGCACGGTCGCCCCGGCATCGACGAGCGGCCCGATGGCCTCGGCCTCGACGTCCCAGTGGATGCGGTTTTTGACCGTCTTGGGCTCGGGCACCTCGACGAAGTCCATTGTCAGGATCGGCATGCCGGCCACCTCGTCGACGGTGGACCAGCCCGGTTTGTTGTGCGTGACCTTCGCGTCGTAGACACCGCCCCACCAGTCGGCTTGCGCCCGTGGGTCCACGCTGTCGACTACCAGACCGTGAAGGCGCTCGGCCGGCACCTCGTCGCGCAAGAACGCGCAGTATTCGCCGCCCTCGACGTCGGCCATCACGGTCCATAGCCAGCCCTCGCGCTGCGCCTCGACGACCCACGAGCCGAGCCCCTCGAGATCGGCGAGCGAACGGGCGTATGTGTCGAAATGCACCCGCTGCTTGACGGTCTTGGGCTCCGGTACGCGGTTGACCCAGATCGTGTGCTGCGGCGTCGGCCCCTGGATGTGGGCGTCGCCGTCGTCATTCACCAAGAGCTCGCCGCCCACCAGATCGGCCCAGAAGCGGCCGAGCGTTGTCGCGTCGTCGGCGTCGATGACGAGGTCCTTGAACGTCGCGGGTTCCATGCCGCGCACCGTACTGCCGCCTGCCGACAACTGTCACCGGCTAGATACGCTCGACACGTGACGGAATCGACCAGCGCCTGGGGCTACGGCCTCGCCACCGTGACCGCCACCGGTGTCGTCCTCGACACGTGGTACCCCGAGCCGACCCTCGGACCGGCCCCCGAGACCGACGAGGCACCCGCATCGCTGTGCGCGCTCGAGGGCGACGACGACATCCGGCAGGTGCGGCGCATCGTCGTACGCACGGTGCTGTCCGATCTCGCCGCTTCGCCGGCCGACGCCTACGACGCGTACCTTCGACTCCACCTGCTCTCGCATCGCCTGGTCCGTCCACACGGGCTCGGCCTCGACGGTCTCTTCGGAGCCCTCAACAACGTGGTCTGGACGTCGATCGGCCCCTGCTCGCCGGAAGGGTTCGAGGCGACCCGCGCTCGAGCCAGGGCGGCCGGCCAGCACGTGCAGGTGACCAGCGTCGACAAGTTCCCCCGGATGACCGACTACGTCGTGCCGGCCGGCGTCCGGATCGGTGACGCCGACCGCGTCCGACTCGGAGCGCACCTCGCCGAGGGCACGACCGTCATGCACGAGGGCTTCGTCAACTTCAACGCCGGGACGCTGGGTGCCTCGATGATCGAGGGTCGGGTGTCGGCCGGTGTCGTCGTCGGCGCCGACTCCGACGTCGGTGGCGGCGCGTCGATCATGGGCACACTGTCCGGCGGCGGGGAGCAAACGATCTCGATCGGCAAGCGCTGCCTGCTCGGTGCCAACGCCGGCATCGGCATCTCGCTGGGCGACGACTGCGTGGTCGAGGCCGGTTGCTACGTCACGGCCGGCACCAAGGTCACGTTGCCCGACGGACAAGTCGTGAAGGCCGCCGATCTATCGGGGCGGGACGGCCTGCTGATGTGGCGCAACTCGGTGTCGGGGGCAATCGAGGCCCGACCCCGCGACGGGGGCGGTATCGCGCTCAACCCCGCGTTGCACGCGAACGACTGATGCGCGCCGCAGGTGTCGTCGCTGGGGTGGTCGCCCTCGCACTCGTGGCCGGCGCAGTCTTCGCCGTCTCGCAGATCGACTTCTTCGGCCTCGGCGACACCGACGACGAGTTCTGCGAGGCCGAGGTCAACGGCGACGTCGCCCGACTCGGGCTCGACCAGGCCGAAAACGCGTCGCTGATCGCCGCCATCGGTGTGCGCCGCGACCTGCCGGCCCGAGCGGTGTCGATCGCCCTGGCGACGGCATTCCAGGAGTCGAAGATCCTCAACCTCGACTACGGCGACCGTGACTCGCTCGGACTGTTCCAGCAGCGCCCGTCGCAAGGGTGGGGCACACCCGAGCAGATCCGCGACCCGGAGTACGCGACCGAGACGTTCTTCGACGCGCTCGTCGAGGTCGACGGGTACGAGGACATGCCGATCCACGATGCGGCGCAGGCCGTCCAGCGCTCGGCCGACGGCAGCGCCTACGCGGTGCACGAGGTGCCGGCCCGCGTTCTGGCGTCGGCGCTGACCGGGTGGTCGCCCGCGGCGTTCGCGTGTGAGGTCGAGGAGCCCGACGACAGCGGCCAACGCGCCGGCGCCGACGGGCTGACGCCCAACGCCCGCGATGTCGTCGACGACGTTGCAGAAGTTTTCGGCGGCGTCGGCGGCTCCGCGACGCGCGATGGCCAAACGGTGACGTTCGACGCTCCCGAGTCGCGGCGGCACGGCTGGGTGCTGGCTCAATACCTGGTCGGCAACGCGGAGCGACTAGAGATCCGCTCGGTCGCGTACGAGAGAAAGCTCTGGACCGCGGCGGCGTCCGACGAGGGGTGGCAGCGCTCCGACGACCGGCTCGACCGGGTCCGCGTCGACGTCGCCTGAACGCCGACTACGCCGTCGAGCTACAGGTGGCGACGGGTTCGCCAGGTCACGCCGACCTCGAAGCCCGGGTTGGGCCTTGTGCAGGTGCGCGCCGTCGACCCGCATCACCTAGATGTCGCCGTCGCCTTCGGGTTCGTGCTTGCCCCGCCCGAAGCTGGTGAACGCGATCCACCGGTTGTTCGGCGACCACGACGCATGGCCGGCGTTGAGCGGCCGCGCGGTCACCCTCCGAACGCCAGAACCGTCGGGATGCACCACGAACAGCGCCGTCTTGCGCCTTCGCTTGGAAGCTATGCGGTCGCCCAGACCGTCGTAAGGGGCGAACGTCTCCGACGCACCTAGGGCGTGTGGCCCGTCAGCCGGGCGTACGCGGCGTCGACGCGCTCGTCGGTGGCCGTGATCGCCACCCGTACGTGGCGTGCCCCCGACCGGCCGTAGAAGTCGCCCGGTGCAACTACGATGCCGCGCTCCGCGAGCCATGCCACGGTGTCCCAGCACGACTCGTCACGGGTCGCCCAGAGGTACAACGCGCCCTCGGAGTGCTCGATCCGGAAGCCGGCCTCCTCCAATGCCTCGCGAAGCCGCACCCGTCGCCTGGCATAGCGCGCGAGCTGCTCATCGGCATGCGCGTCGTCGTCCCACGCGGCTCGCGCGGCCGCCTGGACCGGGCCGGGCACCATCAGCCCCAGGTGTCGACGGGCCAGCCGCAGGTCGGCGACCAGCGCCGGATCGCCGGTGACGAAGCCGCAGCGGTAGCCGGCCAGGTTGGACCGCTTCGACAGGGAATGCACGGCCAAGAGCCCCTCGTGGACGCCGTCGCACACGTCGGGATCCAGGATCGACGCGGCTCGCGGCCCCTCCCACACGTTTTCGATGTAGCACTCGTCGCTCACGACCAGCGCGCCATGCTCACGAGCCCAGCCGACCACCTTGGCCAGATGCTCGACCGGCAGCACCTGGCCGGTCGGGTTCGACGGCGAGTTGAGCCACACCAACGCCGGTCGGGCCGGGCCGAGAGCCACCAGCGAATCGCTCGTCACGACGTCGGCGCCGACGACACGGGCGCCCACCTCGTAGGTCGGATAGGCCAACTGCGGCACGACGACGGTGTCGCCTGGTCCGAGGCCCAGCAGCATCGGCAGGGCCGAGATCAGCTCCTTGGTGCCGATCGCCGGCACGATCTGGTCGGCGCCGACAGTGACACCGCATCGGCGGGCCAACCAGCCGGCTGCCGCGGTGCGCATGTCCTGAGTGCCGATGGCCATCGGATAGCCCGGTGAGTCGGCCGCCGCGACGAGTGCCTCGCGGACGACGGTGGGAGTCGGATCGACCGGCGTGCCGACCGACAGGTCCACCGGGCCGTCCGGATGCTCGGCTGCCCGCTGCCGCGACGGCACCAGCCGGTCCCACGGGAATTCGGGCAGCCGAGCGGCGACCGTGCGCCGCGAGGCGGTCGGGCCGGAGGCCGAGTCGGAGGGCGTGATCACTCCTGATTCTGCGGGGGCAGGGCCGCGATCATGGAGTGATCCTTGTCGATCTTGCCCATCTTGGCGGCGCCGCCGGGCGACCCGAGGTCGTCGAAGAACTCGACGTTCGCGGCGTAGTACTCCTTCCACTCCTCGGGCGTGTCGTCCTCGTAGAAGATGGCCTCGACCGGACACACCGGCTCACAGGCGCCACAGTCGACGCACTCGTCGGGATGGATGTAGAGCATCCGGTTGCCCTCGTAGATGCAGTCCACCGGGCACTCGTCGACACAGCCCCGGTCCAAAACGTCGACGCAGGGCTGCGCGATGACGTACGTCACGGATCCTCCTCAGTGGGCCAACGATCGATCTGATCTGCCAATCCAGCCTAGTATCACGCCGCGCCCGACTCACACCGGACGCCGGTCCAACCGTCGGACAGGAGCCACGATGCCCGTTGACAGCAGCCACATCGGCCGTCGGGTCGTGATCCGATCCCTCGTGAGGGGCGAGAAAGGCCCGAGCGGCGGTCCGCTTATGACCGATGTGGTCGGGTTTCTTCGAGAATACGGAGGCGAGGTCGCGGTCGTAGAGCGACGTGACGGATCTCTCGTCCGCGTCGCCGTCGCCGACATCGTCGCCGCGAAGCCGCTGCCGAAATAGCGCCCTCCCCGTGGGAGGACCCATCGTGCGACGACACGCGGGCGTGTCGCGCAGAATCGGTCCGCTCAGAGCTGCGGCTAGTCGGCCTCGCGTTCGGCCGGGGCGACGACGACCTCGAGTACGTCCGAGGTCTCGATGCCTTCGTCCTTCGCCGTCTCGGCCAGCAGTCGGGTGCCTCGATCGGCCGCGGTGCCGGGAGTCACCGCGTCGACGAGGATCGTGCCTGTCACGTTTTCTCCGGATTCTCCGTCCGCCGATCCGAGCCAGCATCGGACGCCGCGCGACCGAAGCCGGTCGTCCAGGCGAGCAACCCGATCGTCTGAGAGCTCCGCCCCCGTCAGCAGAGTGGGACGGACCTCCCACGTCATTCCCGCGACGACTTCGTGAGTCGGATTGGGGATCTCTCTGGTCGTTGCCATGTCCCGATCATCCCGCATCGCGCCCCGCGGCGGTTGGACCCCCCATTCGACGTCGCGTCACTGACCCGGCCTCACCGGCGGCCGCGGCCCGCCTGGTCGTCGTCGGGCGGCGCACCGCAAATCACCGTGTCGAGCGGGATATACGAGGTGTGCATCGTCTCCTTGCGCACCAGCTCGCGGGAACCGTGACGTCGGAAGTAGCGATAGACGTCGATGTCGAATCCGGCGTACCCGGTCTCCGCATAGCAGTCCGGCGACTGGATGTACCTCGTGCTCGGCGACGTGTAGTCGTAGCGCTCGGACGCACCGGCGGTGATGTCCCAGTACTTCGTGCTCCACACCCGCACATGCATCTCGCCGTACCGCGACGGGGTGCTCGGCTCGATCCACTCCTGAATCAAGACTCCGTACGGCGTCGTGTTCTTGAACTCGAGGTCGACGGTCGGCCAGGCCACCGTCGCCTCGCGGCCGACCGGATAACGGTCGATGTAGAAGCTGTGCGTCTTGTGCTCGACATCCTTGAGACCGGCGAAGAACGCGGCATTGAACGTCGTCGTCGCCACCTGCGAGACACCGCCGCCGTAGTCCTCGGCGTAGACGCCGTCATCGATGATGTAGCCGACGGTGAAGCCGTTCTCCTTGGTTCGTTCACCGACGGTGTCGTTGAGCGAAAAGGTCTCGCCTGGCTTGAGCACCGTGCCGTTGATCAGCTCGGCGGCCCGGCCCAGGTTGACGTTGCGGTAGTGGGCATGGGGGTAGTAGGTCGTGAAGCTGCTGACTACCTCACGGATCCGGAGATCGCGAGCCTCCTGGGTGGTGAAGTCGGCCTTCCCAACCGACGTGCCCACCTCGACCGTACGGGCTTCGCCAGTCTCGGACAGCACCGGCGCGACCACGTCGGCGACCTCTTGCGGATCGAGCGAGACACCGGGCTCGGCCGGCACGACGACGGGCCGATCGTGCCGCAACACGACCTTGGCGTCGTGGGCGTTGGCGCCGATCCGCTTGCTCAGCTGGTCGATGCTGTCCGCGAGGCGGTCGATGTCGAATGTGGGCCGGAGCTCACCATCGGACACTTCGAGGCTGAGTGCCGGCGCAAACTCCGGGATCGTCAGGTCGACGGTGCGGTTGGGCAGCTTGAGGTGCACGGGCCCCGACATCGCCGGGTCGGCGAGGTTGTCGAGCGCTTCGCCCAACTCGCCGGCGTCGACGACGGGCTCGGTCTCGTCGACGGACAGCTCGATCGGCTCGTCGGACGTCAGGTACGACGCCACGATCTCGTCGGCCGCCGCCGCCCGATCCATCGAAAGGCCAGTCTCGGGTTGGGTGACCTCGCGACCGCCGTCGCCGCTGAATGTGATGCTCGGCTCGGTCGCGGCGACGTCGATCCGTTTCGCCACCGTGGCGAGCTCTGCTTCGAGCGCATCCTGGTCGACCTCGACGACCGGTTCGACATCGTCAGACCCGATCAGGATCTCCAGCATGTGAACGGGGTTCCACGACCGACCGCCGCCGGCCTCGTCGACGGTCGCCTCGACATCCAGACGCAGGCCTGCCCGTACCGGATCGATCTTGTACGTCCGGTCCTCCCAGGCGACCCGGATCGGGTCGTCGGCACGATCGGTCAACTCCGACTCGAGGTGCTGCTCGGCATCGTCGGTCGACAGCCCGCCGATATCGACGTCGGCGACCTCCGTGCCCGACGGGACCTTGCCACCGAGGAAGATCCAGCCGGCGAGGTAGAGCGCGCCGAGCAGCCCGACGACACCGCCGACGGCCAGCCAGACACCCCGACGATCGGACCGATCGTTCTCATCGGTCTGATCCGGCTGATCGGTCTGATCCGGCTGATCGGTCTGATCGGTCTGATCGGTCTGATCCGGCTGATCCGGCTGATCGGCCACAGGGAACTGCTCGTTCGTCACGCGCCGCTCCTTGCCTGTCGGTCTGCCCTCCGTCGTCCTTCGAAGGTAGTGGACCAGGCTGGCCTAGTGTCGCCGCCCGTCTCCGTGCCCTTTAGGGCGTTTTGGCCGATGACAGATGACGTGGTCGGCGGCGACATAGGCCGTATGCATCGTTTCTTTCCGTTCAACCTTCTTGTCACCGTGCCGTCGGAAGTATCGATATACGTCAACATCGAAGCCGGCCTGGCCGTCCTGGGGATAGCAGCGCCGCGACCGGTCGACATGGCGCGCGGGTGGGCGGAAGTTGTGACGCTTGGACAGGCCGGCGGTGACGTCCCAGTACTTCGTGCTCCACATCCGAACATGCACCTCACCCCGCCGCTGCGGTCCGCCCGGCCGGATCCACGACTGGATGATGACGCCGTGCGGCGTGGTGTTTTTGAATCGCAGGTCGATGCCCGGCCAGGACACGATGGCCTCGCGCCCTACCGGATAGCCGTCGGTGTAGACGCGGTGCGGCTGATGCTGGACGTCCTCGAGGCCGGCGAAGAACGCCGCGTTGAAGACGGTGGTCGCCACCTGCGACACGCCACCGCCAACGTCCTTCGCCGGCACGCCGCCGCGGCGCACGTATCCGACGGTGAAGCCGTTGTCCGGTGAGAGGCGACCCACCGTGTCGTTAAACGAGAACGTGTCACCGGGTCGGATCATCGTGCCGTTGATGAGCTTCGTGGCGCGTCCCATGTTGACGTTACGATAGTGCGCGCCGGGGTAGTAAGTCGTGAACGAGCTGACTACGCGCCGGATCCCTAGGGCACGCGCGTCGTCGGTCGTATAGCTGGCTCTCCACTCCGACATGGCGAGCGTCGCGACCCGCGCCTGGCCCGTCTTGCCGACGACCGGCGCAACTGCGGCGGCGACCCTTGCGGGGTCGAGACTGCGGCCGGACCTTGATGGCACGATCGCCGGCCGTCCGTCGCGCAGGGTCCATCTCGCGTTGCGCGGCTCCATGCCGATCCTGGACCGAAGGCCCGCGATGTCGCCGGCCAGCCGGTACACGTCGAACGTCGGCACAAGCGCGTCGTCCTTGAGTCGCAGGCTCAGCGCCGGCGCAAACTCGGGCAGCGACAGCTCGACGGTGCGGTTGGGGAGGCGGAGTCGGATCGGACCCGACATCGCGGGCTTGGCATAGGTGTCGATCGCTCGCGCGACGTCGCTCAAGTCGGCCTGCGGCTGGAGGGCCTTGATGCGCAGCTGGACCGGCTTGTCCAAACGCAGATAGGCGGACACGATGTCGTCGGCGACGGCCTGGTGGTCAAGGACGTGGCCCGACCTCGGCGGCATCACCGCGTGAGTGCCGTCGGCCGCGAACGTGACACGCGGTTCGACCGGCCGGAGATCCACCTGCTTGGCGATCCCGTCCAGGGTGGCGTCGAGCGCCGCCCGGTCGACGTCGATCACCGGACGTACCTCGCCGGTTGTCAGCACGACCTCGAACATGCGCATCGGATTCCACGACCGACCGCCGCCGGCCTCGCGAACCGTCGCCTCGACGTCGAGATGCAGGCCGGCCCGCTGCGGGTCGATCTTGAAGCGATGCCCCTGCCAGACCAGGCGTATCGGATCGTCGACCCGGTCGGCCAGCTCCGACTGGAGCCGGTACTCGGCGTCGTCTGGCGACAGGCCGCCGATCTCGACGTCGGCCACCTGGGTCCCCGACGGCACACTGCCGCCCAGGAACAGCCAACCCGCGAGGTAGAGCGTGCCGAGCAGCGTGACGATCCCGCCGATCGCGAGCCAGGTGCCGCGGCGGTCGCGCTGCTCATTCGTGGCGTACGGGTCACTCACGAACGCCCACTCCCCTAGGTGCCGGACTGAGTCGTTTCGTCGTCAATGATGGACGAACGCAGCGCCACCGGCGACTTTTCGCTTGCCTCCGAATGCAACAGCGCCGCGTAATGAGAACGGTAATAGAGAAGTGGGTCGTCCACATCGTCTGTGACCGAAGCAGTGATGACCTCGCCGACCACGATTGTGTGATCGGCGCCGTCGTAGGTCCGCCAGGTGCGGCACTCGAGCCAGGCCGTCGCGTCGTCGAGCAGCCCGGCGCCGGTGTAGCCACCCCGTCGATAGCCGACCTTGTCGAGCTGGCCGTCGAGAGGGCGCCCGCGCAGCGCGAACCAGGTCGCGGCATCCTGGCCGGACTCGCTCAGGATCGACACCGCCCAGCGCCCCGACCGGAGCGCGGCATCGTGAAACCGCGCGGTCTTGTCGAGGCACACCAGCACGAGGGGCGGGTCGAGCGAGACTGACGTGAACGCGCTCACGGTGATCGCATGGTCCTCGTCGTCGTCCACCGTCGTCACGACAGTCACGCCGCTGCCGAATCGACCGAGAGCGCCGCGAAACGCTCGGTCGTCGAGAGGCTCGGTCATGAGGACGGCCTCTCAGGTGGGGGCTCAGCCATGCCTCGTACAACAGCAATCGCCAGCACGACCATCCCGCCGAAGACGTACGCATTGCCGAGGAAGTCGCTCACCAACACGGTGTCGCCCTCGGGCCGACCCTGCTGCAGCCACAGGAGGGCGACCACCCAGCCGATAGGCACGCCGATCACACCGGGGGTGCGCGCCAGCCTGGCCGCGGCCAGCGTCACGGAGAACGCCGTCGCCAAGGTCAGCACGAGCCCCCACGGCAGTAGCACTCCGGCCGGTCGAAAGGCATCCCGATGCACGATCGCCCCCGCGAGACCGATGATCACGCCGACCACACCGGCGCCGACGGCCATGCCGACTCGCCGGGCGCGCGGCTCCGTCGCTTCCCCGGGCACCATCTGGATCAGGCGACGCCGGCGAACAGGTCGGCCTCGAGTCCGGTCGTCGGATCGACCGGCCCCAGCGTGCCCTTGGCCAGGCGATAGTCCTCGAGGCCCCAGCCGCCCGGCTCGACCCGATCGGCGACGGCGAAAAACCCGCTCGTCATGTCGATCTGGGTGGCGTGTGCCCGCATGGCGGCCATCTTGTGCTCGACGTAGGCGGACGCATCGACCGTCGCGGTGAGGAGCTTGTCCGGCGTGACGAACGGCGGCAGCGGCCCGTCCGGGTCCAGGCCTTCGAACGTCTCGGTGTCGCCAGAGGCCCGGAGCGCCCGCAGCATCGCACGCAGCCGAGACTCGCTCGACGCGGTCCAGTAGAGCTTGGGGATGTCCCAGCCCTCGCCCAGGTCGGTGCGATAGGACGCTACGGCCGCCAGCGCGGTGGCGTAGGTCGCGACCCGATGCGCCTGGACGTGATCGGGGTGGCCATAGCCGCCGTACTCGTTGTAGGTCACCAACACCTGCGGTCGCACCTCGCGGATCACCTCGACCAAGCGGTCGGACGCCTCGCGCAGGTCGGCCCGCCAGAACGCGTCGTCGCGGACCTCGTCACCGGCCGTAGCGCCGCCGTCGTCGCCCCACACCATGCCGGAGTCGCGATAGTGGCCGGCACCGCCGAGGAACCGATGGTCGGTGACGCCGAGCGCCTTCATCGCCTCGGCCAGCTCACCGATGCGGTGCTGACCGAGTCCGTCATCGGCATGCGAGGCCAGGTGCGCCAAATCGGGGACGAGGACCTCGCCCTCCTCACCGAGGGTGCAGGTCACGAGCGCCACGTGGGCGCCCTCGGCCGCGTATTTGGCCATCGTCGCGCCGTTGTTGATCGACTCGTCGTCGGGATGGGCGTGAACGAGCAGGAGTCGACGGTTTGCGGCGATCTCAACCATGCGGAAAGGGTACGGGGCGGCACCGACGGCCCGTGACGGCGAGCGCAGACATGGCAGGATCGGCGCCATGGACTCCCCCTCGTTTCCGCGGTTGTACGCACGCACACGACGCTTCTCGCTCGGCGTCCCGCGTGACCTGCACGTCACGGCCGACGGGTCGCGCGTCGTTTACGTCCGGACCGAGTCGGGCACCTCGCCGACCGGGTCGCTATGGGCGTACGACATCGATGCCGATCGCGAGCGCCGGATCGCCGACCCGGCCGACCTCCTCGGCACGGCCGACGAGAAGCTGTCGCCGCAGGAGCGGGCCCGCCGCGAACGCCGCCGCGAGACCGGCGCCGGCATCGTGGGGTACGCCCTCGACCAGACCGGCGCGGTCGCGGCGTTCGCGCTCTCGGGCCGACTGTGGCTGGCCGACATCACGGCCGGCGGAGCCCGGGAGCTGCCGAGCGCCGGATCCGTGATCGACCCCAAGCCGGACCCGACCGGGCAGCGGGTCGCCTATGCCACCGCGAGCGGCGCCCTCCGTGTCGTGGCGGCCGACGGCACCGACGACCGGGCGCTGGTCGAGCCCGACGGCGAGCATGTCGTGTGGGGACAGGCCGAGTTTGTCGCGGGCGAGGAGATGGACCGCCACACCGGATACTGGTGGGCGCCCGATGGGCAACGACTGCTCGTCGAGCGCTACGACGAGTCCGCGGTGCCGATCTGGTACATCGCCGACCCGGCCCATCCCGACCGGGAGCCGGCCGCACATCGCTACCCCGCTACCGGGACGACGAATGCCGACGTGACGCTGTGGCTCGTCGACCTCGACGGTACGCGTCGTGAAGTCGTCTGGGATCGCGTCGCCATGCCGTACCTCGTCCGCGCCTCCTGGGCCGACCAGGGTCCCCTGCTCCAGGTGATGTCACGCGACCAGAAGTCGTCACAGGTCCTCACCGTCGACGTCGACAGCGGCGCGACGAGCGTGGCGCAGACGTTCACCGACCCGATGTGGGTCGAGGCCCGCGTCGGCGTCCCGCGCTGGCTGCCCGACGGCCGGATCCTTACGCTCGTCGACGACGCCGACACGGTGCGCCTGGCCGCCGACGGTGAGCCGTTCAGTCCGGTCGGGCTGCAGGTGCGGGCCGTCTTGGCGGCCGACGACGACGGAGTCGCGATCGCCGCGTCGACCGAGCCGACCGAGATCCACATCCTTCGGGTCGGCTACGACGGCACCGCCGACCCGGTCACGACCGAGCCGGGGGTGCATGCCGGGGTCGTGAACGGCGATGTCGCCGCCCTGACCAGTGGCCGGCTCGACGCGGACGGAGTCGAGGTCCGCGTACTGCGCAAGGGCGAGCCGGCCGGTGGGATCAGGTCGCTGGCGGAGTACGCCGGGTTCCGGCCCCAGGTCTCGCTGCTGCGCGCCGGCGCTCGGGAGCTTCGGACAGCTGTCCTCTTCCCACGCGATCACGAGCCCGGGTCGCGGCGGCTGCCGGTGCTGATGGACCCCTACGGCGGACCGCACGGACAGCGTGCGGTCGCATCGTCCCGGCACCATCTGGCGTCGCAGTGGTACGCCGACCAGGGTTTCGCCGTCGTCGTGGCCGACGGTCGGGGTACGCCGGGGCGCGGGCCGGCATGGGAGCGGTCGGTCTATCTCGAGCTCGCCGCGATCACCCTGCAGGACCAGGTCGACGCACTCGCCGCCGTCGCCGAGCGCTATCCGGACGACCTCGACACGAGCCGCGTGGGCTTCAAGGGCTGGTCGTACGGCGGCTACCTCGCCGCGATGGCGGTGCTGCGCCGACCGGACGTGTTCCACGCAGCGGTCGCCGGCGCACCGGTCACCGACGTTCGGCTCTACGACACGTTCTATCAAGAGCGCTATCTCGGCCATCCGGACGACAACCCCGACGTCTACGACCGCAACTCGCTGATCGACGACGCGCCGAAGCTGGAGCGGCCGCTGATGATCATCCACGGCACGGCGGACGACAACGTCGTGTTCGCCCACACGCTGCGACTGTCGTCAGCGCTGCTCGCGGCCGGTCGGCCCCACACGGTGCTGCCGCTGTCGGGCGTCACGCACATGACG
>DASQKI010000011.1:0-46094 GCA_035630615.1 Nocardioidaceae bacterium
GTCGTCGATCGACCAGCCGCTGTCCGGGTCCTCAGCCGCGATGCGGGCATGGAAGACCACCTGGAGCAGCAGGTCACCGAGCTCTTCGCGCAGGTGATCGCGGTCGCCGGTCTCGATGGCCTCGATCGTCTCGTAGGCCTCCTCGACCAGGTAGGTGACCAGCGACTCGTGGGTCTGCTTCGCGTCCCAGGGGCAGCCGCCGGGCGAGCGCAGCCGGTCCATGACGGCGACTAGGTCGAGCAGCGTGGCACCGGGAAGGTCGTAGGAGCCGGGCAGCATCTCGAGCTCGGGCGGCGCTGCAGCCGCGGCCACGGCGGCGGGCAGCGCGAGTCCGAGGTCGGGATCGCCGTCGTCGGCGACGAGCCACACGACCACACCGTGCTGGGCGGCTTCGGCGACGAGGTGATCGGCGAGAGCGCGGGGGTCGCGCTTGGTCACCACCTCGACCGGGACGTCGGCCTCGGCGAGATAGGGCACCACGGGATGGTCGGGCGACCCGACCAGGACGCGGCCCTCCCGGAGCACCGACCAGGCCTGGGCCGACATCAGGCCGGGAGCGACGCGGGGGCTGGTCGAGAGCAGGACCAGGCGTGGGCGGGTCATCGTGATCGGGTCACTGCGAGCCGGCGTCGCCGGACAGCTCCTCGACCGTCTTGGAGAGCCCGCCGCTGACGAGCGGTGCCAGGCCCTGCTCCGGGTCCCAGCGGCCGTAGCGGGGGTTGATCTCGATGTCGGCGTCGCCGGCTGCGGCCGTGATCGCCTCGTTGGCGGCGTTGGGGTCGTTCTCGCCCAGCTTGCTGGCCAGCAGCTGGGTGCGGATGAACTGCTCGAGCTGGTCCGGCGGCACCACGGCCGCGGTCTGGCTCTCGGCGAGCTGGCGGGAGAGATAGGCACGCTCGCTGACCTTCGCCGCTGCGGCAGGCTCGCGCACCGAGTCGAGCGCCTGGTCGCGCTGCGAGGCGACCTCACCGTCGCTCACGGTCACGCCGGCAGTGTCGGCCGCCTTCTCGACCAGCGTCGCCACGATCATCTGGAGCAGGATCGCTTGTTGGGCATCTCCGGCGTTGCCCGACGGCACGGCCTCGAGATAGCTCTCGGTCTGGTCCTGCAGCTCGTCGACGCTGATCGACTCCCCGTCCACGATGGCCGCGTTGCCGACCTGGTCGGCGCGGCACGACGACAGCGACGTCACCGCGAGCAGAGCAGCGGCGGCCACGGCGAGCCCACGTCCGGCGCGCCAGCGGTGGGGAGTCGGGATGCTCGGGCGGTGCATCGGCTTCCTTGTCCTTAGGTCGTCTCGGTTGTCTCGGATGGGGCTGACGGCACGCCGTCGAGCAGGACTGCATCGACGAGCTCGCGGCACCAGGACAGCATGTCGAGGTCTCGCAGCGGCTGGCCGCCCACCCTGGCGGTCGTGGGCTTCGGCACCAGGATGCTACGGACTGCCGGCTTGACCAGGGAGCCTGGGTAGAGCCGGGTCAGCCGGAGCTGCTGGCTCTCGCGCAGCTCGACCGGGGCGAACCGGACGTGGTTGCCGCCCAGGGCGATCTCCGCGAGGCCGGCCCGCCGGGCGTGCACGCGGAACCGCGCCACCTCGATCAGGTTGCTGACGGGCACCGGCGGCTCGCCGTAGCGGTCCTTGAGCTCGTCCCGCACCAGGTCCAGCGCCTCGTCGGAGTCGACGGCGGCCAGCTTGCGGTAGGCCTCCAGCCGGAGCCGCTCGCCCGGGATGTAGTCGTGGGGCAGGTGGGCGTCGACCGGCAGCTCGACCTTCATGTCCGCCAGCTCGGCGGTCGCCTCGCCCTTGAACTCGGCGACCGCCTCCCCCACCAGGCGGACGTAGAGGTCGAACCCGACCGCAGCGATGTGACCCGACTGCTCGCCGCCCAGCAGGTTGCCGGCACCGCGGATCTCGAGGTCTTTCATCGCGACCGCCATGCCGCCGCCCAGCTCGGAGTGCTGCGCGATCGTCGCCAGCCGGTCGTGCGCCGTCTCGGTCAACGGAGCCTCGGGCGGATAGAGGAAGTACGAGTACGCGCGCTCGCTGCCTCGACCGACCCGGCCCCGCAACTGGTGCAGCTGCGACAGTCCGAGCAGATCGGATCGTTCGATGATCAGTGTGTTGGCGTTGGCGATGTCGAGACCGGACTCGACGATGGTGGTGCAGACGAGCACGTCGTACTTCTTCTCCCAGAAGTCGACCATGACCTGCTCGAGCTGGTGCTCGCCCATCTGTCCGTGCGCGTGCGTGATCCGAGCCTCGGGTACGAGCCGGCGCAGCCGCTCGACGACCCGGCCGATGCTCTGCACCCGGTTGTGGATGTAGAAGACCTGCCCCTCGCGGAGCAGCTCGCGTCGGATCGCCGCGGTCACCTGACGGTCTTCGTAGCCGCCAACGAAGGTCAGGACGGGATGCCGCTCCTCCGGTGGCGTCGTGATCGTCGACATCTCGCGAATGCCGGTGACCGCCATCTCGAGGGTCCGCGGGATCGGGGTCGCCGACATGCTGAGCACGTCGACACCGACCCGCAGATGCTTGAGGGCTTCCTTGTGCTCGACGCCAAACCGCTGCTCCTCGTCGACGATCACCAGGCCGAGCTTCGAAACTATGACCTCCGGCTGCAACAGCCGATGCGTGCCGATGACGAGGTCGATCGATCCATCGGCGAGCCCGGCGACGACGACCTTCGCCTCGCTGTCGGTCTGAAAGCGACTCAGCGCCCGCATCGTGACAGGGAACTGCGCGAATCGCTCGGCGAACGTCACCATGTGCTGCTGCACGAGCAGCGTCGTCGGCACGAGTATCGCGACCTGCTTGCCGTCCTGGATCGCCTTGAACGCGGCCCGCACAGCGATCTCGGTCTTGCCGTAGCCCACGTCGCCGCAGACCAGCCGGTCCATCGGCACCGAGCGCTCCATGTCGAGCTTGACCTCGTTGACCGTGGTGAGTTGGTCGGGAGTCTCGACGTACGGGAACGCGTCCTCGAGCTCGCGCTGCCACGGCGTATCCGGCCCGTAGGCGTGGCCCTGGGTCGCCTGTCGGGCGGCATAGAGCTTGATCAGTTCGCCGGCGATCTGGCGGACGGCCTTGCGGGCGCGACCCTTGCGCTTGGCCCAGTCGGAGCCGCCGAGCCGGTCGAGCGACGGATGCTCTCCGCCGATGTAGCGGGTGACCTGGTCGAGTTGGTCGGTCGGCACGTACAGCCGGTCCGGTGGCTGGCCGCGCTTGCTGGCCGCGTACTCGAGCACGAGGTATTCGCGAGTGGCGCCCTGGACCGTCCGCTGCGCCATCTCGACGTAGCGGCCGACCCCGTGCTGCTCATGGACGACGAAGTCGCCGGCCTTGAGCTCGAGCGGGTCGACCTGGCGCTTGCGGCGCGACGGCATGCGACGCTCGTCCCTCGATCCGGTCGTACGCTGCCCGACCAGGTCGTCGTGGGTCAGCAGCGCCAGGCGCAACGGGTCGGACACGAATCCGTGGCCGAGGCTGCCCGTGACGACGTGGACGACATCGCTAGTCGGGTCACCCTCGTCAGCGTCACCCTCGCGACGCGCGGCGACGTCGTGTTCGGCGAGGACTTCGACGAGTCGCTCGGCCTGCCCGGGTCCGGGGGTCACCAGCACGACGCGCCGGTCGTCGTGCATCCAGCGGCGAATGTCGCCGATGGCCTGCTCGGTGTCGCCCCGATAGGCCGGCGCGATCTCGAACGGCAGCGCTCGCGACTCGACGGCGCCGGCCGCGGTGTCGATGTCGATCCGGACGATCTCGCCGGTCTCGGTCCGGATTGGATCTTCGGCCGCATCGCCGTCGGATCCGAACGTGTCGAGTCCGAACGGCGAGGTGCTCCACCACAGGTGCCCGTCGGCCAAGGTGCTCAACCGGACGTCGGCGAGCGGATGGAACGCCGCCGCCCCGAGGTCGATCGGAGCGTCGCCGCCGGTCGCCGCGGCCGCCCACGACGCCTGGAGAAACTCCGCGCTGGTCGCCACGAGGTCGTGGGCGCGGGCGCGTACTCGCTCGGGGTCACAGACCAGGACGGCCGCCTTGTCCGGCAGCAGGTCGGTCAGCATCTCCATCTCGTCGACCAGCGCCGGCGCCAGCGACTCCATGCCCTCGATCGCGTGTCCTTCGGCGAGCCTGCCGAACAGCTCGGCGAGCTCCGGATGCTCGGCTGCGAGCGCTCGGGCGCGAGCGCGTACTCCGTCGGTGAGGAGCAGTTCACGACACGGCGGCGCCCACAGCCGGTCGACGACGTCGAGCGAACGCTGGTCAGCGACCGCGAACGAGCGGATCTCCTCGACCGCATCGCCCCAAAAGTCGACCCGGATCGGATGCTCCTCGGTCGGCGGAAAGACGTCGACGATGCCACCGCGTACGGCAAACTCGCCGCGTCGCTCGACGAGGTCGACGCGGTGGTACGCGGCGGCCGCCAACCGCTCGACGACGTCGTCCATGTCGGCATCGACGCCGGTCGTCAGCTCCACTGGCTCGAGATCGGCGAGACCCTTGACCTGCGGCTGCAACACCGAGCGCACCGGCGCGACGACGATCCGGATCGGCGACATCGGCGTGTCCGGCGCTCCCGGATGAACGAGCCGCCGCAACACGGCCAGCCGCCGGCCGACGGTGTCGGATCGGGGCGACAGCCGCTCGTGCGGCAGCGTCTCCCACGCCGGGTAGTAGGCGATCTCGCTCGGGTCGCGCAAGTCGCCGAGCGCGGCGGTGAGCTCCTCGGCCTCCCGGGCGGTGGCGGTGACCACGAGGACGGTACGGGGCGGCGTCTCAGACGGCTCTGACGACTCGGCCGGTGGAGGTCCAGCGAGTGCGGTCGCGACGAACGGCCGCAGCGCCGGCGGCGCGGTGAGGTCGACCGCTGACAGGCCGGCGGCGCCGTCGGCGAGCGCGGTGGTCAGGGTCGGTTCGCGGCTGATCAGGGTGGACAGCCCGGCGAGGTTCATGGCGTCCTTTGCAGGTCGATGGACAGCACAGCAGCCCCCAATCCACGAGGGAGAGGGGGTGCACCGCTCAGATTAGCGCGCCATTCCGACAGCGCCACGCCTCAGCGGTGGCGCCGCCGCGACCGTATCGCCGAGGGTCACTCGCCGCGTTCGGCGGCGCTCCGCTCGATGCAAAACTCGTTGCCCTCCGGATCGAGCATCGTGACCCAGCCCCTGCCGTCGGCGATGCGGTGATCCTCGTGGACCCGCGCCCCGATGCCCTTGAGCCGCTCGACCTCCTCGTCGCGGGTGCGCTCGGTTGGCACCCAGTCGATATGGATCCGGTTCTTGACCGTCTTGCCTTCGGGCACACGGATAAACAGCAGCCCCGGCACGGGCGCCGGCGACATGACGAGGGCCTCCGGATCGCCCGGGTTGTCCTCGTCGGAGACCGGCCAGCCGGTCACCCGACTCCAAAAGCTCGCGAGCTCGTAAGGATCGGCACAGTCGACGGTCACGTGGCGAAGTTGCATGGCTCGGCACCCTAGCCGGCATCCACGACGCCGTCGCCCGAAATTTCGCGGTGGTGCCGACGGCGCAGGGCCGGAGCGAGCGCCCACTGGACCGCGAGCAGCGCGACGCCGGTCACCGCGCAGCTGGCCCATAGCGTCGTGCCGCCGGCCCAATCGAGCAGCGCCGTGCCGGCGAGCGGGCCGAACACGCTGCCGATGCTCCACGTCGAGCCGGCCAGGCCGAGATATCCGCCGCGGAGATCGGCCGGCGCAAGGTCGGCGAAGGTGGCCCCGAACATCACCGCGACACCGATCTCACCGACCGTCCAGACCAGCACCGACGTGGCGTACGCGGCGCCGGTGTGCGCCACCGCGCCGAGACCGAAGCCGAGACCGACGAGCAGCATCGCCACGCCGAGCATGCGGCCCCGATCGAATGCGCCCAGCACGCGGGCGGCGAGCGGCTGGGCGACGACGATGACGAGTCCGTTGAGCGCGATGACTGCGCCGTACGTCCCGGTCCCCAGCCCGTCCGCCGCCATCGCCAAGGGCAACGTCGAGAACGCCTGGAGGTACAACGCGCTGTAGACGACGAAGACGACCACCAGCGCGACCAGCAGGCGGTCGCGCATAACGACGGGCAGCAACGCTCGCCTGGCCGCGACCGGCCGCTGCGTCCGGGTCTCCGGTATCCGTCGCCACACGACCAGCGCCGCCACGATCGACGTCGCCGCGTTGAGCCAGAAGAGCAGGCTGTAGCCGAAATGTGCCAGGGCGCCGGCGCTGACCGTCGACACCGAGAAGCCGAGGTTGGCCGCCCAGAAGACCAAGCCGTAGCCGCGAACTCGATCGGCCGGGCCGAGCAGATCGGCGACGGAGGCCATCGCGGCGGGACGGAACAGATCCGAGACGAGACCGAGGCCGACGGCGGCCATCCAGATGGTCGGCATCGTGTCCGCCGAGCCGAGAGCGACGAGTCCGACCGCCGTCCCGACGAAGCCGATCAGCATCGTGTGGCGTCGCCCGATGAGATCGCTCAACCAGCCGCCGAGCAGTTCGGATGCGATGGACCCCGCCCCGACTCCGGCCGCCACCGCACCGGCGGTCGCCACCGATACGCCGTGCTCCTGGGTCAGGTAGAGCACCAGGAACGGCTGGACGAAGCCGCCGACGCGATTGACGAAGTGGCAGGCGGCCACGGCCCAGAAGGCAGCGGGCAGCCGCCGGGTCCGAGGCTGGCCGACCCGCCGGCCTCGGGACTCGACGGCGGTCGCGGCGACCGTCACGGCTGCTCCTGGCAGCGCGGCCACCGGGCTCGCGCTATCAATGCGGCCACGACGAGCAGCACGGCGGGCAGTGTCGGGTTTTCGCCGAGCACCGCGACGTTCGTGACGACCGCTCCGGCCATCACGCCGGCCAGGCCGAGCGCGGCGAGCCACGCGAGTCGCGGAACCAGCAAGCCAATCGCTCCGGCCAGCTCGAGCGCCCCGACGACGAGCCGGAACCACTGGCCGATGCCGATGTCCGCGAAGAGGTCGACCATCACCTGCGTACCCGCGAGCTTCATCAGCCCAGCCGATGCGAACTGCACGGCGAGCACGATCCGAACGGTCCACCCGCCGATCGTTCGCGCCCGTCGGCTGGCCGACGCGTCGACTGACGTGCGGCTGTCGGTGTGGGCTGCGGTCTGAGTCTGCGTCTGCTGAGTCATGTCGTATTCCGTTCTGTGCGACGTCATGACCCGACCCTCGGCCGCCACACCCGCGACCGGCATCCGTACGAAGCACGGATCCGCCACGGACGCACCACGGAGCGACCACGGATCCGCCATCATGGGGAGGTGAATGGCCCGCCGGTGGATCTCTCCGACCGAGAGTCCGAGGTGCTCGCCGCGATCGGCGAGGGGCGCACCAACGCACAGATCGGCCGCCGTCTGCACATCTCCGTACGCACGGTCGAAAGCCATGTGTCGTCGCTGCTGCGGAAGTACGCCGTCGCCGACCGGCACGGACTCGCCGAGATCGTGCAGGCGGCCGAGGCGCTCCGATCGGCCCGCCCGATCATCGGTCTTCCGGCGAGCCGGACCAGCTTCGTCGGCCGGGAAGGTGACCGCGATGCGGTGCTGGACGCGCTGGCCACGGACCGGTTGGTGACCCTCGTCGGCCTGGGGGGAATGGGCAAGACCCGGCTGGCTTCGGTCGTCGCCGAGGCAGCGGCCGAAGGCTTTCCGGCCGGCGGCGCCTTCGTCGACCTGGTGCCGGTCCGCGACGGCTTCGTCCTGCACGCGGTCGCCCACGCCCTCGGCGTGACCGAACAGCCGCCACAACCGCTCGAGCGCACCGTTATCGACCGACTGTCGGAGGGGCGGTCGCTGCTCGTACTCGACAACTGCGAGCACGTGATCGACGAGGCGAGTGGGCTGCTCGAGAGACTCCTGGCCGGCTGCCCCACCGTCACGGTTCTCGCGACGAGTCGCGAGCGCTTGGCCGTGCCCGGCGAACGGTTGGTCCCGGTGCCGCCGTTGCCCCTGGCATCCGACGCAGAACGGCTCTTCACCGACCGGGCCAGGGACGTCGCGCTCGACTTCGCCGCCGACCCGGACGACGTGTCGGACCTGTGCGCCCAGCTCGACGGCATGCCGTTGGCCATCGAGCTGGCCGCGGCTCGCGTCGCGTCCCTCGGGCTCGACGGCCTGCGGACGGCCCTGGAGGACCGGCTCCGGCTCCTGGCCGGTGGGCGGCAGCGAGACGAGCGACACCAGTCGATGCGCGCGGTGATCGCCTGGAGCTACGACCTGCTCGACTCCGAGGAGCGCGCCGCGTTTCGCCGCCTGTCCAGCTTCGTCGGCGGCTTCGATCTCGACGCGGCACTCGCGGTCGACGCCGGGCCGAGCCGCGCTGCGATCGCCGACCTTGTCGGCCGGCTGGCCGACAAGAGCCTGCTGGTCCACCGTCATTCCTCAACCGGCGCCAAGTGGCGAATGCTGGAGAGTGTCAGGGCCTTCGGCCTCGACCAACTCGCCGAGCGAGCGGAGTCCGACGAGGCACGGCGCCGCTATGTCGCCTGGGCCGCGAGCACCGCCACCGCTCTGGAGTCGCGGATCGACGGCGAGTGGCGAGCCGAATTCGACGAGGTCGCCGACGACCTGCGTGCCGCGTTGGCGCTGACCAGCCCGGCCCCGGAACGGACCGCTCATCGGCTGGCACGGTCGCTGGGCCATCTCACGTTCGCGAGACGGTCGTTCGTCGGGGCGATCGAGCACTATCGGCTCGCAGCGGACCGTGCGGGGGATGTGCTGGACGCGGTCGCCGACCTGCGTTCGGCCGCCGCCGCGGCCATCGCCGTCGGGGACGGATCGACCGCCCACGACCTGGCCCTCTCGGCTGCCGACCGAGCGGGATCGGACGGTGCCGACAACGCTCGCGCGGTCGCACTCGCAGAAGCGGTCATCACCGTCCACCGCTACGCCACGGGCTTCACTTTCGAGGTGTCGCGGGAGCGGACATCGGCGCTGCTGGCCGAGGCCGAGGCGATCGCCGATCCGGACGATCCGCAGTCCGCCGCGATTCTGGCCGCCGCACGAGCATGGGAAGGCGGTGAGCAGCGGCACGAGGCGACCGACCTGGACCTGGCGAGTGCGGCGGTCGACGCCGCCCGACGTACCGGCCAGGTCGCACTCGTCGCCGGCGCCCAGGACGCCCTGGTGACGGCGACCGCATACGCGGGGCGGATGCGTGCGGCGCGCGCGATCGCCGATGACCGGCTGCGTCTGGTCGAGTCACTCCCCGACCACGAGCCGTTGTTGGCGATCGAGGTGATCGACGCGTACTACGTCGCAGCAGCCCAGACCATCGGTGTCGGCGACCTGCCGGCCGCGCTCGCCCTCGGGCAGCAGGCCGACGGCTCCAACCCGCTCGGAGACCACCCTTACCTCGGGCTCCAAGTCGTCCAGGCGCTCGCGCTGTCCGGTCGGTTCCGCGAGGCTCTCGCGAACACCACGACGATGTGGGACAACTGGCGCCGCGACGGCTCGCCGGAGCGCGGGTGGTTGTCGGCGCACACCGCCTCCGCCGCGCTGGCCAGCGGCATGCTCGGCGACCTCGAACGCTACCGACTCTGGCGATCACGATCCTGCGAGATTGCTCGAGTGGACGACCCTGCGGACTCCCGGTATCTCGCGACGTTCTCGGCATTCGTCGACGCGCGGGTCGCCATCCAGACCGGCCAGCCCACCGACGCGGCCCGCCTGGTGGAGCGTGCGTACGCCCCTTTCGAGCGACGGTGGTACGAGGGCTATGCCCGGGCCGCCGGGGCCGAGCTCGCCGTGGTGGCCGGGCTACCGGATGCCCGCGAACGACTGGCCGCGGCCGAGCCGTACGGCAAAGAGAACGACTGGGCGGCGGCGTGCCTGGCCCGAGCGATCGGCCGGTTGGACGGTGCGGAGGCGTCGTTCGAGGCAGCCGTCAGCGGATTCGAGCGGATCGGCGCCGAGTGCGAACGCGCCTGCACGCTGCTGCTCCTTCCGGGGCGAGCCGACGACGGTCGCGTGGAGCTGACTCGGCTCGGCTGCCCGCTACCGTTCAGCGAGAGCTCGACCTAAACGGCACTCCGTGGCGGCTCCGTGCCGCGTCGGTAGTCGTTCGGTGGGAGCCACGGATGTGCCGACTCGGCCGCTCGCGAAAGGCTTGACCCGCAGACATCCCGCCGGGATCGTCACGAAGCGAAAGGGCGCTCCATGAAGCACGACGAGCTCGCCGACTACGCGCAGGGCCTCATCGACAAGAACAACTACATGACCCTGGGCACGGTCGACTCAAACGGACGCCCGTGGACCTCGCCGGTCTACTTCGCCGCAGCGGGACTCCGGGAGTACTACTGGACCTCCACCACAAATGCCGAGCACTCACGCAACCTCGCCGAACGACCGCAGGTGAGCCTCGTGATCTTCGACTCGACCGTCCCGCCCTACCACGGCCAGGCGGTCTATGTGACCGGCGAGGCCGAGGCGCTGAGCGGGCCGGATCTCGAACGAGCCCTCGAGGTCTACCCCGGACCGGCCGATAACGGCGCCGCGAGTCTCACGGTGGCTGACGTGACCGGATCGTCGCCGTACCGCCTCTATCGGGTGACGGCGTCGGACGTGTGGGTCCTCTGTCAGCGGGAGCCCCGCCAGCCATGCGAGCTCCACGGCATCGCCTACGACCACCGAGCACGGGTGCCGCTGCCCTCCGAGTAACCGGCTGTCAGCTGAGCACGCCGTCGCGGGCGACGACGCGACCGCCCTTAACGACCAGGTCGCGAGTCGGCCGCGCGACGACCGCTTCGGCAGGTGTGCTCGCCGGCACGACGACGAGGTCGGCCGGATCTCCCACGGCGATCGGATCGCGCGTCTCGCCGTACGGGCGCCGCCCGATCGCGACCGCACCGCCGTGGGTCGCCGCCTCCAGCGCAAGCTCGATGTCGTCGTCGCGTCGGAAGGTGTTGCGGTACGCCAGATGCATCGTCCGATCGAGCATGTCCCCGCTGCCGTACGGGCCCCACAGGTCGCGGATGCCGTCGTGACCGCACGCGACGTTGGCACCGGCGGCGCGGAGCCTCTTGACCGGCGCCACCGGGAAGTCGTAGACGGCCGCCGTCGTGATCGTGACGCCGGCCCCAGCGATTCGCTCAGCGACGCGATCCTGCTCGGCCGGCGTCGCCTGGCCGAGAGCATACGCATGGCTCACCGCAACCCGACCGTGCAGGCCGAGCGCGCTGGTCCGCTCGCAGATCAGCTCCAGCTCCCAGACGCCGAGCGAGCCACCGTCGTGGAGGTGGATGTCGACCATCGCACCGTGCCGCTCGGCGAGATCGAAGACGATGTCGAGATGGCGGGCCGGGTCGCCATCCATCCCGGCCGGGTCGATGCCGCCCACGCCCTCGACCCCGTCGGCGAGCGCAGTCTCCATGAGCTCGGCCGTGCGCGGGGCGCTGAGGATGCCGTACTGCGGAAACGCGACGAGCTGCACGTCGATCCGGCCGCCGATGCGCCCGATCGCCTCGCGTACGGCCTCGACGCCGGTGAGTCCGAGCTCCGGCGCGACGTCGACGTGGCTTCGGGTCGAGGTCGTGCCGCCGGCGACCATCGCAGTGAGCAGATCGGTGATGCGCTCGACGTCAGGGATGCCGAGCTCCGACCGCAGCCGGCGCTCGGTGGCGATCCGGTCGGCGAGGGCGTCGCTCGCCGGATGCGGCACCCACGGCCCGCCAAACAGGGTCTTGTCGAGATGGCAGTGGGCGTCGACGAGGCCCGGCAGGATCAGCCGACCGGCGGCGTCGACCTCGACATCGGCCGCGTCGTCCGACGGTCCGATCGACCGGATCACGCCGTCCTGGACGAAGACATCGGTCGGCGCGTCGTGCCCCCAAGGGCGGCCGCCGCGCAGCAGCAGTGTGCTCACGGCGGTGCCTAGACGACTCCCTTTGCGGCGACGAAGTCGGTGATGGTCTTCGTCAGTGCCGGCTGGCACACGAGCAGGTCGGGGAGCAGCGGGTCGGGCCGGTTGTACTCCAGCGGCCTACCGTCGGCGCGGCTCGTATGCAGGCCGGCGGCCCGCGCCACGGCGACCGGCGCGGCGGAGTCCCACTCGTACTGTCCGCCGGCATGCACGTAGGCGTCGGTGATGCCGCGTACGACGGAGATCACCTTCACGCCGGCCGAGCCCATCGGCACCAGCTCCGCGTCGATCTCGGCGGCCAGCTCTTCGACGAACGTGGGCGGCCGGGTCCGGCTGACAGCGATTCGTGGGCGCTGCGACGCGGGTGGGGGCACCGAAAACGGCGCGCCGGTGTGGAAGGTCTCGCCGAGTGCGGGCTGGGCGACGGCGCCGGCCACCAGGTCGCCGGCCTCCCACAGGGCTACGTGGACCGCCCAGTCGTCGCGCGGCGGCTCGGAAAACTCTCGAGTTCCGTCGAGGGGATCGACGATCCACACGCGTGACGCGCTCAGGCGGGCCGCGTCGTCCTTGCCCTCTTCGCTGAGTACGGCGTCGCCGGGCCGATGCTCGGCCAACAGCTCCATGAGCAGTTCGTGGCTGGTCTGGTCGCCGGCGTCCTTGAGCTCCTTGCCCTCGAGGCCTTGGTTGCGAACGTGGAGTAGTCGCATGCCGGCCTCGGTCGCGAGCCAGCCGGCGAGGGCGTGGTCGTCGAGTGTGGTCGTCTCCGTCACCGGGCCATCATGGCGCATTACTGTCCCGAAGCTCGCGGTGGCACCACGAGTGACCTATCGCCGCGGGACGAGTGACCTGTCGTGGTCAGGCGAGGGAGCGGTAGATGTCCACGAGGCGTCGCAGGTCGGCCTCTGTGGAGTAGCGGTCCTCGTAGGATGCCCGCGCCACCGTACGCCGCGACCGCGCCAGCTCCGGATCGTCGACCAACGCCGACAGTCGCTGCGCCAGGGATCCCGCGTCCTTGACCCGAAACGCCCAGCCCGCGTCGTCGGCGACGACCGCCTCACAGATGTTGTCGAGATCGGAGACGACCACGGGCGTGCCGACCGCGAGGCTGCGCAGGACGACCAGCGGCAGCCCCTCGTACCACTCCGACGGCATGAGGACGGCTTCTGCGCCGGCCATCAGCTCCAGGACCTCCGACGGTCCGACCCAGCCGAGGTAGTCGACCGACGGATCGGTCGCGGCACGCTCCTCGACGGCCGGGCGCATCGGGCCGTCGCCCGCGATGACGAGCCGCATCCCGGAGGGCACCTGGGACCAGGCGTCAAGCATCGTCTGGACGCCCTTGATGTCGAGCAGCCGGCCGGCGAACACGACCCGGCGCTCGTCGGTACGGGCCTCTGGCGTGAATCCGGGGTCGGCCACCGAGTTGGGCTTGACCACGATCCGATCTGCCGGGTAGCCGTCCCGGATCAGCAGCCGGCGCGAAAACTCCGTCAGAGTCAGATAGCGCGCCACGCAACGGTGAAAGGTCCCCATCGACCGGTGGACGATCAGCCCGAGGGTCAACGCACCCGATCCGCCGACGCTGTTGTGATAGCACCGGTGTCGGACGCCGGGGAGCTTCAGCCGCTTGCCGACGCAGTCTTCGCACACGTCGCCGTCGCGCCAACACGTGCCGGCCACGCACGAATAGCGATAGCTGTGCAGCGTCGTCACGGCCGGCACGCCGCGGCCATAGGCGGCTCGAAACACCGTCGGCGACATCAGCGGAAACGGCGTGTGGACGTGCACCACGTCGGGCTTGAAGTCGTCGATCCGGCGCTCGACCTCAGCGGCCGCGGTCCGGTTCCACACGGCCTTCGCTCCGGCGCGAACGGACGACAACCCCATCTCTTCGGCCGCGGGCATGGTGTATTGCGTCACCGCGTGGCCGGCCTCGAACAGCAGCTCGGCCTCGTGCTTCATGACCTCCAACGCCCCGCCCATTCCGGCGTGGTCGTTGTGCAATTGCAGGATTCGCATGATCAGGCCTCGCGCAGCCAAGCCGGCGCGCCGTCGGTCGGCAGCAGCCCCCGCAACCGCTCCAGGTCGTCGGCAAAGACCGGTCGGAGCCGCGCGACCGCCTCCGGCGGAACCCCTCCGGAGCGCAGCGTCAGGCGGCGGACCCGCTCGCGGAAGCGGTAGGTCGTCACGCGCTTCACACCGCGCCGCAGCGCATCGTGCCGAGTCGCCCACTGCAGCGCCTTGTGAACCGACGCCAGCCGAGGCTGACCCGAAATGTTGACCCGCGGCACGTCCTCGGCCTCCCCCTCGGCCGGCGGCACGTCGAGAAACCGCAACACGTCGCGGAGCGTGCCCTCGTAGTCGCTGTCGAGATCGTCGTGGAACCACACACCGAGCCGGTCGGCCGGCACCGCCTTCTGCAACGCCTCGATGGCGTCGGCGTACTTGCTCATCGAGGTGTAGTGCCACAGGTGGTGGTAGTTGTCCGCCTTGCGACGCTCCTCGTCGTCGACGGCCTGCACGAAGTCTTCGTACGGCTCGAAGCCGCGGGCCCGCATGTATTGGTGACTGGAGTACGCCCGGGCGATCGGCTCTCGAAGCAGCACGACGAGCCGCATGTCCGGGTTCATCGCCACGACCTCGGGCAGCGCTCGCTCGTGGTAGTACATCGTCGAAACCGAGCCGTCGCCGAGGGCCAGGAAGTCGTGCTGTTTCGGATAGAGCGCGAGGTAGCTGTCGCGGTCGGTGATCGCGACCTTGTTGATGGTGTGGGCATCGCCCGGTCCGGCGAAGTCCGGGGTCCGGTCGTGCATCGCGAAGTAGTGCGGCTCCTTCGGGTCCGTCACGAACACTCGTGGGTGCGAGCGCAGGCCCTCCACGAGGCCGGTCGTGCCCGAGCGGGCGGCGCCAACGATCAGAAAGTTGGGCACCGCGGTGGCCGTCATCGGCTCCCCGTCCCCTCTCGATGAACGTCGATCGCCTCACGATATGCCGCCTCGAGACGTTCGGCGACCTGCCCCGGCGAGAAGAGCTGCTCGGCCCGCTGCCGGCCGGCCGCGCATTCGGCGGCCCACAGATCGGCGTCGTCGATCCGCCTGGTCGCCTGCTCGATGAGGCCGGCCATGTCGCCGAGCTCGACGACGGCCCCGGCCGGCTGGAACGGTCCTCCGAGGATCGTGTCGCTGGCGCCGTTGATCGCGGTCGCGATGACGGGTCGGCCACAGGCCATTGCCTCGGCGATGGCGACGGGAAATCCCTCGTACCTCGACGAGAGCACCATCGCATCACTGGCCCAGAGCCACGGTCGTACGTCCGCGTGCTCACCGACCGCGACGACCGAGTTGCCCCACTGGCTCGGGGCGAGCCGCTGCAGGTCGTCGGTGTCGCCAGGGCCGAGCAGCACCAGCGTCGTGTCCGACGGCCGCGACCGCTCCCACGCCGGCACCAGAAGGTCCTGGGCCTTTTGGTGCGTCAACCGGCCGATGCACAGCAGCACATGCTTGGTGTCCAGGCCGAGCTCGGCGCGAAAGGCCTCGCGACCGGTGGGATCGACCGGGCGAAACCGGCCGATGTCGACGGCCACGCCAAGGACCCGGCCGGGAAGGTCGACGCCGGCCGCCTGGCCCTCGGCGACCTCGTCGTCGCAGTTGGCAACCAGCACGTCGGTGGCCGACGATGCCCGGGCCTCCCAGCGACGCACCGCGTTGCGGACCGAGGGTCGGGTGAAGAGGTCGAACGACCACGAGTGTGGTTGATAGACGATCGGGACGCGGGCGTCGAGTAGCGCCTTGCGAAGCGGAAGCCGACCCAACAGGCCGGCGACGAACGAGTGCAGGTGCACCACGTCGGGCCGTACCTCGCGCAGCGCCCGCCGTAGATCGCGCAGCGCGGACGCCGCTGTCCACGGCCGCCCCCGGTCGATCCGCCACGTGCGATGCTCGACGCCGGAAAACGTCCGCATGCCGGTGGGAGCGAGCACATGAACCCGATGCCCGGCGCGTACTTGCTCGGCCGTGAAATGCTCCAGCAACGTCACGACGCCGCCCCAGTGCACCTCGCTCACGTGCAGGATGCGCAGCCGGTCCATCAGTTCCACTCCGTCGCGAGCCGACCCAGCAGCGGAAGGCCCCACCCGTCCCGTGGCGGGATGCCCCGCGGATCGTCGGCTCGGTCACGTAGGTAGCGCAGGTTGATCTCCAGCAGGTACGCCAGCACGACCGCACGGATCTGCCGAAGCTCGAGCTGGAACGTGTCGAGCAGCCACTCTGTCGCGTCGCGGACCCAGAGGTCCTCGGCCGCCCGGTCGGTGCCATTGGTCATCCGTAGCTGTTGAGCACGGTAGTGGATGCCGTCGAACCCGACGGGCACACCTTCGTCGAAGTGCTCCCAATCCCACAGCAGCACCCGATCGCCGTGCCAGGTCATGTTCCAAGGCACCCAGTCACCGTGCCAGCATCCGATCGGGACGTCGACGTCGCCGAGTCGCGACACGACGGTGTCGACACCGTCGATCAGCTGGTCGCGCTGGGCCGACGACGTCAGCTCCCATGCGCCGGGAATCCAGCGCTGGCAGGCCGCCGACTCGCCGAGGGCGTGCGAGCCGTTGTCGGCCGCGAGCGCCAGGGCCCGCATCGACGCCGTCGGCGGTTTGGTCCGCGGCGTGGCGGACTTGTCGCCGATCAGGGGCGACAGCGCGAGCAGCTCCAGCCCGCGCCAGCAGCCGTGATGCATGACCTCGGGCCACTCGACGAGCCGCGGTCCGAGCTCGGCGACCCTGCGGAGGTTGTCGCGCTCTCGACGCAACGCCTCGGCGCCGGTCGGACTCGCGGCAGACTTGACGAACGCCAACGTGTCGCCAGCGGCATCGAGCGGCCGCAGGACGACCGAGCGGTTCCACCGTCGGCGGCCGAGCCGGACGACCAAGGCGCTCGACGTGCCGAGGATTCGGTGCAGCTCGACCTCGATCGAGTCGGACTCGTCGGCATCGGACACGCGCAGTCGGGACAACGGGAGTCGGGCGAGCAGCTTTCGCCGATGCAACGACGCGAGAGCACGCAAGAGCCGCGGGCTGCGCTGGCCGTGGTCATCACGCAGCAGGGTGCCGGCCGCCGACGGACTGGCGGCCGGAAGCAGCAGCCACGGTCGGTTGACCGAGGGCAAGACGAGCCAGTCGCGCGCCCCCTCCGCAGCGCCGGGAGTCCGCCGAGTCAGGTCGATCCGGGCCGGCTCCGGCCAGAGTCGTCGAGCGACTCCGAACAGGTCCTCGGGATTGGAAGCGTTCATGGCGCCGCCAGTTTGCGTCGAGGAATCAGAGCGGCGCTCATAAATCGTCGTGGAGCGCCGCGAGCGCCGGCGGGTCGTCGCTCGGGCAGCCACGCTCCCAGATCGCCGCCCAGTCGAGCCCGCGTCGTTCGTCTTGGCTACGCAGTGCGGTCAGGGTCGCCAGTCGGCTGGCGCGGTGCATCGTACGCAGCTGGTTGAGTTGGGCCGGGCCACAGCTTGCCAGGGCCTCGTCCATGCTCTCCGCCGCCACTTTTCGCGTCATCCGCGCCCGCATCTTCCGGAGTCGGTCGGTTCCGACCGTACGCCGAATCCACGGATAGGCGCCGCTGCGCTTGGCGAATCGCCGGGCCCACTTGATGGAGCCGTGCCGGAACTCGACCACCTCGTTGCGATGCGCGTCGGCGTGGTCCGATCCCTCGGCCGGCGGAGGCGGCAGACCCAAGCTGCCGCACACCAACGCGGCCACCGCGTGAGGGTCGCGGGTGACGAGGTCGAACGGCACCAGAAGCACCTGCTCCGGCGGGAAGTGCTCCGCCAGTACGGCGATCCAGTGGTCGTACTCGCTCGTCCCCAGGTAGACGGGGTTGCTCGAGAGCCCCTCGCCGAAGGTCTGGGCCGCCTCGATCCCGAAGTAGTCGCGATGCAGCTGGTAGTGCGAGAGCGTCCGGGCGAGTGGATCACGCACCGCGTAGAGGACGAACGCGTGCGGCGCCATCGACCGAAGGCGCGGGATCGCGTCCGGAAAATGCGGATACGTGTAGGACGTGCTGGCGTCCAGCCGCAGCCGGCCCTCGCCGCGCGGCGCATAGAGGTCGTCATACCATTCCAGGCCCCGTTCGTGCTCGCGACTGAAGAAGTTCGGCTCCTTCACGGCGCACGGATCGACGTCGGGGTGTCTGCCGAGGACGGCCGCGAGGTACGACGTACCGCTGCGTGCCGCTCCGGCGATCACGAGGTCAGGGCCATACCCCGCCGACGATCCCATCAACGGACTCCTCCCAAGACCTGGCACTACCCGAGCAGGCCTGATGAGACATGGCATCTGGGCTCCGCGATTCGCACGCTACCTCAGGACGAGCCCGTTGCGGACCGGGCAATTCATAACGACCTGGCATCGACAGTGACACTCCGTATTTCGTACCCGGTCCGCGGACTCCTTCGTGCCATCGGGGTTCTATTCGCATGGAGAGAGTCGGTGCCCAAGATGCTGCGTTTGTCGTCGTTCCTCGGCCTCGTGGCCGGTGGTGCCAGCCTCGTCGCGGGACTGACCGTTCCAGCATCCGGGAGCGTGCCGCATCCCGGTGTGGTCTCCGAGGATGCCGCCAACGGGACGCCGCAACTGGTGGCCACCGGCGCGGTCGGCCAGCCCCGGACCGACGCGTTGACCCAGCTCGACGACACTGTGTATGCCGGCGGGTGGTTCGACCGGGCCAGCCAGGGCGGGAACACCTACGACCGGCACAACATCGTCGCCTTCGACGCCGACTCCGGGGCGGTCCGGTCCTTCAATCCGACGTTGACCGGACGGGTCTGGGCCTTGGCGTCCGACGGCGACTCGATCTACATCGGCGGCAAGTTCGGCCGCACCAACGGGATATCGCGGCCCAACCTGGTCAAGGTCGATGCGACGACCGGAGCCGTCGACACGGCGTTCAATGCCCGCATCACGGGGGGTCGCGTCAATGCCCTGGTCGTGGCCAACGGGCGGCTGTACGTCGGCGGTGCGTTCACCAAGAAGCTGACCGCCGTCAACCTCGACACCGGTGCCGACACGGGCACGTTCGATCTGGCCATCACCGATCAGCTGCCGAACTCGTGGGGCACGGTGGCTGTCTATGCGATGGCGATCAACCGCGCCGGCACGCAGCTGGTTGCCACGGGCGACTTCCGCACCGTCGCCGGCCAGCCTCGGAGCCGGCTGTTCGTGGCCAACCTCGGAGCGACGGCCACGCTGAGCAGCTGGTACTACGAAGGCTTCACCCGGCCCTGCAGCTCGACCAACCCGCGTCGGATCGCCTACCTCCAAGGCGTCGACTTCTCGCCCGACGGCAGCTACTTCCTCGTCGTCGCCACCGGGCAGATCTCGCGTACGGCCGACCTCGGCGAAACCGTGTGTGACGGCGCCGGACGGTTCGACCTGGACGACGACAGCCAGCCGGCCTGGATCAACTACACCGGCGGCGACAGCCTGTGGTCCGTGGCGGCTACCGGCCCCGCCGTCTACGTCCAAGGCCACCACACTTATCTCGACAACGAGGGCGGCTGGCAGAACCACCCGATTCCCACGGCCGTCGTCCGGCGGGGCATCGGCGCCATCAACCCGACGACCGGTCGCGCCCTCGCTTGGAACCCGAGCAAGCCGGCATCGGTCGGCGGCAAGGCGTTCCTCGCGACCCAGGACGGGTTGTGGGTCGGCAGCGACAGCCAACTCTTCAACGGCGATCCGCACCGCGGCATCGCGTTCTGCCCACTCCCCTAGCCTGCCCACACCCACACCTAGCGCCGAGATTGCGGCCGTCTCAGTGGGAGGCGAGGAACTCGCGGAGCCGGAGCGCGACCGGCTTCGGGGTGAGCCCGAGCGTGAACAGCCCGAAGTTGTTGTTCTCGACCGAGCTGTTGGTCTCATTGCGCGCCGAGTACCACGCGACCCGGTCGACGTACGGGTAGTGGCGGTGGGTCAGCCGGAGGAACTGCACGGCATAGCGCGCCTGCTGCTCGTAGGTGACCCCCCGCTCCCACGACGGTGTGCTCGGCGTATTCGGATGACTCGACCAGCCCCACTCGGTGAACCACACTCGCGTCGCCAGATCGTCGTGCTGCCGCATCACAGCCCGCACCTGGTCGATATTGCGCCACCACCACCGGTCGTCCGAGCGGGCTTGGGTGGTCGGTGCGTACTCCCCGTTGTAGGGATGGACGGCGAGCACGTCGAAGCAGTCCTTCGCGCCCTGCTCGTACGCCTCGCCGATGAACTCTGCGTCGACACCGGACGTACCGCCGAACAACACCTTCGTCGTCGAGTCGCCGGCACGTACGGCGGGGTACGCGGCGCACAGCAGCCGGACGTATTCGGGCACGGTCGTGTGCAGGAAGTTCGTGTTGTTCGGCTCGTTGAAGATCTCCCACGACATCACCCTGTGGCGGTAGCGATGCGCGAGCCACCGAATCGCCTTCGCGTAGGTCGCCGGATCGTTGGGCAGGTAGGTGGGACCGCGGCCGCCGTTGGCCCACTTGGGGGTCTGGCCGAGGGTCACCGACACCTCCAAGCCGCGTCGGACCGCCTGGTTGATCACCCGATCGGCCTTCGGCACGCCCCAGCCCATGCTCCAGCCGGGATCACTGGCAGTCGGCCGGTTGGGCTGCACCGTCGCCCACGGGACGCCGATCCGGACCCACCGGACGCCGGTCGCGACCAGCTTGTCCAGCAACTCGGCGCGCTGCGGCCACGTCATGTCCCACATGCCGTGATAGACGACGCCGAACTGCGGCCACGGCCGGCCGGCGGACTGATCGTCGGATGGGTCGGCATCCCCGTGGTCGGCGTGGGACGTGCGGTCCGAGCCCTTCGTCTTGTCGCCGGGTCCCTGATCGCGGACACTCGACGGCCGCTCGGTCGCAGGACTCTTGTCGGCTTCGTCGTCTGCGCGCTGACCCGCGCCGTCCGACGGCCGGTCTGCTCCGGCACCCCCGCCGTTGCCCGAGGTCGACTCCTTGTCTTCGCAGCCGACTGCGATCGTCGCCACCAACAGCACGCCCGCCGCGGTCGCGAGCAGGCGGCGAATCCTCGAACTTGCTGATGGCAGGCCCATGCGAAGGCAGCGTAAGGGTTTTCCGAGTTGCCTAACACCCCGCGAATGGGGCTATTAAGCATAGATCGGACGCGCGGACCTCAGCTAATGGTGCGTCGTACGAGTCCGAGCCGCGGCCGCAGTGTGGGCTCGGTGCGCAGGCCCAGCCGTACCTTGGCCAGCCGCCACATCGCGAAGTACATCGCGATCGTCACGACCGCGGCCGCGGCTCCCAGGCCGTTGAGGCCCCAGATCATCGCGGCGGCGACGCCGACTCCGATCCGGATCACACAAGCCACGACCTGCACCGCGGCGACCGACCCCTCGTGGTGCGACATCGTCAGGGCGGTGCCGCACAGGCCGCTCGCGACGTTGGCCATGCTGCCGACGGTGAGGGCGAACAGGACGGTCGCTCCTCCGGTGAAGCCGGCGCCGTAAACCACGTCGAGGAGTGGCCCCGGCACGGTCAGCATCGGCACCCACGCCACCGCGGTCACAACCGCGGCCAAGGTACCGCCAGTACGCAGCAGGCGCTCCAGCTTCTGCATGTCGCCGCTCGCCAACATCCGCGCGCACACGGGCGCGAAGACGATCTGGATGGACGTCAGGGGCACCGCGAGCAGCAAGGCCAGCCGCTGGGCGGCGCTGAACATCGACGTGTCGAGGCTCGACAGCAGCACGCCGGCGATCCAGATCTCGACGGTGGCGTTGAGGTAGGCGGCGACCTGATTAGTAGCGAACCGCCAGTCGCGACGCAGCACCAGGCCGAAGTCGGAGAAGACGTGCCCACTGGGCCGGACGTGACGCCACCGCCGCGTGACCCGCCGCGCCGCCCCGAGCACCGGCAGCGCGAAGCCCAGGGCGACCACGGCCATCGCCACGCCCAGGCCGGCGTCGGGCCACCACTTATAGACGCTGTAAAGCCCGATCGCCTGGAGGGAGGCCACCAGAGCACCGCCGGAGCGCCCCTCCAGCAGGCTCGCGAAGCGGACGTCGCCGAAGCCGCGCAGGTAGTTGGCCCACAGCTTCTGCTGACCTCCGAGAAGCACCATGAGGGTCATGCCGCCGGCCATCAGCAAGCGGGTCGACGTCGCATAGTCGTTGGCCAGTGCGAACGTGATGGCTCCGCTCACCACGCTGGCGACCGGAAGCGCCAAGACGAGGACCGCGCGGACACCGCGACGCAGCGCGAGCATGCCCTCGTCGTCGTGTTCGGCCATCCGCGCTGCCTCGCGCAGTCCGGCGCGGTGGACGCCCATGAGCCCGATCTGACCGGCCACGGTCGAGGTCGTCATGGCGACGACGAAGTAGCCGAACAGACTCGGGCTGAGCAGCCGGCTGGCCGACGCGTTCAGCAGCAGATAGCCGCCGATCGCGACACCGTACGAGATCGCGAACCAGATCAAGGCGCTCAGGACCGACACGTACCGCTGTCGTCGATGCCGCCCGTTGGGTTGCACCGGCGCGATCCGGGAGCCGCCGACGCGTCGCCCCTCCTTAGCCATGGGCCGCCTTCGCGTCGGAGCGTTCGTCGACCTCCGGCGCGGGCGGCGCGGCGGCGAGCGTCTGCCGATAGGCCATCGCACCCGCGACGAAGCCGAGCAGCACCCACTCGATCGGCGGGATGAGCCCGCCACCGGCGGTGAGCAGCCGGACGACCGGCAGCGCCATCGCCGCGGTCACCGGCACCATCCACGCTGGTTCGGTTCCGATCCGGACAATCAGCGACGCCCACAGCCCGATCAAGACGAGCAGCACGACCAAGGCCGCCAGCGCGCCGAACACTCCCGTACGCAGCCAGGTATCGAGAACGAAGTTGTGCGAGCTCTCACCGGCGGTCTCGACACCGCCGGTGAAGAAGTGGTCGGCGATGTTGTTGTAGGCGAGGTCGTAAAGGCCTTCACGTGCCTCGTAGGACGAGGTGTCCTCGGTGAAGCGGACCCACAGCACGGACGCGAACCCGGACGCCAACGCCAGCATGAAGGTGGCGACTGCCGTGTAGGCCAGGACCACCTGCCGGCCGCTGAGCCGGAACGTCACCGCCGATCGCAAGAAGCCGATCAACGGCCAGGCCAGAGCCGCCACCAGGATCGACCGGCTCATCGAGACGAGCAGCAGCAGCGTGCAGACGACCAACGACGCGTGGAACAAGAAGCGCGGACCGGACCTGGTGAAGGGGCGTAGCCGACTCGCCCAAGCCGCGACGTACATCGACGCGAGCACCGCACCGAAGACCTCGTGCCGGATGTTGCCGCGCACGGTCTCCTCGTCGAAGCCAAACCCGGTGAAGGCGGACCGGAACACCTCCTTTTGCAGCAACTCGGGATTGGCAGTCGCGATCGTCTGGCTGAACACCTGCGCCGGGTTTACCCCGTTGGCGAGCATCGAGTACGTCAGCCCGAGGATGACCGACGCGCCGGCGGCGGCAGCCGTCCATCGAAGAGCCTCGAGCAGTCGCGGTTCGGTACCGCACGCCGCCCGATAGATCACAGTACCGACGGCCACGAACACACCGAGATAGATCGCCTGCTGGACCGGGCCGAACGGCTGCTCACCGTGAAAGATGCTCGTCGCAAGCCAGATCAGGAGGATGCAGACGTTCGCGGCGATGAATGGCATCGCGATCCTGAGCACCGGACCGTGCGCGCGGACGCGATAGCGTGCGAGAACAGCCGCGGCGAAGGCCAAGAGCGCCAGTTGGTGGAGGCGCCCGATCCCCAGTGGGGTGTTGCCGACGACGAACCACTGCAAAGGGAGAGCGGCGAACATCGCCAGCACTGGCCATCGCACCGAGTGCCTCCCCGTGTCGAGGACAGAATCGAACAGCCTGCCGGCCGATCGTGCCGTGCGGTCGAAGCCCCGACTGTTCATCACGTATTGTTCATGACCCGGGCAGCCGCGCCAAGCGATCGCCGACCAGAGGGGACTTGCTCGGGAGAAATCCGATGGACCAAGACCTCATCAGACTCCAAGACCACCTCGCCGTCTTCCGGCGCCGGTGGCGCCTGATCGCGATGTGCGTCGTGCTCGCGATCGGAGCGAGTCTGGCCCTGACGCTCTCCCAGACCAAGATGTATAGCGGCACAGCGACCCTGCTGCTGCAGCCCCAGCAGTCGCTCGACACCATGACGACCAACAACACCAGCGGTGTGGTCATGGAGCCTGAGGAGGTCGCCACCCAGGCCGACGTGATCGCCTCGGTCCAGGTCGCCGAGCGCGTGGTCGACGATCTGGGGCTCGACGTCTCCGAGCCGCAGGACCTTCTCGACGACATCACGGTCACGGTCGTCGAGGACAAGCGGGTAGTCGAGGTGTCGGCGCTGGAGGCCAAGCCGCAGCTCGCGGCCGACGTCGCCAACTCGTTCGCCGAGCAATACATCGACTACGTCGAGGAGCGGTCGACCGACTACGCCGCGACGGTCCAGGATCAGATCAACGACACTCTCGAGACGATCGACCTGCAGTTGGAAAACGTCGACACCCTGCTCGACGACGCGACGGGCCCCGAGCGGCAGGAGCTCCAGGCTCGTAAGGACGGGCTGCAATTCGAACAAAGCAACCTCGAGACCCAACTCACGTCGCTCGCGGCGAGCCAGGCGACTCCGCTGCCGGGCGGCGAGGTCCTGTTGCAGGCCGAGGAGCCCACGAGCCCGGCCGAGCCGAAGCCGGTCCGGTCGGTCCTCCTCGGCCTCGTCCTCGGTCTTCTGGTGGGCGTCGGCCTCGCCTACGTACGTGACCGCCTCGACGACGCGGTGCGCGACGAGCAGCGTTTGCGTTCGGCGATCGGCGGTCGCCCGATCCTCGGCTCGATTCCCAACTCCGACACCGAGGCGTCCGGCCGGGTCGGCACCTTGATCGCGCCGCAGTCGCCACTCAGCGAGGCCTACCGCGCCCTCAACACCAACACCCGGTTCCTTCTCGCGGCAGGCAGCAAACGCGACGCCGACCGCGGTGCGGTCATGCTCGTGACGTCGGCCGGGCCGGGCGAAGGCAAGACGTCGGTCGCGACCAACCTCGCCGTCGCCGCCGCGCGAATCGGCCTGCGAGTCGTCGTCGTCGACGCCGACCTGCGCCGACCGGCCGCGGCCGAACGCTTCGGGCTCGATGTTCCGGTCGGGTTGTCCGACCTGCTGGCGGCCGGCGGCCCCGCGTACCCGCATCTGCACGAGGTGGGTCTCGACGACCTGCGGGTGCTCGCGTCCGGCAGCATCCCGCCCAACCCGGCCGAGCTGCTCGCGTCGCCACTGATGGCCGGCATCGTCGACGACCTCGCCCGACACGTCGACCTGGTCATCATTGACAGCGCACCAGTGCTTCGGGTCGCCGACAGCTTGGAGCTGATCGATCAGGCCGACCTGCTGCTGCTGGTCGCCCGCCGCAAGGTGTCGCGCATGCACAGCCTCTCGGCGGCGGCCGAGCGGATCCGCCAGGTCGGCGGCAACCTGTCGGGATGCGTCTTCAACGGCGTCGACGCCCGCGATACGAGCTACGGCTACGGCTATCCGCCGCGGCCTGGTGACAAGGTCCGCGGGGGCCGACGGGCCCAACGAGGCGATTCGGTCGACGAGCAGGTCGCGGCCAGCGCGCGGCGATCGGCCTCGAGCTAGGCGTCGAACGGCGCCGGGCCGAACAGGTGCTGACCGACGCGTGAGATCCGGTCGTTCAGCTCGTCCAGGATCGCAACCGCGATCTCGACCCGACGCCCCGCAGGATCAAGGATGTCCTCCGGACGGTCACCCTTCGGCACGAGCGGCCGGACCCGACGCAGGTAATCGTCGATGTCGTCGGCGCCGTCCCACGCCGGATCCCACTGCGGCGCGGAGACGAGACGGTCGAGTTCGCGCAACGTGTACGTTCGCCCGACGGCCGTCGTCTCGATCCGGTTGACCGTGTGCCGATGGCTCTCGGTCATGGTGACGACAAGGCGGCTCGTCTCGACCTCGTCCGCATCGAGCGGGCGGGACAGGTAGCCGTCGAGACTCAGCTCGTAGCGCTGGACCGCCGCGGCCATCGTCGACAGCACGGGCGATCCGTCGTCCGCGTGCACGCCGGCGCTGCGGATGACCAGGCCGTTGTCGACCCCCAGGCGCGCCTCCGCCTCGCGCCGAAACAGCAGCTCGGCGGCTGGGCTGCGCGCCTGGTTGGCCGTACACACGACCAGGATGTCGACGGCGAAGCTCGGAGCAGATGCGGGCATGTTCAGAACCCTAAGCTAACGGCATGAACGCGATGCCGCGGTGATATTCACCGCCGATTCGGTTGCCGTCACGGCCGAGCCACAAACCGGACGAAGTGACGAGGAAATCGAAGCCGCCGACATTGTTGGCCATGACCGGGTTCCACGGCAGCGCCAGCCCCGTGTCCGGATTGATCGCGCCGCCACCAGGACGCTCCACTGCTCCTGGTCCGGCTGAGTCGCGCCCAAACTTGTTGTTGAGCCACCGACTGTGGCCCTGGACGTAGACCGCGGCGCCAGTAGCCACAACCGAGTGCAGCGTGTCGCCGCCGGTGTAGTTGATCCACGTCGGCTTGGTCGGCGACATGATGTTGGTTTCGAACCGCGCCGCGGCGTCGCAGACCATCGTTTCGAGCTCCGCGGTCGTCGACGGTACGAAGCCCGTCGAGGCGAAGACGAAGTAGCTCCCGTCGGGCGAGAAGTCGACGTCCTCCAAGTACGACTGGCGGCTCGCCGTGTTGGTCGAGCACTTGGTGGCGAACGGTGGGTACCACCAAGGACTCAGCGTCGCCGACGTTCCTCCCAGGTTGAGCATGAACGCCCGGACCCGCTGCGACCCGTCAACCTGGGTGAAGTTGCCGACCGCGACCAGGTGCGTCTGCGACGGGTCGACCGCGAACTTGAAGACGTTGGTGTTCTCGTTGGTCAGCGGCACCGAGCCGGTGATCGAGGTCGTGATGTAGGTCGTGCCGTTGCCCGTGGTCGTGTTCAGCGCGATCAGCTTGCGGGGGAAGCTACCCGCGACGACCAGGCGGCCCCTGACCATGTGCATCTCGGTGACTCTGCCCGTGTTGAACGGCGAGTCGAAGTCCGGATCCAAGTTGCCCGTCATCGGATTGAGCTTCGCCAAGCCGCGTTGCGGAACGCCATTGACCGTGGTGAAGTCGCCGCCGATGAATACTGCACCGGGAGTTGTCACGATCGACCAGACCGGACCGTTCACATTCGGTGCGAACGAGCTGATGTTGCCGGTCGGAATGTCGAAGGAGAAGAGGTGGTCACGCCCGACCGTGGTCTGGCGCCGCCGATCCTCGATGTTGTGGAATATGCCGCCGACGTACATCGTGTTGTCGATCTCGCCGTAGGCGAGCACGCGAGGACGTACCCCGGTGTTGTCGGCGGCCAGGTGCGGCGTGAGATTCGACGGATCGGTGCTGACAACGGTGGGATGGGCCGGGTTCTGGGCCTCCGCCAGACCGGGAATGGTCGCGAGAAGACAAATGGCCGCGGCCCCAGCCGTTGCTGCGATACGGGATGTCGTCACTAGGGCACTCCAGGCGAGCAGCAGGAATAAGTGCGCCCTCAGGAGGCCCCGTTCCCCGGGCTTGATACGTCGTCAGGATAACGGCATGAATGCGATTCCGCGGTGATATTCGCCGCCGATGCGCTTACCGTCACGGCCAATCCATAATCCGTCATGAGTGGCAAGAAACGCGTATCCACCGACTTGGTTAGGCATGACCGGATTCCACGCCAATGCCTTGCCTGTCACCGGGTTGATCGCCCCACCGCCGCGCCGATCGACGGCGCCTGGGCCGGCCGAGTCGCTCCCGTACGGATTGTCGAGCCAGCGGCTGTGGCCCTGGACGTAGACGGCCGCCCCGGTGATCGCGACCGAGTGCAGGGTGTCGCCACCGGTGTAGTTGATCCACGTCGGCTTGGTCGGGGCCATGACGTCGGTCTCGAACCGTGCCGCCGCATCGCACACCATCGTGCCGATGTCGTCGGACGTCGGCACGACGTAACCGGTCGCCACGACGACGAAGTAGTTGCCGTTGGGAGCGAAGTCGACGTCTTGGAGGTAGGCCTGCTTCGAGGGCGCATCGGTGCGGCACTTGCGACCGAACGGTCCGTATCGCCACGACTTCAGGGTTGCCGACGTCGATCCGAGCTTGAGCATGACGGCGCGGGCGCGTTTCTTACCTTCGACATGGGTGAAGTTGCCGACGGCGACCAGCCGGCGCCCCGACGGGTCGACCGCGAACCGGAAGACTCCCGCTCGCGCTGAACTGCCGGGGAGCGCTCCGCGGATCGACAGGTGTACGTAGCGGGTCACCGAGCCGGTGTCAGGTCGCAGAGCGACCAGCTTGCGGGGGAACGTGCCGCCGGCGATCAGTCGACCGTCGACCAGCGCCAGGTCGGTCACCCGGCCCTCGTCGAATGGCGACCGGAAGCTGCGGACCACCGCACCCGTCCGACGGTTGAGCTTGGCCAGACCGTTTCGCGGCACACCGTTGACCTTCGTGAACGCGCCGCCGACATAAACGGCCTTACGCGTGACCCGAATCGCCCAAACCGGCCCGTTGACCTTGGGTCTGAAGTGCCTGAACGCGCCGGTGTCCGCATCGAACGCCATCAGGTTGCGACGCTTCTTGGTGAACCGGAGCTTCGGGCTCGCGACCTTATGGAAGATGCCGCCGGCATAGACGATGCCCTTTCGGCTGGCGAGGGAGAGCACCCTGGGTTGTCCGCCGTTGTCGTCGGCGACCAGATGCGGCGTCGTGTCGGCCGGGTTGGCGTCGACGACGCGCGGCTGGCGGGTCTGCGCATCGGCAGCGGCACAGAGGCCGGCGACCAGACCAAGGATTGCGACAGCGGACAGGGCGAATCGGTGTGCCCTCACAGACCTCTCCAAGAGCCGAAATGTGCGGAACCGAGTTCCGCCCGAGAGATGCGAACAGCGACCGAGTATAGGGGTGGCGAGGCGCACCGGTCAGGCGGGTGTCAGGACGCGTTCCGACCCGAACTCCGAACCGGTATGAATCGGGTGAATCATGACAACCGACAGCATCAATCGAGACTCGCGGAGAACTATCGTCCGGCTATAGGGCGATAAGGCACCGGTGGATTTACCAATCGAATTTTCGATCGAGTGCGTCGAAAAGCGCCAGATTAAAAGGCTCGTAATAGTCCCGGAGACGGGCCTTGGTCTCCGAGCTGATCGGTGGATAACCGCGACGTTCGTTGCGCGGCCGAAGCGTCAATTGCCGCACCGGCAGGCCGAGGAAGCGCTGGATCGTCTCGAACGTCTCCTGCGGCTCGCGAAAAAGGTCCTCGGCGGCAAGCACCAGCAACTCGCCGTCGCCGTAGCGGCGCAACCACGGCTCGAGATGCTCGAGATAACGACCGCGGGCCAGGTAGGCGTGGTGGTCGTGGTCGTAGGAGTAGTAGCCGGGATCGCGCATCAGGTCCGGCGTCACGCCTCGGAGGCGCTCCTCCTCGGCGTCGATCGCCGCCTCGAACGTCGGCAGCTCCTCGTGGCCGGTCGCGACGCGGTCCCAGTAGTTGGAGTAGGCCCGCGAGACCGGCTCGCGCAGCAGGGCGATCAACCGTACGCCGGGCAGTGTCTCGCCCACCCGCTCCGGCGCCGCCGGATGGAACATGTAGTAAGGCGACGCCTCGCCGACCAGGGGGCGCCGACCGGTTCGACGCTCTCGTAGCGCGAGGTTCGTCCGAGTCGGGAAATGCGCGCGGTACCACGCCTGGCCCCGGGCGTAGTTGATGTCGAAGTAGTGCGGGCTCTTGCGCCGCTGGAACGGCGGATACATCCGGACCACATCCGGATGTTCGACCAACCAGTTCATCACCGATGTGGTGCCGCCCTTCTTGCAGCCGATGATCAAGAAGTCGGGCAGCACACGGGCGGAGGCGGTCACGCGACCAGAAGCATGCACGACACTCTTCGCGACATCGACGGCTCGCGTCGGCAATCGATCCCGAATGCCCTGGACGCTCGCGGATCGGTCCATCCCACCGATCGGGGTGGTTTCAGCAGGCACCGTCTCGCCTGACGACCGCGCCGAACGTACGCGCGGCGATCGACAGCTCGCCGGAGATCGTGACGTTGTCGACGTAGTCGAGGTCGAGCCGAACCGCTTCGTTCCAACCGAGTCGCGACCGTCCGCTCACCTGCCAGAGTCCGGTCATGCCGGGCTTGACCGTCAGCCGACGCCGGATCCAGTCGTCGTAGTCGTCGGTCTCGGTCGGCAGCGCCGGACGCGGTCCGATCAGGGACATGTCGCCCTTGAGGACGTTGAAGAGCTGGGGCAACTCGTCAAGCGACGTTGCCCGCAGCACCCGGCCGACCCGGGTGACACGCGGGTCGTTGCGAAGCTTGAACAGTGGGCCGGCACCCTCGTTGAGGTCGACCAGCTCGGCCTGGCGGGCCGCTGCGTCGACCGCCATCGTCCGCAGCTTGTACATCGTGAAGGTCGAGCCGCCCTGACCGGCACGGGCCTGGCGGAAGATGCCAGGCCCCGACGAATCCCGTCGCACGATCAGCCACAAGACGCCGAGCAAGGGGGCGACGATCACGATCAGCGCGGCCGCCGCGATCCGGTCGAAGACCCACTTCAGGGCGGCAAGCGGCGCCGACGGCCGAGTCGGACGCACCGACAGCAGCAGGCGTCGACCGAGCAACCGAGGCACGATGCGCGTGGGCACCGCCCCATGCACCTCGGCGGCGACCGTGAGCTCCACGTCCGAGTCCTCGAGCGCCCAGCTGAGGCGTCGCACGTCGTAGGCCGTCAGCACCGGCCCCGGAGCGACGACAACCTGGTCGACACCCATCCGGCGGGCCACGCTCGGCACGTCCGCGAGGCCGCCGACGACCGAGATGTCCATGATCGAGTCGGCCAACGGTGCGCCGTCGTCGTCGGTCTCGGCGAGGCACACGCCGGCGATCCGAACGTTGGTTTGCGGACCCCATTGGCTCACCAGATGCGAGACGGCCACCCGATCGCCGACCAGCAGGGTCACGCTGTGGGTCTTGCTTCGACTGCGGAACCAGCGCACGGCGAGACAACTCGCGAGGATCGACCCCACCACGGCGGCGGTCGCCCGCAGGCTGGTCGCCGGCGTCGCGTTGATCGTCGCGCTCGCCAGCAGCCCCAGGCCACCCGCGTACGAGGCCAGCCGCAGCGGCTGCAGTGAGCGCAGCCGTTCGTAGGTCGGAAGCATCGCCACCTGCATCACGAAGGCCAGCAACACCATCGTGACGGTCAGGCGGCCCCAGTCACCCAATGCCGGAACGGCAGTGGCGGTGCCGATCGCGGCCACGGCCATGACGACGAACTCGCACACCAACGCCAGCGGACGCCACACAGTTCGCTCGGATCTCGATCCGGGGACCGCGCGAGTGAAAACGCCCGCCAGGCTATTGCGATCCGCATCCTCCCGAGCACTTATCGTGCCTTGGGTCATAAAGCGGCTCCGTGAAACCCCGTGTGCATCAATGTCTCCCGAAACCCCTGTGCTGGTGGCGGACCCGAGCGACGAACATTCAACCATGCACGAGGGCCAACCGTCACTGGCCGCGCCATAACGATCATCCCCCAGCTTTAGTGGAAACCGCTCTGAGTCACCGGTAAGCCACGGAGGATCAAACTTTCGACCGAATCGGCGGCTTTTTCGATAGAAATGTCTATTTCGGGACGTTCGTCATTTCTAAAGGACTTGAGGACGAAGTCGGTTGGCGATTGACGTCCGGGCGGCCGTCCGATTCCGATCCGTACCCGGTAGAAGTCGCCGGTACCGAGGGAGTTCCGGATCGATCGCAGGCCGTTATGCCCGTTGTCGCCGCCACCGAGCTTGAGTCGCAATGCGCCGAGCGGCAGGTCGAGCTCGTCGTGGATGACGATGAGACGATCGGGGGGAATCTTGTAGAACCCGAGGAGCCCGGCGATCGGACCACCACTCTCATTCATGTAGGAGCGCCCGCGACCCAAGACAACCCGGACGCCGGGCGGCGGACCCAAGCGACCCTCGATGACGTCGGCGCGGCGCGACTTGTGAACCCGCCACGTGCTCGACATCCGCTCCGCCAGTAGGTCGGTGACGAAGAACCCGACGTTGTGTCGCGTACGGGCATAGGCCGGGTCAGCGTTGCCGATCCCGGCGACCAGCCAGGCGTCGCCCGTCATCTCATCGCGCCGACGTCGCGGCCAGAGCCGCGGTGGCCTCATTCGTCCTCGGCGCTCTCCTCGTCAGACTCGGCCTCCGAGTCAGCTTCCGGCACGACGTCCTCCGGCTCCTCGTGCTCCTCGCGCTCGACGCCGGCCTCGGCCTCGGCCTCGGCCATCTCGGCCTCCAGCTGCTCGGCGGTCGGCTGGGCCGTCGCGTTGACGATGAGGGGGTCACCCTCCTCGCGCAGGTCAACGCCCGTCGGCAGCTTCAGCTCAGAGGCGTGGATCTGCGACCCGACCTCCAGGCCCTCGATCGACACCTCGATCGAACCCGGGATGTGGGTGGCCTCGGCCTCGACCGTCAGCTCGTTGACCTCGGTCATGATCAGCGCGTCCGGCGCCGCCTCGCCTACGAGGGTGATCGGGATGTTGACGACGACCTTCTCGCCGCGCCGGACCAACAGCAGGTCGGCGTGCTCGATGAAGCCCTTGATCGGGTCGCGTTGGACCTGCTTGGGCAGGGCGAGCTGGCTCTTGCCGTCGATCTCGACCGACAGCAGCGCGTTGGCCGCCTTGAGGGCCATCATGAGGTCATGGCCCGGGAGTGTGATGTGAGCGGGGTCTTCGCCGTGGCCGTACAGCACCGCGGGCACCGCGCCCGCGCGCCGGATGCGCCGCGCGGCACCTTTGCCGAACGCCGTGCGCGGCTCAGCCTGAATCTTGATCTCGGCCACTGCAGAATCTCCTCAGCGTGTCTCGTTTTCGCGGGCCGCCCAGCGAGTCGTGCCGCAACGGCACCGCGTCGATCACGGAGCACGATCGGTCTTGCGCTCCCTCGCCGAGGCAACGGCCGCAGTCTAGCGACCGCCCCGCCCCCGAGCGAAATCGCGCCACATCTCTTCGCGCCGAGATTGCGCGTCTTGACCGCTCAGGCCGGGTCGGATTGCTCCACGCCTCGAGATGGCGGTCAAGACGCGCAATCTCGGCGCAAAGGGAGCAACGGCGTCAGGCACGGCCCTCGAAGAGGCTCGTGACCGAACCGTCCTCGAAGACCTCGCGAATCGCCCGGCTGATCAGCGGCGCGATCGACAGGGTCGTGAGCTTGTCGAACTGCCGGTCCTCGGGCACCGGAAGCGTGTTGGTCACGATGACCTCGCGGGCCGCCGAGTTTTTCAGCCGATCGACGGCCGGCCCGGAGAGTACGGCATGGGTCGCGGCGATAATCACCGACGCGGCGCCATCGGCGAGCAGCGCGTCGGCCGCCTTGCAGATCGTGCCGGCGGTGTCGATCATGTCGTCGACCAAAATGCAGGTACGACCGGCCACCTCGCCGACGACACGGTTGGCCACCGCCTCGTTGTGCTGGGTGATGTCGCGGGTCTTGTGGATGAACGCCAGCGGCGCTCCGTCGAGTCGCTGCGACCACTGCTCGGCGACCCGGATCCGGCCAGCGTCCGGCGACACGACGGCGAGCGACTCTCCGTCGTAGTGGGACGCGACGTACTCGGACAGGATCGGCATCGCCATCAGATGGTCGACCGGGCCGTCGAAGTAACCCTGGATCTGGGCCGAGTGCAGGTCGACGCAGATCAAGCGGTCGGCGCCGGCGGTCCGAAACATGTCGGCGACGAGCCGGGCTGAGATCGGTTCGCGGCCCCGATGCTTCTTGTCCTGGCGGGCGTACCCGTAGAACGGAAGGACCACGGTGATCCGCTTGGCCGACGCCCGCTTCAACGCGTCGACCATGATCAGTTGCTCCATGACCCACTGGTTGATCGGCGCCGCGTGGCTCTGGATGACAAACGCGTCGCAGCCCCGGACCGACTCGTTGAACCGGGCGTAGATCTCACCGTTGGCGAAGTCGCGCATGTCCGTCGGCACCAGTTGGGTCCCCAACGCGTCGGCGACCTCTTCGGCCAATGCCGGATAGGCCCGGCCGGAGAAGACCATGAGGTTCTTCTCCGTCGTGCGCTTCAGCCCAATCATGTCGATGCTCCCCCGCTCCCGTTCCCTGGTTTCTCCTGCGATGCTGCGCCCTTCGACGCGGCGGCCCGTGCCTCCTCCGCGGCCCGGTCGGACGCCGATCCGGGTCGCTTCCGTTCGACCCAGTCTTCGATGTGACGCTGCGGGCCCGACGACACCGCGAGCGCACCCGGCGGCACGTTGCGCCGCACGACGGTGCCGGCCCCGGTCGCCGCGCCGTCGCCGACCTCCACCGGTGCCACGAAGACATTGTCCGACCCGGTCCGGCAGTGCCGACCGACCGTCGTCCGGTGCTTGGCGACCCCGTCGTAGTTGGCGAAGATCGTGCCGGCGCCGATATTGGCTCCCTCGCCGATCGTCGCGTCGCCGACGTAGGACAGGTGTGGCACCTTGGCGCCGGGGCCGATCGTCGCCTGCTTGGTCTCGACGTACGTGCCGATCTTGCCGCCGGCCGCCAGATCGGTGCCCGGCCGCAAGTACGCGAACGGCCCGACGCTCGCTCCCTCGCCGATCCGGGCCTCGATGCCATGCGCACGGACGACCCTGGCGTCGGCCCCGACGGTCACGTCAGTCAGCGTCGTGTCGGGCCCGATCTCCGCGCCCTCGTCGACCTGCGTCGTGCCGTGCAGCTGTACGCCCGGTCGCAGAGTGACATCGGGCGCCAGCCGTACCGTCACGTCGACCCACGTGCTCGTCGGGTCGACGACCGTCACGCCCTCGTGCATCCAGCGGTCGAGGGTGCGCCGATTGAGCTCGGCGCCGAGGCGAGCCAGCTGCACTCGGTCGTTGACACCCTCGAGCTGCCAGACGTCGGCCAGCAGCATCGGGCCGACGCCGTCGGTCTTGCTGGCGATCTCGACCACGTCGGTCAGGTAGCGCTCCCCCTGGACGTTGTCGGTGTCGATCGCGTCGAGCGCCTCGGCGAGGAAGGCTCGATCGAACGCGTAGATGCCCGAGTTGATCTCGCGGATCGCCCGCTCCTGATCGCTGGCGTCCTTCTGCTCGACGATCCGGCGCACCTGGCCAGCCGGGTCGCGCACGATGCGGCCGTAGCCGGTCGGGTCGTCGACCTCGGCGGTGAGGACGGTCACGGCCCGAGAGCTGTCGGAGTGCTCGCGTACGAGGTCTCGCAGTGTGTCGGGCTCGAGCAGTGGTACGTCGCCGTATGTCACCACCACGGTGCCGGTGTCGGACGGCGGCGCCGCGGCGAGTCCGACCTGGGCGGCATCGCCGGTGCCGCCCTTGTAGTTCTCCTGCACCGCGAGGACAGCGGCCGGGTCGATATCGGCGAGGTGGACGCTCACTGCCTCCCGCTCGTAGCCCACGACGACCACCAGCGCCTCCGGGGCGAGGCTGCGGGCGGCCGCGACCGCGTGACCGACGAGGCTGCGACCGCCGATCTCGTGGAGCATTTTGGGGCGACGAGACTTCATCCGGGTGCCGGCACCCGCCGCGAGGCAGATCACGGTCAGCGGCTCGCCACGAGTCACGTGCATTCTCCTGACGGTGTCGTCGGTCGGCAGTCGTTCCCGTCGCTCCCCGGGTAGGAGTCGAACCTACGTCGCTTGTCCGCATTCAAAGTGCGGCGGGCCCTGCCGACAGACCAACCGGGGATCGCACGGGTCAGCGTACGAAATCTCGAACCGCTCGTGACGAGCACCCGCCGTTTGACGCGGCCGCGGCGACCGTGGCGGGCCGGAGAACGTCTGAGATCTTGGTAAATGATCCGTCCGGACTTGCCACACCTACGACTGCGTAGGTTACGGTTGCGTAGGTAAGCGGCTCGCCGTCAGTGCGGGCCCATTCGGCCAGCAGAGGACACCACTATGACCGCACCGTCGACGACTGCGCCCGAACGGACCCCGATAGACGACAACGGGAAGCTCGGACCCGAGATTCAAAGCGTCAAAGAACGGATCGCTCTCGCCTTGTTCATCGCGGTGCCCTTCCTCGCCGTCGTAGCGGCCGTACCAGTCGTCTGGGGCGGTTGGCTCGGCTGGCACGACGTCATCATCGCGCTCGTGATGTACGCGATCTCTGGACATGGCGTCACGGTGGGATTCCACCGGTACTTCACGCACAGATCCTTCAAGCCCAACCGCGGCGTCAAGGTCGGCCTCGCAGTCGCCGGCAGCATGGCGATCGAGGGCCCGGTCATCCAATGGGTCGCCGACCACCGCAAGCACCACAAGTTCTCCGACCGCGACGGCGACCCACACTCGCCGTGGCGCTACGGCAACAGCCTGCCGGCGCTGATCAAGGGGCTCGTCTACGCCCACGTCGGCTGGCTCTTCGACCCTGAGCAGACGCCGCCGCGACGCTACGCGCCCGATCTGCTGAAGGATCGCGACATCGTCAAGGTCTCGCGACAGTTCCCCCTCTGGGTCGCGGTGTCGCTGCTGATCCCACCGATCGCGGGTGGCCTCTGGACGATGTCGTGGCACGGCGCGCTGACCGCGTTCTTCTGGGCCAGCCTCGTGCGCGTCGCGATGCTGCACCACGTCACGTGGTCGATCAACTCGATCTGCCACACGGTGGGCAACCGGCCGTTCAAGAGTCGCGACAAGTCCGGCAACGTCTGGTGGCTCGCGATCCCGTCGATGGGCGAGTCGTGGCACAACCTGCACCACGCCGACCCGACCTGCGCTCGACACGGCGTGCTGCGCGGCCAGATCGACACCTCGGCCCGGATCATCTGGCTGTTCGAGAAGCTCGGCTGGGTCTACGACGTCCGTTGGCCGGTCAAGGAACGCCTCGACGCCAAACGCGTCGAGGCCGTCTGACCGACCACCTCTCACGTGACCTCGTTAGGGCAGAATGCCGACCGTGACTGAGGCCGCGAGCGCACGCCGACGCAAACGCGCCACCCGACATCGGATGACCGCTGCCGAGCGACGCGAGCAGCTCATCGACATCGCCAGAGGGCTGTTCGCCGAGCGCGGCTTCGACGGCACCTCGGTCGAGGAGATCTCGAGCCACGCCGAGGTGTCGAAGCCTGTGGTGTACGAGCACTTCGGCGGCAAGGAGGGCCTGTACGCCGTCGTCGTCGATCGCGAGGTACGCCAGCTTCTCGACATGATGCAAGCCGCGCTCACCGGCGGACATCCGCGCGAGCTGCTCGAACAGGCGGCGCTGGCGCTGCTCGACTACATCGACTCGAGTTCCGACGGCTTCCGGATCCTGGTGCGCGACTCACCGGTCGGGTCGGCGACCGGGTCGTTCGTCAGCATCATCAGCGACATCGCCCGCCGGGTCGAACACATCCTGGGCGACGAGTTCACCAATCGCGGGTTCGACGCGACGTACGCGCCGATGTATGCCCAGATGCTCGTCGGCATGGTCGGCACGACCGGGCAGTGGTGGCTCGACGCCCGCGAACCCGACAAGGCCGTCGTGGCAGCGCACCTGTGCAACCTGGCATGGAACGGTCTCGGCCGCCTCGAGCAGGAGCCCACCCTCGTCACCCGCCGCACCTAGGGCGTTTTGGTCCGGGGTGGCCCCGGGCCAATAGGTTCGTACCAGGCCACCCCGGACCAGAATCAGGCCGGGGACAGGATCTCGACGCGGTTGTCGTTGCCGTCGCGGGTGTAGAAGCGTCGATAGCCCGGGAAGTCGCCGTCCCACGTCACCGGGAAGCCGGCCGCCTCGGCGACGCGCGCCACGGCGTCGATGTCGTCGACCGCCAGCGCCGGATGCGCCTTCCGGGCCGGCGCAAACTGCTCCTCGACGCCGACGTGGATCTCGACACCGTCGCCGCGAAACCAGACTCCGCCGCGGGCCGCGAGCACCGGCGGTTTGGCGACCTCGGGGATGCCCAAGACGCCCGCGTAGAACGTACGTGCGGCGGCCTCGCCCCCCGGTGGGCACGACACCTGAACGTGGTGGAATCTCATGCCGACTCCTTCAGATACAGCTTCATGCCCACGTGACTCGGCACGAATCCGAGCCGCTCGTAAAACTGCCGAGCCCGGTCGCGGCGCCGGTTCGTCGTCAGCTCGACCCGCGCGCAGCGACGCCTTCGGGCCTCGGCGCAGACGTACTCCATCAGCTCGGCGCCGAGACCTCGGCCACGCGCGTCGGCGGACACCCGTACCGACTCGACGTTGCATATCAAGGAGCCGTCGTAGATGAGCCGCCGCAGCCAGGCGACCTGACACGTCGCGACGATCACGCCGTCGATCTCGCCGACGAGCACCTGCTGATGCGGCCCCGCGACGATCTCGCGGAGTGCGGCGCGCTGGCCGTCGGTGATCTCGACCGGCTCGTCGACCTCGCGGATGGCGTCTTGCCGAAGCAGGGCCAAGACGGCAGCCAGATCGGCTTCGTCGGCCTCGCGGATCCGCATCATGCCGGCCGCCGAGCGACAACGAAGTTCCGTCGGAACGGCAGCACCGTGCCCCAGTCGTCGGGCGGGTACGCCGCGCGCAACACCGCCTTGTAGGCGCGGACGAACTCGTCACGCCTCGCCTCGGGCAGCGACTGCAGGACGGGCCGAGCGCCGGTGCCGGAGATCCAGGTGTAGACCGGATCGTCGCCGGTCAGGACGTGCAGGTAGGTCGTCTCCCACGCGTCGACCGACCAACCCAGACCGGCGAAGAGCTCGAGGTAGGTCGCGGCGTCGTGCGACGCGGGTCGGGTCCGGTCGTGCGTGTACGCCGCGAACGGCTCGGCCGCGGCAAGCTCGTCGAGAAGCCGGTGGCTCGGCTCGCCGAAGTTGCCCGGCACGCTGAACGCGAAGCTGCCGCCGGGGACGACCGGGTCGGCCAGCCGCGGCAGGATCTCGAGGTGGCCGGGCACCCATTGCAGCGCCGCGTTGGAGACGACGAGGTCGACCGGCAGCTCGATCACCCAATCGCGCAGGTCGGCCTCCACGTACGACACCTCGGGGTCGGTGTTGTCGGCGACCGCCTTGGCGATCATGTCCGGCGACGAGTCGACTCCGTTGATCGCGGCGTGCGGCCATCGTGCGCGCAGGATCGGCGTCAGGTGCCCCGGCCCGCAGCCGAGGTCGATGATCCGCGGCGGATCGGCCGCGTCGACTCGCCCGAGCAGCTCGACGAAGGGTCGCGAACGCTCGTCCGCGAACCGCAGGTATCGGGTCGGATCCCAATTCGCCACGCCAGCTCCTCCACCGCTTCGGCTGTTGCTGTGACCCTGATGATATCTTGATGTCGAGATTCCTGTCATCAAGATAGTTCCCGATGTTCGGGACGAAGGCCTCTCGGTGTCAAGAGTCTTGACGAGTACGGTGGCGTCGTGGAAGACGAGGTCGATCGGCTCATCGAGGCCTGGCAGCGGGAGCGCCCGGATCTCGACGTCGCGCCCATGCAGGTGCTCAGCCGGGTCACGCGGCTGGCCCGCCACCTCGATCGGGCCCGGCGGCAGGCGTTCGCCGGTCAGGATCTCGAGGCGTGGGAGTTCGACGTGCTGTCGGCCCTGCGCCGGTCCGGCCAGCCGTACCAACTCTCGCCCGGACGCCTCCTCCACGAAACGCTGGTCACCAGCGGCACGATGACCAACCGGGTCGACCGGCTCGCGGCGCGCGGCCTGGTCGAGCGGCTCCCGGACCCGACCGACCGGCGCGGTGTGCAGGTGCGCCTGACCGCCAAGGGACTGAAGACCGTCGACGCCGCCCTGGAGTCGCTGCTCGCCAACGAGCGCGAACTGCTACGTGGGCTCAAGGCGGCCGACTCGCGACGTCTGGCCGACCTCCTGCGAACCCTGGTCGCCCCCTTCGACGCACCTCCGCCCTAGCGACGATCCGGCTTTTGTGCGCGCACCATCCGCCGACCACAAGTGACGGATCGTCGGTCCACAAGTGACGGATGGTGCTGCCACAAGTGACGGATCGTCGGGGTCATGCGATGACGCGGGCGCCCGGGGCCGGCCCGGCTGCCTGCACCACGTCGGCGCAGACGCCGGCACCGGTCAACGCCAGCGCGATGTCCAACGCGTGCTCCTCGTCGCCGGCCAAGAACATCGTGGTCGGCCCGGAGCCCGAGACGATCGAGCCGAGCGCCCCACACTCCTCGCCCACCGCCAGCGTCTCGGTGAGCTCCGGACGCAATGACAGCGCGGCCTCTTGCAGATCGTTGGACAAGACCGCGCCGAGCGCCGCCGGATCGCCGGCTCGCAGCGCCGAGAGCAACGCGGGCGCCACCTGCGGTTCGGCCGGCGGTGCAGACTCGTTGAGCCGGTCAAACTCGGCATAGACCACCGGCGTCGACAGTCCGCGATCTGCTAGGCCGAGCACCCAGCAATAACGTCCCCGCGCGAGTACGGGGCTGACCTGATCGCCACGGCCCGTGCCCATCGCCGTACCGCCGAAAAGGCAGAACGGCACATCGCTCCCCAACTCGGCCGCGACCGCCAACAAGTCCTGCCGCGACGTGCCCAGGCCCCAGATCGCGTCGGCGGCGACCAGCGCGGCCGCCGCGTCGGCCGAGCCGCCGGCCATGCCCCCGCTCACGGGGATCGCCTTGCGAATCGACAGCGCGATCCCGTCGTCCACTCCGACCCGGCGGCGCAACAGATCGGCCGCCCGGTAGGCGAGGTTGTTCTCGTCGACCGGCACCTCCGCCGTCTCGGTCGCGGACCGACCGTCGTAGGTCACGGTCAACGTGATGTCGCCGTCGTCGACCGCGCTGGCCCGGATCTCGTCGCACAGATCCACGGCCTGATAGACCGTCGTGAGCGGGTGATAGCCGTCGGACTCCAGCCCGCCGACGGCCAACGCGAGGTTGATCTTCGCCGGGACGCGGACGGTGACCGACTGCATCGTCATGGGGTCAACTTAGGGCATGTCCGACTGGTCGGGCCGCGTTCCGCCTTCGGTTTTGCGCACAGCTACGTCATACAACGGGCTGCCCGTGACGGAGGAGTGCGCAATTCCGTGACGGGTCACGGCCCGAGCGCATCGGCGATCCGGGCGAAGGCAGCGACGTCGAGCTCCTCGCCACGGGCCGTCGGCGATACGCCCGCCGCGCTCAGCGCCGACTCCGCGACGGCCGAACCCCCTGCGAGCCCCGCCAGCGCCGACCGCAGCATCTTGCGCCGCTGCGCGAACGCCGCGTCGACGACCGCGAACACCCGGTCTCGGCCGACCCGATGCGGAGGCGGGTCGCGCCGGCTCCATGCGACGAGGCCGGACTCGACCCGTGGCGGCGGCCAGAAGACTTGGCGACTGACCCGTCCGGCCGGTCGGGCCTCGGCATACCAGGCGGTCTTGACACTCGGCACCCCGTACACCCGCGATCCGGGCGGCGCCGTCAGACGATCGGCGACCTCGGCTTGCACCATGACGAGTCCGTGGCGGAGCGTTGCGACCGTGCCGAGGAGGTGCAGCAACACCGGGACCGCGACGTTGTACGGCAAGTTCGCCACCATCGCGGTCGGGAGCGGCACCGGGAGCTCGGTCACCCGCATCGCATCGGCGTGGACGACCGTGACATCGGCGGCCCGCTCCGGCGCAAACTCCGCCAGCGTCGCCGGCAGCGCGGTCGCCAGCGCGCCGTCGACCTCGATCGCGGTGACGCTCCGGACCCGTTCGAGCAGCGCCAGGGTCAACGACCCGAGGCCCGGCCCGACCTCGAGCACGACGTCGTCGGCCGTGACACCGGCGACCCGCACGATCCGGCGGACCGTGTTGGCGTCGACGACGAAATTTTGGCCCCGCTGCTTGGTCGGGCGCAGGTCGAGTCGGGCCGCGAGGTCGCGGACGGCCAACGCGCCGAGCAACCGTACGTCCGGTCCGCCGTCCGCCTCGTCAGCCACGATGCGCAGCGTACTGAGGGGCCGGCGCGTCCTACGTCGGCAGACCGAGCTCCGCCGCACAGGCCGGCCACGAGCCGTAGCCGCCTGTGGCATCGCGGACCTTCTCGGCGATCGCGATCTGCTCCTCACGCGACGCCTCGTGCGGGTATTCGGCGTACGCGCCACCGCCGTAGGCCTGCCATGTGTCGTAGCTGAACTGCAGGCCGCCGTAGTAGCCGTTGCCGGTGTTGATCGCCCAGTCGCCGCCGGACTCGCATTCGGCAAGCGAGTCCCACACCGTGTTGCCGTCGCTGTAGTCCGGCTCCGGCTCGGGTTCCGGCTGCGGCCGCGACTTGGTGCCGTGGATCTCGATCTGCGGCCGCGGCTTGTCCAGGGGGACGCTCTTGAGCACGCGGCGATTGGCGACGTCGCCGTCGACGATCCTGATCCGGTACGTGACGCGCTTCGCGCCCTCGACGCCGTCGCGCTTGACCCGTACCTGGCCCTTGAACAGGTCGTTGTCGTGCTTGACGATCGTCTTGAACGGGATCGAAACCTTGACGGTCTCGACCTTGACACCGATCCGCGTCACCTCGATGCGCATGCCCTGGACGACGGGCTCGTCGGCGTTGACCGACTCGGTGACGATCTGCGACAGCGCCGCCTTCGAGACGGTGCGCTTCTTGCCGCCCGGCGATCCGTCCTCGATCTGCGGCGCCTTCTCGCGGATGCCGGCGGCCAGCGTGTCGTATTGGTTGAGCTTGACATCGGCCTCGGCCAACACCTCGCCGACCGTCGGCGCCGCCGTCGTCATCTTGTGCTTCTCGCCGCCGACGACCAGGGTGACCCGCTTCGGGGTCGAGATGACGAGATCGAGGCCTTCGCGGCTGATCTCGGTGCTCCGGCTGGCGGACAGTTCGGCCGAGTCGACGACGCGGAGGTTGAGTTGGTCGAGGGCGTCGTCGACGTTGGTCGCCGTCACCCAGTATGTCTGAGTCGCGCCGTCCTTGGTGACGGTGAGCTGCCGGCCGTACCGGACCGCGATCGCGGAGCCCTCGTCGAGTTCGCTGTCGAGCCCGGGGGCAACGACGTCGTGGTCGCCGACCTCGATGTCCTCCTGCTGGAGGACGCCCTCCACATCGTCGGCGAAGGTCCGCACCTCCTGGGCCTGGCCATCGATGGACACCGTCACGGTCTTGCTCATCGACGCATAGGCGATCGTTCCGCCGACGACGGCAAGGACGATCGCGAGGTTCACGCCGATCAGGGCGATGCGCTTGCGCACAGTGCTCCAAAGGTCGCGCTTCCCGAGACGGGCCCAGTCCCGGCCAACAAGCCACCGACGATAACGGCATGGTCACGGCGGTCAAAACGTCGGCGCGCCAACGCGTGGCCGATTTGATGCTTATGTGATAGATGAGGCTCCTGATGTCACGCCTCGCAGCCGCACGTACACGTGACGTGGCCCATATCTGGGCCGGTTGCCGCGAGGGACGGGCATTTCGGCCCTACCAAGAGCCGCCGAAGGCGAGTTCTGTGTTGGTCTCGATCGCTTGGCAGAGCTCGACGAGATCGACGCCGCGGGCATCGGCGATCGACCGTACGGTCAGCGGAACGAGGTACGACGCGTTCGGCTGGCCACGGTGCGGCATCGGCGTGAGGAACGGCGCATCGGTCTCGACCAGGATCCTGTCCAACGGCGTCGCAGCGAGGGCGTCCCGCAGCGGCTGAGCGTTTTTGAACGTCACCGTCCCGGCGAACGACAGCCAGCACCCCCGCTGGACGCAGGCGCGGGCGAAGGCGGCGTCACCGGAGAAGCAGTGCATCACGGTCCGCTCCGGGACGCCCTCCTCGTCGAGCACCCGCAGCACGTCGTCGTGGGCGTCGCGGTCGTGGATCACCAGCGTTCGGTCGTGCCGCTTCGCCATCGCGATGTGCGCCCGAAACGAGATGTGCTGCGCGGCTCGGCCCTCGTCGCGGGTACGGAAGTAGTCCAACCCAGTTTCGCCGACCGCTCGTACCCGCTCACTCGACACCACCAGCGACTCGATCTGGGCCAGCGCCGCATCGAGGTCACCGGCGGCCAACCGCGGCGCCTCGTTGGGATGCAGCGCGACCCCGGCGACGAGTGCGTCATGTCGAGCGGCCATGTCGACCGCCCACTGGGCCCCGTCGAGGTCGCAGCCGATCTGGACCACCCGCGGCACGTTGACCTCGGCCGCCTCCTTCAGCGCGGTCTCGACCGGCGTCGGGTCGGCGCCTTCGCGGGCCATGTCGAGATGGCAGTGGTTGTCGACTACCGGATGCGGCAGCGGCTCCGGCGCGGATGGACGGGCGTCGCGACTCACTGGGACACCGGGACCAAGACATTGCATGACACGAGGGCTGATCCTAGTGCGGCCTCCAGCTGCGACCGCGCGCCGCAGGGGCCGTCCAAGATCCCGCCTTTATCTGGACCTTCTCGGGCAGAGCGACGACGATGGGCATACGGGGGACGAGGGAGAGGAGGGCCGCCATGACGGCAGCCACCCTGGTCTTGGTCGGCCTGGCAATCTTCGTCGCGGCGGCGATCGCGGGCCCGCGCCGCTGGGCCACACGCGCGCGAGACGAGGGTGGGGCGGCCGGAGACGGCTTCATGAAGAAGGTCGTCAAGGTCTCCCTCATCGTCATGCTCGTGGCGGGCGGCATCGTCTGGCTCGTCGACCGAGCCGACGACGGGCCTCCTAACTCCGGGTCGGGCGAACACGCGCCTGACAAGGGCAAGCATCGCTGACCCCTATCCGAGCTCGTCGTTCTCGATGAGGTCGACGCGAGGTTCGGCTACGCGTCGTCGGCCAGCCGAGGAAACAGCGGGGCGCTCTTGGTCAGCCGCGCCCCGGCGGGCAGCTGTCCCCACTGACCGGCGCCGCGGACGTCCTGCGCATCGAGCGGGCCGATCGCGTCGGCTGCCCCCAGCGACTCCCACAGCGCCGTCGAGGTCTTCGGCATCGTCGGCGCATGCAGCACCGCGATCGCCCGAAGCGACTCGGCCGCGGTGTAGAGGATCGTCGCGAGCCGGGCCCGGGCGGCGTCGCTGTCGTCCTTGGCAACCGTCCACGGCGCCTGCTCGGTGAGGTAGCCGTTGACCTTGGCGACGAAACCCTCGATCGCGCTGAGCGCCTCGTGCAGGGCGAGCCGGTCCATCGCGGCGTCGGCAGTCGTTGCGGCGGCGGCGAGCGCCTCGGCCAGCGCGGTCTCGGCCGGCGTCGAATCGCTCGGCTCCGGCAGCACGCCGTCGAAGTAGCGCCCGACCATCGACGTGACGCGGGACGCCAGGTTGCCGAGGCCGTTGGCGAGCTCGGCCGTATAGACCGCACTCATGTGCTCCCACGAGAACGAGCCGTCCGACCCGAACACGATCGCCTTGAGGAAGTAGTAGCGGTAGGCATCCGAGCCGAACGTGTCGACGATCTCGCTCGGATGAATCGCGGTCGCCTTCGACTTGCTCATCTTCTGGCCGCCGACCTGGAGCCAGCCGTGGCCGAACACCTGACGCGGCACGTCGACGCCGGCGGCCATCAGCATCGCCGGCCAGATCACGGTGTGGAACCGCAGGATGTCCTTGCCCACGACGTGGTGCGCCGGCCAGCGCCGCGCGAACTCCTCCGGGTCGGAGCCGTAGCCGACGGCGGTCACGTAGTTCAGCAGCGCGTCGATCCACACGTAGATGACGTGCGACTCGTCCCACGGCACCTTGATGCCCCAGTCGAACGTCGACCGAGACACGGACAGATCCTTCAGCCCCTGCTTCACGAAGGAGACGATCTCGTTGCGTGCCGACTCCGGCTGGATGAAGCCCGTGTCGTACAGGTCGAGCAGACGGTCCTGGAACTCGCTCAGCTTGAAGAAGTAGTTCTTCTCATGCAGCAGCTCGAGCGGCTTCGAGTGGATCGCGCACACCTTGAGCCCCTCGAACGGTCCGGTGCCGTCGACGATCTCGGACTCCGGCTTGAACTCCTCGCAGCCCACGCAGTACAGGGCCTCGTACTCTCCGGCGTAGATGTACCCGCGGTCGTACAGCGCCTGGAAGAAGGTGCGTACGTTCCGCTCGTGGCGCTCCTGGGTCGTACGTATGAAGTCGTCGTTCGCGACGTCGAGAGTCTTCAGCAGCGGGAACCACGACTCGCTGACGAGCTTGTCGACCCACTGCTGCGGGGTGACGCCGTTCGCACTCGCCGCGCGCAGCATCTTCTGGCCGTGCTCATCGGTGCCCGTCAGCATCC
>DASQKI010000012.1:0-120712 GCA_035630615.1 Nocardioidaceae bacterium
ACCGCCCTGCGGGGCCTGCTCACCAGCTGGCACGACGAGGGAGGCATCGCCACCAAGGTCTGGATCGAGGGCTTGCCCGCGACGGCTGAGTCGGCGGACGTCGTCCTCGACGAGCTGGCTCGCTAGCCAAACACCCTCCGACTTCCGACAGCTGGTGGATGCGGACAGCCTTCACAGCGGCTGTCCGGAGCGAGGCGAGCTGTCGGTCGGATGTGACAGGCTGGTCGTATGTGTGGCCGATATGCGTCCAGCCGCAAACCCGAAGACCTCGTCGAGGAGTTCGAGGTCGATGCCAACATGGTCAAGGAGTCGCTGCAGCCTGACTACAACGTCGCGCCCACCAAGGACGTCTACGCCGTCATGGACCGGGTCCCTCGCGACGCCCCGAAGGACACCGCTGCCGAACGCCGGCTGACCACCGTGCGCTGGGGCCTGATTCCGTCGTGGGCCAAGGACATCGCCATCGGCAACCGGATGATCAACGCTCGGATCGAGACTCTCGCCGAGAAGCCGGCGTTCAAGCGGGCGCTGAAGAAGCGACGCTGCCTGCTCCCGGCCGACGGCTACTACGAGTGGTACCCGACCGAGCAGCTCGGCAAGTCGGGCAAGCCCCTCAAGCAGCCGTTCTACCTGCATCCCAAGTCCGGCGGCGTCTTGCCGCTCGCGGGGTTATACGAGTTCTGGCGCGACAAGGAGGCGGCCGACGACGACCCGGACGCCTGGCTCGTGACGTTCACGATCATCACGACGAGCGCGACCGACGACGTCGGGCACGTCCACGATCGGATGCCGATGACGGTCGCCCCCGAGCGGTGGAAGGACTGGCTCGATCCGCGCTTGAACGACGGCGACGCCGTCCGCGAGCTGATGGCGCCGCCGGCCGAGGGGACCCTGGAGATCTACCCGATCTCGACCCAGGTCAACAACGTGAAAAACAACGGCCCGGAGCTTCGCGATCCGATGCCGATCGAAGAGACGGCGCTCGGGGAGAGCGAGTAGTGGTTGATCGTCGCGTCATCGACACCTCGCACGGCCCGGCGCGACTCGTCCAGCGACGAGCGGCCCGACCGTGGGCGACGCTTGTGCTGACCCATGGCGCCGGCGGCGGCATCGAGGCGCCGGACCTTGCCGCGCTCGCCACCCGACTGCCACGGCGGGGCGTCTCGGTGGCGCTGGTCGAGCAACCGTGGCGGGTCGCCGGCAAGAAGGTCGCGGCTGCGCCTGCGGTGCTCGACGAGGGATTCGTCGCTGTCGTCAACCGGCTCCGGCCGCAGACTCCGATGTACGTCGGGGGTCGCAGCGCCGGGGCACGGGTCGGCTGCCGCACCGGCCGTACGCTCGGTGCCGTCGGCGTGGTGGCGCTGGCGTTTCCTCTGCATCCGCCGGGCCGACCCGAGCGGAGTCGGGTCGACGAGTTGCTCGAGTCGGAGCTGCCGACGCTGGTCGTCCAGGGCGAGCGCGACCCGTTTGGCCGGCCTTCGGAGTTTCCGCCGCAGCAGACTCTCGTGGGCGTTCCGGACGCCGATCACGGGTTCGCCGTGCCCAAGCGGGCCGCCACGACGCGGGCCGAGGCGTTGGCCGCGATCGTCGACGCCGTCGAGACCTGGCTCGCGCGTCGCGGCGGGCGATAGCGGGACCTTCGCGGGAACAAACCTGCGTGTGGCCTCTGTTGATATGAGTGAGAGTTGGATCCAAGACGGAGGTAGTTGGTGCTCGCGACGCTGCCAGATCGTCAGTGGCCGCCGGTAGGCTGGTCAGCGATGACCGAAATCGACGACATTAACCCGGAGCCGGTCGACGTAGCGACGGAGACGCCGGACGAGCGCGCCGCGCGCTATGAGCGGGACGCGTTGCCCTTCCTCGACCAGCTCTACTCGGCGGCACTGCGCATGACCCGCAAGCCAGCCGACGCCGAAGACTTGGTCCAGGAGACCTTCGCGAAGGCGTTCAGCTCCTTCCACCAGTTCAAGCCGGGCACCAATCTCAAGGCCTGGCTCTACCGGATCCTGACCAACACTTACATCAACTCCTATCGCAAGCGGCAGCGGCAGCCGGCGCAGCAGATGACCGAGGAGATCGAGGACTGGCAGTTGGCCGCAGCCGAGTCGCACACATCGGGCGGTCTCAAGTCGGCCGAGATGCAGGCGTTGGAGCACCTTCCCGACTCCGACGTCAAGACGGCCCTGGCACAGCTTCCCGAAGACTTCCGGCTGGCGGTCTATCTCGCCGACGTCGAGGGCTTCCCCTACAAGGAGATCGCCAACATCATGGACACGCCGATCGGCACGGTGATGTCGCGGCTGCACCGGGGACGCCGACAGCTCCGCGATCTCCTGGCCGACTATGCGCGGGACCGCGGCATGGCAACATCTGGAGCGGGTGAGCGGTAATGAGTTGCGGCAATCCGCACGCGCGTGACTGTGCTGAGATCCTCGCGCAGCTATATCTGTTCTTGGACCACGAGATCGACGACGCGAGTTGCTCCGAGATTCAGGTGCACCTCGACGAGTGCCATCCGTGCCTCGAAAAGTACGACCTCGACCGCGTCGTCAAGGCGTTGGTCCAGCGTTCCTGCGGGTGCGAGGAGGCGCCGCCCCCGTTGCGGGAGCGAGTGCTCTATTCGATCCGTGAGGTGCAGGTCCAGCTGGGCGGCGGCCGCGTCGACCTGCCGTTCGAGCCCCCTCGCTGACTGTGGGTTCGGCCCGACTCGACGCCGGACGATCAGCGACCCTGTCCCCAACGATCACCCACGCCGACACGGCCTCGGCGTTGGGAAGCGGCGATCTACCCGTCCTGGCGACGCCGCGACTTCTCGCGTGGTGTGAGGCCGCGACCTGCGAAGCCGTAGACGACGCGCTCGACGCCAGCCGGACCACGGTCGGCTCGCGGGTGAGCTTCACGCACGAGCGTCCGAGCCCCGTTGGTGCGCAGCTGGTCGTCCGCGCGACGCTGATGCATGTCGATGGACGGCTGCTCCGATTCGAGGTGGTCGCCGAGCACGCTGACGGCACCGTGGTCGGGCATGGCGAGGTGACTCGCGTGGTCGTCGATCGCGAACGCTTCCTCGCCCGTCTCGTCAGAGGGTGAGGCGGAAGGCGATCAGCTTGATGGACGGCAGCGGACTCCAGTCGAGCTCGGGCGCCCGATCGAATCCCAGCGTGCCGTAGAGTCGATGCGCCGTGAGCATCGGCGTCGAGCTGCACAGCAGCAGCTCTCGATGCCCGAGGGCCCGCGAGCGCGCTATGCAGTGCTCGACGAGCGCCCGCCCGATCCCGCGTCGACGGCCCGCCGGCGCCACGGCGAGCATCCGAAACTCGCCCTGGTCCGGACCGGTCGCCAACTCGCCGTAGCGTGAGCCCGGCGGGCAGTACGTCACCGTGCCGAGCACACCGGTGTCGTCGGCGGCGACCCACAGCTCCGCATGGTCGGCTCGACCGGCAGCATCGCGTAGCTGGTCGGCGTAGTCGTCGGTGCCATCGAGGAATCCGTCGGCCGCGTAGGCGTCGACCGTCAGGTCACCGATCGCCGCCCACTCGTTCGGCCGGGCCAAGCGAATCTCCACCAGGCGACCCTGTCACATTTGCTTTCTCCGGCGGCCAGGGGTAGCTCGCATGTGCGCTACGTCGCGGGATGCGTTGCCCCGATCATCGCTGACTCCTGTTTTCGACCTCTTGCTGCGCTGCCCAAAAGCAGGTCGAAGCGCCCGCACCAACGCCAATCCAGTTCTTTGTGGCTGCCCCGGTGCCGATCGCACCGCCACAGATCATATTGATCCGGAGTGACTCCCAGAAGTCGAAGTGGAAGACGTGGTCCTCGATGCACCATGCGAGCCCGACCATGCAGGGACCAGAGGCCGTCGCTCACCGCGTGACCGTACTGACGCCAGGTCAACGATGCCAGGCGTCGTCCGGTGAATCGCTCGCCGGACCGTCGATCGATCCGGTTGTGCCAGCGCACCCAAGCCCGGTGGACTTTGTGCTTGAACCACATGGGCCACTTCTTAAATGCTGGCCATATCGCCGTGGCCGTGCCGAGCTGCCTGTGCCGTCGTCGGTCTGGCCTGGTCTTGGCGGGCGCCATCGGCCCGGTTTTCCATGAAGACCGTGAATCCGATGAGCAGCATAAAGACCACTGTTGCGATGGCAGTCTTGATCCACCACTTGCGACCGTAGACGGGCTGCGGATTCTCGAGCAGCCGCTGGAGCCGGCTTTTCCACTTGTCGGTATCCACTGTGTGTGCCTTTCCCTCAAGCCCTTAGCGCCTTCCCCAGTTCGCAAGTGCAGCATGGGGCTCGCGTGGCGTCAAGAAGGTGCTATCCCGCCTGTGGATTACCAAATGTCGGCTATCTCGATCTCGCTTACACGCCCGTCGTATTGCGGGGGTAGGCGACCTCCGGATCGGTTATGACGTTGACCAGATAGGGCACGCCGGAGTCGAAGGCTCGGTCGAGTGCAGGGCCGATGTCCGACGGAGCGGTGACCGTCTCGCCGTCGCCGCCGAGCGCCCGAACCACCTCGTCATACCGAGTGCCCGGCGCCAGGTCGGCGGCGACGTGGTAGCCGTACAGGAACTGCATCGGGTGCTTCTCCAAGCCCCACCCGGCGTTGTTGCCGACGATCATCACGACCGGCAGACCGTGACGCACCAGCGTGTCGACATCCATCAGCGACATGCCCGCAGCGCCGTCGCCGAGCAACAAGACGACCTGCGACGAGGGCCGAGCGACCCGGGCTGCCATCGCGGAGCCCAACCCCGCGCCGAGGCAGCCGAAGGGTCCGGGGTCGAGCCATCCACCGGGCCGGCGGGGCTCGATGTATTTGCCGGCGAACGACACGAAGTCGCCGCCGTCGCCAATCACGACGGCGTCGTCGGCGAGTCGCGGGACCAGCTCGCCATAGATGCGGGCCGGATGGATCGGGTCGGCGTCGGCCCGGAGTAGCTCGGCGTCGGCCTCGGTCGCCGCCGCGACGGCCTGCCGCAAGGCGTCGATCCAGCCGCTCCAGTCGGGCTTGCGCAGAGCCTGCTCCAACGCGGCGGCGAGCTCGTCGAAGCAGGCACTCAGGTCGCCGGCGGCGGACCCCGCGAGTCGCACGTGCCCGGCGAGCTGGCCCGCGGAGTCGGCGACGTGGACGACCTGCGCGGTCGGGGCGCCGTCCTTGCCGCCGAACGAGCCGTAGCCCAGCCGGAAGTCGAGTGGCGCGCCGATGACGATCGCGAGATCGCACTGACCGAAGGCAAGGCGGCGGGCCTTGGTCACCAGCATCGGATGCCCGGCCGGCAGGATGCCGCGACCCATGCCGTTGGCGATCACCGGCACGCCAACCCGGTCGACGAACGCGGCGGCGGCCTGGTCGGCGCGGTCGGACCAGACGTCGGTGCCCAACACGAGCACCGGCCGCTTGGCCTGTCCGAGCAGGTCGGCGATCTCGCCGAGGGCGTCGCCGTCGGGCTCGAGCCGGGGAGCGGTGGGCGCGCCGGGCGGTTCGGCCGTGGTGCGGCTGAACAGCTGGTCCATCGGCACGTCGACGAACGCCGGTCCGCGATGCGAGCTGCCCGCCGCCGCGAACGCGGCGTCCATCACACCGGCGATGTCGTCGACGTGGTGCGCCGTCGTGGCGGACTTGGTGATGGTGCGGAGGATCGGCGGGTGGTCGAGCTCCTGGAGGCTTCCGGTGCCCCAGCGCCCGGTCGGCGCCCGGCCGCCCACCACGACGAGCGGCGATCCGGAAAACTGCGCCTGGGCGATCGCACTGACGCCGTTGGTGACCCCGGGTCCGGCCGTCAGCGCGGCGAGCCCAGGCGTACGCGTCAGCTTGCCGGTCGCCTCGGCGGCGAACACCGCACTCGGCTCGTGGCGTACGTCGATCAGTCGCATAGTGGGATCGACGTGAAGGGCACCGTCGTACATCGGAAACACGTGGGCGCCGGACAGTGTCCACATCGTCCGGACACCGTGGGCCGCAGCGACGGCGACGGCATAGTTGCCGCCGTGGCCCTCGACGAGTCCGTCGGACCCGAGAGAGTTGGACTCAGTCGCTTCGGTGGCGGGCTCGCTCGACATGGCCCGCAGGCTACCTGGCGCGCCCGGTCTCCAACGCCGGTGGCGCGACGGTTGCGGCGGCCGGCGCCTGGAACAACCACGGGCTCGCGGCGCGCAGCTGGTCGAGGACGACCAGCAGCAGGTCGGCCCGGTTGGGTGTCGGTTCGGCGAACAGCTTCGCGTCGTCGGTGACGTCGGCGCGACCGCGTACGCCGAGCGCGAGTTGCACGTGCAGTGCGCGCAGCAGCGAGACCGCGTTGGTGGCCGCGGGCGTCGGCCACTCGGCGCCGCCGCCGCGAGCAGGCGGCTGCCGGATGCCGGCGCCGATCCGGCTCAGCCACGGCTCGACGACGCGGAACTCGACGATGTTGCGATGCAGGATCGTCATCACCGCGTACGCCAGCCGGTCGTCCTCGCCGTGCTGCAACACGTACGAGGTCGGAGCAAGGACACGGTCGCCGACGACGTCGAGCAGGACGGTGAGCTCGAGGGCGCCGAAGTGACGGCTACGGCCCAGTTGGCCGAGCAGGTCGGCCCCGTGGGCGACCGAATGGACCCAACCACGTCCGGGCGCCCAGCCGCGAAGGTCGCGCTCGCGAACGAACCAGGACGTCACCTGGTCGCCCCAGCGCATGACGACGTCGCCGGGGAGAAGGAGCGCCTCGTTGTCGCGACCGAGGATCTCGGCCAGGATCAGGGCGCTGAACGATCGGCGCAGCACGGAGTCGTCGCCGTCGGCACCGAGCCCGTGCTCCAGACCGACCACAATGCCGTCTCCGAGGCCGACCAAGAGGTCGTCGTAGACGCCTCGGCTGATCCAGGTCGCAAGGATCGGGTACGCCAGGTCGTCTCGGCGCCTCGGGCGGGGATCACCGAGCATCGTGACGAGCTCGGTGGTCATGTCGTTGAGGTCGCGGTCTGGAGGGACATCGACACCGCTAGCGAGCACCGCTTGCCAATACGCCTCCGACACGCGGCCTATCGTGTCACGAGTTGATCGCGCTCAGTAGTTCGCCCCGCAATACTGACGAAGTTCGCGACTACGCTTAGTGAAATGCCCACGTTAGACGACGTAGTCCGTCACCATACGGCGTTGTCTGGCAGCGATTTGGCCTGGTTGCACCTGTTGCTGGCCGACTGGCAGATCATCGCCGATCTGTCGTTCGCCGACCTCGTGCTGTGGCTCCCCGACGCGGAGGATCGGGGCTTTTGGGCCGGTGCCCAGATGCGGCCGACGACCGGGCCGACGGCCTATCTCGACGACATCATCGGCAGCTTCGTCCCGCGGGCTCGGCGGCCGCTGATCGACCTGGCCTGGCGGGACGGTCGGATCGTGCGCGAGGGCGATCCGGAGTGGCGCGACGAGGTGCCGGTGCGGGTCGAGACGATCCCGGTACGCCGGGGCGACAAGGTGCTCGGCGTCATCGCCCGCAGCACCAACCTGATGGGCGTCCGTACGCCCAGCCGACTCGAGCTGGCCTACCTGCAGACGGCGGGCGAGCTCACCGCGATGATCAGCGAGGGACAGTTTCCGATCCCGGGGGAGCGGTCCGAGCTGGCCGACTCGATGCGGGTCGGAGACGGCTTCGTCCGCGCCGACGTCGACGGGCTCGTGCGTTATGCGAGCCCCAACGCGATGTCGGCCTTTCGCCGGCTCGGCCTGGTCGGTGACCTCGTCGGCGCCAACCTCATCGAGACGACGCGGTCTCTGGTGCCGGCACCCAACGAACCCGTGTCGCACAACCTGGGCGCGGTCCTCGGCGGACGCGTCGCCCAGGAGGCCGAGATCGAAAACGCTGCCGCCGCTCTGATCATCCGGGCGATCCCGCTGTCGTCGGACGGCCGGCGGGTCGGTGGCCTCGTGTTGCTGCGCGACGTCACCGACCTGCGCAGTCGCGAACGTGAGTTGGTGACGCGCGAGGCGACGATCCGCGAAATCCACCATCGGGTCAAGAACAACCTCCAGACGGTGGCCGCGTTGTTGCGGCTGCAGGCCCGACGACTCACCGCGGACGAAGGGCGGGCGGCGCTGGACGAGGCGGTGCAACGGGTCGCTGCGATCGCGGTCGTGCACGAGACGCTGAGCCAGGGTTTCGACGAGATGGTGGACTTCGACGAGGTCGTCGACCAGCTACGGCACATGGTGACCGAGGTGGCATCGCACGACGCCAAGGTGACGACCGAGCGGCAGGGCAGCTTCGGGACCGTACCGGCATCGGTGGCGACCTCGCTCGCGATGGTGCTGACGGAGGCGATGCAAAACGCCGTCGTGCACGGATTCGGGGCCGGCGCCGGACACCTCACCGTGACCGCGAGACGCTTCTCGGGTCGGCTTCAGGTCACCGTCGAAGACGACGGTCGAGGGCTGCCGACGGGCTTCGACCCGGAGGCCTCGAGCAGCCTAGGGATGTCGATCATGCGGACCCTGGTCGAAGGCGAGCTGAATGGCCGGCTCATCGTCGACGACGGGACGGGAGGCGGGACGCGCGTCAGTGTCGACGCCCCGCTGGCGTGACGGAGAGGCGCTCTCAGGCGGTACGGATGCGGGCCCGAGCGGTGCGACGCTTCAGCGCGCGGCGCTCGTCCTCGCTCATGCCACCCCAGACGCCGTGGTCCTGCCCCGACTCCAACGCCCAGCTGAGGCACTGCTCGCGCACCTCACAGCGCATGCACACGGCCTTTGCCTCCTCGATCTGCAGGATGGCGGGGCCGGTGTTACCGATCGGGAAGAACAGCTCCGGGTCCTCGTCGAGACACGCAGAGCGATGGCGCCAATCCATGGCGGCGACTCCTCATTCTCTATGGTTCAGGTCGCCGACCGGAACATCCGGTCGGCTGTCGTACTCGTTGTGAAGGCCTTCACTATCTGGGACATCTTGCCGGGTTTGCCAGGTCTTGGGGAATGCGTCAACCGCTCACGGCACCTGCGGTTCGCACCCACGATCGTTGCAAGAAAGCTCCGACGAGACAACCCCTTGACGGCTGTAGATTCAGTAACAGCCGTTATCACAAGCCCCACATGCGCCGTGTGTCCAAACCGGCAACGTGCGGGGTATGAACGGGTTAACGCGCGAAGCTGCCAAAAGTTACGCAAGTCCGGCAAACTCTTTGCCGGTCTAGCGAGTCAGTCCGGAAGCAGCGCCTGGCGCAGTCGGGCGAGCGTCCGTGACAGCAGCCGCGACACGTGCATTTGCGACATGCCGATCTCGTCGGCGATCTGCGATTGGGTCATGCCGTAGAAGAAGCGGAGGACGAGGATTCGCTGGTCGCGTGGATCGAGCGCCGCGAGCAGCGGGCGTAGCGAGGCCCGGTATTCGACGTTGCCGAGTTCGGCGTCGTCTTCGCCGAGGGCGTCCAGCATGCTGGCCCCGGCGTCCTCCCGCGAGTCGGTCGCGTCGAGTGACACCGTGCTGTAGGCGTTGGCGGAAGCGAGGCCTTCGACCACGCTGTCCTCGTCGATGTCGAGCCGCTCGGCGATCTCGATCATGGTCGGTGAGCGGCCCAGCTCCTGGGTCAGCTCAGCGGTTGTCGCGGCCAGCGCCAGCCGCATCTCCTGGAGCCGTCGCGGCACCCGAATCGACCACCCTCGGTCGCGGAAGTGACGCTTGATCTCGCCGAGGATCGTGGGGGTCGCGTACGTCGAAAACTCCACCCCGCGCTCGTAGACGAAGCGGTCGATCGCCTTGAGCAGGCCGATCGTGCCGACCTGTGTGAGATCGTCGAGTGGTTCGCCGCGGTTGACGAACCGGCGGGCGAGATGCTCGACGAGGGGGAGATGGAGGCGGACCAGGTAGTCGCGGAGGTCGAGCCGCGCCGGGTCGTTGGGCGATAGCCGTTCGATGGCGGCGAAGGCGGCACGGGTCGCGAGGCGGGTGTCGACGGCGCTGAGCTGTCGGGCGTCGACCGGCGACGGCCGAAGCGCCCACGCCAGCAAAGCGTCGCGATCGACCAGGCCACGCACCCAGACCGTCACAGGCGCCGGGCCCCTTCGGCGAGCTGGGCGCCGCCGTACTTTCCTATGCGTTCGCGCGGTCTCTCGGCGGCCGGCCCGCGGCCCCTGGCGGTAATGACGTCGAACACCGCAGCTCCCTGTGCGTCTCGCGTCCGCGCTGGCTGCCAGCCAGGTCACGCCCCCACCTCTGAACCTACTCACAGAAGGGTCACTGGGCGCATGTACGGACGAATCGCGCGTGACGCGACAGGTAACTGTCGGTATCGACGACCGTTATATACCTTTTGGAATTTCAGCCCTGCTTCGTCGCGGTGAAGATCTCCGCGATCTTGTCGATGTTGGCGAGCAGCTCATCGGCGGTCTCGACGCTGAAGTTGCCCTTGGTTCCGGCGGCGCCGGCGAGCTTCGTGGCCTCGTTGAACAGCTGGTGCAGCTCGGGGTACTTCTCGAAGTGCGGCGGCTTGAAGTAGTCGGTCCACAGCACCCACAGGTGGTGCTTGACGAGCTCGGAGCGCTGCTCCTTGATGATCGTCGCGCGGACGCGGAAGTCCGGGTCGTCGTTGCCGGCGACCTTCTCGCAGATGGCCTTGACCGACTGAGCTTCGATCCGAGCCTGCGCGGGGTCGTACACGCCGCAGGGGAGATCGCAATGGGCATGGACCTCGATGGTCGGGGCAAAGAATCGCACCGCAGGGTCCTTTCTTGTCGAGGGAAGCGGTTGACTACACCTATCGGTGACCATACCCCTGACGTCGCGCGTATAACGGAGCGGAGGAGGCGCATGGCTTGGGGCCTGGCAGTCGTACGGGGGCGGTCGATGCAGCCGACCCTGTGGGACGGTGATCGACTGCTCGTGCGCTACGGCGTCTCGCCCAAAGTGGGCGGACTCGCCGTGGTCCGGCTGCCCGAAGGCGTCGTCGCGGTGAAGCGGATCGGCCACCGCGAGTCCGACGGCTGGTGGGTGGAGCGCGACAACCCGAGCGAGGGAGTCGACTCCTGGACCGTCGGCGCGATCCCCGACGCCGACGTCGTGGCGCGCGTGGTCGGTCGGGTCTGGCCGCTGCTACGTCGGCGTTCCGGCGGCATGGCACAATAGCTCCTTCGGGTGACCCCCGTCGTCTTGGCGATGCGCCGCTCAAATCCGGGCGGGCGACTCCTTCGCATACCGCATCGGCCGCATTCTCCGTCTCAACCTGGAGCACCGCTCCAAGGAGTACGCCGTCATGGTTGCCGATCTGGTCCCACCCGTCTCCGACGTCGCACCCGAGCTGATCGGGTCCGGCCCGATGCCGCACGATGCGACGTTCGCCCTGCACGAGCGCGGCAAACTGCGGACGACGTCCACCGTCCCGCTGCGCGACGAGCACGACCTCGCGATGGCGTACACGCCCGGCGTAGCCCGGGTCTGCGAGGCGATCGCCGACGACCCGGCCTTGGCGGCGACATACACCTGGACGAGCAACACGGTGGCGGTCGTGACCGACGGCACCGCGGTCCTCGGGCTCGGCGACATCGGGCCGTCGGCCGCGATGCCGGTCATGGAAGGCAAGGCCGTGCTGTTCCGCGAGTTCGGCGGCGTCGACGCCATCCCGATCTGCCTCGACACGACCAATCCAGACGAGATCGTCGACACCGTCGTACGGATGGCGCCGAGCTTCGGTGGCATCAACCTCGAGGACATCGCGGCGCCGCGCTGCTTCGAGATCGAGCGCCGACTCCAGGAGCGCCTCGACATTCCGGTGTTTCACGACGACCAGCACGGCACCGCGATCGTCGTGCTCGCGGCGCTGCGCAACGCGCTCCGGCTGACCGACCGCGCGCTCGGCGATGCCCGCGTCGTGATCTCCGGCGCCGGTGCGGCCGGCGTCGCCGTCGCGCGCATCCTGCTGGCGGGTGGTGTACGGCAGCTCGCCGTCGTCGACCGGGGCGGGGTCCTACACGCCGGTCGGACCGACCTCAACCCGGTCAAGCTGCGGCTCGCCGAGGAGACGTCGGGTTGGGGGATCAGCGGGCAGTTGGTCGACGCGCTCGACGGAGCGGACGTGTTCATCGGCCTCTCCGGTGGCCAGGTGCCCGAGGCTGCGGTCGCGCGGATGGCCGCCGATGCCGTGGTGTTCGGGTTGGCCAACCCGACCCCCGAGGTGCATCCGGACATCGCGCGGCGCTATGCCCGCGTCGTCGCCACCGGGCGGTCGGACTATCCGAACCAGATCAACAACGTGCTCGCGTTTCCGGGTGTCTTCCGAGGCGCGCTCGACGTCGGTGCCCGCCGGATCTCCGAGGGCATGAAGCTCGCCGCCGCGACGGCGTTGTCGCAGCTCGTGGGCGACGACCTCGACGCGTCGTACGTGATCCCGTCACCGTTCGACGAGCGGGTCGCCTCGGTCGTCGCCGAGGCGGTGGCGCGCACGGCACGGGCCGAAGGACTGGTTCGCTGAGCGGCGGCCCCGCCGGATCGCCCGCCGGATCGCCCCGCCGGATCGCCGAGTGGCGCACGGTCGTCGCTGAGAGGCGCTTATGGCGACAACGGTGCGCCACTCGCGGGTCTCGGATGGGCGGCCGGTCACATTCGGCTGACAAGCTGAGGGGGTGACCCCCTAGGGTCGGGCTCATGTTCGCCGTCTACGCCGCCTCGTTTGACGCCTCCGACCCGCTGGCCGGCCTCGCCTTCGGTGACCGTCCCGATCCCGCCCTGCCGCGCGACGACTGGACCACCGTCTCGGTCCGTGCGGCGTCGCTCAACCATCACGACTTATGGTCGTTGCGTGGCGTCGGCCTGTCCCCGGACGAGTTGCCCCGCATCCTCGGGTGCGACGCCGCGGGTGTCGACGCCGACGGCAATGAGGTCCTCGTCCACTCGGTGATCAGCGAACCGTCGTGGCTCGGAGACGAGACCCTCGACCCGAAGCGGTCGCTGCTGTCCGAACGGTACGAGGGCACCTTCGCCGAGCGGGTCGCCGTCCCCCGGCGCAATCTGATTCCGAAGCCCGCCGCCCTGTCATGGGAGGAAGCGGCCTGCCTTCCGACGGCGTGGCTCACGGCCTATCGCATGCTGTTCGGCCAGGCCCGACTACGACCGGGGGACAGTGTCCTCGTGCAGGGCGCCGGCGGTGGCGTTGCGACCGCGTTGATCATGCTGGCCCGTGCCGGCGGCCTGCGCGTGTTTGCCACGAGCCGCGATGAGGCCAAGCGGAAGCGCGCCGAGTCGATCGGCGCCCACGCCGCCGTGGAGACCGGCGCTCGGCTGCCGCAGCGTGTCGATGCGGTCATGGAGACCGTGGGAGCCGCGACCTGGTCGCATTCGATCAAGTCGCTGCGTCCCGGGGGGACCCTGGTGATCAGCGGCGCCACGTCCGGATCACAGCCGGACAATGCCGAGCTGACGCGGATCTTCTACCTTTCGATGCGGGTGCAGGGGTCCACGATGGGTACGCGCGACGAGCTCGGAGAGTTGGCGAGCTTCCTCGACGTCACCGGGGTGCGGCCCCTGATCGATCGGACGCTGCCGCTCGATCAGGCCCGCGACGGGTTCGCCGCGATGGCACGCGGTGACCAGTTCGGCAAGGTCGTCCTCGCCGTCTGACGATCCGTGAGTTTCGGCCTAGCCGTCCGTGAGTTTCGGCCTAGCCGTCCGTGAGTTTCGGCCTGGCCGTCCGTGAGTTTCGGCCCGGGGGTCGCGGCTAGGGTTCGGGCGTGGTCACGATTCGCAAGGCTGTGCCGGACGACGCGGTCGCCGGCGCCGCGCTGCACATCGCCTGCTGGCAAGAGGGGTATGCCGACGTCGTGCCCGCCGACGTACTGGCGAAGCTGACCAACGACCTCGACAGTCGCATCGAACGTTGGCGCGCCTTCCTCACCGATGGGCCACCCCGGTGGCTGGCCGTCGACGACGTGGGCGAGCTGGTCGGATTCGCGTCCGCTGGGCCAGGGCGGGACGACGACGTCGATCTCGACCTGGAGCTGTACGCGATCTACGTGCGAGCGTCGCAGTACGGCGCCGGGGTCGGGCACCGGTTGATCGAGACCGCGATCGGAGATGCACCGGCGTACCTCTGGGTCTTCGAGGCGAACGCCCGAGCGCGCGCGTTCTACGTACGCCACGGCTTCGAACCGGACGGCGCGCGCAAGCCGGAGCCGTCGTTTCAAGAACCCGAGATCCGCCTGGTTCGCCGCTGAGGCTTGTCGGAACTCACGGACGGGCGGGTCGGAACTCACGGATCGGCGTCGTCGAGGCGGGCGAGCCAGGTCGCGAACCGCTCCACCGGCGTCTCGAAGTCGGGGTTGAGGTCGCAAAACTCGCGGAGCCGGTCGGCGACCCATGCGAGGCTGACCTCTTCGTCGCCGCGACGGGACTCGAGCTCCTCGATCCCGCGGTCGGTGAAATACACCCGTGCTCCCGGCGGCTCAGGCGAACGCCTGCTGCACCAGCGCCCGCTGCTCTTCGATGTGCCGCGAGTGCTGACCGACGGCGGGCGATGTCGACTCGGGACGCGAGACCCGATAGAACGGCAGCCCGTCGAGTTGCGGCGTGAGGTGCAGCGCCATGTGCGGCCACGGACCCATGTTGGCCGGCTCGTCCTGGACCCACCGCAGCTGCGCGAGGTTGGGGAACTTCGCCAGCTCGGCCTTCAGGTGGTGCACTGGCCACGGGTAGAGCTGCTCCACCCGCAGGATCGCCGTCCGCGGCTCGTCGCCCTCCTGCTTGGTGCGCTCGGCGACGAGGTCCCATGCGATCCGGCCACTGCACAGCAAGACGCGCTCCACCCGATCAGGGTCGACCTTGTCGTCGGGGATGATCGGCTGGAACGAGCCGGAGGTGAACTCGTCGGGCATCGACACCGCCGCCTTCGCCCGCAGCATCGACTTGGGCGTGAAGACGACCATCGGCCGGTGGTGGCTCTCGAGGGTGTGGTTGCGCAGCAGGTGGAAGTACGACGCCGGTGACGACGGCTGCGCGACGGTGAACGCGTCGCTGGCGGCCAGTGTCAAGAAGCGCTCGATCCGACCGGACGAGTGGTCGGGCCCCTGCCCTTCGTAGCCGTGGGGGAGCAGAAGGACGACGCCGGACTTCTGACCCCACTTGGCCTCGCCGGACGAGATGTATTCGTCGATGATCGTCTGGGCGCCGTTGGCGAAGTCGCCGAACTGCGCTTCCCAGATCACCAACGCATCCGGACGGGCCACAGAGTAGCCGTACTCGAAGCCCATCGTCGCGTACTCCGACAGCAGCGAGTCGTAGATGTACAACGGTGCCTGCTCCGGCGAGAGCCGGGTCAGCGGCGTCCACTCGCTCGCGGTCTTGCGGTCGATGATCGTCGCGAACCGCTGGACGAACGTGCCCCGGCGCGAGTCTTGACCCGCGAGGCGCACCGGCCGGCCCTGCATCAGCAAGGAGCCGAGCGCCATGATCTCGGCCGTGCCCCAGTCGATCGGACCCTGCGTGATCGCGGCGGCCCGACGCTGCAGCTGTGGCAGCACCTTCGGGTGGACCGTGAAGCCGTCGGGCGGGGTGTCGTAGGCGTCGGAGATCGCCTTGAGCACCTCGGGCGTGACCGACGTCTGCTCCTCCTCGGCCGGCTTGTCCGGGTATTCCGGCACGGTCGCGTAGTCTTCCGGCGACGCGGACTTCGCCTCGCGCACCTCGGTGAACACGCGCTCGAGCAAGGCCTGGTAGTCCTGCATCGCGGACTCGGCCTCTTCGACGGTGATGTCGCCGCGACCGATCAGCGCCTCGGTGTAGAGCTTGCGTACGGACCGCTTCTTCTCGATCAGGTCGTACATCAGGGGCTGGGTGTAGGACGGGTCGTCGCCCTCGTTGTGACCGCGACGGCGGTAGCAGACCAGGTCGATCACGACGTCGGTCTTGAACGCCTGGCGGTAGTCGAAGGCGAGGCGTGCCACCCGGATGCACGCCTCGGGGTCGTCACCGTTGACATGGAAGATCGGCGCCTGCACCATCCGGGCCACGTCGGTGCAATAGAGCGACGAGCGCGACTCAGCCGGCGAGGTCGTGAACCCGACCTGGTTGTTGACGACGACGTGGACCGTGCCGCCGGTGCGGTAGCCGCGAAGCTGCGACAGGTTGAGCGTCTCGGCGACGACGCCCTGTCCCGCGAACGCCGCGTCGCCATGCACGAGGAGCGGCAGTACGGGGTAGTCGGCGCCCCTGTCGAGCAGATCTTGCTTGGCCCGGGCGATCCCTTCGAGGACCGGGTCGACCGTCTCGAGGTGCGAGGGGTTGGCCGCCAGTGACACCTTGATCGTGTCGCCGCCCTGGCCGACGAACTCGCCCTCGGCGCCCAGGTGGTATTTGACGTCGCCGGAGCCCTGGACCGTCCGCGGGTCGATGTTGCCCTCGAACTCGCGGAAGACGTCGCCGATCCGCTTGCCGACGATGTTGACCAGCATGTTGAGACGGCCGCGGTGTGCCATGCCCACGCACACCTCGTCGAGGTCGGCCTGCGCGGCGGCGTCGACGATCTCGTCGATCAGCGGCACCGTCGTCTCGGCGCCCTCGAGGCTGAACCGCTTTTGGCCGACGAACTTCGTCTGCAAGAACGTCTCGAACGCCTCGGCCTGATTGAGCTTGTGCAGGATGCGCAGCTGCTCCTCGCGCGGCGGCTTCTCATGTGGCCGCTCGACCCGCTCCTGGATCCAGCGCCGCTGCTCCGGGTCCTGGATGTGCATGTATTCGATGCCGACCGTGCGGCAGTAGGAGTCGCGCAGGATGCCGAGGATGTGGCGCAGCTTCATGAACCGCTGCTCGCCGCCGAACGATCCGGTGGCGAACTCGCGCTCGAGATCCCAAAGCGTCAGGTCGTGGCTGAGAACGTCGAGGTCGGGGTGGCTGCGTTGCTCGTACTCCAGTGGGTCGGTGTCGGCCATCATGTGGCCGCGGACCCGATAGGCGTGGATCAGCTCGAGCACCCGGGCCTGCTTGTGGATCTCGTCGTCATGGCTGACCGGGATGTCCTGGGCCCACCGCACCGGCTCGTAGGGGATGCGCAGCGAACGGAAGATCTGGCCGTAGAACTCGTCGTTGCCGAGCAATAGCTGGTGGACCCGGCGCAGGAACTCACCCGACTGGGCGCCCTGGATGACGCGGTGGTCGTAGGTCGACGTCAGCGTCATCATCTTCGAGATCGCGAGGTCGGCGATGGTCCGCTCGGAGGCGCCCTGGAACTCGGGCGGGTACTCCATCGAGCCCACGCCGATGATGCAGCCCTGGCCCTTCATCAGGCGGGGGACCGAATGGTTGGTGCCGATCGTGCCGGGGTTGGTCAGCGTGACCGTGGTGCCCTGGAAGTCCTCGACGGTGAGCTTGCCGGCGCGAGCTCGCTGGATGATGTCTTCGTACGCGCTCCAGAACGCCGCGAAGTCCATCGACTCGGCGGCCTTGATCGACGGGACAACGAGCTGCCGGCTGCCGTCGGACTTTTGCAGGTCGATCGCGAGGCCGAGGTTGATGTGGCCGGGCCGAAGCAGGGTCGGCTTGCCGTCGACCTCGTCGTAGCCGACGTTCATCTCCGGCATCGTCTTCAGAGCCTGGACGAGCGCGTAGCCGATGACGTGGGTAAACGAGACCTTGCCGCCGCGGGCCCGGCGCAGGTGGCTGTTGATGACGATGCGGTTGTCGATCAGGAGCTTGACCGGCATCGACCGGACGCTGGTGGCGGTGGGCACCTCCAGCGACGCGTCCATGTTGGTCGCAGTACGCGCAGCGGCCCCCCTGAGCCGAACTTGCTCGACCTCGGTGGTCGGGGCCGGTGACTGGCCGCGGGGCGTCTGGCCGCGAGGCGGCTGATCCTTCGGCACCGGCCTCGGCTCGGCGGCCGTCTTCGCCTGGGCAGCCGGGGCCGCGGTGCGCGCGGCCGGGACAGCAGCTGGCGCCGTGGCGGGTTGAGTGGTGGTCACCTGACCGTCGCCGGTCGGCGGCTTGTCACCGAGATCGCGAAAGAGTGCGTGCCACTCCTTGTCTACCGAGTCGGGGTCTTGGCGGTAGCGCTCGTACATCTCTTCGACAAGCCACTCGTTGGCTCCGAACGCCGACAATGGACTGTCTTGCGAAGCCACGGGTTTATCTTGCGGGGCCACGGCCTGCATCGCCTCTTCTTCTTAGACCGATCGGTAAGGAGGTAACAGGACAAGGCTAATCCCCTAGGCAAGCGAATGCCGTGCGCAGTGCCGTCCTGTACAGCACTCCTGCCGCCGCTTACGGTTTGTCCCACCTGTGGGGGTCCGGGGGAGGAGCGCTCGCGATGGTCTGGCTGGCGCGGGTCGTGAGCCTGTCGCTCGTCATGGTTCCGATGGTCGTCGCCGGGTGCACCGACCCCGACCATCCGGTCTTCAACGAGTACGAAGGCGGCTACCAACTCGACGCCGACGGCGATCCCATCATGTGGATGGGCGACGACTGCCACTGGGTCACCGCGCTGCGACTCGAGCTGGTGAACGACGCGGGCAACGTCTACGAAACATGGGGAGTCCGCTCGGAGTCGGCCGGGGGCGGTGACGTGTCCACACATGACGACTATCGCACCGGACTCATGGGGCGAGACAATGCGGACATCTACCCGCTTTGCGCCGTCCACGGCTGAGGCGGTGTTGACAGACTGAGCCGGCTCGCCATGCTGGACCGGGTGACTGACAAGCGGCGACGATTCGTGGCACCGGCGTTGGCCCTGGCCGTGCTCCTCGGCGGATGCTCCGACGACAGCGACGACGAACCGGCGACTCCTGATCCGCCTAGCCGGGCCGGAGCGCCCACCATCCGACAGCAGCCCGTCGGTCTCGACGTCAAGATCGCTCGGCTGTCCGGCCACCTGCCGAAGGCCGCGAGCCGAGACCTGACCAATCGACTCGGCCACGTGGTCGCGACCTGGTTCGAGGGCGGCTTCCTGGCGGGCGACTATCCGCGCCAGCGGTTCAGCGGGTACGCGTCGTTCACGCCCGACGCCGCGCGACTGGCTCGGCGCGATGCCGCCGTGACCAGCAACGTCCAGTTCGGCTCGCGTTGGACGCAGGTCGTGCCGACCCGGCAGCGGGTGCGGCTGTTCGTGTTCGCGCCCGGCCATCGCCCGTCCGGCGCGAGCGCTGACGTCCAGTTGGTCATGGTCGGGGCAGGATCCGGCGGCACCGCATCGGAGCTCGCGGTGACCGGTCAGCTCTACCTGACGAAGACCGCGTCGGGGTGGCGAATCTTCGGTTTCGACCTGCAACGGTCCGTCGGTGAGCCGGGCTCCTTCGCGGCTCACCTGCGGGCGACGCGCGACAAGCAGCCGGCCGAGCCGAAGGCCGACGACACCAAACCGAAGCAGCAGCAGAAGAAGTCCGACGACAAGCAGCGACGGCAGCGGCAGGAGGCCCGCCGATGACGACCGCGAAGTTCGCCGTGTTGATGAGGCACGCCCGACGGGTGGTGGTGCTCGGCGTGATGCTCGCCCTGGTCGCCGTGGTCATCCCGGACTCCGGCCGGCAGCGCTTCGACGCCAGCCTGGTCAAGGTGGACGGTGTCTCGGGCCTCGACACCGACCCCGGCGTCGTGTGGATCCTCGCCCTCGGCTCCGACGCCCGGCCCGGCCAGCCGGTTTTGTCGAGCCGGGCGGACACGATCCAGTTGGTCGGGTTCAACCCGCGTACCGGCTATGCCACGATCATCGGCGTTCCGCGCGACTCGTACGTCGACATCCCGGGCTATGGCCGAAACAAGATCAACGCGTCGATGGTCTACGGCGGTCCGCAGCTGATGGCGGAGTCGGTCGCCAACGCGTTCGGCATCGCGCCCGACTACGTCTTCACGACGAGCTTCTGGGGCTTCTCGCGGATGGTGTGGACGATGGGCGGGGTACGCGTGTGGTCGCAACACAGCTTCGCCGAGCGGCTGGCCAAGATCCATCGCGGCTGGAACCAGCTCAACGGCGTCGAGGCGCTCGTGTTCGTTCGCCAACGGCACCAGCTGCCAGGTGGCGACTTCGACCGCTCGCGCAACCAGGGCCGGTTCCTCATCGACGGGCTGCGTCGCGCCCTGACCGTCACTCAGGACCCGGGCGCTCTGGAGCGGCTCCTCTATACGTTCGTCGGGCAGACCGACATCGACATCGGTCCGGTCGAGCTCTATCGCCTGTCCCGAGGGGTCCTGCGGATCGATCCGTCGAAGGTCAAGCAGTGCGTGATCGGCGGGACGACCGGCTATGCCGGAGGCGCGAGCGTCGTCTATCCGAACCTGTCCCAAGCGCACGACATCGCCCGACGAGCCGGCCGGGATGGCCGGCTCGAGGGGGGATGCTGATGGTGCTGATGGGCCGCAGCGGCCCGTCGGTGATGCTTACTGCGGAGCCGTGGCCGGAGGATTCGAACCGATGAGTAACGTCGAGTCCCGCCCCGTCGAGTCGGTGTGCCAGTCCAAGGGGACCTCCGGCGCGGAATTGGAACGTTACGAGTCGCGGGTGGTGCCGCTCGGAGGCATCCGAGCGATCCAGGTCCATCGACTCCTGCCGCAGCGGGCGCTGCCGACGGTCGGCGCGTGGTGCTTCCTCGACCAGTTCGGGCCCCAGCGGGCCGACATGCAGGTGTTGCCGCACCCGCACACGGGTCTGCAGACGGTGACCTGGCCTCTGGCCGGCGAGATCCGGCATCGCGACAGCCTCGGCCACGACGTCGTGATCCGACCCGGGCAACTCAACCTCATGACCAGCGGGTCCGGCATCGCGCACTCGGAGTTTTCCCTCGGTGACAATCCACTGCTCGACGGCCTCCAGCTGTGGATCGCGTTGCCGGCCGGCACCGATCCCGTGCCGGCCTTCGAGCAGCACACCGACCTGCCGATCCACTCCGACGGCGACCTGCGGGCCGCCGTGTTCATGGGCGAGCTCGGCGCGGTCGCGTCGCCGGCGACGACCTACAGTCGGCTCGTCGGCGCCGAGATACGGGTGCCGGCCGGGGCGGCGTCGTCGATTCCGTTGCGGCCGAACTTCGAGCATGCCGTCCTCGTCCTCGACGGCACGATCGCCGTCGCCGGTGCCGAGCTTGCTCCCGGGCCGCTGCTGTACCTCGGGATCGGGCGCCGCGAGGTACAGCTGACAGCGACCACGGATGCCCGGCTCATCCTGCTCGGTGGCGAGCCGTTTACCGACGACCTGGTGATGTGGTGGAACTTCGTCGGCCGAAGCCATGACGAGATCGCCGCCGCCCGGGCCGACTGGGAAGACCCCGACAGCGAACGCTTCGGCGTCGTCGAGGGGCACGACGGCGAACGCATCCCGGCGCCGGTCATCCCGCCCGTCCGACTGTCGCCGCGTCGCCGCCAGCGCCCGCTCTAGTGCCAGGCGAGGGCCGCGCGGTCGGCCCAGTACCCGTCCGGATCGACGCCGAGCGCCGCGAGCTGGGCCCGGTCGTCGTCGGCGAGCTCGACGTCCGACGCCAGCAGATTTGCCGCTAGCTGCCCGACGCTCGACGGTCCGATCAAGACCGTGTCGGCCCAGGGCTGCGCGAGTACGACGGCGATCGCGACCGAGGACGGGTCGACGCCGCCCCGCTCGGCGATGCGTACGAGTGGATCGGGTGGACCGACGGCGAGCCGTCCGTTGGCCAGGGTCTCCTTGACCAGGACGTGGGCTCCGCCGTCGTGGGCTCGCGCGAGGGCCGGGCCGACCGACGGCTCGAGGACGTTCCAGGTCGACTGCACGGCGGTAAAGACCGGCTGTCCCGCCATCCGCAACGCCAGGGCCCGATCGACCACCTCGGCCTGCCTCGGGCCCGACGTCGAAAACCCCACCCGTACGCCGCTAGCACCCATCGCGGCCAGCGCTTCCAGAAGGGCTGGGTCGGTGAATGCTGGGCTGTCCGGCGTCAGCGAGTGCACCTGATAGAGCGACACCCGCCCGCCCAGCAGCTCACGCGTCTCGGCCCACTGGCGGGTGAACTGGGCGAGCGAGTGCTCCTTGATCTCATGGACATCGACGTCGAGCCGCCAGTCGCCGACGTAGGAGTAGCCCCACTTGCTCGAGACGGTGATGTCGTCGACTCCCCGGTCGGCGAGCCACCCGCCGAGAAACTCCTCGGCCCGACCGTACGAGCGGGCGGCGTCGACCCAGCGGACCCCGGCGGCGTACGCGGCGTCGAGCACCCGCCAGGTGGCCGACCGCATCGCGTCGACGGTGCGGTCGGCGAGCAGATCGGGGTCGCGGCCGAGGTTGATGTAGGCCGGCCGACCAAGGGCCGCGAGACCGAGCCCTATCCGCATGCCGCCTCCGTCGATCGTCGCGCCGGACGTCGACCCTACTCGCGAGCGAGCGCGAGACCGGCGGCGCGGCCGGAGAAGATGCACCCGCCGAGGAACGTGCCTTCGAGGGCGTTGTAGCCGTGGACGCCACCACCGCCGAAGCCGGCGACCTCGCCCGCCGCGTACAGCCCGGTGATCGGCTCGCCGTCGGCGTCGAGCACCTGCGAGTCGAGGTTGGTCTGCAGGCCGCCGAGCGTCTTGCGGGACAGGATGTTGAGGCGAACGCCGATCAAGGGGCCGTGTGCCGGGTCGAGGATCCGGTGCGGCTTCGCAACGCGGATCAGTCGATCGGTCCGAGACCGCCGCGCGTTGTGGATCGCCATGACCTGGACGTCCTTGCCGAAGGGGTTGGCCACCTCGCGGTCGCGTGCAACGATCTGTCGCCGGATGGCGTCGACGTCGAGCTTCGGGCGCCCACAGGTCCTCGTCGTCGAGCCGGTCGAAGCCGGTCGACCGCATCTCGACGTGGCGCGCCAGGTCGAGAGAGTCCTTGATGCCGATCCGGTGCCGACGACGATGACATCGGCCGCGGGCGTCGGCGTCATGGAACTCCTCGTCGACTGTCGTGCCCCCAGCAGGATTCGAACCTGCGCACCCGGCTCCGGAGGCCGGTGCTCTATCCCCTGAGCTATGGGGGCCAGGACCAGGCGAGCCTAGCGCAGTGCCACGGGTGTGGGAGCGTGGGCCGTCAGTCGTCGACGAGAAGGGCCGTCATGACCGATCTGAACCTGGCGTTGGGCGCGATGTACTTCGGAACCCGCGTCGACGAGGCTACCTCGTTCACGCTGCTCGACCGGTTCGTCGACGCCGGCGGCTCGATCGTCGACACCGCCGATTGTTACGCCTTCTGGAGCGATCCGTCGGGTGCCGGCGGCCAGAGCGAGTCGGTCATCGGGCGGTGGCTGGCGCGGCAGCCGAGCCGGCGCGAGTCGGTCTATCTGAGCACGAAGACCGGCGCCGAGCCGGTGCCTGGGAAGGACCGGCGCGAAGGGCTCGCGGCCGTCCGGGTGCGGGCCGGCATCGAGGCGAGCCTGCGCCGCCTCGGGACCGATCGAGTCGATATCTATTGGGCGCATCTCGAAGACCGCGAGGTGGTCCTCGACGAGGTCGTCGAGACCTTCGCCGAGCTCGCCGACGACGGCCGGGCGATCCGGCTCGGCATGTCGAACCATCCGGCCTGGCGGGTCGAGCGGGCCCGCCAGATCGCGGCCGGATCGGGATCGACGCCGTTCAGCGCGATGCAGCTGAGTTTCTCGTACGTCCAGCCGCGCCCGCTAGCGCCGGTCGAGGGTCAGGATCACCGGTTCGGCATGGCTACCGCCGAGGCGCTCGACTACGTCGTGGCCAACCCGGACATGTGGATGTGGGCCTACAGCCCGCTGCTGCGCGGCAGCTACGCCCGACCCGATCGGCCGTTCGCGGAGGCCTATGACCATCCGGGAACGACCCGCCGGCTCGCCGTGCTGGGTGAGGTCGCCGAGGAGATCGGAGTGACCCGTAACCAGGTCGTGCTGGCCTGGTTGGTCGGCGGCCAGCCGCCGATCACGCCGATCGTCGGGGTGAGCAGCGTCGATCAGCTCGACGAGGCGATGGCGGGCGCATCGATCGTGCTGACCGACGACCAGCGGCAGCGACTCGACGCCGCTGTCTAGGCCTTCGGACTGAGCCTCGTCGCGAGCCACGCCAGCGCCTTGGCGTACTGCCGGTTGATCGTGCCGTGGGTCGCCGCCTCGACGTGCTCGAAATGGACGACGTCGTCGGCCACGCCGAGCTCGCGGATTGCGTCGCGAAACGCCTCGGCGCCGAGGTCGAGGTACCACTCGTCCTTGGTGCCGGCGTCGATCCAGATCGCTCGCTGCGACCGCAGAGCGTCCGCGTAGTTGGGTGCCATCCGGACCGGGTCCCAGTCCAGCCAGCGCTGCCACGCCTCTGGCACGAGGACGCCGGTCCGGGGGTCGAACGGCAGCTCCGGTGTGCCGTCGTCACGGGCCGAGAAGCACGCGGATACGCCGAGGATCATCGCTGCCACCAGGTCGGCGTCGGGTTCGTCGGCGTACGCCCCGTCCTGGAACGCGGCCCACCAACGCATGATGTCGCCGTCGTAGTCGCGCAAGAATCGGACGACCTTCGGAAACTCCGGGATGTAGCAGGCCTCGTAGAGCGCGTCGCCGGCGTGTGTCGCGAGGCCGCCGAACAGGTCGGGCCGTAGCATCGGCGTAATCATGGCTCCGAAGCCGCCGCTGGACTTGCCGGCGATGCCACGGTGTTCCGGCGCGTTCAGGGTCCGGTAGCGGGAGTCGACGTAGGGCACGACCTCGTCGCAGAGGTACGAGTGGTACTTGCCGGTGCCGGGGGAGTCGACGAACTGGCTGCCGCCGTAGACCGTCCACGCGTCGACGTACACCACGATCGCGGGCGGCGCCTCACCACGCGCGAAGACCCCGTCCGCCTCCTCGGGGAACGACGGCCAAAACGCTCGCGGATTGAACCAACTGGTCACGAATCCGGTGTATCCCTGGATCACGTAGACGGTCGGGTAGCGCCGCTCGGTCTCGTCGGCGTAGCCGGGTGGGGTGTAGACCGACAGCGGCCGCTCATGTGGATCGCCGAGGGGGTTGTCGCGTAGCAGTTCGCTGCTGATGGTCAGGTGGTCGACGTGTCCGACGAACTCGGAGGCATACCAAGGCTGCATGGCGTCACTCTGACATCCGCCGCCGACGCGTCACGCATCAGGAGTGCGGGGGAGCATCGGGGCCGTGCTGCGGATGGAGCGTCCAGCGGACCCGGTGAGTGCCGAATCCGGCCGCGTGGACGCCGTCATGGCCGACCGGTCTGCGGCAGCGGTAATCGAGGGAGTAGAGGTCGCGGCACGAGTTGGCATAACTGGTGTAGGCGAACTCGAGGTCGAGGCGTTCGTCGAAGCTCATCTGAGCCACCACCTTCGCCGACGCGGAAACGGATGGTCCGCAACGGTGTGGACGCTCACCATTTTATTTCGCCGCGGCCTTACTCCGGCGCTGGACATGCCGGTGGGGCCGGACCCGATCCGGCCCCACCAGGTGACGGAACGACCGTCGCTATCCGATCAAACCGTGCGGATCTATGACGTACTTACGAGGTGCGCCCTTGTCGAACTCCGCATATCCGTCCGGTGCGCGGTCCAGCGGGATCACGGTCGCATTGACGTTCTTCGCGATCTGCGTCCGGTCGTGCAGGATCGCGTTCATGAGCTGCCGGTTGTAGCGCATGACGGGGCACTGCCCGGTCGTGAACGAATGCGACTTGGCCCAGCCGAGGCCGAGCCGGATCGACAGCGATCCCTCCTTGGCCGCGTCGTCGGAGGCACCCGGGTCGCCGGTCACATAGAGGCCCGGGATGCCGACGGAGCCGCCGGCTCGAGTGACGGTCATGACGGTGTTGAGCACCGTCGCCGGACGTTCGACCTGTGCCTCGTCGCCGTGGCCGCGAGCCTCGAAACCGACGGCGTCGACCGCGCAGTCGACCTCGGGCTCACCGAGGATCTGCTCGATCTGGCCGGCGGGATCACCCTGCGACACGTCGACGGTCTCGCAGCCGAACGACCGGGCCTGGTCGAGGCGTTCCTTCTGGAGGTCGGCCACGATGACGACGGCGGCACCCAGCAGTTGTGCCGACGTCGCGGCCGCGAGGCCGACCGGCCCGGCGCCTGCGATGTAGACCGATGAACCCGGGCCTACCCCGGCGGTGTACGCACCGTGGAACCCGGTCGGGAAGATGTCCGACAGCATGGCGAGGTCACGGATCTTCTCCATGGCCTTGTCCTTGTCGGGGAACTTCAACAGGTTCCAGTCCGCGTAGGGCACGAGGGCGTACTCGGCCTGGCCGCCGACCCAACCGCCCATGTCGACGTAGCCGTACGCCGATCCGGGTCGGTCCGGGTTGACGTTCAGGCAGACGCCGGTCTTGCCCTCCTTACAGTTGCGGCACCGCCCGCAGGCGATGTTGAACGGCACCGAGACGATGTCGCCGACCTTGATGAACTCGACATCGGGTCCGGTCTCGACGACCTCCCCGGTGATCTCGTGTCCGAGGGGAAGCCCCTCGGGTGCTGTCGTCCGACCGCGAACCATGTGCTGGTCGCTGCCGCAGATATTGGTCGCGACCGTCCTGAGGATCGCGGCGTGCGGAAGTTGGCGCCCGACGTTCGCGGGATTGACCCCAGGGCCGTCCTTGAGCTCGAACGTTGGATAGTCGGTCGCCTCGACCTCGACCTTGCCCGGTCCTCTGTAGATGACTGCCTTATTTCCTGGCATGGTCGTACTCCTCTCGAAGAGACTCGAAGGTAAGTAGTTGCGATGTTGGTGTGGCTTTGTTCGAGTCCAGGAGCCTCGCCTCCGCCCCAGGGTCGATGGGGGAAGCGCCGCCGCGCCACCTAATGCACTAGGGACGGTGCCGGAGAACGGAAATCTCACCTCGGCGGGGGCGGATTTCTCTCGCCCGGACTTTCAACGTAGGCGCGCCGCAGACGATCGTCAATCGTCGTTATCTGTATGCGAGCCGCGTCGGTAGACCTCTGCGGCCGCCTCGTGAAATCCCGACGGCGCGCCTGCGGCGCCGAACGTCTTGGCGATCTCCTCCATCTCGCCGACCCAGCGCCAGCCCTTCCGGTCGGCAGCCGCCGTCGCCCGAGTCACTCGCTCGTCGAGGTCTGGCAGCGATCGGGCCCACTCACGACGGAGCACGGCGTCGACCCCCTCGTGCCGTGCAACGGCGTCGATCGCGAGCAGCATCGCCTGCGTGCCTTTTGTCCACGCGGCGTAGGTCATCTTGACCGCTGACGCCGACCCGATCCGGTCATCGACGACGACGGCCTCGACCACGGTGTCGGCGAAGAGTGCGGCAACCGCGTCGGCGTGTGGGCCGGAGAGATAGAGCCGGGTGGTGTCGGCCTCGACCGGCGGCGACCCGACGATGCCGCCGTCGACGTACGTCGCGCCGGCCGCCGTGACGACGTCACCAATGCCTCGTGCCGTCGTCGGAGCGACCGCGTTGGCGTCGACGAAGACGCCGTCGTAGCCCCCGGTCGCGACCTGGCGGGCCACGTCGAGGGCCGCATGCGGCGGACAGATCGACAGCACGACGTCGCTCGCGGCGACGAGGTCTGCCACCGTCCCGAGGTCGGCGAGGCCGCCCTCCTCGGCACGCTCCTTCGTCGCCGGGCTCCGTCCATCCGAGGCCCAACCGACCGGGTGTCCGGCCTCGCGAAGCCGGGCGCCGACCATCGAACCCATGTCGCCGGGATGAAGTAGACCGATCATGGCCTCATCCAATCCCGGTCCGCCGGTCGCGTCCATCGTCTCGTCTCGACGTATGCGCGGCTGACCGGCGGGCGAACGCGCGTGGATACGCTTGTGCGGTGACACCCGACCAGCTCTCCGACGCTGTAGTCGCCGCGCTGTCCGCCGCGGTGGCCGACGGCGACCTGACTCTGTCCGACGGCGTGCCCGCCAGTGTGCGGATCGAGCGTCCGAAGGTGAAGGAACACGGCGACTACGCCACCAACGTGGCGATGCAGCTCGCCAAGCAGGCCGGTCGCCCGCCGCGGGAGATCGCCGAGCTGCTCGCGGTTCGGCTCGCCGCGACGCCGGGAGTGGCCGCGGCCGATGTCGCCGGGCCGGGTTTTCTGAACATCCGGATCGACGCCGGGGCGCAGGGTGCGCTGGCGGCCGACGTCGTCGCGGCCGGCGCCGCGTACGGCGGCAGCGATGCCCTGGCCGGGGTCAAGGTCAATCTGGAGTTCGTCTCGGCCAATCCGACGGGGCCGGTGACACTGGCCTCGACGCGCTGGGCCGCCGTGGGCGACAGCCTGGCCCGGATCTTCGAGACCGTCGGCGCCGAGGTGACCCGGGAGTACTACTTCAACGACCACGGAGCCCAGGTCGACCGGTTCGCCCTGTCGCTGCTGGCCCGGGCCCGCGGCGAAGACGTGGCCGAGGACGGCTATCACGGCGGCTATGTCGACGAGGTGGCGAGCCGGGTCGTCGAGGCCAACCCCGATGTGTTGTCGCTCGACGAGGCCGACGCCCAGGAGGTCTTCCGGCGCGAGGGCGTGGCGCTGATGTTCGACGAGGTGAAGCAGAGCCTGCACGACTTCGGCGTCGACTTCGACGTCTACTTCCACGAGGCGTCGGTGCACCATTCGGGCGCGGTGCAGCACGCGATCGAGCGGCTTACCGAGTTGGGCCAGACCTACCAGAAGGACGGCGCGCTGTGGTTGCGCACCACCGACTACGACGACGACAAGGACCGCGTGATCATCCGGTCCAACGGTGTGGCCTCCTACCTCGCCGGTGACTTGGCCTATTACCTCAACAAGCGAGAGCGCGGCTTCGACCGGTGCGTGATCCTGCTCGGCGCCGACCACCACGGATACGTGGGCCGGATGATGGCGATGTGCGCCGCGTTCGGCGACGAACCGCACGTCAACCTCGAGATCCTGATCGGCCAGATGGTCAACCTGGTCCGTGACGGACAGCCGATGCGCATGTCCAAGCGGGCCGGCACCGTCCTACGGATGCAGGACCTCGTCGATGCCGTCGGCAACGACGCCGGTCGCTACGCGCTCGTGCGTTATTCGATGGACGCCACGATCGATCTCGATCTGGACCTGTGGGCTCGGCAGACGCAGGACAACCCGGTCTTCTACGTCCAGTACGCGCATGCCCGGCTCGCCTCGATCCTGCGCAACGCCGCCGATCTCGGTCTGGCTGCGGCCGGCGACGACTTCGATCCGGCCCTGCTCGACAACCCACGAGAGGGCGACTTGCTGCGGGCGCTGGCGGACTTCCCGAGGGTTGTGACCCATGCGGCGGAGCTGCGAGAGCCGCACCGGATCGCCCGCTACCTCGAGGACACGGCGGCGTCGTTCCACAAGTTCTACGACGAGTGCCGGGTGTTGCCGATGGGCGACGAGGAGCCGACGCCGCTGCATCGGGCCCGGCTGCTACTCGTCGCGGCGACGCGGCAGGTCATCGCCAACGGTCTCGGTCTGCTCGGCGTGACGGCGCCGGAGCGGATGTAGGCGTCGCGGCATGCGTACGCACGAAGCGGGAGCCCTGCACGGGCAGGTCGGCCATCGCGGCCCGGCCTGGCTCGAAGCGCCCCATGACGTCAATGCCCTCGTTCCCGAGCTGTGGTCGCTGACGTCGGGTCGGTCCGACGACGGTGTGCTCGAGGTCGGCGGCGTACGCGTCACCGACCTCGCCAGGGAGTTCGGCACGCCGACGTACGTGCTCGACGAGGACGACTTTCGCACGCGGGCCCGGGCGTTCCGTACCGCGTTTGAAGGCGTCGACGTCTACTACGCCGGCAAGGCCTTCCTCTGTACGGCGGTGTTGCGCTGGGTGACGGAGGAAGGGCTTCGGCTCGACGTGTGCACCGGCGGCGAGCTAGCCGTGGCGCTCGCGGCCGGCGTGCCACCGGAGCAGATCGGATTTCATGGCAACAACAAGAGCCGCGCCGAGCTGGAGCGGGCGATCGACGTCGGGGTCGGCCGGCTGATCGTCGACTCGTTCGACGAGATCGATCGGCTGGTCGAGCTGACCTCTGAACTCGATCGTTCCGCGCGTGTAATGGTCCGGGTCACAGCAGGTGTCGAGGCGCACACCCACGAATACATCGCGACCGCACATGACGACCAGAAGTTCGGCTTCTCGATCGCCGAGGGCGACGCGATCGGGGCGGTGCGCCGCATCCTCGACGCGCCCGGCATCGAGCTGGTGGGCCTGCACTCCCATATCGGGTCGCAGGTCTTCGACACGTCCGGGTTCGAGGTCGCCGCGCGGCGAGTGCTTGCCCTGCACGCGCAGATCCGCGACGAGCTCGGCGAGGTGCTGCCCGAGCTCGGACTCGGCGGCGGTTTCGGCATCGCCTACACGACGCAGGACACGCCCTCGACGCCGACCGAGCTCGCCGAGGGCCTCCTGGGCATCGTCCAGCACGAGTGCAAGGCGCTCGGCGTCGACGTGCCGCAGCTGTCGGTCGAGCCGGGCCGCGCGATTGCAGGGCCCGCGATGCATACGCTCTACGAGGTCGGCACGGTCAAGCGAGTGCCGCTGGACGGCGGCGCGGTCCGGACGTACGTCGCGGTCGACGGTGGCATGACCGACAACCTGCGGACGGCGCTCTACAACGCCGACTACTCGTGCACCCTCGCCTCGAGACGGTCCGACGCGCCACCCGTACTGGGTCGCGTGGTCGGCAAGCACTGCGAGTCCGGCGACATCATCGTCAAGGACGAGTTCGTGCCGAGCGACATCGCGCCGGGTGACCTCCTCGCCGTGCCCGGCACCGGCGCCTACTGTCGGTCGCTCGCGCACAACTACAACCACGTTCCTCGGCCCGGAGTCGTCGCCGTACGAGGCGGCGCGGCCCGGATCGTCGTGCGCCGCGAGACCGAGGACGACCTGCTCCGACTGGACGTGGGCGTGTGAGCGGCCGGCCCACGCTGCGAGTCGGGCTGCTCGGCTGCGGCAACGTCGGGACCGAGGTGGTCCGGATCCTTCGCGCCGAGGGCGACGAGCTCGCTGCCCGGGCCGGAGCCCGATTGGAGCTTGCCGGCGTAGCAGTGCGCCGGCCCGGGCGGGCCCGCGAGGTCGAGCTCGACCCGGCCCTGCTCACCACCGATGCGCACGGACTCGCTACGCGCGACGACGTCGACCTCGTCATCGAGGTGATCGGCGGCATCGAACCGGCGCGGAGCCTGATCCTCGCCGCCCTCGACAGCGGGTCGTCGGTCGTGACGGCCAACAAGGCGCTGCTCGCCGAGGACAGCGAGACACTTTTCGCCGCCGCCGACAAGGCCGGACGCGACCTCTACTTCGAGGCGGCGGTCGCCGGTGCGATCCCGATCCTGCGACCGTTGCGCGAGTCGCTGGCCGGTGACCGGGTGCAGCGGGTCATTGGCATCGTCAACGGCACGACCAACTACATCCTCGACAAGATGACGTCCAGCGGCGCCGGCTTCACCGAGGCGTTGGAGGAGGCCCAGGAGTTGGGCTATGCCGAGGCCGATCCGACCGCCGACGTCGAGGGATTCGATGCTGCAGCGAAGGCCGCGATCCTTGCTGGGTTGGCGTTTCACACTCGAGTCACGGCCGCCGACGTCTATCGCGAGGGGATCACCGAGATCACCGCGCGCGACGTCGCGTCGGCCGCCGAGATGGGGTGTGTCGTCAAGGCTCTGGCGATCTGCGACCTGCGCGCGACGGACAGCGGCCCGGCCGTCTCGGTGCGCGTACACCCGGCGATGATTCCGGACACGCACCCGTTGGCCAGCGTGCGCGAGGCGTACAACGCCGTCTTCGTCGAGAGCCTGGCCGCCGGTCAGCTGATGTTCTACGGACCCGGTGCGGGTGGCGCGCCGACCGCGTCAGCGGTGCTCGGCGACCTCGTCACGGTGGCCCGCAACCGACTCGAAGGCGTCACCGGCGTCGGCGAGTCGACCCACGCGCAGTGCGAAGTGCTGCCGATGGGAGAGACCGAGACCCGTTACCACGTGGCGATCGACGTCGACGACCGAGCCGGCGTGCTGGCGACCGTGGCGACCGAGTTCGCGACCCACGGCGTGTCGATCCAGACCGTTCGCCAGGAGGGTCGCGGCGACGACGCCGAGTTGGTCATCGTGACGCATCGGGCGACCGACGCCGCCCTGTCGGCGACCGTTGCCCGCCTGCGCGAGATGTCGATGGTGCACGCCGTGACCTCGGTGATGCGGGTCGAGGCCGAAGGCGAGTGAGGGGTACGCGGCGATGAGCTGGCGTGGCGTGGTCGAGGAATATCGCGAGTGGCTCCCGATCGGACCCGAAGCACCGGTCGTATCCCTGGCCGAGGGCGGCACGCCGCTGCTCGAGTCGGCCTGGCTGTCCGAGCGCACCGGCGCGCGGGTGTGGCTGAAGGTCGAGGGCGCCAACCCCACCGGGTCGTTCAAGGACCGCGGCATGGCGGTCGCCCTGTCGGCCGCACTCGCTGAGGGGGCCGAGGCCTGCGTCTGCGCGTCGACCGGCAATACGTCGGCGTCGATGGCGGCATATGCGGCGCGCGCCGGCATGACGGCGATCGTGCTCGTCCCCGAGGGCAGCATCGCCGCCGGCAAGCTGGCGCAGGCGCTGGTGCACGGAGCCACAGTGGTCCGGGTGCGAACGGGTTTCGACGCCTGTCTCGTGCTGGCCCGCGAGCTCGCCGAGCACTATCCGGTGGCGCTGCTCAACTCGGTCAACCCGGTGCGCCTCGAGGGTCAGAAGACGGCCGCGTTCGAGATCGTCGACGAGCTCGGCGAGGCTCCCGACATTCATGCACTGCCGGTCGGCAACGCGGGCAACATATCCGCGTACTGGAAGGGATATCGCGAGTACGCCGAGGCCGGCCGCAGCGGCGTCAAGCCGGTCATGTGGGGCTTCCAGGCGTCCGGGGCGGCGCCGCTCGTCGAAGGGGTCCCCGTGCCGCATCCGCAGACGGCGGCCTCGGCGATTCGGATCGGCAACCCGGCGTCGTGGCGGCTCGCCGTCGCCGCCCGTGACGAGTCCGGGGGGCGGTTCGAGCCGGTGATCGACGCCGACATCCTGCGCGCCCAGCGAGACATCGCCCGACACGACGGTGTCTTCGTCGAGCCGGCATCGGCGACCGGCGTCGCGGGACTGCTCGCGACCGCCGCGCGGGGCGGCGTCCCGGCAGGCTCGCGGATCGCCGTGACGCTCACCGGGCACGGCCTCAAGGACACCGCGACCGCGCTCGACGGGCTCGGCGGCATCGAGCCACTCGTCGTCGACGCCGATGCCGACGCAGTCGCCGCGGCAGCCGGCCTCTCGGGGTGAGCCCGGCCGCACCGCCTCCGCCACACCGAGTGTTGGCGCAAACTGCAGCTTTCACCCGGAGTTGGTGCGTTTTCGCGCCAACTCCTGGGGTCGGAGCCCGCGTCCGCCGCCAGATCCGTAGCTAGCTAACGATTTGTTAGCGTGGATCCATGCGCACCGAACCTGCCACCGCAACGTTGACCGGATTCGAGGCGGCGTGGGACGACTTCTTCGCCGCGATCCGGCGGGCCCGCGGGCGAGCGGCGGCCCGGGAGCGCGAGGGCGAGCTCACCCTGTCGCAGCACAACCTGCTGACCGCGTTGCACCACCAGCCGAGCCTTCCGGTCGGTGAGGTCGCTCTGGCCGCCGGAGTCGCGCCGCCGACCGCGACCCGGATGCTCGGTCAGCTCGAGCGCGCCGGCGTCGTCCGGCGAGAGGCATCCGTGACGGATCGCCGCGTCGTCACCGTGTCGCTGACGCCACGCGGGAGGGAGCTGCTGGCGAAGAAGCGAGCGACCGTGTCGGCGAAGCGGCGAGACTTCTTCGAGTCGCTGACCGACGCGGAGCGAGCACACTCCGAGGGCTTGCTGCGCGGCATGGCCGAGCTTATCGAGCAACTGTGAGCGGCCGGATCCGAGAGGCGGTGGGGCGGCGCCTCGACGGGGTGGCCGGCTTCGACCGGCGGACCTGGGCGGTCGCGATCGTCGTCGTGGTCGGCGCGATCATGTCCATCTTGTCGACGACCAGCGTCAATGTCGCGCTCGAGTCGCTGGGCGAGGAGTTCAGCGCGCCCATCGACCAGGTGCAGTGGGTGGTCACCGCGTACCTCTTGGCCCTCGCGTCGGTGATTCCCCTGACCGGCTGGGCGGCCGAGCGGTTTGGCGTTCGCCGGCTCTGGATGACCACCGGCTCGACCTTCGTGGCGGCCTCCCTGCTGTGTGGCCAGGCGTGGTCGCTGGAGTCCCTGATCGCCTTCCGCGTACTCCAGGGCCTGGCCGGCGGAATGATCATGCCGCTGGGCATGATCATCCTGGCCCGCACGGTCGGCCCGGATCGGGTCGGACGGGCGATGAGCGTGATCGGTGTCCCGATGCTGCTCGGCCCCGTGTTCGGGCCGGTGCTCGGCGGCCTCTTCGTGGAGCATGTCGGCTGGCCCTGGGTCTTCTTCATGAACGTGCCCGTCGGGCTGCTCGGCTTGGCACTGGCCTGGCGTCTGCTGCCACCGGTTCGAACGCAGGCCGTCCACCGGTTGGACTGGCTCGGCCTCCTCCTCGCATCGCCGGGAATCGCGTCGCTGACGTTCGGGCTGAGCGAGATCCCGAGCCATGGCGGGCTGGGGGCTCCGATCGTCTACGGCCCGCTGACGGCCGGTGGTGTCCTGCTCGCCGCATTCGTCCTGCACGCTCGACGCGTCGACGACCCGCTCATCGACGTCCGGCTCTTCGCCGGTGTCCGGCTGGCGGCGGCGACTGCGACGACGTTCCTGCTCGGTGTCGCGTTGTTCGGCTCCCTGCTGGTGCTCCCGCTCTATTTCCAGGTCTTGCGCGGAGAGGGCGCGCTGACCACCGGCCTGTTGCTGATCCCACAAGGCGTGGCGTCGGCCGCCACGATGCCGCTCATCGGTCCGCTCACCGACCGATTCGGCGGTGGGCCGGTGGTCATCGTGGGGGTGTCCTTCCTGGCGACCGGTACGTTCTTCCTCACCCAGCTCGACGCGGACACGCCGTACCCGCTCGTCATGGCGGCGCTCGCCTTCCGAGGCTTCGGACTCGGTGGCAGCATGATGCCGGCGATCGCCGCGGCGTATGCGGCGATGCGGCCGGAGAACGTGCCGCGCGCGACCAGCGGCCTGAATATCACGCAGCGGGTCGGCGGCTCGATCGGCGCGGCCGTGCTGGCCGTCATCCTCAACGTCGAGATCGCGGCCGCGATACCCGGCGAATCGGAGGCCGAGGTCGTCGGCGCCAGCAGTGACCTCGGCCCATACGCCGGGCCGGTCGCGGACGCCTTCCAAACCACGTTCTGGTGGGCCTTCTGGCTCAGCCTGGCCGCCGTCCCGACCGCGCTGATCTTGGCCCGTCGCGAGCGTCTAGACCGCCAGGCGAAGGCGGCTGCCGCGCTCGAGGCGGTGTCGCAACAGTCGGTCTGACGCGGCGCTAGAAGAGGCTCATCTGGACCGGCGTGTCGGGCGAGGCGTATGCGCCCAGCGCGATGCGGCATCCCGCGAGAGCGCCGAGGTCGACGACATACCGCACGTCGTCGTGCTCGCGGATTCGGGCCAGGACGGTCGATCCGGCGACCGCGTCGATGTGGAAGCCGTGGTCGCCGCCGACAAGGTTGTGCGGGTACGGCAGCCAGCCGCCGATCGGTACGTCGGCGAAGAACCCGATCATCGCGGCCGGCGGCTCCCAGGGCTCTCGGTGGAGCTCGACGCCCGGATCGTCCGACTGCGACGCCAGCACCTCGGTCGCCTGCTCGACGGCATCCCGATGCTCGGCGGTGAGCGCCTCCGACGTTGCCGGGCGCTCCAACGCGGTCGCCTTGGTGATGCGGCGCTTGGTTTGCGCGATCCCGGCACGTTCGGTGATCGCGTCCTCGAACACGCGGGCGGTCCGACCATCCGGGGTGTACGCGACGTAGGTCGCCCGAACCGCGCCCTGCTCATCGAGGCGGGACGCCTTCCTCGGCCCCGATGCGGTGCCCACCTTGCTCGTGGCGTCGGCGAACGTCGCGATGTAGACCCAGTGCGGCTGCGCGAGATAGCGGGCGAGGGCGTCCGGTACGTAGCCGCCGAGATGCACATGGTGCGCAAATCGGAACTCGTCCTTGGCGGCGCACTCCTCGCATTGTCGGCCCGAAACGGCGCGTGCCTGGCGCGGACATGGGACGTGGGCGATCCGACCGCCGACGGTGCGGGTCGCTCCGAGGCAGAATGGTCCGGCCGCCACCGTGCGTAGCCCCAGCCGGCCGTGGAGGAGCGGCGTCGGCATGTCGACAGCGGTGTCGACCGTGACGAGGTCGAGCTCGGGCCGCCGGTCGGGCCAGTCGACCCCGCGGCAAAGGGCGCCGGCGGCCGGCCGGCGTACGACGTCGTGCACCGTTGTCCCTCCTGGGATGTCGACCGTACACATCTTGGCGAACACGGCGCGGACTAGGCTGGTCGGCCGTGGCAAGCCGCGAGTTCGTCGACACCACCATCGCCGTTCGGGCCCCCGCGACCAGCGCCAATCTGGGTCCGGGGTTCGACGCCCTCGGGCTCGCCCTGAGCTGGCACGACGGCGTCGAGGTCCGCGTCACCGGGTCCGAGCTCGCCGTCGAGGTGACCGGCGAGGGGGCGGAGTCGGTGGTCCGCGACGAGACCCACCTGGTTGTCCGATCGATGCTTGCGGCGTTTGACGCGATCGGGGTCGGGCAGCCGGCCGGCCTCGTCGTTCGGTGCCACAACCGGATCCCGCACGGGCGCGGACTCGGATCGAGTGCGGCGGCCATCGTCACCGGGATCGTCGCGGCCCGGGCGCTGGTGTCGGACGGTCCGGAGCGACTCGACGAGGCGGCGGCGCTGCGTCTGGCCGCCGAGCTCGAGGGACATCCTGACAACGTGGCCGCGTGTCTGCTCGGCGGCCTCACGGTCGCCTGGGCCGACGGCGACGGGGCCCGGGCACTGACTGTGTCGCCCGACGTCCGCGTGGTCGCGATGGTCCCGCCGCATTCGGTGTCGACGGAAGCCGCCCGAGGTCTGCTCCCGGAGCTGGTGCCACATGCCGACGCGGCCCGCAACGCCGGGCGCGCCGCACTGCTCGTCGCGGCGTTGACGTCATACGCCCGGCCCGACGTGCTGCTGGCCGCGACCGACGACCGGCTGCATCAGACGTACCGGGCGCCCGCGATGCCCGACTCGTACTCCTTGGTCCAACGGCTTCGCGCCGACGGCATCGCGGCGATCATCTCCGGCGCCGGACCGACGGTAGTGGCCCTGTTGCCCGCGGACGCCGATCCCGAGGCGGTCCGGGGCCGGACGCCGGATGGTTGGCGCTGCCTGGCCCCGGGTGTCGACGCTCGCGGTGCCCACCTGCGGGAATGAACTACGTCACGTGGGTGTTGGCGCCTCTGTAACGACACGCGGGCCCCGGGATGCTAGGCTCATCGAGCACGACCCGCAGAGACCATCGTCGCTGCGACGGGGCCACCGCGGTCGTCGCTTCCATCACCACGATCCGAGCCGTCCTCGGGTGTGCGTGGTCACACTCCTGGCTCTCGAGTTTTACTCGCGAGCGTCGCGAATGTCGGCTCGGAGCTGTACGAAGGGAGCACCGCCCCCCATGCCGGATGCACTGGGCGGGCTTGCGCGGATCCTGGAAGACCCAGGCCGCATTGAACAAGGGTGAGCCGTTCGGCTCCCCGACGTGGGAAGGACCTCACGTGACAGAATCCAACACACTCACTCCTGTCGCCGGTGACTCCGGCGCCGCGACCGCAGAAGCGGGTTCGGCGGCGTCTCGCCGAAAGAGCGGCGGGGGACTGTCCGGCAAGGTGCTTGCCGAGCTGCAGCAAATTGCGAGCGGCCTCGGCATCAAGGGCGCCGGCCGGATGCGTAAGGGCCAGCTGATCGAAGCGATCCAGGCTGCCCAGGGGGGCACCATCTCTGATTCTTCCGAGTCGGCTGGCGCCACGGCCGCCGAGTCCACCAAGACCGACAGCTCCAACAACAAGAAGAAGCCGGACGCCACGTCGCAGTCGTCGAAGGACGACGCTCCCGCCCTTTTCGAGGCGGAGTCGAGCGACGCCAAGGCTCAGTCCGAGGGCGGTGACGCCGACGACAACAGCGCCAAGGAATCCACGTCCGACACCCAGCGCTCTGAGCGCCAGGGCCAGTCCGGCAAGCAGCCAAACCGTCAGCAGCGCCAAGGCGGCGGCGGTGGCGGCGGCCAGGGCGGCGGCGGCCAAGGCGGTGGCGGCGACGACCACGGCGGCAGCCGTCGGCGGCGGCGCCGTGGGCGCGACCGCAACCGCAGCCGACCGGATGCCGAGCCGCAGATCACCGAAGACGACGTCCTCCTGCCGGTCGCCGGCATCCTCGACGTTCTCGACAACTACGCCTTCGTCCGCACGAGCGGCTACCTGCCGGGTCCGGGCGACGTCTACGTCTCGCTGTCGATGGTGCGCAAATACGGCCTGCGCAAGGGCGACGCTGTCACCGGCCAGGTGCGGCAGCCCCGCGAAGGCGAGCGGCGCGAGAAGTTCAACCCGCTGGTGCGGGTCGACTCCATCAACGGCATGGACATCGAGGCGGCCAAGCAGCGCGTCGAGTTCTCCAAGCTGACTCCGCTCTACCCCCAGGAGCGGTTGCGGCTCGAGACCGATCCGGAGCAGATGACGACCCGGATCATCGACATCGTCGCGCCGATCGGCAAGGGCCAGCGTGGCCTGATCATCTCGCCGTCCAAGGCCGGCAAGACCCTGATCCTGCAGGCGATCGCCAACGCCATCACGACCAACAACCCCGAGTGCCACCTCATGGTCGTCCTCGTCGACGAGCGGCCGGAAGAGGTCACCGACATGCAGCGGGCGGTCAAGGGCGAGGTCATCGCCTCGACCTTCGACCGGCCGGCCGACGACCACACGACTGTGTCGGAGCTGGCCATCGAGCGGGCCAAGCGGCTCGTCGAGCTCGGTCACGACGTTGTCGTGCTGCTCGACTCGATCACGCGACTGGGCCGGGCCTACAACCTGGCCGCGCCGGCCAGCGGCCGGATCATGTCCGGCGGTGTCGACTCGTCCGCGCTCTACCCGCCGAAGAGGTTCTTCGGCGCCGCTCGCAACATCGAGGACGGCGGCTCGCTGACCATCCTCGCCACCGGCCTGATCGAGACCGGCTCCAAGATGGACGAGGTCATCTTCGAGGAGTTCAAGGGCACCGGCAACATGGAGGTGCGGCTGCGGCGCGAGTTCGCCGACAAGCGCATCTTCCCGGCGATCGACGTCGACGCGTCCGGCACTCGCCGCGAGGAGTTCCTGATGTCGCGCGACGAGCTTGCCATCGTGTGGAAGCTGCGCCGGGTGCTCTCGGCCCTCGACGGTCAGCAGGCCTTGGAGCTGCTGCTCAACAAGCTGAAGCAGACCAAGACCAACGTCGAGTTCCTCATGGAAGTCCAAAAGACGACCCCGACAGCGCCGAACGGCCGGCGCGACGACGGCTGATGACGACCGCGTTCGACTTCGCCGCGACGACGATCGATGGCGAGGAGCAGGCGCTGTCGACCTACGAAGGCAAAGTGCTCCTCGTCGTCAACGTCGCGTCGAAGTGCGGTTTCACCCCGCAGTACGCCGGGCTCGAGAAGCTCTACCGCGAGCGTGCCGACGACGGGCTCGTCGTGCTCGGCTTCCCCTGCGACCAGTTCGGTCACCAGGAGCCGGGCGACGAGGCCGAGATCCAGGAGTTCTGTTCTCTGACCTACGACGTGACGTTTCCGATGTTCGCCAAGATCGACGTCAACGGCGACGACACGCATCCACTGTTCGAGTGGCTCAAGTCCGAGCAGCGGGGACTCCTCGGCGGCCGGATCAAGTGGAACTTCACGAAGTTCCTGGTGGACCGGTCCGGCCAGCCGGTGGCGCGCTACGCACCCAACACGGTGCCGGAGGACATCGCCGACGACATCGAGGAGCTGCTGTAGGCAGGGAATGAATGCCGACCAATTGGCGTTGACAATCCCGCCGATGGCACACTTGCACACCGACGGTTCCGGTTCACGCCCGTGCCGGGCGACCCGGCGGCCGCACGCGAGAGGACATCATGAAAAAGGACATCCACCCCGCCTACGGGGTCACCGAGGTGACGTGCAGCTGCGGCAACACGTTCACCACCCGGAGCACCGCCGCCAACGGCGTCTTGCACGCCGAGGTGTGCTCCAACTGCCACCCGTTCTACACCGGCAAGCAGAAGATTCTCGACACCGGTGGTCGGGTCGCCCGCTTCGAGAAGCGCTACGCCAAGGCCAAGTCCGGCAAGTAGCTCCCGCGCACGGCGCCGCCCAGGCATCGACCTGGGACGGCGCCGTCGTCGTGCGTACGCGGAGACTTGTCAGGAGGAGGTGGCGTGATGTTCGAGGCGGTCGAATCGTGGGTCGCCGAGCACGCGGAGCTCGAGCGCGAGCTGGCCGACCCTGCCTTGCACTCCGATCCTCAGCGCGCGAAGCGGGTCGGGCAGCGCTATGCGCGCGTCCGCTCGGTCGTCGAGACCTATCGCGCCTGGCGGCGGGCCGGTGACGACGCGGCGGCCGCCCGTGAGCTGGCCGCCGAAGACCCCTCCTTCGGTGTCGAGGCCGAGAGCCTCGACGCCACCCGGGCCGAGCTCGAGGAGCGGCTGCGACGGCTTCTGCTGCCCCGCGATCCCTCCGACGACCGCGACGTGATCCTCGAGGTCAACGCCGGCGCCGGGGGAGAGGAGTCGGCGCTGTTCGCGGCCGATCTCGCCCGGATGTATACCCGCTACGCCGAGCGCCGAGGCTGGCGCACCGAGGTCCTCGACGTCACCGAATCCGACCTCGGCGGCTATCGGTCGATCACCATGGCGGTCCAGGCGAAGGGCGCGTCCGAGCCGGGCGAGGCGCCGTACGCGCTGCTCAAGTACGAGGGCGGCGTGCACCGGGTTCAGCGGGTGCCGGTGACCGAGTCGCAGGGCCGCATCCACACGTCGGCGGCCGGTGTGCTCGTGCTGCCCGAGGCGGAGCCGATCGACGTCGAGATCAACGACTCCGACCTGCGCATCGACGTCTTCCGCTCGTCGGGTCCGGGCGGGCAGAGCGTCAACACCACCGACTCCGCCGTCCGGATCACGCACCTTCCGACCGGCATCGTCGTCAGCTGTCAAAACGAGAAGAGCCAGCTGCAAAACCGCGAGCAGGCCTTGCGGATCCTGCGCTCCCGGCTACTCGCGATAGCCCAGGAGGCGGCCGACGCGGAGGCCGCCGAACGGCGCCGGTCCCAGGTGCGTACGGTCGACCGGTCGGAGCGGATCCGCACGTACAACTTCCCGGAAAACCGGATCTCCGACCATCGCGTCGGATACAAGGCCTACAACCTCGACGCCGTCATCGACGGCGCCTTGGACGACGTGATCGCGAGCTGCGTCAGCGCCGACGAGGCCGAACGCATGGCGGATACCGGGCGGTCATGATCGCCCGGGGGCTCCTCGGCGAAGCGACCGCGACGCTCGCCTCCGCGGGCGTCCCGTCGCCTGAGCTCGACGCTCGTCTGCTGCTCGCCCACGTGCTGGGCGTGCCGCACCTGACGATTGACACTGGTGCTGATCTGGCGACCGAGCAGACCGATGCGTTCGGTGACCTGCTCGCTCGCCGCGCTCGCCGCGAACCGCTGCAGTATCTGCTCGGGACCGCGGCCTTTCGCTACGTCGAGCTCGAGGTCGGCCCGGGCGTCTTCGTCCCGCGCCCCGAAACCGAGTTGCTGGCCGGCTGGGCGATCGCGCAGATCGCCGCGCGGCATGCCGCCGGGGTCGAGCGGCCGATCGCGGTCGACCTTTGCACGGGCTCCGGGGCGATCGCGAAGGCGCTGGTCGACGAGCAGCCGCAGGCCGAGGTGTTCGCCGTCGAGCTGGCCGAGGAGGCGTTGTCGTATGCGCGACGCAACCTGGCAGGCTCCGGCGTCGACCTTCGGGCCGGCGACATCGCGGACTGTCTGCCCGAGCTCGACGGCCGCGTCGACGTCGTTGTGGCCAACCCGCCGTACATTCCGCTGGGCGAGTACGAGTCGGTCGACGTCGAGGCCCGCGAACACGACCCGGCGATCGCCTTGTGGTCAGGTGCCGACGGCCTCGACACGGTGCGCTCCGTCGAGCGGGTCGCCCACCGCTTGCTGCGGCCCGACGGAGTCGTCGCATGCGAGCACGCCGATCTGCAGGGCGAGTCGGTGCCCCGGATCTTCGGCGCGCGCTGGACCAACGTGCGCGACCATCGCGATCTCGCGGACCGGCCGCGGTTCACCACCGCTCAGCGGCCCGATGCGTAGGATTCCTAGCGTCGCGTAGGAGAGGAGGTGGGGGCCTCGTGACAGCGGAAATGCCGGCCGAGGCCGCGTACTGCTCCTACGACGAGTTCGGGCGCCGCTTCTTCGCGTACGCGGTCAACGAGCGGCGCATCCTGGGCGCCGTCGGCGACCTGGCCGGGAGCCCGATCTCGTTCGGCCCGATCGGCGCCGGACCGGGCCGGATCGCCAAGGTCACCGCCGAAGGTCAGATCGGTGCGGCGTCGGTCAAGCGGCGGCTCGACGGGCTGCCCGAAGTGGCCTTCGACCTGGCCGTGCCGGTCGACCTCGAGCTCCACGTCGATCTCGGCGTCGATCGGCAGCGGTTCGACGCCCACGCCGACGTGCGGCTTCGGCTGACGGCGCGCGCGGCCGAACCGCTCCAGGTCGTGATCGACATCGACCCGCCGACGACCGACGACGTCGATGTCGTGGTCCGGGCTGACGGTCTGCGCGCGTCTTTGCTCCAGCACGTCTCGGGCATGGACTCCGAGATCCAGCGGTTCATCGTCGGGTACGTCGCGCGCGAGATCGACAAGCCACACGTCCGGCGCGCTCGCCGGATCGACGTCGCGGCTCGCATGGAAGCCGCCTGGCCGACCTGAGGCCACCAAACCCCGGATGGCACGATGTGTCCCGTGAGTGAGCGGTTTTCGTGTGCCGACGAGGACGAACGCGGTCGCGGCATGGAGGCGGCGGTCACTGCCTTGCGCTCGGGCAAACTCGTCGTGATGCCGACCGACACGGTCTACGGCCTGGCGGCCGATGCCTTCGACCCGGCGGCGGTGCGCCGACTCCTTCGGGTCAAGGGCCGAGGACGCGACAAGCCGCCGCCCGTGCTCGTGGCGGCACCGACCACTCTCGATGCGCTGGCGACCAAGGTGCCGGCGCTCGCCCGTGACCTCGTCGAGGACCTCTGGCCGGGCGCGCTCACGCTGATCTGTCGTCAGCAGCCGTCGCTCACTTGGGACCTCGGCGACAACCGCTCGACGGTCGCGGTGCGGATGCCCGACAACGAGGTGGCGCTGGAGCTGCTGCGACGGACCGGACCGCTCGCGGTGAGCAGCGCCAATCGCACCACGTCGCCGGCCGCGACCAATGTCGACGACGCCGAGGAGATGCTCGGCAGCGCGGTCCAGGTCTATCTCGACGGCGGCCCGACCGCCGGCGAGGCCCCGTCGACGATCCTCGACGTCACGACGGAGACGCCCCGCGTCCTGCGTGAGGGCGCGATAGAGCTGGCCAGGTTGAAGGAATTCGACGACCGCGTGGAGTTGGCCACATGAACGATCTCGGGTCATGCGCGAATATCTGCTGATCTTCTTGGTGGCGGCCACGGCAACCTACATCACGGCCGCCGTCGCGCGGGTAGCAGCCAATCGCCTTCATGCCGTGGCGAAAGTGCGCGACCGCGACGTGCACGCCACCCCGATTCCCTACTTCGGCGGCATCGCCATCCTGGCCGGGCTCGCCGCCGCATACGTTCTGATGCGGCAGCTGCCGTTTCTGTCGACCTCCGCCGACTTCGTATTCGACGACGCCGGAGCCGTCCTCCTCGGTGGAGTGCTGATCTGCATCGTGGGTGTCGTCGACGACGTCTTCGAACTCGACGCGCTGACCAAGTTTGCCGGACAGGTCGCCGCCGCCGTCGTCGTCGTGGCACAAGGGGTGCAGTTTCTCTATCTACCGCTGCCCGGCCTGACCGGCACGCTCGTCCTGGATCCCCTCCAGGCGGCGTTCTTCAGCGTGCTCGTGATCGTCGTGACGGTCAACGCCGTGAACTTCATCGACGGTCTCGACGGTCTCGCCGCCGGGGTCATCTGCATCGGTTCGGCGGCGTTCTTCATCTTCGCCTACCTGCTGGCTCGCGAAAACGCGCAGTCGCTGGCGATCACGGCGGCGTTGCTCACGGCCGCCCTCGCAGGCGCATGCGCCGGTTTCTTGCCGCACAACTTCTTCCCGGCCCGGATGTTCATGGGCGACTCCGGCTCGATGCTGATCGGCCTCGTGCTCGCCGGCTCGGCGATCAGCCTCACCGGACAGTTTCCGGCGACGTCGGTCTCCGAGGGTCTCGCCGGCGCAAAGGCAACCCTGACGCCGACCCTGCTGCCGCTGATCCTGCCCGTGGCGATGGTGATGGTGCCGTTCGTCGACCTGCTGCTCGCGGTGATCCGGCGTACGCGGGCGGGCCGGTCGCCGTTCAGCCCCGACAAGATGCACTTGCATCACCGGCTGCTCGAGATCGGCCACTCGCATCGGCGCGCCGTGCTGGTGATGTACATGCTCGCCGGCTTCGTAGCGTTTGGCACGGTTTGGCTTGGGCTCTTCGCCGGCTGGCGGTCGGTCGCGGGGGTCGGCCTGCTCGCCGTGATCACGATCGTGGCAACGTTCGTTCTGCCGCGCTGGCGGCAGGCGCCGGCCGGTACGGGGGTCTCGAGTTGAGTCCGAGCCAGACTTTGTGCTAGTTTTCACAAGCGTTCAGGTAATCCTCAGTCACGGGGATTTCGTGGACGAGTTATCCGCACCCCGATCAGACCGATGACGGCGCATCATTCGCCCGTTGTCCGGCACCCAGGACGGCCGCCACATGACGACCGACACCGAGCACCGGTACCCGCAGACGCGGCAGCGAAACCGCGTCCAGCGGAGGCATTACGCGCTGGTCAGGAGCCGCATTCGCTGTGGTAGCGTCGGCGCCGTCTCGCCGACTGCGAGATTGCGTGAACCTCGCATCACCATCGGTGACGGGAGCGACTCGCGCGATGAACGACGATCGTGCAAAGCCAACCCTCGACGTCTGGACGCTGATCGGTATCGGCGGCTACAACGTTGCGTGTCTACTGGCAGGAATGGGTATGGGATGGTTCATCGACAGCCAGATGGACACCTCACCTGCCCTCTTGCTTGTCGGTCTGGCCTGCGGAATCGGTCTCGGAATCGTCGGCTCCTGGATGCGCATGAAGCCGTTCCTCAACGACTGATCGAGACCATCGCACGTGGGAAGAGGGTGAGCAGGTGAACCAGTCGTTGTCGCTGGCCCAGGCCCTTCGCAACCAGCGCCGTGCTCTCCTTTTGGCCGGCGTACTCGTGTTCGCGGGCTTTTGGATCGCCGTCGGGCTCGGCGAATGGCAGGTCGGCATCTTCGTTGCGATCGGCGTCGTGCTCGGGTTCGCCAACGGGGTCATGACCGAGGCTTTCCTGCTCCGGTCGGCCGAGGGAGACGATCTGCTGTCGCGTAAGCAGTTCGCCATCTCGTCCCTGGTGCGTCTCAGCGCGATCTCGCTCATCGCCGCCGCCTTGACCGTGGCCTTCTGGCCGTACGGCGCGACCGTGCTCGCTGGTCTCGCCACGTTCCACCTGCTCGCGCTGGTTCTCACCGCGCTGCCGTTGCTGAAGGAGTTGCGCCAGGCATGAGAGCTGACAGCCTCCTCGCCGAAACCGACATCGAGCCGGGACACCACACCACGTTCGAATGGCTCGGCATGACGTGGAATGCCGACACGATGTGGGCGACCGCGGCCGCCGGTGTGGTCGTCATCCTGCTGGGCCTGTGGATGCGGGCCAAGGTGACCAGTCGGGTGCCCAGCAAGATCCAGGTCTTCTGGGAGACGATCACCGAGGCTGTGACCAATCAGGTCGAGGCCAGCGTGGGCCGGGTCCATCCGTTCATCATCCCGCTGGCGATCTGCCTGTTCGTCTTCATCCTGACCGCCAACTGGTTCGAGATCATCCCGAGTGGCGAGGATCCGCACCTGCTGCCGGCACCGACGGCCGACGTCAACCTCACCTACGCACTCGGCCTGTTCGTCATCGTCGGCGTGCACATCTTCAGCGTTCGCCAACGCGGCTGGAAGGGCTACGTCAAGCACTACTTCCAGCCCAACCCCGCGCTGTTCCCGATCAACCTCATCGAAGAGATCGTCAAGCCGTTCACGCTCGCACTGCGACTGTTCGGCAACATCTTCTCCGGCGGCATCATGCTGCTGCTCATCGGCCTGATGCCGGCGTACTTGCTCTGGGGCCCCAACGCGGTCTGGAAGCTCTTCGACATGTTCATCGGGCTGATCCAGGCGTTCATCTTCGCGTTGCTGGCGATCCTGTACTTCGGGATGGCCGGTGAGACGCACGAAGACGAACACGACGAGGAACCGGCCAAGAGCTCTGATCCACCAGCCGAGGAGCCTCAGCTGGAGGGGGCCCACTGAACGAATCGAATGGATTAGGCAAGTCAGCGAATAGCAGGCAGACCGCCGGACAACCATCTGGCGGAACGTAAGTCAAGGAGTGACATGGCAGTAACAGATGACGCCGTTCAGCTCGCAGGCGCTTTCGTCGGCGGCGGCCTCGCCCTCGGTGGCGGTGCCATCGGTGCGGCAATCGGTGACGGACTGGCCGGTAGCGCGACGATCTCAGGTGTGGCCCGACAGCCGGAGGCTCAGAGCCGGCTGTTCACCATCTTCTTCCTGACCGTCGGCCTGGTCGAGGCGATGTACTTCATCAACCTGGCCTTCATGGCCATGTTCGTCTTCGTTCTCGCCTAGTCCCAGCAGCTTCGACAAAGGACTGAACCTATGCGGATCGACACGACGAACCTTGCGGACAGGACCGTTGCGGAAGAGAACTTCCTGGTTCCCAACGCGACGTTCTTCTTCGAGCTGCTCGCCTTCGTGATCATCCTGTACGTGCTCGCGAAATGGATCGTCCCGCCGATCAACAAAGCGATGTCAGAGCGGCAGGAGCGGATCCGTCGACAGTTCGACGAGATGGAGGAGGCGACCGCCAGCGCGAAGCAGGCCGAGGAGGATCTGCGGGCTCAGATGGTCGAGGCGCGGCACGACGCTTCGCGGGTTCGCGAAGAGGCCCGTGAGCAGGGCGCCGCGATCGTCGCCGAGATGCGTGAGCAGGCACAAGCCGAGGCGCAGCGCATCGTCGAGACCGCGCAGGCCCAACTCGAAGCCGAGCGGCAACAGGTGGTCAACCAACTCCGTGGGGAGGTCGGAACCCTCGCGACGGAGCTGGCCGGCCGGATCGTCGGTGAGTCACTGAACGACGACGAACGGCAGCGACGCACCGTCGAGCGCTTCATCAACGAGCTCGAGGGCGCCGACGACAAGACGCGGCAGGCCACCTGATGCGTGGTGTATCCGCCGAGTCGCAGGCGGGCCTGCTCGATCAGATCGAGCAGGCCATCACCGCCGACACCGACCTGATCCGCCTCGGCGACGACCTCTGCGGTGTGGTGGCGGCGCTCGACAGCGCGCCGCAGCTGCGTCGTGCGCTGACTGACCCGGCGGCCACTGCCGAGCAGAAGGCCGACGTCGTGCGGCAGCTGTTCGGCGGCAAGGTCGATGCCCGCTCTCTCGACATCGCGGTCGACGCCGTCTCGCACCGCTGGTCGCAGCCGCGCGACCTCGGCGACGCCCTCGAGCGGGCCGGCGTCGAGGCCCTCGCCGGAGATGCGGAGCGACGCGGTCAGCTCGACGACACCGAGGACGAGCTGTTTCGGTTCGGCCGGCTCGTCGATCGCGATCCGGACTTACGCGACGCCTTGACCAACCGGCTCGCTCCGACGTCGGCCAAGCGCACCCTCGTCAGCACCTTGCTCGAGGGCAAGGTCACCGACGCGACGCTGCACCTCGCTGCACAGGCGGCGGCCGGGCGCTATCGCTCCTTCAGCGCCGCGCTGACCGAGTTCGGCAAGGTGGCGGCGGCCCGTCGGCAGCGTCTGGTCGCGACGGCACGGGTGGCCAAGCCACTCGACGAGAGCACGCGGCAGCGACTGGCCGACGGGCTCAGCCACTACTACGGACGCGAGATCCATCTCAATGTGATCGTCGACCCCGACGTGCTCGGCGGTGTCCGCGTGGACATCGGCGACGAGGTCATCGACGGCACGGTGGCTATCCGATTGCAAGACGCCCGGCGACGGATCGCCGGCTGACCATTTGAGAGAGCAGGGACTTAACATGGCGGAGCTCACCATCCGTCCGGACGAGATCCGGGACGCTTTGCAGCGCTTCGTCTCCGATTACAAGCCGGAGACGGCCAGCCGCGAAGAGGTCGGCGTCGTGGCAGACGCCGCCGACGGCATCGCCCACGTCGAGGGCCTGCCGTCGGCCATGGCCAACGAGCTGCTGGAGTTCGACGACGGCACCCTCGGCATCGCGCTGAACCTCGACACCCGATCGATCGGTGTCGTGATCCTCGGCGAGTTCGGCGGCATCGAAGAGGGTCAGCCGGTGCGTCGGACCGGCGAGGTCCTCTCGGTCCCGGTCGGCGACGGCTACCTCGGCCGCGTCGTCGACCCGCTGGGCAAGCCGATCGACGGCCTCGGCGAGATCGAGACTGACGCCCGTCGCCAGCTGGAGCTGCAGGCGCCGACTGTGGTGCAGCGCAAATCGGTCCACGAGCCGTTGCAGACCGGGCTCAAGGCGATCGACTCGATGACGCCGATCGGACGCGGCCAGCGAGAGCTCATCATCGGCGACCGGCAGACCGGCAAGACCGCGATCGCCGTCGACACGATCATCAACCAGAAGGACTACTGGGCGACCGGCGATCCGACACAGCAGGTGCGCTGCATCTACGTCGGCATCGGCCAGAAGGGCTCGACGATCGCCAGCGTCCGCCGGTCCCTCGAGGAGGCCGGTGCGCTCGAGTACACCACGATCGTCGCCGCTCCCGCGTCGGACGCGGCCGGCTTCAAGTACCTCGCGCCCTACACCGGATCGGCCATCGGCCAGCACTGGATGTACCAGGGCAAGCACGTCCTCATCGTCTTCGACGACCTCACGAAGCAGGCCGAGGCCTACCGGGCCGTGTCGCTGCTGCTGCGTCGGCCGCCGGGCCGTGAGGCGTACCCCGGTGACGTCTTCTACCTGCACAGCCGGTTGTTGGAGCGGTGCGCGAAGCTCTCCGACGACATGGGTGCCGGGTCGATGACGGGCCTGCCGATCATCGAGACGAAGGCCAACGACATCTCGGCCTACATCCCGACCAACGTCATCTCGATTACCGATGGCCAGATCTTCTTGCAGTCCGACCTGTTCAACGCCAACCAGCGGCCGGCGATCGACGTGGGTCTGTCGGTGTCCCGGGTCGGCGGCGCCGCTCAGACCAAGGCGCTCAAGAAGGTCACCGGCACGCTCAAGGTCGACCTCGCGCAATATCGCGATATGGAGGCGTTCGCGATGTTCGCCTCCGACCTCGACGCGGCCTCCCGCCGCCAGCTGGAGCGCGGCCAGCGCCTGATGCAGTTGCTGCGCCAGCCGCAGTATTCACCGTACCCGTTCCAGGACCAGGCGGTGTCGATCTGGCTGGGCACCACGGGCAAGCTCGACCCGGTGCCGACGTCCGACGTGCTGCGGTACGAGCGGGAGTTCCTCGAGTACTTGCGTCGCGAGCACGCCGGCATCTTGAACGGCATCCGCGAGTCGCAGGACCTCGATGACGACACCGCCCAGGCGATCGAGGACGCGGTCGAGTCGTTCAACGACCAGTTCGAGACGAGCGAGGGCAAATCGATCAAGGCCGGCTCCGAGGACTTCGAGGCTCTGGAGGACGAGGACGTCGAGCAGGAGCAGATCAAGAAGCAGAGGCGAGGCTGACGCATGGCGGCATCCCTCCGCGAATATCGCGCCCGGATCCGGTCGACGCAGGCGACCAAGAAGATCACGCGCGCGATGGAGCTGATCGCGGCGTCTCGGATCATCAAGGCGCAGCAGCGCGCCGCGGCGGCGACGCCGTACGCCCGTGAGCTGACGAGGGCGATCTCGGCGCTGGCAACCTATTCCCGGGTCGACCATCCGCTCACGACCGAGCCGGAGGACCCGCAGCGGGCCGGAATCCTCATCGTGACGAGTGATCGCGGTCTCGCCGGGGCCTACTCCTCGGCGGTGATCAGGGAGGCCGAGCGTCTCACCGAGAAGCTGCACGCGGAGGGCAAGGAAGTCTCACTCTTCGTCTGTGGGCGGAAGGGGATCGGCTACTACGGCTTCCGACGCCGCCCGATCGCGCGGAGCTGGCAGGGTTTCTCCGACAGCCCGGCCTACGACGATGCCCGGGAGATCTCCGACGCCGTCATCGCGGCCTACATGGCCGGGCAATCGGACGAGGCCGTCGAGACCGAGACCGACGCCGACGAGGTCGGTCCAATCGACGAGTTGCATGTCGTCTTCACCCGGTTCCGGTCGATGCTCGTGCAGCAACCGGATGTGATCCGGATGGTGCCGCTGGAGGTCGTCGAGGAGGAAGAGCCGCCCGAGGACGAAGAGGTCCTGCCGCTCTACGAGTTCGAGCCAGATGCCGAGGACGTGCTCAACGCGCTACTGCCGCGCTACGTCGAGAGCCGTATCTTCTTCTGCCTGATGCAGGCGGCCGCCTCGGAGCTCGCGGCCCGGCAGCGGGCGATGAAGTCGGCCACCGACAACGCGCAGGACCTGATCGAGAAATACACCCGAATCGCCAACCAGGCCCGACAGGCCGGCATCACCCAAGAAATCAGCGAGATCGTCGGGAGCGCCAACGCGTTGGCCGACACCAGTGCCGGGAGTGAGTGAGAATCCATGACTGCCACGCTTAGCGAAGACCAGGCCGCCGACGACACCGGTGGCGTCGGTCGCATCGCCCGAGTCATCGGACCCGTCGTCGACGTCGAGTTCGCCACTGACGCGATGCCCGAGATGTACAACGCGTTGCATGCCGACGTCCAGCTCGGCGACGAGACGCGGATGCTGACGTTCGAGGTCGCCCAGCACATCGGCGACGGTATGGTCCGGGCGATCTCGATGCAGCCGACCGACGGTCTGGTCCGCGGCGCTGAGGTCCGTGACACCGGCAACCCGATCTCGGTGCCGGTGGGCGACGTGACCAAGGGCCATGTCTTCAACGTGCTCGGCGACTGCCTCAACCTCAAGGAGGGCGAGCAGCTCGACGTCAAGGAGCGGTGGCCGATCCATCGCCAACCGCCGGCCTTCGATGCGCTCGAGCCGAAGACCGAGATGTTCGAGACCGGCATCAAGGTGATCGACCTTCTGACGCCGTACGTACTCGGCGGCAAGATCGCGCTGTTCGGCGGCGCGGGGGTCGGCAAGACCGTCATGATCCTCGAGATGATTTACCGGGTCGCGACCCAGCACTCCGGTGTGTCGGTCTTCTCCGGTGTCGGCGAGCGGACCCGCGAGGGCAACGACCTGATCACCGAGATGACCGAGTCCGGAGTCATCAAGCAGACCGCCCTGGTGTTCGGCCAGATGGACGAGCCCCCGGGCACCCGGCTTCGGGTCGGCCTCGCCGGTCTGACCATGGCGGAGTACTTCCGGGACGAGCAAAACCAGGACGTGTTGCTGTTCATCGACAACATCTTCCGGTTCACCCAGGCTGGCTCGGAGGTGTCGACGCTGCTCGGCCGGATGCCGTCCGCGGTCGGCTACCAGCCCAACCTGGCCGACGAGATGGGCATCCTGCAGGAGCGGATCACCTCAACCCGAGGGCACTCCATCACCTCGGTCCAGGCGGTGTTCGTGCCAGCCGACGACTACACCGACCCGGCGCCGGCGACGACGTTCGCCCACCTCGACGCGACGACCGAGCTTTCCCGTGAGATCGCCGCCCGAGGCCTTTACCCCGCGGTGGACCCGCTGTCGTCGTCGTCGCGGATCCTGGACCCGCTCTACATCAGCCAGGACCACTACGACACGGCGGTTCGGGTCAAGCAGATCCTTCAGCGCAACAAGGAGCTGCAGGACATCATCGCGATCCTCGGCATCGACGAGCTGTCCGAGGAGGACAAGATCATCGTCAACCGGGCTCGGCGGATCCAGCAGTTCCTGTCGCAGAACACCTACATGGCCGAGCAGTTCACCGGAGTCGCCGGCTCCTACGTGAAGCTGTCGGACAACATCGAGAGCTTCGCCAAGATCTGCGACGGCGAATACGACAACGTCGCCGAGCAGGCGTTCTTCAACGTCGGAACGCTGGACGACGTCGACAAGAAGTGGTCGGAGATCCAGAAGGAGCTGTGAGCCCGTGGCTGAACCACTGCACGTGGAGCTCGTGGCGGCCGACCGTACGGTGTGGTCGGGCGACGCGACGATCGTGATCGCCCGTACCACCGAAGGCGACATCGGCATCCTGCCCGGCCACATGCCGGTGATGTCGCTGCTCGTCGACGGCATCGTCGAGATCCGGACGCCGGAGGGCGAATATTGCGTCGCCGCCGCCGACTCCGGCTTCCTCTCGGTCGCCCACGACCGAGTGTCGATCCTCGCCGAGCACGCCGAGATGTCCAGCGAGATCGACATCGAGAAGGCCCGTGACGACCTGGAGCGCGCGCACGAGACCGGCGAGGGCGACAGTGCCGAGCAGCGAGCGGCGATCCGTCGAGCCGAGGCCCGGATCCGGGCGTTCGAGAAGGCATCCTAATCCAGCCGCGCGCGCTCCTCTGATTCTGTAGAGTCTGCGGCTGACTCATCGACGACAGGCGAGGGGCCCGTCATGTTCTTGGGGAAGCGATTCGTGGCGAGCACGGCCGTCGTCGGTCTGTTCGTCTCGCTCGGACTGTCCGGATGCGGCGACGGCGATGCAGCGGACCTGGTCGAGGAAAGCCCGGAGACCACCGATCCGACCTCGGCCTCACCGTCGCCGACGCCGTCGCCTCAGAAGCCGGTCCGGCTGGCCTGGTACACCGCTCCCAGCAACGGCTCCCACAACTCCGTGCAGAGCGCGGTCGTCCAGGAGTGCGTCAAGGCATCGCAGGGTCGCTATTCGATCGAGGTCAACCAGCTTCCGGCCGACTACAACGAGCAGCAGGCACGGCTCGAAACGGCCCTGGCGGCCGGTGGGCTGATCGACCTGATGAGCGTCGACGTCAGCCTCCTCGGCCGGTTCGTCGACCGACGCCAACTCGCCGCGCTTCCGGCGACCGATCAACGTCGGCTGCGCGAAACCGTGCTGGGCGGGCCGCTGGCCGCCAACACGGTCTACGGCGACGTCGTCGCCTTCCCGATGTACGCCAACACCCAACTGCTGTGGTATCGCAAGTCGGCCGCCAAGCGAGCCAAGCTCGACCTGGCTCGGCCGGTGACCTGGGATCGGCTCATCGCGGCTGCAGAGGCGGCCAAGACCAGCGTCCAGGTGCAGGCCCGGCGCTACGAGGGCTACGTGGTCTGGCTCAACGCGCTGATCGCCGGCGCCGGTGGCGACGTGCGGCGGCCGGACTCGCGCGCCGGGCGGGTCGCGGCACGTGTCATCCGACAGCTCGCCACGTCGCGGGCGGGCGACCCGAAGCTCAACAAGACGACCGAGCTCGAGACGCAGCGTCGCTTCCTCGCCGGCCGCGCCGGGTTCATGCTCAACTGGCCGTACGTGTGGTCGCTCACCGGTCAGCGATGGAAGCACGGCGATCTCGGCTGGGCGATGTATCCCCGGACCGAGCCGGATCGCCCGGCCGCCCCGCCGATCGGTGGGGTCTCGGTGGCCGTGCCTGCCTCGTCGACGCATCAGGAGCTGGCACTCGAGGCGGCCCGCTGCCTCACCTCGCCCGAGCACCAGGCGAGGCTCGTGACGGAGAGCGGCGGCTTCCTCGCGCCGACGGCCTCGGTCTACAACGATCCGAAGGTGCGCCGGGCCTACCCGATGGCCGACCTGCTGCGAGAGAGCCTCCAGCGCGGCGTTCCTCGCCCCGTCGTCGGCGGCTATCAAGACATCAGCCGGGCACTCCTGAAGACGTTCTGGCCGCCCGACCGGGTCGACCCCGCAACGACCCCCAAGCAGGCTCAGCGGGCGATTGATGCGGCCTTACCCTGATCCGCCGCTCGGGACGACACGCTTGACGGGTACGGTGGTGCCTTCGTTGCATCCGGGCAAGGACACGGGGCCATGTTGCAGTGGGACTGGTTGGTCGATGTCGTAGGAGTGGCGCTCGTCCTTGCGCTCCTACTGCCGATCGGCCTCATTCTGCGTCGACGATGGATCTCGCGTCGCGGCACGGCCTTCGAGCTCAGCGTCAACACTCGCTCGACCGGCACGACGCCGCGCGGCTGGACGCTAGGCCTCGGCCGCTATCAAGCCGACCAGCTCGACTGGTATCGCTTCTTCTCCCTGTCGTGGCGGCCAAAGCGTCGGTTTCATCGCGGTGACATGGAGGTCATCGAACGCCGCACGCCGGAGGGGTCGGAGGCGTACGCGTTGTACTCCGGGCACATCGTCGTCGAGTTTCAGACCGGCCGCGGTCCCGTCCAGCTCGCGATGAGCGAGCCCTCTCTGACGGCACTGCTGGCCTGGCTCGAGTCGGCCCCGCCGGGGCGCCAGTCGCGTCGCGTCGTCTAGGCCGACGGCGTCGCGCGCTCGCCACCCGGCACCCACATCACGTCGCCGCGCTCCCGGTTGGCGTAGCGGGCCAGGATGAACAGCAGGTCCGAGGCGCGATTGAGGTACGTGATCGCCAGCATGTTCATGGCGTCGCCGTGCTCCGCGTACGCCGCCCACGCCGACCGCTCGGCCCGGCGGACGGTCGTACACGCGATCTGCAGCAGCGCCGACCCGGTGGAGCCGCCCGGCAGGATGAATGAACGCAGCTTGGGCAGGTCTGCGTTGTAGCGATCGCACCAGCTCTCGAGTCGGTCGATGTAGGGCTGAGTGACACGAAGCGGCGGAAAGTCCGGGTTGGGCGTGACCGGCATGCACAGGTCGGCGCCGACGTCGAACAGGTCGTTTTGGACCGTTGTCAGCGCATCGATGACGTCGGCGTCGAGATCGCCGGCCGCGAGGGCGTGGCCGAGGTGGGCGTTGGCCTCGTTGACGTCGCCGTACGCGTGGACTCGGAGATCGGTCTTCGCGGTCTCACTCATGTCGCCGAGACGCGTGTTGCCCTTGTCGCCGGTCCGGGTGTAGATCCGCGTGAGATTGACCATGCCTCCACCCTAGGTGGGGTCGATAGGCTCCGGCTCGGACATGGGACTGACTTCACAGACGCGCAACCTGACAGACCGGACCGGTAAGTGATCCGGTGGTGATCGGGCACGTTGTGCGGCTTCTGGTATGTCCGTACTGCGGCGAGTCGATGGCGGAGACCGATGGCTCGCTGTCGTGCCGAGCAGGTCATGCGTTCGACATCGCCCGCCAGGGGTATGTCAGCCTGCTGCCTTCGGGCTGGCGTGGCGAAGCCGGCGACACGGCCGCCATGGTGCGCGCCCGCGAGCGATTCTTGGCCGCCGGTCACTTCGCTCCGCTGGCCTCGAGGCTCGCCGACCTCGCCGCGGGGCAGGCGGCCGACAGCCCCGGATGTGTTGTCGATGCCGGTGTGGGGACCGGGTACTACCTCGCTGCGGTGATGGAGCGGCTGCCTGATCGAGTAGGGCTGGGACTGGACGTATCGAAGTACGCCCTTCGCCGGGCGGCCCGAGCACACGATCGGGTCGGCGCGGTTGGATGCGACATTTGGCACGGCCTGCCAGTGGCGGACAGCGTCGCTGTTGTCGTGCTGAACGTTTTTGCGCCGCGTAACGCCGCGGAGCTGGCTCGTGTCCTGCATCCGTCGGGCCGGCTGTTGGTGGTCACTCCATCCAGCGCGCATCTTGGCGAGTTGGTGTCCGATCTCGACCTCGTCACGGTCGACGAACACAAGCCGAGGCGTCTCGCCGAGCAGTTGGGTCACTCCTTCGAGTTCGTGGACCGGCAAGAGGTGACGGCGACGACTTCACTGTCCCGCGACGAGGTCGAATCCGTCGTTCGGATGGGCCCCAGCGCCTGGCACGCCGATTCCGAGGCGATCGCTGAGCGCGTCCGACAGCTTCCAGAACCGGTCCGGGTCACTCTCTCGGTCACGATCGGCCGCTACCGGCCGTCCGAATGACGCGGGTCGATAGGCTCCGGCTCGGACATGGGACTGACCTCACAGACAAGGCGACGACTGATGGCAGACACGGGCAAGCTGACGGTAGTGGGCGCGGGGCTGATGGGGTCAGGCATCGCCCAGGTGTCCGCGGTCGCGGGCTGGCAGGTGACGCTGCGCGACGTGACGACCGATGCGCTCGACCGCGCGCGCGGGACCATCGAGAGCTCGCTCGCGAAGTTCGTCGACAAGGAGAAGATCACGTCGGACGAACGGGACGCCGCACTCGGTCGGATTGCAACGACGACCGACCTCGAGGCGTCGGCCGCCGACGCTGACCTCGTCGTCGAGGCGGTGTTCGAAGAGGTCGAGCTGAAGCGCGAGATCTTCTCGACCCTCGACCGGATCTGCCGTGACGACGCCGTGCTCGCCACCAACACGTCGGCCATCCCGGTCACCAAGATCGCCGCCGCCACCCAGCGCCCCGAATCGGTCGTCGGAGCGCACTTCTTCTCGCCGGTGCCGATGATGCGGCTGTGCGAGCTCGTACGCGGCCACCGGACCACCGACGAGACGCTTGCCCGGGCCCGGTCGTACGCCGAGGGCGTCGGCAAGACCTGCATCGTGGTCAACCGAGACGTGGCCGGGTTCGTCACGACACGGTTGATCAGCGCCCTCGCCGTCGAGGCGATCAAGCTCTACGAGAGCGGCGTGGCCACCGCCGAGGACATCGACGTCGCCTGTCAGCTCGGGTTCGGCCATGCCATGGGGCCGCTTGCCACGACCGATCTGACCGGGATCGACGTATTACGGCACGCCACGTCGAACATCTGGGCCGAATGCGCCGACCCGAAGTTCTATCCGCCCGAGATACTGTCGCGGATGGTCGACGCCGGCGACCTCGGCCGCAAGACGGGTCGAGGGTTCTTCTCGTACGACTGACGTATCAGACGTACGATTCTTCACCTCCTCTCCGGTGTGAACACGTCCTTTTCCACGTGGGGGGACAACCTTCTGGGGATTGGCGGCGTCTGTTCCTATGAGGACGGTTGCCGCGGGGGCGGCTCCGGATGCGGGGAGGGGCGCGATGTCAGATAGCTTGAGCGGGACACCGGCGACGATCCTGCACGTTATTGGACGCCTTGACGGCACGTCGGTCAGCGAAGCCCGAGAGCGTCTTCACGCGGCGATCGCCGCAGCGGACTCCGACGTCGTGCTCGACGTCAGCGGAGTCCAGTGGGTCGATGTCACGGGCCTGGGCATGATTGTGGACGCTCACTGGCGGCTTCGCCGGCAGGGCCGGAGGCTCGTCTTGCGAGGCTGCCCACCGCAGATGCGGCGCGCGCTCGCGGTTACGCGGTTGCGTCGCGTGCTGGCGATGGAGCGCGAGGAGGCGGCGCCCTCGGCGGCGTGAGTCCGCTCACGAGACGGCATCGCCATCGTCCGTTACACCTACGCTGTCAACATGCGCGACAAGCCGTGGGTCATCCGTACCTACGCCGGACACAGCTCGGCGGCGGAGTCCAACGCTCTCTATCGACGCAACCTGGCCAAGGGCCAGACCGGACTCTCGGTGGCCTTCGACCTTCCGACGCAGACCGGCTACGACCCCGACTCTGAGCTGGCCCGCGGCGAGGTCGGCAAGGTCGGTGTGCCGGTGCCTCATCTCGGGGAGATGCGCCGGCTGTTCGACGGTATCCCGCTCGACGAGATGAACACGTCGATGACGATCAACGCCACGGCGATGTGGACGTTGGCGCTCTACCAGGTGGTCGCAACGGAACAGGGTGTTGAACCTGCACAACTAGCGGGCACAACGCAGAACGACATCGTCAAGGAATACCTCTCGCGCGGCACCTACGTCTTCGATCCCGAGCACTCGCTGCGCCTCACGACCGACACTATCGCCTACACGGTCAACCACATCCCGAAGTGGAACCCGATCAACATCTGCAGCTACCACCTGCAGGAGGCCGGCGCGACGCCGGTGCAGGAACTGGCGTACGCGATCTGCACCGCGATCGCCGTGCTCGACTCCGTCCGCGACTCGGGTCAGGTGCAGCCGGAGCGGTTCGACGCGGTCGTCGGGCGGATGTCGTTCTTCGTCAACGCCGGGGTGCGATTCGTCGAAGAGCTGTGCAAGATGCGGGCGTTCGTCGAGCTGTGGGACGAGCTGGCTCGCGAGCGCTATGGCGTCACCGACCCGAAGCTGCGGCGCTTCCGCTACGGCGTCCAGGTCAACTCCCTCGGCCTCACCGAGGCGCAGCCGGAAAACAACGTCCAGCGCATCGTGCTCGAGATGCTCGGCGTGACGCTGTCCAAGGACGCGAGGGCCCGTGCCGTCCAGCTCCCCGCGTGGAACGAAGCGCTCGGCCTGCCGCGCCCGTGGGACCAGCAGTGGTCGCTGCGGCTGCAGCAGGTGTTGGCGTACGAGTCGGACATCCTCGACTACGACGACATCTTCGACGGCTCGTATGTCATCCAGGCCAAGGTCGACGAGCTCGTACGCGGCGCCAAGGAGGAGATCGATCGGGTACAGGCGATGGGCGGGGCGATCGCCGCGGTCGAGTCGGGCTACATGAAGCAGCAGCTGGTCGCCTCGCATGCCGATCGGCGGGCCCGCATCGAGTCCGGTGCGGACGTCGTCGTCGGTGTCAATCGCTGGACCGAGACCGAAGAGTCGCCACTGACTGCCGATCTGAGCGCCGCGATCCAGGCACCCGACGCGACCGCGGAGGCGGCGGCGATCGAGTCGGTCCAACGGTGGCGGGCCGACCGCGACGACGCGGCGGTGGTGGCCGCGATCGACCGGCTTCGGACCGATGCCAAGACCACGACGAACCTGATGCCGGCGACCCTCGATGCGGTCCGGGCCGGCGTCACGACGGGGGAGTGGGCCGCAGCCCTTCGCGAGGTGTTCGGCGAATACCGCGCACCGACCGGCGTCACTGGTTCGCTCGGCGTCGCCCATGCCGGGGCGGAGCTGACCTCCGTACGAGAACGCGTCCAGGCCACCGCGGGCGAGCTCGGCGGCCGGCTCCGGTTGCTCGTCGGCAAGCCAGGCTTGGACGGGCACTCCAACGGGGCCGAGCAGATAGCGGTGCGGGCGCGGGACGCCGGGTTCGAGGTCGTCTATCAGGGCATCCGGCTGACCCCGGCGCAGATCGTGGCTGCCGCCGTCGCCGAGGACGTGCACTGTGTCGGTCTCTCGATATTGTCCGGCTCCCATCTAGAGTTGGTGCCGGCCGTACTCGATGGGATGGCCGAGGCGGGGCTGGGTGACGTGCCGGTTGTCGTAGGTGGCATCATTCCGTCGTCCGATGCGCGCGTCTTGGAGAGCAAAGGGGTGGCGGCTGTGTTCACTCCGAAGGATTTCGGGCTGACCGAGATCATCGGCCGGATGGTCGACGTGATTCGATCAGCCAACGGGCTCAACTGAGGCGGGAAGCGGGATACCGAGGGAGCATTCGCCGAAGCACGGGCGGCCTCCGACCGTGTGACCGCTTCACCTGGAAGGATTAAGCCCATGAGCAACCAACCGCCCCATGGCCAGGGCTCCTGGCAGCAACCACCCGCTGGACCGCCTCCGGGGCAGGGTCCTGGCGGGCCCCCTGGGCCACCGCCACAGGGTCCTCCCGGCGGACCCCCTGGCGGACCTCCCGGCGGACCGGGTGGACCGGGTGGACCGCCTCCCGGCGGCTACGGCCCTGGTGGTCCTGGCGGCCCCGGCGGTCCGCCTCCCGGTGGACCCGGCGGCCCCGGTGGACCGCCCCAGTTCGGTCCCGGCGGCCCTGGTGGCCCTCCGGGAAAGAGCAAGCTCCCGGTGATCCTGGGCATCGTCGGTGCTGTCGTCGTCTTGGTCGGTGGCGGCCTCCTGCTCTACTTCCTCGTCTTCAGTGGCGACGACGACGAGTCGAGCGGCGGCGACTACTGCAGCCTGCTCGAGGACAACGCCGAGAAGTTCGCCGGCCTGACCTCAGGCGACATCGACCCCGAAACGGCGGAGGAAGCAGTCAGCGTCGTCCACGAGATTCGGGAAGCCGCGCCGGACGAGGTCGCCGACGAGTGGGCGTCCATCGACGACCCGCTCCAGGACTTCCAGCAGGCGCTCGACGACGCCGGCGTCACGTGGGAGGACATCCAGCAGGCCCAAGGCCCGGACGATGTTCCCGAATCGGTCGCGACGGCCGCGGAGCAGCTGTTCAGCGAGTTTAGTCAGCTGGACATGAGCGCGATCAACCAGACGATCGACGACCATGCGCAGGACGAGTGCGGCATCGACCTCCAGGAGATCGAGCAGGGCGGCTCGTCGGATCAGTGAGGCGAGGCTAGGCCGCCTTCGGGAGGTCGCGCTTCTTGGTCTTGACGAGCTTGCGCTTCTTGACCGTGTACCCGGCGGGTAGTGTTCCGGCCTTGAGCATGCGAACGGGACACCGCTTGCAGCGGGGTTTCGAGACGCAGCACGTCTTTTTTGGGCGCTGCTTGTTTGGCTTGGCCGGCATGGCGTTGAGTTTAACCCGGCGGGGTTAGGTAAGCCTAACCTCGCCGGGTAGATCTGCGTACGATGGACAACCGACCAATGTGGAGGACTCTGCCGATGGCATCGCCGCGATTCGTCAAACAACTCAACGAGCAGGTTGGCAGCGAGTTCGCCGCGCACCAGCAATACGTCGCGTGCGCGGTCTACTACGACGCCTTGACCATGCCGCAAATGGCTCGGTTCTTTTACCGCCAGGCGCTCGAGGAGCGCGACCACGCGATGATGATGGTGCAATACCTCCTCGACGCCGATGTCGACGTCGCCATTCCAGGTGTCGCCGCGCCGAAAAGCCGGTTCGAGACAGTCGTCGAGCCCGTGCAGTTGGCCCTCGACCAAGAGAAGCGGGTCGCCGACCAGATCAACCAGCTCACCGCGCTGGCTCGCGAGGACAACGACTACGCCTCCGATCAGTTCATGCAGTGGTTCATCAAGGAGCAGGTCGAAGAGATCGCCACGATGAGCTCGCTGCTGGCCGTGGTGACGCGGTCGAAGGACGACATCGAGTCGATCGAGGAGTGGGTCGCGCGGGAGGTCAGCGCCGAGGAGGACGACCCGACCGCGCCACCGCTCGCCGGCGCGGAGTAGACGTACGGAGGTCCGCCGATGCGGATCCTGGTCGTCGGCGCCGGTGTCGTCGGGCTCACCTGCGCCGTACGCCTGGCGGAGTCCGGGCACGACGTGCATGTGCTCGCCCGCGACCTGCCGCTGGAGACGACGTCGGCCGTGGCGGCGGCGTGGTGGTATCCCTATCGCGCCGCGCCCCAAGACCGCGTCGCGACGTGGGCCGCCCGGTCGTACGCGGCGTTCGGCGACCTCGCGGGGCGGCCCGACACCGGTGTCGTGCTGCGGCCGAGCACCGAGGTGTTTCGGTCGCCGCAGCCCGATCCGTGGTGGGCCGACGCGGTGCCGAAGCTCACTCGAGTCCCGGACCCGCCGTCGGGATACGCCGGCGGCTGGTCGTTCGTCTCGCCGGTGGCCGAGATGCCCGTGTACCTGCGGCATCTGGCAGCCCGCCTCGCGACTGCCGGTGGCACCCTGACCCGGATGGCGCTCGGCGGGCTGCCGGAGACGCGAGACGCTGTCGTCGTCAACTGCGCCGGCCTCGCCAATCGGTCGTTGGTCGGTGACGACCGGCTCTACCCGGTGCGAGGGCAGGTCGTACTGCTGCGCCAGGTCGATGTTGATCGGGTGTGGTTGGACGGCACCAGCGACGAGATCACCTATGTGGTGCCGCGGTCGCACGACGTCGTGGCTGGCGGCACCGACGACGTCGACGGGTGGGACCGACGACCCGATCCCGAGGCGGCCGACCGCATCGTCGCGCGGGCGGCCCGTCTGGTGCCGGAGCTCGCTGGGGCCGAGGTGCTCGGTCATCGGGTCGGGCTGCGCCCGTGCCGCGACGCTGTTCGCCTCGAGGTCGAGCGCCGACCCGACGCAGGTGACGTCGTGCACTGTTATGGTCACGGCGGCGCGGGCGTCACGCTCTCGTGGGGGTGCGCGGACGAGGTGGCGCAGCTGGTCGAGGAGATCTCCGGAGGCGAATAGTGGATTCCTTGCCATTCGCGGCGTTGACGATCGTTCTCGCCCCCGCGTTCGCGTTCGCCGGCGCCTACCTGGGCTACCGCCGGGCACGGGCGGCCGACCTGGCGCTCGATCGCTGGCGCCGACGGGAGGAGACCATGCGGATGGTGCGCTGGGCGGCCGACCACGCGCTCGCCGAGGACGAGTCGCTGCGTCCGGTCGGGGTGTCGGCTCTCGCGGCACTGCGTCGGGCCGAGCTTCTTCAGCCCGAGGACGAACACCTCGTGGAGGAGATTGCCGAGGCCGTAGCGATCGTCACGGCGGAGGGTCCGGGGTATCCTATAGACGCTGAGATCGTTGTCAGCGAGGAAGGTGAGGAGGAGCCGACCGATGACTGACCACAAGGTCGTCTACGTCAAGCCTTACCAGGTCGCAGCGGCCAAGCTAGCTATCCAGCTCGCCGAGGACCGGGGCCGCAAGCCCAATCCGTTGATGGTGCGTATCGCCAACGCCAGGCCGCAGAGGGCGGCTCCCGCCGGCGCCTGAGCCTGCTCCCCGTAAAGCTTCGCCGCCCGCGTCCGCGTCGCGGGGATGTCGTGCGTCTTTGAACCCATCTTGTGCGAAACTGCCCGGTACGAAATGAGCGGGTTAGTGCGAAGTGCGCGGGAGGCGCGCGATGAGGGCTCTACGGCGGGTTCGCTCGATTGGCCTAGCGATCGCCCTGGGTACTGGTTTGCTCGTCCCGGCGGTCGGTGGTGGAAGCGGACCAGCGAGTGCCGGGCCGACCGCGGTCGCGTCAGACCCGGGACTCGATCCGAAGGACTTGCCGAGCAACTACACCGACTACCAGATCAAGCAGACTCTAAGAGCCCTTGAGGAGATCGAGAAGCTCAAGGAGTTCATCCTGACGCCGGAGGATCTCGCAGGCATACCGCGGCGGGTGCTCATTCGCGGCGGAGACTTGGGAAGGCGGTTTCAGCCCGGTGTGTACGACCCGTACTGGCCGCACTGGAACGTTCCCAAGGGGGAAAAGGGGCTCAGCCTTACTCCGTTCGAGATGCTCATGGCCCTGAATGACGCACAACGCTACGGATACATGAGCGTGAAGCTTCCGGAGCCGGGCAATGCGGATCGCGTCAAAGAGCCCGATGTCTTGCGGCGGGTCGGACCCGCCGATCGTGGCAAGCCCGTCGAGCAAAAATACCTAGCTTCTGGCCGCGAGGCTCCGACCAACGCATACAAAGCGATTCAGGGTCTGGTCGCCGACGGCAACAGCACTTTTCGCGGCACCATTAGAGGCCCGAGCGGTTTCCTGCGGAACGGCATCGTTTCGGTGAGCACAGAGGGGGTCCTGGTCAACGGTAGGCCCATCCCAGATGAGCTCGTCCTTCGCGCGTTGAGCGGCAAGGTGAGCCGATACGAGAAGAGCGCTGACGCCACTCTGCGTCGAGTCAGGCTTTACGAGGTGCACCTCACGCCGACCGAGTCCCAGGTGCCCCAGAAGCTGGAGAAGGGACGACGAACTCCGTACGTTCTCGTGACCGGAACCAAAGCGAAGGGCCTGCGTAAGAGCGAGTGCGCGACGTCGCCGGCTGGCTCCAGTCCGCAGATGCAGACGTCGCCCAGCAGTACGGACGGGTTCTCGTCGATGCCACTGGTCCGGTTCGCTTCAGTGAAGCCCGTCGCGGCCGGTGGGCCTTGCGGCGAGGAGGATGAGCCGGAGTCCGACAGCAGCCCGGCGCCGGCGCTCGGTGGGCTCGCGCCGTCCGGGTTGCGCGGTTCGCTGATCGATGCCCAGGAGCTCGGCGGCATCGACTTCACCTCGATGGAGCTGCGCTACCTCTCGGTCGACGAGACCGACGAGGGCTCGCAGGTGAGCTCGGCGTTTCGGATCCTTGATACCGCAGGGGCGAGCAACGGCTCCGTGATCGACGGCCTGCGCGGGGCGATGCAGGCGTCCGACGCGTTCTTCGTGTGGCTGTCGCTGCCACCCAGTACGTTCTGGGTCAATCTCAGCCCGGACGAGCCGAACCGCATCATCGACGACGCCCTCGGCCGGACCGAGGTCGGCCGGGTGCTGCTCGAGGCCGACCGACGTCTGAAGCAGACCGACACCGCGCTGGTCGATCCGCACACCAAGCGGGGTGCGCAGTTTTGGAACCATCAGCAGCCAGCACCGGATGGCTCGTACTGCTTCACCTATCGGTTGTGGATCGTGCCCGGCCCAGCGAAGGTACGTGAGACCGATGACGCGATCTACATCGTCGATGCCCCGCTCGACGTCAACATGCAGCCGATTGACGTGGCCCGCGGTGGATGCGGACACCTACCCGCTTCGGTCAAGAAGCACAATGCCGCGCTCTATCGCCGCGTGATCCTGCCGCACGTCGTGCGCGCCGTGAACGAGGCGCCGGAGTACCAGGCGCTGCGCCGGGTCTACCTGAGTCGGATCGCCGCCGAGTGGTACCGCCAGCACAGCGCAACCGATGCGTCGGCATACAGCGACCTGATCGACAGCGGCAACATCGATCGGTGGAAGCTCAACGGCGATTGGGGTCCGCGGCAGACGTACCGGGGCTTCGTGCAGGACTGGACCAGCGGCAAGTTCGACTACCGCATCCGTGAAGTGCACGGCAATGTCGTCACGACCAAGACGTACCGAACCGGTGGTGTCGACTTCACCAGTCTCCAGACCCAAGACCTCACGGCCGATGCGTTCGCGTCGATGGCGCCCGGTCTCGAGTCGACCGTCGAGAAGGGCCTGCAGCAGGCGACAGTCGACCCGCACACGCAAGACCGATGGCTTGGCGGGACTTCGGAGGAGACGACGTCGACCGAAGAGACGGAGCCGACCGATGACGCCACCTCGGCCTCGATTGCGCCGGATGACCCATGGTCGCGCGACTACGCGCCCATCCTCGTGCCGTTGATGATTCTGGTCGGCGTCGGGCTGGTAGCCGTGGCCGTCCTGCGAGAGCGGCGGCGCCAGAGCGGAATGCGGGGTTGGCGATGAGCGGCCCGCCACCCCCAGGCCCGCCACCCGGCGGCCCGCCACCCGGCGGCCCGCCACCGGGGCCACCTCCTGGCCCGCCGCCGGGCTGGGGCCCGCCCGATCCGCCGGGCTGGGGCCCGCCCGATCCGCCTGGCTGGGTTCCACCGCCGCGCCGGCACCGGATCGCCCGATCGTCGGTCGGTCTCGGACTCGCCGGCGTTCTCCTGATCGTCGGCGGCATCATCTTCGGTCTGTGGGCGTGGGTGTTCTCCGAGCCGGCGTCCGCAATCTCGGCCGACTGTCAGCTGCTGGAGGACGAGGCCCCGCAGTTTGGTGAAGAGCTGCAGAAGGCCCAGCTCGCCGGCGGTGACCTCGACAAGATGGCCGACTGGATCGGAGACGCCGGCGACCACTTCATCGACATCGGCGAACGCCTCGAAGACGAAGAGCTCGGCCAGGCGATGATCGATGGCGGCAATGCCGCCAAGGACGGTGTCGAGCGGCTTCGGCAAGGCGATCTGACCGGGGGCATCGCCACCCTGCCTCCGCTGATGACGTTGGTCCAGGAGGCCTACAACTTCCTCAACGACAACTGCGCCAACTGGAAAGGCCCCGGGCGGTGGACGTCGCCCGGCGAGACAGCGCCGACCGGCGGGCCGAGCGACCTGCCGTCGATTCCGAGCTTCTCGCTCCCCTCATTGCCGAGCTTCTCGCTGCCGTCGTTCTCGATGCCGGCGCCGCCCAAGAACTAGAACAGCCGCAGCCGTTCGTCGTCGACGCCGCGCAGGGCGTCGTAGTCGACGGTGACGCACGAGATGCCACGGTCCTCGGCGAGTACGCGTGCTTGGGGCTTGATCTCCTGGGCGGCGAAGATGCCGCGTACTGGGGCGAGGAGGGGATCGCGGTTGAGCAGCTCGAGGTAGCGGGTCAGTTGCTCGACGCCGTCGATCTCGCCGCGTCGCTTGATCTCGACCGCGACGCTGATGCCGTCGAGGGACCGACACAGGAGGTCGACCGGCCCGATGGCGGTGGGGTATTCGCGGCGGACGAGGATCATGCCGTCGCCGAGGGCCGAGGGATGCTCGGCGAGCAGCTCCTGGAGGTGGCGCTCGACGCCGTCCTTGACGAGCCCGGGTTCGGCCCCGATGTCATGGTCGCTGTCGTGCAGCACGTCCTCGATCCGGATCCGCAGCACGTCGTCGGACTTCATCGCAGTGACGGTCCACTCGACGACGCCGTCGTGCTCCTCCTCGCGGAGCGCGCACGGCGGGCTCATCCAGTTCAGCGGCTTGTACGCCCGGTCATCGCTGTGGATGGACACCGAACCGTCGGCCTTGACGAGGATGAGCCGGGTCGCCGACGGCAGATGGGCTGACAGCCGACCGGCGTAGTCGACTTCGCAGCGAGCAATCACGAGACGCACGAGGACCTACCGTAGCCGCTGCGCCGTGGCACTCTGGTCGGCCGGTGCACGCGTGTCGATGCCCTACGGTTGTCGGCGTGACAGACAACCCCTTCGAGTCCGCGACGTCGATGCTCGACGCCGGGCGCAGTGTGCTCGCGGCGCAGGCGTTCAGCGAACTGATGGGCGCCGAGTTGGAGCGCTTCGAGCCGGGGTCGGCCGACCTGCGGCTGCCGCTTCGGCCGCAGCTGCGCCAGCAGTTCGGACTCACGCACGGCGGTGTCGTGTCCTATCTGGTCGACAACACGCTGACCTTCGCCGGCGGATCCGTCCTCGGCCCAGAAGTGCTGACCGCGGAGTTCAAGGTCAGCTATGTCGCGCCGGCGGTCGGTGAAGCGCTGATCGCCCGGGCCACCGTCGTGCATCAAGGCCGGCGGCAGGCGGTGTGCCGGTGTGACGTGTTTGACGTCACAGAGGGCGTCGAGGCACTGTGCGCCACCGCACTCGGGACGATCCGCTCTGTGCGTGAGCCTGCGGCGCGCGACGCCGACTGATCATGCGACACTGCCGCTCATGACTCGTGACATCAGCAGCGTCGGCATTGTCGGTCTGGGAACTATGGGTGCCGGCATCGTCGAGGTGTTCGCCCGCAACGGATTCGACGTTGTGGGGGTCGAGCGCGATGACGAGTCGCTCGAACGCGGTCGCCAACATGTCCAGCACTCGACCGATCGCGCCGTCAAGCGAGCCAAGCTGAGTGTCGAGGACCAGCAGGCGCTCTTCGACCGGATCACGTTCACGACCGGACTCGACGAGGTGAAGAGCTGCGACCTGGTCGTCGAGGCCGTCGTGGAGCACCTCGACCTCAAACGGCAGGTGTTCGGGAGCCTCGACGAGATAGTCGGCGAGGACGCGATCCTCGCGACCAACACATCGTCGCTCTCGGTCACCGAGATCTCGGCTGCGACCGCGCATCCCGACCGCGTCGTCGGGATGCACTTCTTCAACCCGGCGCCAGTGCAGGCGTTCGTCGAGGTGATCCGGACCGTTGTGACCGCGCCGGACGTGATCGAGGACGTGCAAGCCCTCGCGAAACGACTGGGCAAGAACCCGGTCGTGGCCGGCGACAAGGCGGGGTTCATCGCGAACGCGTTGCTGTTCGGGTACCTCAACCATGCCGCGTCGATGTACGAGGCGAGGTACGCGACCCGAGAGGACATCGACGCGGCGATGCGGCTCGGGTGCGGCTATCCGATGGGGCCGCTGGCGCTGCTCGACCTGATCGGCCTCGACACCGCGTACGAGATTCTCGACACGATGTACCGCCAGGGCCGCAACCGACTGCATGCGCCGGCGCCGATCCTGAAGCAGATGGTCACCGCCGGGCTCCTTGGCCGCAAGACGGGTCGCGGCTTTTACACCTACGCCGAGGCCGACTCACCGGTGGTCGTCGACGACGCCGAGACGCCTGCGTCGTCCGCAGCTGACGGCGAGGGCCAGCCACACGGGTCGATCAACACGGTTGGCGTCGTCGGCTCGGGGACGATGGCCACCGGCATCGTCGAGGTGTTCGCCAAGGCGGGCTACGACGTCGTCTACGTCGCGCGCGGCGACGACAAGGTGACGCGGGTTCGCGACACGATCACCCGATCGCTCGACAAGGCGATTCAGCGCGGCAAGCTCGAGGAGCCGGCCAAGGAGGAGGTCCTCGGCCATCTGCGCGGCTCGGCCCGCCTCGAGGATCTGGCCGAGGTCGACATCGTGATCGAGGCGATCGCGGAGGAGCTGTCGGTCAAGCAGGCGATGTTCGAAAACCTCGACGAGATCTGCAAGCCCTCGACGATCCTCGCGACCACGACGTCGTCCTTGCCCGTCATCGAATGCTCCACGGTGACCAACCGACCCGGTCGCGTCGTCGGCATGCATTTCTTCAATCCGGCGCAGATCATGAAGCTGGTCGAGGTGGTCTCGACCGTCTCGACGTCCGACGAAGCCGCGTCGACCGTACGCGCGCTGTGCATCGCGATCGGCAAGCATCCCGTGTCGTGCGGTGACCGCGCCGGATTCATCGTCAACGGGCTGCTGTTTCCGTACCTCAACGACGCGGTCAAGATGCTCGAGGCGCACTACGCCACGTCCGACGACATCGACACGGCGATGAAGGAGGGCTGCGCCCTTCCGATGGGGCCGTTCGAGCTGCTCGACGTCGTCGGACTGGACGTGTCGCTCGCGATCCAGCGGACGCTGTATCTGGAGTTTCGCGAGCCTGGCTTCGCTCCGGCCCCGCTCCTCGAGCACCTCGTGACGGCCGGATACCTCGGACGCAAGGCCGGTCGGGGCTTCCGCGACCACACCGCTTCGTCGTGACGATGCGGCCGATCCGCGGCACGTCGGTCCTCCCGGCCCGGCGCGAGCCGGTGACGCTGCACACCGCTGACGGCCTGGAGCTCGTCGGCGAGCTGGCCCGGCCGGCTGACTCCGACCCGATCGCGACCCTCATCTGCCTGCATCCGCTGCCCACGCATGGCGGCATGATGGACAGCCACCTGATCCGCAAGGCGTCCTACCGACTGCCGGCGCTGGCCGGTCTCGCCGTCCTGCGGTTCAACACCCGCGGCACGAGCAGCGTCCAGGGCACCAGCCAAGGCACGTTCGACAATGCGGTCGGTGAGCGATACGACGTCGCCGCCGCGCTGGAGTACGCGGAGTTCGCCGAGCTGCCGCGGATCTGGCTCGTCGGCTGGTCGTTCGGGACCGACCTCGCACTGATGTACGGCCTCGACCCGGTGATCGAGGGGGCCGTCTTGCTGTCACCGCCGCTGCGTCACTCCGATCGCGACGTGCTCCAACGCTGGGCCGAAGCCGGCATCCCGTTGCACGCGCTGGTGCCCGAGCTCGATGACTACCTGCGTCCGCCCGAGGCGCGAGAGCGGTTCGCCGTCGTGTCGCAGGCCGAGGTCATCGGCGTCGACGGAGCCAAACACCTCTGGGTCGGCCATGCCGAACGCGTTCTCGACGAGATCGTGGCGCGAGTCGCTCCGGAGGTCGGCGTGCCGCTGCCGCGCGAGTGGGGTGGGCCGATGGATACCGCCGACAGCTCGGCCTACGCCGACCGCACGGTGGCTGCCTTCTCGGACGTACCGCTGCCGTCACGCCCCGACCGGGGCGGCGACGAGGGCGGCTAGCTCCGCCGTCAGAGCTGGGCTTGCCGCGGGACGACGATCTCGCGGATGAGGAAGAGGACTGCGGCGGCGACCGGGATCGCGAGGAGCGCTCCGGGAACGCCCAGCAGCGAACCGCCGAGTAGAGCCGCGACCACCGTGACGACCGGGGAGACCGACATGGACCGCGACATGATGCGCGGATAGACGATGTAGTTCTCGATCTGCTGATAGATCACGAAGAAGATCACGCAGGCGATCCCGATGCCGAGCGACGTCGCGAAGCCGATGATGCTGACGATGAACGCGCCGATCGTCGCGCCGATCAACGGGATGAAGTCGAGCAGTCCAACGACCAGGGCGAGAGCGATGGCGTATTCACCGAGCCCCGCGATCGTCAGGAAGATCGCCGTGCTGATCGCGGCGCAGGTGGCGATCCCGACCGCCCCGATCACATAGCCGCCGGTCTGGTCCAGAACCGCGTCGGTGAGGTACGCGACCCGCTCCCGACGCGACTCCGGGGTGACTTGCAGGAAGGAGTTGCGGATCGACGGCAGGCTGCTGAGGAAGTACAGCGTGAGCACGAAGATCACGAAGACGTTGAACAGCGCGCTCAGGACGAACGCACCGACGCCGAGGGCGCCGCCGAAGACCTGGTTGGCTAGGTCGCTGCTGGTCAGCGTGCTCTCGACCCGGTCGAAGATGTCGTATTTCTCGTCCAGGTCGAGCAAGGTCTGGTTGCTACGCGCTTCGTCGATCCACTCCGGCACGTTGTCGATCAGTGCCTGGATCTGGTCGCTGATGACGGGGACCAGGGAGACGACGAACAGCGCGACCGCGCCGAGAAATCCCAGCGCGACCAGCGCGACCGCGATCCCGCGCCGCATGCCGCGCCGGGTCAGGACGCGGACGAGCGGATCGAGTCCCACGGCGATGAAGAACGACACGACGATGAGGACGAGGATCCCGCTCGTCGCCTGGATCGCGTTGACGAGGATGATGGCGACCAGCGCACCGAGTGCGCCGAAGAAGCCGAGGTAGAACGGCGAGTGCCGTTGGAAGGGAGCGCCGAGGGTCCCGAACCGAGTCTCAGCGCGCGGCCGAGCATCGGCGTCTGCCTTGGCATCCGTCGGCCCGGTGTCGTTGGGCTCGGTTGGGTCCGGCTCGGCGTCGACGGAGGAGTCGGTGCCAGGTGACGTCTCGGAGTCGCTCACGCGGGGGAGCCTAACCGGCGGGGGAGATGTCGGCGTGGCCGGCACGGCAGGACGCGGTTTCATAGCGCCCAGGTACCCAGGACTTGGCATGCCGACACTCTGCGTGGGCTCGATCCCGTGCAGAGTGCCGACATACCACGTCAACGTGGTAAACCGACGACGGCGTTGAGCCCTGGTCAGGACTTGTCGTCGTCAGACTTCTTCTTCGAGTCGGAGTCGTCGTCGCTCACGCTGGGAGCAGCCGGAAGCTCCAGCCCGCCGAACTGCGAGACGATCTCCTTGAGCTGGGCCAGCTGCGACACGATCGCGTCGCGACGCCGCTCGACCTTCTCGAGGTCGGCCCGCGCGTTGATCGTCTGGCGCTCCATGTCGGCCCGCGCCTGCGCGACCGCGTGCTCGGCCTGCTTCTTGGCCGTTGACACGATCTGCTCGGACTCGCGGCGCGCCCGCGACACCTGACGCTCGGCCTCGGTCGCGGCCTCCTCGCGGTGCTTGGTCGCCTGGGCCATCGCGGTCCGCGCCCGATCCTCGGCGTTGGCGGCCCGCATCTCGGCTTCCTTGACGAGGCGGTCAGTCTCGGCGGTGGCGGCCGCGTGGTTGTCCGAGGCCTCCTTCGACAGCCGTTCCCGCTCCACGGCAAGCAGGCGGCGAGCCTCGGTGAGCTCGCGGTCAGCCGTCGACTGGATCTGCTCGGCTTCGCGCCGGGCGGACGTCAGCTTGGAGTTGGCCTCCTGCTCGGCCGCCAACCGCAGCTGGTCGGCCTCACGGCGGGCGGCCTCGACCAGGTCGGCGGCCTCGGCCTTGGCCAGCGCCCGCTCCTCGTCGGCCGAGGCCAGCAGGCGGGCCCGCTCGTCCTCGATCTCGGCGAGCTGCACGACCCGGACGTCGTCGGCCTCCTTGGCGGCCGACGCTCGGGTCGCCGCCGCGTCACGTTCGGCCTGGGTGCGAAGTTCGTCCGCCTGAGCTCGGGCTCGACTCACCACCTCTTCGGCCTGCTGCTCTGCCAGCGCGAGCATTTCGGCGGCCTTGCCGCCGAGTCCCGCGTAGCTCGGCGTCTCAGCCTCGGCGAGCTGTTGGTTGAGCGAATCGACCTGCGACTCGAGCTCTCGGACGCGCTTTTGCGCCGTGGAGACCTCGTTCGAGGACTTGCTCATCTTGTCTTTTTGCTCTTGGGCCCAGGTGTCCACCGCCTCGCGGTCGTAACCGCTGCGACGAACGATCGGGAACAGGCCAGCTGCCTCGGTCGTCGTCTTGGTCGGGTCGAAGATGGACAATCCCTGCTGGTCGGCCATCCGCCATCCTCACTGTTTTGGGTCGTGCAGGAGCGCCCGGTTGGGGGCTCAGGAACCTCGGAAGCGGGTTATCGCCCCTAGGTGCCTGGCACGCAACTCCTCATTGCGCACCCCGAGGCCCCGCTCCGGTGCCAGACAGAGTACTCCTACCTTGCCCTGATGTTTATTGCGGTGTACCTCGAACGCCGCTTGTCCAGTTTCAGGTAGATCATACGTCTTAGACAGTGTTGGATGAATATGGCCCTTTGAGATCAATCGGTTCGCCTCCCACGCCTCCCGGTAGTTGGCGAAGTGCGAGCCGACGATGTTCTTGAGGTTCATCCACAGATAGCGGTTGTCGTAGGTGTGCCAGAAGCCCGAGGTCGAAGCACACGTGACGATCGTGCCGCCGCGCTTGGCCACGAAAACGCTCGCGCCGAAGGTGTCCCGGCCGGGGTGCTCGAACACGATGTCCGGGTCGTCCCCGCCGGTGAGCTCGCGGATGCGGGCGCCGAACCGCCGCCACTCCTTCGGGTCCGGAGTGTGCTCGTCCTTCCAAAACCGGAAATCCTCGGCGGCTCGGTCGATGATGAGGTCGGAGCCCATCGCGCGACACAGGTTGGCCTTCTCCGGGCTGGACACGACGCAGACCGGGATGGCGCCGCCGTTGAGTGCCATCTGGGTGGCATAGGAGCCGAGGCCGCCGGAGGCGCCCCAGACGAGCACCACGTCTCCCTGCTTCATGTCGGCCCCGTTGCGCGACACGAGCTGGCGGTAGGCCGTGGAGTTGACCAGACCCGGGCAGGCGGCCTCCTCCCACGTGAGGTGGTCGGGCTTGGGCATCAGCTGGTTGGACTTGACCAGGGCGATCTCGGCGAGGCCGCCGAAGTTGGTCTCGAAGCCCCAGATGCGTTGCTCGGGGTCGAGCATCGTGTCGTTGTGGCCGTCCGGATGCTCGAGCTCGACCGACAGGCAGTGCGCCACGACCTCGTCGCCGGGCTTCCAGGCATTGACGCCGATGCCGGTGCGCAGCACGACGCCGGCGAGGTCGGACCCGACCACGTGGTACGGGAGGTCGTGCCGCTCGGCGAGTGGCGACGTCTTGCCGTACCGCTCGAGGAATCCGAACGTCGACATCGGCTCGAAGATCGACGTCCACACGGTGTTGTAGTTGATGGCGCTCGCCATGACGGCGACCAGCGCCTCGCCCGGGCCGAGCTCGGGCACGGGGACCTCGTCCACGTGCAGGCTCTTGCGGGGGTCTTTGTCGCTGGCTTCGAGCCCGTCGAACATCTCGGTCTCGTCCTTGCGGACGGTCACGGCGCGATAGGACTCGGGGATCGGCAGCGCGGCGAAAGTCTCGGCGTCGGTGTCGCCAGCGAGGATGGCGTCGAGGATCTCCTGCACGGATCGCTCCTAGGTCGCGGCCGGCTGGACGAGCTCGACGAGCACGCCGCCGGCATCCTTCGGATGGATGAAGTTGACCAGACTGTCGGCGGTTCCGCGGTGCGACTCGTCGTAGAGCAGTGTGATTCCGCGCTCGCGCAGGACGGCCGAGACCTTCTCCAGATCGGTGACCCGATAGGCGAGCTGTTGGATGCCCTGGCCCCGGCGCGCCAGGAACTTGCCGATCGGGGAGTCTTCCCGCAGCGGTGCCATGAGCTGGATACACGAGCCCGAGTCACCGACCGCGAGCATCGCCTCGCGTACTCCCTGATCCTCGTTGACCTCTTCGTGGATCGAGTGCAGGCCGAACGTCTCGGCATAGAACCGCTTGGCTTCGTCGAGGTCGGGCACGGCGATGCCAACGTGGTCGATCGCGGTCAGCAGGTGTGCTGGAACCATGCTGCGGTCTCCTCTGGTACCGGGTGCGTCGTCTCATCGTGCCGTTGACCGCCGTCGGATACGAGCCGGTGTGCCGTATGCCACGTTGACTGAACTCACGGCCCCAAACCGTCGCATGAGGCTAGGTTTGGTGTAGCACTGCGCTGCGTCTGACGAGGAGAAACGTGATGACTGGATCGGTGATCGTCGCCGGAGCCCGTACGCCCATCGGGCGGCTGCTCGGTGGACTGAAGGATTTCTCGGCCGCTGACCTCGGCGGGGTGGCGATCAAGTCGGCCCTGGAGCGGGCCGGCGTCGCGCCGGAGCAGGTCGAGTACGTCGTCATGGGCCAGGTGCTGCAGGCCGGCGCCGGCCAGATCCCGGCTCGGCAGGCCGCCGTCAAGGCGGGCGTCCCGATGTCCGTGCCGGCGATGACGCTCAACAAGGTCTGCCTGTCCGGCATCAACGCGATCACGCTCGCTGACCAGCTGATCCACGCCGGCGAGTACGAGATCGTCGTCGCCGGCGGCATGGAGTCGATGACCAATGCGCCGCATTTGCTGCCGAAGTCTCGGTCGGGCTTCAAGTACGGCGACGTCACGATGGCCGACCACATGGCCCTGGACGGACTCTGGGACGCCTTCACCGACCAGGCGATGGGCGCGCTGACCGAGCAGTGCAATGCCGACGGCCTCGGCTTGAGCCGCGAGGACCAGGACGCTTTCTCGGCTCGGTCGCACCAGCGGGCCGCGCTCGCCTGGAAGAACGGGCTTTTCGACGACGAAGTGACGCCGGTGGAGGTGCCGAATCGGCGCGGCGAGGCCACCTGGGTCCGCGAGGACGAAGGCATCCGGGGCGACAGCACAGCCGAGACGCTCGGCAAGCTGCGCCCGTCGTTCGCCAAGGACGGCACAATCACAGCCGGGTCGGCATCGCAGATCTCCGACGGGGCGTGCGCGGTCATCGTGATGAGCAAGGCCAAGGCCGAAGCGCTCGGCTTGACCTGGCTGGCCGAGATCGGTGCCGGTGCGAGCGTCGCCGGTCCGGACTCGACGCTGCAGATGCAGCCGGCGAACGCGATCGCCAAGGCCTGCGAGCGCGAGGGCATCGTGCCCAGCGACCTCGACCTGGTCGAGATCAACGAAGCCTTCGCCGCGGTCGGGATCGCCAGTGCCCGGGAGCTCGGCCTCGCCGATGACAAGGTCAACGTCAACGGCGGTGCGATCGCCGTCGGCCACCCGATCGGCATGAGCGGCGCCCGGATCGTCTTGCACCTCGCGTTCGAACTCGCCCGCCGCGGTGGTGGGGTCGGCGCCGCCGCGTTGTGCGGAGGCGGCGGGCAGGGCGACGCACTCGTCGTTCGTGTGCCGGCGCGGTGACTCGGTCCAAGAAGTCGAGACAGGGCGTTTCGGTCGATGACCTCGTCGATCGGGCTCGGAAGGGCGACCCGCGCGCGGTGGCCCGGCTCATATCCCTCGTCGAGGACGCCTCGCCACTGCTACGGGAGGTGAGCGCCGGGCTCGCCCCGTACGCCGGCAACGCTCAGATCGTCGGCATCACCGGTCCGCCCGGGGTCGGCAAGTCCACCTCGACGTCGGCGCTGGTGGCCACGCTGCGCAAGACCGGTCAGCGGGTCGGCGTCCTCGCGGTCGACCCGTCGTCGCCGTTCACCGGGGGCGCGTTGCTCGGCGACCGGGTCCGTATGCAAGACCACGCGACCGACCCGGAGGTCTACATCCGTTCGATGGCCACCCGAGGACATCTCGGCGGTCTCGCGTGGGCGACGCCCCAGGCGTTGCGGGTCCTCGACGCCGCGGGCTGTGACGTGATCCTGGTCGAGACCGTCGGTGTCGGCCAGTCGGAGATCGCGATCGCCGGCCAGGCCGACAGCACGCTGGTGCTGATGTCCCCGGGCATGGGCGACGGCATTCAGGCCGCGAAGGCCGGCATCCTCGAGATCGGCGACATCTACGTGATCAACAAGGCCGACCGCGAGGGTGCCAACCAGGTGCGCCGCGAGATTCGGACGATGCTGTCCCTCGCCGAGCGCGACGAAGGCGACTGGCGGCCGCCAATCGTTCAGACCGTCGCGATCAAGTCCGAGGGCATCGACGAGGTCGTCGAGAAGTTGTCCGATCATCGGGCATGGCTGTCCGAATCGGGCGAGCTCCAGCGTCGTCGGGTGCGGCGGGCGCGGGACGAGATCGAGACCATCGCGGTCACGTCGCTGCGATCGCGATTCGCCGACCTCCATGGCGACGAGCGTCTGGACGAACTGGCCGAAGCGGTGATCACGGGCCAATCCGACCCCTATGCCGCGGCTGACCAGCTCGTGGCCTCAATGTGACAGTCGACTACGCGGCGTGTCTGCGCTTATCCTGTTGAGTAATGGGCTAAACAAGCCCTGGCGGTGTGTATGTCCGGCTGTGCCGCCAGCTTGGCGTCACTACAGGAGGAGCCGTGTCAGCATCGATGAAAAAAGTCACCACGCTCCTGGTCGTCGCGTTTTTGATCTTTTACCTGCTGAGTCGACCGGCAGAGTTCGCCAACACGATCGAGGACGTCGTGGGGTGGTTCGGTGATGCCTTTGACGCCATCATCAGGTTCTTCCAGGCCCTCTGACTGTGATGTGAGGCCGCGGTGCTGCGCTGGCTCTGGTCGCTGATCCCGCGGCAAAATATCGAGAAGCATCTCCTCGTCGACGAGGGCGAGGTCGTCATCGACGAGGTCGCGCACCATTGGATCGTTTACGTGGTGTCGATTCTCGAGGTGCTGCTCGGTCTGGTGTTTCTCGGTCTGGCCATCTTCGGCCCGATCAGCCTCGGCTGGCTGTGGCTCATCCTGATGGCAGTGCTGTGGACCCACGCCATGTGGCACTCGATGCACGAGCACATGGACCGGTTCGTGATCACGAACATGCGGGTGTTCCGAGTCAGCGGAGTGGTCACGCGCAAGATCGCGACGATGCCGATCGCCCGAATCCTCGACATCACCGTCGACCAGCCGTTGCTCGGGCTGATCTGCGGTTATGGGCATTTTGTCTTCGAGTCCGCAGCGCAGGAGCAGGGTTTGCGGCTCATCCGCTACATCGGCGATCCGAACGGCCGCGACCTGACGATTCAGCGAGTCATCCAGCGCTCCGGTCTGCGCGGTCCGCGAGCGCAGATGCCCTAGGCGCGTCGGTTACGAATCCACAACGACGTCGTTGCTGTTGCACACCGACACTTGCCCGCCCCGTCGCGCCCGGAGACTGTGCGGTGGGGCAACGCGCCGGGCGTTGGGGAGGTGACTCATGCAGGAGCAGTCGGATCCGACAATGCCGCTGTCGGATCCTGTCGAGCAGCCACGCGGAGACGGCATCGCCGTTCGCTGTCGCGGCGTCGTCCATCTCTACCGGACTGTCGAAGGCCATGACGTCGTCGCGCTGCAAGGCGTCGACCTGACCATCGCCGCCGGGGAGCGCGTCGCCATGTTGGGTCCGTCCGGGTCCGGCAAGTCCACGCTGATGACGCTCCTCGGCGGCATCCAGCGCCCGTCGGCCGGCCAGGTCCACCTCGACGACCACAACATCGCGCGGATGGGGGAGGGCGAGCTCACCAGGCTTCGCGCCTCGCGCGTCAGCACGGTCCTCCAGGGCGCCCACCGCAATCTGTTGCCGTACGCCACGGCCGAGCAAAACATCGTGTTCGCCCAGCTCGGCCTGCCGCGAGCCCGTCGGCGGCAGCTGCGCACGCCGATGATGCTGCTCGACCGGCTGCACCTGTCCGAGCAGGCGCATCAGTCGGTCGGCACCCTCTCGGGTGGCCAGCGGCAGCGGTTGGCGCTCGCATGTGCGGTCGCTCCCGGACCGCAGCTGCTGTTGGCCGACGAGCCGACCAGCCAGCTCAGCCACGACGACCGCGACCAGCTGCTCGAGCTGCTGCACGACGTCGCCGGGAAGCACGGCACGACCGTTGTGGTGGTCACCCACGACCCCGACGTGGCGGCAACCTTTCCGCGTACGGTCACGATCAAGGGCGGTCGGGTCGGCGCCGAGGGTCGGGAGGGTTCCGAATACGTCGTCATCGGCGAGGAGGGCGTACTACACCTGCCGTCGCATCTGGTCGAGGAATGGCCGGCCGGCACCCTGGTGCGGATCGAGCCGGAGGACATCGACCAACTGCTGATGACCCGGCCCCGCCATCAGCCCGAACCGGAGGCGGCCTCGTGAGCGGGCTGGTCGTCGACGACGTGACGGTCGACGTCGTTGGCCGACGCATCCTCGATCAGGTCAGCCTGCACGTCGAACCAGGTCGCATGATCTCGGTCTCCGGGCCGTCCGGGAGTGGCAAGACGACCCTGCTGTCGGTCGCCGGCGGTCTGATCGAGCCGAGCGCCGGTGCGGCGCACTTCGCCGGTGACGCGGTTTGGACCGGAGACGGCGACCCGAGGCCAGACGTAGCCTTCATCCTCCAGGTGTACGGCCTGGTGCCGATCCTGACGGCGCGTGAAAACGTCGCCGTCGCCCTGCGTTCTCGCGGCGTGGCGCCGGCCGAAGCCGACGAGCGTGCCGTTCAGGCGTTGTCAGCCCTCCACGTCGACGAACTCGCCGACCGTCTTGTCGAAGAGCTGTCCGGCGGCCAGATGCAGCGAGTCGCCGGTGCTCGCGGCCTCGTCGTCGGCGCCGGGCTCCTGCTCGCTGACGAGCCCACCAGCGAGCTCGACGAGGTCAACCGCGACCACGTTCTCGGCGAGCTGAGGCGGGCCGCCGAAGGGGGAGCGGCGGTCGTCGTCGCAACCCACGACCCGGCCGTCGTCGAAGCCTGCGACGGCGTTGTCCACTTGATCGACGGCGCCGTCGCGGAGTCGACGCTTGGCGCCGCCGTCAGCGGGTGAGCCCGGTGGGGGCAGGGCGCACGCTGCGAGGAGCCTGGTGGCGCCGTGATCTGAACCTGGGCCTGGGCCTCGTCATCATGGTCGCGACCGCGGCCACCGTTGCCGCACCCACCTTCGCTGCAGCGGCTGTGTCGTCCTTGGTGCGCGAGCGGATCGCGACCGCCGACCCGGCGGACACCGATGTCTCGTGGGCGATCGGACTCGACGATCCGGGCACCGACTTCGACGCCGCAATCGGCGCCGCTCGGGACCTCACGGCGCCGGCCGGGCGCGCGTTCGAGCCTCCGGTCGTCGGCGCGAGCGTCCTGCTGTCCTGGCCGGCGGTCGATCGGGACAGTCCCGTCGTGCTCGCGTGGCACGAGGGGATGTGCGACCAGGTCGTCGTCACCGGCATCTGCCCGACCCAGCCGGGTGATGTGTTGCTGCCGGCGGGATCGACGCCGGCGCGTTCCTATCCGGTTGGCGAATCGTTCGTGCTCCATCAGCGGTCGGCCTCGGCCACGCTCACCGTGGTCGGCACCTGGTCGCCTGGCGACATCGCGGGTGGCTGGTATGACCCGTCCCGCTGGACGGCTGGCGGGCAGGTGCCGAGCCTCACCGACTGCGGGACGTCGATGACGTCGCAGACCATGACGCTTCGGACCGGGCCGTTGCTGACCGACTCGTCGACGCTGCGGAGCCTCGGCGAGGTCACCGTGCACTCCGACGCGGCACTGGCGGTCAGCTCAGACGTCGACCAAGTACGGCGGGCCGCCACTCAGGCTGACGGCTGGGAGGCCGACGCGGCCCCGCGCCAGGTCGCGGACGGCGTTTGTGCGGCGCCAGCGTCGGAAAACGACATCGATGGCGTGATCGGTCCGATCGACACCGAGCGGTCCGACCTGCAACGGCTGGGGCTCGGTGCCGCGGCGGGCGCCGTGCTCGTCGGCGTGCTCGCGGTCGTCCTCATCACGACGATCTCGGCTCGGCGCCGGCGCCAGGAGATCGCGCTGGCAAAGCTTCGAGGGATCCGCGGCCTGCGACTCGCCGCGGTCGCCGTGTCCGAGCCGCTGGCCGTCTTGTTGATCGGCGTCGTCGCCGGCATGCCCTTGGGCTGGGGCGTCGGGACAGTCGCTTCCCGGGCCTGGCTCGGCGACGTCGCCGTGTCGCTGCCCACCGAGGCGTTGGTTTGGCCGGCGGTCGTTTTCGGGCTGGCCGCGATCGGGATGGTCGTGGGCATCGCTCGGACCCTGCGCGAACCGGTGCATCAACAGCTGCGGCCGGCTCGTCGGCGTACTGCGTCGCCCCCGGTGCTGCTCGGCCGGGTGGCGACGTTTGTCATCGCCGCGGTCGGGGTCTATCAGCTGCGGCACGACCCCGACGGCCAGCCGCCGTGGTGGGCGCTCGCGCTGCCGGTCGTCGTCGGACTCGCCGCGGGAATGGTCGCGGGCTGGCTCATCCACCTCGTGGCGCGGGCCTTGACCGCCTGGTCCCGGATGCGCAAGGGCACCGGCATGTTTCTCGCCGCCCGTCACCTGGTCCACGGCGGAGACGTCGCGAGCTTCGTGCCGTTCGCGATGGCGGCGACGGTCTTGGTGGTCGTCGCCGGCTCGGCCTGGAGCGCCGGCACCGACTGGCGTGACTCGGTCGCCCTGATGCGAACCGGCGGACCGGTGGCGATCGGATCCGACCTCGAGACCGATCGCACCCTGGCGGCCACCCATACCGCCGATCCCGACGGTCAATGGCTGATGACCGCATTGAGCTTCCCCGACGAGTCCGGCCGGGTCTATCGGCGGCTGTACGTCGACACCGAGCGATGGAATCGCGTCGTCGCCCCCTCCCTCGACACGACGCCGAGCGACGCTCCGAGCGACATCGACCCTGAGACGCTCGCGGCGCTGGGCCGTCATGCGGGCAACGGCGGAGCGGATCTGGTACGCGGCACCAGCGTGCAGGTGGACGTCGACATGGATACGAGCTGGTTCGACGAGAGCAACGACGCCAAGTTCGTACTCGAAGCCTTGACGTCCGACGGTACGGCGCACGCGGTCAGCTTCGGCGTGCCCCCGCAAGGCCGGGTAAGCGAGAGCGTGCCGGTGCCGTTCTGCGCTAGCGGCTGTGCGGTCACTGACTTGCGGCTCGACGTCGAACGAGACTCAACCAGCTGGATATCCGGTCGGATCACCATCGACGAGATGACGCTCGGCACCACCGACCTGCGTGGCCTCGGGTGGCAGGGCAACGACGACATGAGCGTCCAGAGTCACGTATCGAGGGGCGCCGACGGGAGCTTGCGAATCGAGTCGCGAGACGGTCCGGTCAGCCTCGAGCCTCCGACGCCATCCGTCGCAAAGCTGCCGGTCGTCCTCGCCGGTGGCCTCGACCTGAGCGATCCGACCGTCGTACTCGAACCTGGTGCCGCACTGGGCATCGATGGGACCACGACGCCGGTCGACGTGGTGGGACGCGTCGAGTCACTGCCGCTGATCGGCGACGAAGGCGTGCTCGGCGATCTGTCGGTCTTCCTGGACGACGATCCGTCGGTGCCGCCGTTGGGTGAGGTCGTGGTGATCGCGCGCGCCGACACCCCTCCGACCGTGCTGACCGCACTGCGTGAGGCCGGAGTCGACGCCGGGGCCAGCCGTTCGATCGAGTCCAATCGTGAGCTGCTCGATCAGGATCCGTACGCGCAAGGCCTGCGGTTCTTCTGGCTGGTGGCCGTGCTCGTCGCGGTGATCGCGATGTGTACGGTCGCGACGGCCCTGGTGAGCCAACGCCAAAACCGGGCCGACACGGGCGCGGCTCTGCGGATCGTCGGCATGCGGCGTCGCCAGCTCCGTATGGCGGTCGTCGTCGAGATCGCCTTGCTGGCCGCGTTGATGGCCGGGTGCGGTTGGGTCGGCGCCTGGGCGGCGAGCTGGGCGGCCCTGCCATCGCTGCCGCTGGGTAAGCCCGACGCCTTCGAGCCGTCGCCGGCGACGGCCACCGGGTGGACGACCGGCCTGATGCCGGGTGTTCTCGCCGCCGTCGTGCTCTCGATCGTCGCGCTCGTGCTCCTGATCCCGGTGACCGGTCGGGCCCGCCCGGCGGCGCGATTGCGTTCGGGGGGCGAGTGAGATGGCTGATCGTCCACGCGCCGTCCGGCAGGCATTCGCCGTCTCCGTACGCGGGCTGCGCTCCCGCACCGTCCTGACCCTCGGCGTCATCCTGCTGGCGACCATCGGCGTCGCGGCGGCGGTCGTCGGCCCGATGTACCTGCGCGCCGCGACCAACTCTCTCCTCGTCAATCGCGTTGATGCCGCGCCCCTTACGGCGGCCGGCCTGACCTGGCAGTTCGAGCCGTCGGCGGACGATCCCAACGAGGCGATGCGGGCAGCCGTCGACGTCGCCGACAATCGGGCGCCGGCCGCCTTCGGGCCGACCCAGCCGAGCCTGGTGAGCCAGGGTTACGACCTGCCGGATCCGGTCGGCGAGGACCGAGCCCGGCTGACCGCGTTCGATGACGGCTGCGATCGGCTCCTGTTGGTGTCCGGTCGATGCCCGACGAGGCCGTTCGAGATCCTGGTCGCACCGATCGACATCGAGCGTGGTGGGTTCGCGGTCGGCGAGCCGCTCGTACTGTCGCCGGACCTGCCGAGGGCGACGGTGGTCGGGACGTATCGGCTGCGCGATCCTGGCCGGAGCTGGTTCGACCCCTCGAGGTACGTCAGCGCTCCGCGCGGTACGAGTCTCACCAGCCCGACACCGTATCTGCCGGCCCCGTTCGTCACGGTGCCCGAGACCTTCGAGAGCCTGCCGTCAGACGCCTGGTCGGTTCAGGCCGACCGCCGACTGCTCGTCGATCCGACGCTGACGCCGGACCGGGCCGACGAGCTCGCCGATCTGGCCGACGAGGAGCGCACCCGACAGCCCCTAGCCTCGCCCGATGGCGTCCTCGACCGTGCGGACCGCAACGGCCTGCGCGACATCATGATCTCCGTCGAGGCGGAGCGGACGACGGCGCGTAACACGGTGCTCCCGGCCGCGCTCTCGCTAAGCCTGGTGGCCATGTTGGTGCTGTTGCGGCTGCTTGGCGAGTCCGCTGACTTGCGGCGGCCGGAGTTTGCCCTGCTTGCGCTTCGCGGCTGGTCGCGCCGTCGGCTCTGGGCCTTCGGTCTCGCCGAGCCGGCGTTGGTGTTGCTGCTCGCGGCGCCGCTCGGCTGCCTCGCCGGCTGGTCGATCGCGACCCGGATGGGTCGGTCGTGGCTCTATCCAGGACTGCCGGTCGACGTGACGCCCGGCGCTTTGATGGGTGCGGCGACGGTGACCGCCGCGGGCCTGGCCGCAGCGGCGATTTCGCTGATCCACGTGATGCGAGAGCAACTGCGCGACCAGCTCGTCGAGACCGCGCGGCCGCGCGCGATGGGGCGGGTCGACATCGTGATCCAGTCGGCCATCCTGGTGTCTGCGCTGGTCGCCACCTATGCCGTGGCCGATCGTCCCAACCGAGGCGATCCCGGATTGGTCGACCTGCTCGTTCCGGTGCTCCTGGCCCTCGCCGTCGGCCTCGTCGCCGGACATCTCGCCGTCGTCGCCGCCCGCCTCCTGGCCCGGCGACCGGGTCGGCGCCGTCGCCTCGCGGGCTATCTCGCGTCGCGGCGGCTGGCTCGTCGTCGCGAGGGCACGCTGGTCGTGTTGCCGCTGTCGGTCGCGCTGGGTGTGGGCGTCTTCGCGTTCGGTGTGCACGTCGCGGCGGCCGACTGGCGCGAGAGCGTGGCCGCCTCCCGGGTCGGCGCGGACGTCGCGTACTCGACCAACCTGGACGCGATCGCCGCAATGGGCCTGACCCAACGGCTCGATCCCGAGGGCCAGTGGCTGATGGCCGCCGCGGTCGCGCCGGCGCCGAAAGAGCCGCCCGTGGTCGCGGTCGACACCCGTCGGATAGCCAACGTGGGCCTGTGGCCGGCCGGGTGGGGCGTCGCCGACGGTCCGGCCGCGATCGCCGACGAGATCGGCTCGTCGGATGATCCGCCTCGACTCAACGGAGAGCGGATCACCCTCGCGCTGCGTAACGACGTGGAGATCGGCGAGGGACTGACGATCTTCCTTCAATTGCAGGACGTGAACGGCGAGATCCACAGCCTGCTGTATTCGGACGTGCCCGCGGGCGAGGTCACGGTGCGCGGCTGCGCGCCCTACTGCGTCGATGGCTGCGATCTGGTCGGCTTGGCGCTCAGCGGGACCGGCGGGACCCCGGGGGAAATGGCCGGCGAGCTGACATTGCACGACCTGCGGGTCGATAGGGCGCCGGTCGATGCCGGCTTCGACGAGGCGGACTCCTGGCGTCGGCAGCGGCCCTACATCGCCGATGGCACGGTCGTCGATGCCGTCTCGGCCGGGGACGGCCTGCGGATCCACGTTGACTCCCGGGGCAGTTTCATCATCGCCGAGCTCACGCCGAACGACGTGCCGGACAAGCGTCCGGTGGTGGTGACCGACGACGTGCAACTCCCGTCTGCGGAGTCTCTCGGCGGCGACGTTGCGGTGCTGCCGGGAGCCGCGGCCGGCCTGGCTCAGACCGAGAGCCAGCTGCCGGTACGCGTGGTCGGCACGTCGGAAGCCGTCCCGCTGCTCGGCCGGACCGGTGTGTTGCTCGACCTTCGGGCCTATACCCGCGAAGCGTTCGGCGCCGGATTCGGCGTCGAGAGCTACGTATTGGCCAGGGACGGTACGCCGGTCGACATCGTCGACGGGCTCGCGGCCGCCGGCGTCGACGTCGACCAGCCGCGGCGCCTCACCGACGAACGGCGGCTACTCGACAACGACGCGTATGCGCTGTCGCTGCGGCTGTATGTCGTCGTCGCTGTCGCCCTGCTGTTCCTCGCCCTCGCCGGCGTCGTGGCCCACCTCGTGATCGGCATGCCGGGCCGCCGCCGCGACGCCGCATCGCTTCGGGTCATTGGCGTGTCGAAGTGGATCGTCCTGCGGGCCGGTCTGGTCGATCTGAGCGTGACGCTCGGCGTGGCTGCCGTCGCCGGTCTGGTCGCCGGTGTCCTCGCCCAGCGCGTCGTCCTCGGTCAGATTCGGCTCGGTACGGCCGACGCCCAGAGTCCGGACCTGCCGGCGAGCATCGACCTGGCGACGCTCAGCGTCTACAGCGTGGCGACCGCCGGTGCACTCGTCATCGTCGCGTCGATCGTGGCGTGGGCTTCGATTCGGCAGGCCCGAGGTGCCGAGCTTCGAGAGAGTGCTCGATAGCCTGGGGCGCCATGGCGCCACGCAAGCCGCTGCCGTTCGACCCCATCGACGAAGCCGCCCGGCAATGGGCCGCCCGCTGGGACGGCGTCGCATCGATGCGAGCCGTGACGTCGCTGATGCGCGTGCAACAGCTTGTGATCGCCGAGCTCGACGAGATCCTCAGCCGGCATCAGCTGACGTTCGCCCGTTATGAGGCGCTGGTCCTGCTGCACTTCAGTCGGCGCGGAGCGCTGCCGCTGGGGAAGATGGGGGAGCGGTTGCAGGTGCACCCGACGTCGATCACGTCGATCATGCGGCGGTTGGAGAATTCGGGGTACGTCCGGCGGGAGCCGCATCCAGATGACGGTCGTGCCGTACTCGCGCACCTGACCGAATCCGGTCGGGCGGCGATGGAGTCGGCCACCCGGGACCTCGTCGCGGCCGATTTCGGACTGGCGGCGCTCGACAAGCCTCAGCTCGCGGCGTTGACCGACCTACTCCGGCCGGTTCGTCAGGCCGCCGGCGACTTCGACTGACCGTCGATCGATCCGCGAGTGGCGCACCGTCGTCGCAGACGTGGCCGAAGAACGACAACGGTGCGCCACTGGGCGTGATCGAGGCCACGTTTGGAGCGAGATAGTTGGACGTCCTAGTATTTTGGATGTAGGGGCTACGGGGTTGCTGAGCGAAGGAGTCACGATGACGGACCCGACCAGCGCGCGAGAGCGTTGGCAGCAGCGCTATGCGGCTTCGCGGGTTCGCGACGCCGACTTCACGACGCTGTCGGGGATGGAGGTCGAGCCGGTGTACGGTCCGGCCGACGAGGCGTCGTACCCGGGGTTCGACCGGATCGGCTACCCCGGCGAGTTCCCGTACACGCGCGGGCTCTACCCGACCGGCTACCGAGGGCGCACGTGGACGATCCGGCAGTTCGCCGGCTTCGGCAACGCCGAGCAGACCAACGAGCGCTACAAGATGATCCTGCGCTCCGGCGGCGGAGGGTTGTCGGTCGCGTTCGACATGCCGACGCTCATGGGTCGCGACTCCGACGAGCCGCTGTCGACCGGCGAGGTCGGCCACTGCGGCGTCGCGATCGACTCTGCGGCCGACGTCGACCGGCTGTTCGACGGCATCGACCTCGCCGACGTGACGACCTCGATGACGATCTCCGGTCCGGCGGTCCCGATCTTTTGCATGTACCTCGTCGCCGCCGAGCGCCAGGGGGCCGACATCGGCCAGCTCAACGGCACCCTTCAGACCGACATCTTCAAGGAATACATCGCGCAGAAGGAGTGGCTGTTTACGCCCGAGCCACATCTGCGACTGATCGGCGACCTGATGGAGTACTGCGCCGACCAGATCCCGGACTACAAGCCGCTGTCGGTGTCTGGCTATCACATCCGTGAGGCCGGCTCGACCGCTGCGCAGGAGTTGGCGTTCACGCTCGCCGACGGGTTCGGCTACGTTGAGCTCGGGTTGTCGCGAGGGCTCGACATCGAGACGTTTGCGCCCGGACTGTCGTTTTTCTTCGACGCCCATCTCGACTTCTTCGAGGAGATCGCGAAGTTTCGGGCCGCCCGCCGGATCTGGGCCCGCTGGATGCGTGACGTCTACGGTGCCAAGACCGAGAAGGCGCAGTGGCTGCGTTTCCACACCCAGACGGCCGGGGTCTCGCTGACCGCGCAGCAGCCGTACAACAACGTCGTACGCACGGCCGTCGAGGCCCTCGCGGCGGTGCTCGGCGGCACCAACTCGCTGCACACCAACGCCCTCGACGAGACCCTGGCGCTGCCGACGGAGCAGGCCGCCGAGATCGCGCTGCGTACCCAGCAGGTGCTGATGGAGGAGATCGGCGTGGTCAATGTCGCCGATCCGCTCGGCGGCTCGTGGTACCTCGAGGCGCTGACCGACAAGATCGAGGCCGAGGCCGAGGCGATGTTCGACCGGATCAAGGAAATGGGCACTGGTTCCGCGCACGAGATCGGCCCGATGACCTCCGGCATCCTGCGCGGCATCGAGGACGGCTGGTTCATGTCCGAGATCGCCGAGGCGGCCTTCCGCTACCAAACCGCTTTGGAGAAGTGCGACAAAAAGATCGTCGGCGTCAACGGCCACCGCGACACGGTCAGCGGCGAGCTCGAGATTCTCCGGGTCTCCCACGAGGTCGAGGTCGAGCAGGTGGCGTTGCTGCACAGCCGACGCACCGGTCGCGACCAGGCGGCCGTCGACGCGGCCCTCGCCGCCATGGTCGAGGTGGCCCGGACCTCGGACAACATGATCCCGGCGATGCTAGAGGCGGCCCGCCGCGAGGCGACGCTCGGCGAGATCTGTTCGGCGCTGCGTGCCGAGTGGGGCGACTACCGCGAGCCCGCTCGGTTCTGAGGCGTCGCTCTCGGTAACAATGGCGGCATGACATCCGAGCAGTTCTCGCGCCCCGGCGCCATCGACTTGTCAGGTCTACGCGGGTCAGAGTCCCCAGGCGGTGGCGGCGCCTTCGCGGTCGACGTCACCGATCCGAACGAGATCGCCCAATTGGCCGAAGCCTCGCTCAAGCATCTCGTGCTGCTCTCGCTGTGGTCGTCACGAGCGCCGTCGAGCGTCCAGGTCAACGAGTTGTTCACCAAGCTGGCCGACGCATACGACGGGCGCTTTCTGCTCGCGCGGGTCGACGTTGACGCGGTGCCGCAGGTGGCACAGGCCGTCGGTGCCCAGGGCGTGCCCTACATCGTGGCGCTGCTCCGTGGTCAGCCGGTCGCCCAAGTACCGCCGACGACCAACGAGGACGAAGCTCGGACCGTCCTCGACCAACTCGTGCAGGCGGCCGTTGCCAACGGCGTCACGGGCCGGGCCCAGCCACTTGCCCCGCAGGTCGACGACGAGGCGGAGGAGCCGGCCGAGGATCCACGGTTCGCCGAGGCCGATGCGGCCCTCGCGGCCGACGACGTCGACGGCGCCATCGCCGCCTATCAGCGCGTCGTCGACGCCAACTCCGCCGATCCCGACGCCCGGGCCCGGTTGGCCGGCGCCAAGCTGATGAAGCGGACCCGCGGCTCCGATGCCGTCGCTGCACGGGAGGCCGCGGCGTCGAGTCCGGACGACGTCGACATCCAGTTGCTGGCTGCCGACCTCGACGTCCTCGGCGGGCATGTGGAGGATGCCTTCACCCGCCTGGTCGAGGTCGTACGACGCACCGCCGGAGACGACCGAAATCGGGTCCGAGAGCATCTCCTCGAGCTGTTCGAGGCGGTCGGGATCGACGATCCACGAGTCGCGATCGCCCGACGCCAGCTCTCGAGCGCGTTGTTCTAGATCGAGGGACGAAGCCATGCGGCGGGTCGTGGGCAGCGTGCTCATGTTGTTCGCCGTGGTCGCGGCGGTCCTCGGGGCCGGCATCGCGATCGTTCTCGGGACGGACAATCGGGCGGAGACGGGTCCGCACGAGATCGAGACGTCGGCGCCGGTCGTCGTGACGAGTCCTGAGGTGTTCAGCTGGGCCGGGCCGACGCTCACCATGCGGATCGACGTCGACAAGGACCAGCAGCTGTTCATTGGCGCAGCCAACGCCGTCGACATCGCCGACTACGTCGGATCGACCCAGCGGACCGAGATCAGCAGCTACAACCCGCCATGGTCCATCGGGACACGTGACGTCTTCGGCGACGCCCCACTGCCCGCGGCCCCGGGCCAGGTCGACTGGTGGATGGCGCAGTCGACCGAGACCGGGTCGGCGACCATTTCCGTCAAGCTGCCCGAGCAGGCGTTCTCGCTGGTCGTGATCGCCGTCGGCGGTGGCGACCTTGACGGGCTTCAGGTGACGGCGTCCTACGACATCGACGGCGGTTTCGGCATCGGCCTCGGACTGATCGGGTTCGCGGTCGGGCTGGGGCTGTTCGGATGGATCGCCGTTCAGGGTCGGCCGCTGGTCCGGGAGGGTGAGCTCATAGAGGACGAGTTCGAGCCGGACGTCAGGGAGGGCGTGTGATGCGCCGCCTCGCTCTGGCCGTCGTCCTCGCCGTCTTGGCCGCCGGCTGCGCGATCCCACACCCGAAGGACTCCCACGGGGTCACCAAGGTCGCCGCCTCCGACGCCGAGGTCGAGCAGATCTACGATCGCTATCGCGACTATCGAAAGGACGCGTTGGACCTGCTCGACGAACAGCCGTTGACGGCGGTCGAGTCCGGCGCCGTCCTTGCGATCGACACCGGCGCACTGCGGGTGGCCCGCCGCCTGTTGTTGACCAAAGCTCCGGACGACACCCAGGACCTGCAGATCCGCGCCGTGTACGCGCCGAGGCTCGACGCCTATCCGCTGTGGTTCATCGTCGTCGTCGAAGACGGCGTGCGCGACCTGACCAAGGTGCAGATCTTCCAGCGGCAGTCGTCGACGTCGCCGTGGCTGTTGGTCGCGAGCCCCGAGACGTTGCCGAGCACCGAGCTGCCGGCGTTCGACTCCGACACGACCGACGCGCTGATGCCGGCCGATCCGTTCCGTCAGGGTCAGCTGGTGATGTCTCCGCAGAAGGCCGTCAACGCCTACGCGGCCACGCTCAACAACGCGGCACCGACGGAGGATCCCGTCGTGAGCGAGGACTCGTTCGTCACGCAGATGCGGGCGGTCGCCAACAAGCAGCGGCAGATCGACGGCGTGACGTTTTCCCAGCAGTGGACGGCCCGGCCGGTCCAATACGTCATACGTGCGGCCGACGGCGGTGTGTTGGTCTTCGGCACGCTGGCGCGGGTCGACGACTATCAGATCGAGGAGGGCCGCTACATCGACTGGCCGGAGGGCTCGGAGCAGAAGGCGTTCTTGTCCGGGCGGCTCTACAGCAGCGGCGAGCTGCACTATTACCACCAGATCCTGGTGTACATCCCTCCGGACGGCGACGACAAGCCGGTCGTGCTCGGCCAGTACGGCGGCGTGGTCGACGGCATCGGCTACTGACTCAGATGTCGAGCGCGTATTGGCCGAACCACACGACCATGATGAGGCCCATGACGATCAGCGAGACTCCGACCAATCGGCAGATCACGCGATAACCCGAACGCTCGAGCGGGCGATCGGTCTGGGCGACCCGGATGACGACCCCGAGCCGGGCCAGGACGAGTCCCGTGATCATCAGGGTCACCAGGGCCCACGGCCACGCGTCGCCGCTGTCTCGAAGATGGGTGATGACCGGCCCCACGACGGTCAGCCCGAACAAGAGGGCCTGCGGCAGCCCGAACTCGACGAGCGCCGCCTGGAGAAATTTCCGATGGGTCGCAGCGCTGCGCGGCACCGGATCTTGGCGAGACGCGACGACCAGGGCATCGAGCCCCAGACCGAACAGCATCACGCCTCCGATGACGCCGATGACGCTCGTCAGACGGTCTCCGACACCGAAGAGAATGGTCACCGCCAGTACGGCGATCAGGAGGTCGGCCAGGGACGCCGCCAGGCTGCTCGCGACACCGGAGCGCAGCCCGCCGCGCAGGGTGTTGGCGGAGGCGAGGGCGAGCGAGGGCCCGGGAGCCAAGGCAACCCCGAGACCCAGCACCACGGCTAGCGTCGCTGTAAACATGACCCGAGCATCCTAGAGCGTCGGGGGGACGCGTCGCCCCGCGTTAATGGTCCTGCGACGTGCCCCAGCGGTCACACCGGTCGGTCGCCGTTTTCGAGATAGTGCGGTCCGGCGTCGTCGGTCTGGCTGAGGAAGCTCAGCAGACGGGTCGTGGCCGCCGTGCCACGTTCGGCGACGCGCTCGAGATCACACCAGTGGATCGCCCGGATCTCGGCCGGCTCGAGCCGCATCTGGTCGATGGCCGGGGTCGGCAGGTTGCCGAGCTCGAAGACGAGGCAGCAGGCGTCGTCCCAGCCGTTCCATGGCGGCAGCCAGTTGATCGCGGTCAGCTCGGTCGGGGTCAGGTCGACGCCCAGCTCCTCGTGGATCTCGCGGGTCAGCCCGACCGCCGGCGACTCGCCCGGCTCGACGACGCCGCCGGGTAGGTCCCACTCAGGCTTGTAGGTCAACTCACACAGCAGAAATTCGCCACGCTCATTGCGGATGAGACCCTGGGTGATGACGCGCTTGCGGGGGAGCGCCGCGTTGAGCACGTGCACGAAGCCTTCGCGCGACATCGGCTGCGGGTCGTCGACCAGCCGAGCCAGCAGCACGCTGTCGTCGCGATGACCGTCGCGCAACGCGTGGCCGCGGACGAGTCCTTCGCGGCGCAGTCCGGCGCGGGCGGCGAGCCTCAGCGCGGGGTGGTTGGTCGGCTCTACGTACGCCTCGATCCGGGTCAGGCCGAGTCGTTCGAAGGCGTGGCCGAGGACGAGTCGCACCGCTCGTACTCCGACACCGCGGCCGCGATGCAGCGGGCTCACGCTCCATGCCAGCTCGCCGCGGCCCGCGTCGACCGGACGCAGCTCGACCGAGCCGGCGTTTTCGTCGGCGTGCTCGATCGAGAAGCGCATCGTCGCGGTGTCCTCGACATCCGGTCGGAAGCGGACCGTGACATCGCCGTCGCTCAGCGCGAGAGGCTCAGAGCGCGCCTCGGCCACCGCATCACCGTCCTTGGTTGTCGATCGTCAGCTCGGCGTCAGCCAAAGGGTGCCGAGAGGCGGCACCTGAAGCTCGACCGACGCAGGTTGTCCGCGCCAGGCCTGGTCGGTCGCGACGACCTCACCGAGGTTGCCGACTCCCGATCCACCATAGACCTCGGCGTCGGAGTTGATCAGTTCACGCCAGGTGCCCGATCGCGGCAGGCCGACCCGATAGTGCTCGTGCGGCAGCGCGTTGAAGTTGGCGACGCAAACGACGATGTCGTCGTCTGCTGGGCCGAAGCGACAGAAGCTGAGCACGTTGTTGCCCGCGTCGTTGGCGTCGATCCAGCTGAAGCCGTCGGGATCGTTGTCGAGCGCCCACGTGGCCTTGGCGTCGCGGTAGGTGCGGTTGAGGTCGCCGACGAGCGCGCGCAGGCCGGCGTGATCGGCCTTGTCGAGGAGCCACCAGTCGAGCTCTCGCTCGTCCGACCACTCCGCTTCTTGGCCGATCTCGGTGCCCATGAAGATCAGCTGCTTGCCGGGATGCGCCCACATGTAGGCGAGGTAGGCCCGCAGGTTGGCGAGCTGGCGCCACCGATCGCCGGGCATCTTGCGCAGCAGCGAGCCCTTGCCGTGGACGACTTCGTCGTGCGACAGCGGCAGGACGAAGTTTTCGGAGTACGCGTACATCATCGCGAACGTCATCTGCTGGTGGTGAAACTGCCGATGCACGGGGTCGTGGGCGAGATAGCCCAGGGTGTCGTGCATCCAGCCCATGTTCCACTTGAAGCCGAACCCCAGACCGCCGAGTTCCGTGGGCCGCGTGACGCCGGGCCAGGACGTCGACTCCTCGGCGATCGTGGTCGCACCCGGGACCCGTCGGAAGCAGGTCGCGTTCATCTCTTGCAAGAACGCCACCGCGTCGAGGTTTTCGCGCCCGCCGTACGCGTTGGGCGTCCACTCGCCGGCGGCCCGTGAGTAGTCGAGATAGATCATCGATGCGACCGCGTCGACCCGCAGCGCGTCGATGTGAAACTCCTCGAGCCAATAGACCGCGTTGGCGACGAGGAAGTTGCGCACTTCGGACCGACCGTAGTCGAAGATGTAGGTGCCCCAGTCGGGATGCTCGCCGCGCTTCGGGTCGGCGTGCTCGTAGAGCGCCGTGCCGTCGAAGCGAGCCAGCGCCCATACGTCCTTGGGGAAGTGCGCCGGAACCCAGTCGACGATGACGCCGATCCCCGCCTGGTGCAGCGCGTCGACCAGGGCGCGGAAGTCGTCAGGCTCGCCGAACCGCGCCGTCGGGGCGTAGTAGCTGCTGACCTGGTAGCCCCACGAGCCGCCGAACGGGTGCTCCATCACCGGCAAGAACTCGACGTGAGTGAAGCCCATCTCGGTGACGTATTCGACGAGCTCCTTGGCGAGATCCCGATAGGTCTGGCCGCGCCGCCACGAGCCGAGGTGCATCTCGTAGATGCTCATCGGGCGGGCGTGCCAGCCGCCGTCGGCGCGAGCGGTCATCCAGGCGTCGTCGCCCCACGTGTAGTCGCTGGCGTAGACCCGGGACGCCGTGTCCGGTGGGATCTGCGTGGCGAAGGCCATCGGATCGGCCTTGAGGCGCCAGTGCTCGTCGGCGCCGAGCACCTCGTACTTGTACATCGCGCCCTGGCCGACGCCGGGGATGAAGAGCTCCCACACGCCGGTCGAGCCGAGCGACCGCATCGGGTGCGCGGTGCCGTTCCAGTCGTTGAAGTCGCCGACGACGCGGACGCCGAGAGCGTTCGGCGCCCAGACGGCGAAGGACGTGCCCTCGACCGCCTCGCCAGCGGCGTCGTAGATCAGCGGGCGAGCCCCGAGGGCGGTCCACAGCTCCTCGTGGCGACCCTCCGCGATCAGATGCAGGTCGAGCTCGCCGAGGGTCGGAAGGAAGCGGTACGGGTCGTCGACCCGATGCGTGACGCCGTCGCCGTACTCGACGATGACGCGGTAGTCGACGACCTCGTCGGTGTCGACGGTGCCGGTCCAGACGCCCTCGTGCTCGTGGGTGAGCTCGACGGTGCCCTCGCCGTGATCGACGCGTACCGATCTGGCGAACGGGCGCAGCGTACGAATGGTCAGGGCCCCATGGTGCGCGTGCGGACCGAGGATCTCGTGCGGATTGTGGTGCTGGCCACTGACCAGTCGCTCAATCTCCGCGGGGTCGACAGGAGCGGGCTTTCCCATAGTTCCCGAGTCTTCCATGGGCCGGTGGTCGATGCGCCTCGCAGGCTACGGCAGGTGTCGTGGGAGGGCCAGGCGCAGTCCGACATTCCTCCGATAGTTCGCTTGTCGACGCCCAGCTCGAGGCGATGCCACGCCGGTCTGGCAGGCTGAGACCGATGACTCAACTGGAGGGGCCGCAGGAGCGTCGTCGGAGGCTTTTGAGCCTGACCGCCGGAGCGATCGTCGTGGTGTCGTTGCTCCTGGTCACGGGCCTGGCCATGCCGGGATTCATGGACGACTCGGGTCGGGGTTCGCCGCTGCCCGAGACGCCGACCGGCTCGGTGTCGCCGGGCTCAGAGCAGCCGTGGGCGCAACTGCACCCGAGCCCGCGCAAGCTGACGCCCGATGCCGCACTCGCCCGCCTGGCCACCGGCTTTGTCGGCCGACTCAACGGCCACCGAGCGGCCGATGCGGTCGAGATGCTCTGCCCGGACAAGCGGCGACTCATCCGTGGCGCCGTCGTGTGGACCGCGACGCATCGGCCGCACCTGCGCATCACGACGCCCTTCAAGAACGCGGCTCGACCCGGCTATGTCACCGTCAAGTTCGTCGGCGCCATCGGCGGGCATCAGCGGCGCGGCACCATCGGGGTCAATGCCGATCGCGCCGGGCGTCCCAACTGCGTGTCGGCGTTTTATTCGGTGGGCTAGCCGGCTTCAGGCGCCGGCGAGCCGCTCGATCGCCGACAGCGGGATGTTGACCCATGTCGGGCGGTTCCGCTTCTCGTAGACGACCTCGTAAACGGCCTTGTCGATCTCGTACGCCCGGAGCAGGAGCCCGTTGGCCCGCGGATCGTGTCCGCTCTCGGCGGCGTAACCGTCGAGGAAGGCGTCCCGATTGCGGCGGGCCCATTCGTCGACGCGGTGATGCTCCTGCGACGACATGTCGTCGGACGGCGGCACCATCGAGTAAGCGGCGTAGTCGAACGATCGGAGCATGGCGGCGATGTCGCGGATCGGTGCGTCGAGCGCGCGTCGCTCCTCCAGCGGCTTGGTCGGCTCGCCCTCGAAGTCGATGATGACCCAGCCGCCGATGGTGCGCAGCGACTGGCCGAGATGCAGATCGCCGTGGATCCGCTGGATGGGCACCGTCGTGTCGAGTCGGGCGACGTCGTCGTAGGTCGCACTGAAGGTCGCGGCATACGGAGCGATCTCCGGAGCTAGCGCGACGGCGTCGTCGAGCCGTCGGTGGAGCCACGCCGCGAGTTGGGTCAGACCGTTGGCGTCCCATTCGTCGGTCTTCAGGGCCCCCGCGAGATCGGCATGCAGCCGGGCGACGGTCGCTCCGAGACGGTCGGCCTCGGGTGCGAAATCGCCGCCGACCTCGTGGGCATGGAGATCGGCCTCCATCATGAGGTCGCGGACGCTCGCTCGCGCGTACTCCCAGCCGTCGGTGCCGCTGCGCAGGAAGTCTTGCAGCATCGCGATCTCGTAGGGCTCGCGGTCGTCGACCGGGCTCGTGGCGATCCAGCCGCGGAGCGGCGCGATGGTGTCCGAGCCGACCCGAGTGAGCGCGGCGTGGATCTCGATGTCGGGATTGCGGCCCGGTGCGATCTTGCGAAACACCTTGAGCAGCAGGTCTTCGCCGAGGATGAGCGAGGTGTTGCTCTGCTCGCCGGTGAGCATGACCGACGGCGTGTCCGTGTCGATGTCGACGATGCCGATCACATGGTGGGCGATGCCGCCGTCGGTCTGCTCGTCGACGAACCCGCGGACGAAGGCGCCGATCGCCGGTCGGTCGTGCAGAGCGTCATAGGCCAGCAGGCGGCCGAGATCGGGGTCGTCGTATGCGCCGACATACGCGTGCGCCATGCGCTCCGGCTCGGCCTCGTAGTACGCCATGGGCAGCTGGTAGACCTGCGCCTCGCCGTCGGTGACCACGGTGATCAGCTCGACCCGTACGCGGGGCTCGTCGGCCGTTGTCGCCAGCCACGGCAGCCGGACGACCTCGCCGATGGACGACACGCCGCCCTTGCCCGCGAACCAACGCTGATCGTTCACGTAGTGCAGGAGTTGGGCGTGAAAGTCCGCCGTCACAGGCTAGTCGCCTCCGCATGCTTCGGTAGCCGGAACCAATAGAAGCCGTACCCGCCGAGCGTCAGAAGATACGGAAGCTCGCCGATTGCCGGGAACTCGACGCCACCGAGGGTCTCGACCGGGCGGATGCCCTCGAACGCGCGCAGGTCTAGCTCGACCGGCTGGGCGAACCGGGACAGGTTGTTGACACACAGCATGGCGTCGTCGCCGAACTGGCGCAGGTACGACAGGACCGCCGGGTTGGAGCCGCCGATGTCGGTGAACGTGCCGAGGCTGAGCGCCGGATGCTGCTGTCGGATGTGGATCATCCGGCGGGTCCAGTGCAGCATCGACGACGTGTTGGCCAGATGGGCTTCGACGTTGACCGACTGGTAGCCGAAGACCGGATCCATGATGACCGGCAGCGTGAGCCGTCCGGGCGTCGCCGACGAAAATCCGGCATTGCGGTCGGGTGTCCACTGCATCGGTGTGCGAACTCCGTCGCGGTCGCCGAGCCAGATGTTGTCGCCCATGCCGATCTCGTCGCCGTAATAGAGCACCGGCGAGCCGGGAAGCGACAGCAGCAGGGCGGTGAACAGCTCCATCTGGTCGACGTCATTGTCGAGCAGCGGAGCGAGCCGCCGACGAATGCCGATGTTGGCCTTCATCCGCGGGTCCTTGGCGTATTCGGCCCACATGTAGTCGCGGTCTTCGTCGGTGACCATCTCGAGGGTGAGCTCGTCGTGGTTGCGCAGGAAGATGCCCCACTGACAGTGCTCCGGGATGTCCGGGGTCTGGCTGAGGATCTCCGAGATCGGATAGCGCGACTCGCGGCGCACCGCCATGAAGATGCGCGGCATCACGGGGAAGTGAAAGCTCATGTGGCACTCGTCGCCGCCGACCTTGTAGTCGCCGAAGTAGTCGACGACGTCGGCCGGCCACTGGTTCGCCTCGGCGAGCAGCACCCGCCCCGGCCAACCGTCGTCGACGAACTGGCGAACCTTGCGCAAGAACGTGTGGGTCTCCGGCAGGTTTTCGCCGTTGGTGCCCTCGCGCTCGTAGAGGTACGGCACGGCGTCAAGTCGGAAGCCGTCGACTCCCAGGTCGAGCCAGAACGCCAGCCCGTCGAGCATCGCCTGGTGGACGGCCGGGTTGTCGTAGTTGAGGTCGGGTTGGTGACTGTAGAAGCGATGCCAGAAGTACTGGCCGCGCACCGGATCCCAGGTCCAGTTGGACGCTTCGGTGTCGACGAAGATGATCCGCGCGTCGTGGTAGAGGTCATCGGTGTCCGACCAGACGTAGAAGTCGCCGTACGGACCGTCGGGGTCGGTTCGCGACGCCTGGAACCACGGGTGCTGGTCGGACGTGTGGTTCATGACGAAGTCGGTGATGACTCGGATGCCCCGGCTGTGGGCCGCGTCGAGGAACGCCTTGAAGTCATCGATGGTGCCGATGTCCTCGGCGACGTTGTTGTAGTCCGCGACGTCATAGCCGCCGTCGCGCAGGGGAGAGGGAAAGAACGGCGGCAGCCAGAGACAGTCGACGCCGAGCCAGGCCAGATAGTCCAGCCGCTCGGCGAGCCCCCGAAGGTCGCCGACCCCGTCCCCGCTGGAGTCCTTGAACGAGCGGATGAGTACCTCGTAGAAGACCGCACGCTTGAACCAGTACGGGTCGTCGATGTTGCTGATCGGCTGTGCTTGCTCGGTCATGGGGCGGTCTCGGTCATCGGGCAGTCTTTCGAACGGTCAGGATGTGCGCGGGCTCGTGTGCAGGGTCGAGGCGGACATAGTTGTGTTGCCCCCATTGCCAGGTCTCGTCGGTCAAGACGTCGTGGACGCTGGCGACCTCATGCCAGTCAAGCCCGAGCGCCGGCATGTTCAGATGCACGGTCGTCTCCTGGGCCGCGTGCGGGTCGAGGTTGATGACGATGATCAGCAGGTCCTCGGCACCGTCGGGAGCGACGTGGCGCTTCGACCAGCACATGACCTGGTCGTTGTCACTGCCGTGGACGGTGAGATTGCGGAGCAGCCGCAGGGCCGGATGGTCGCGACGCAGCTCGTTGAGTCGGGTGAGGTACGGCGCGAGCGACCAGTCGGCGGCGTCGTCCCAGTCGCGGATCCGTACCTGGTACTTCTCCGAGTCGAGGTATTCCTCGCTCCCGGGTCGGGCCGCGACGTGCTCGTACAGCTCGAAGCCTGAGTACATCCCCCAGCTCGGCCCGGCGAGCGCCGCGATCGTAGCTCGGATCTTGAACGCCGCCGGTCCGCCGTACTGGAGGTACTCGGTGAGGATGTCCGGGGTGTTGACGAAGAGATTTGGCCGGAGCATGTGGCTGGTCTCGTGGGCGAGCTCTTGGAGATAGGTCTCCAGCTCCCACCGCGTGTTGCGCCAGGTGAAGTAGGTGTAGCTCTGGTGGAAGCCGACCATCGCGAGCGCCCGCATCATCGCCGGACGGGTAAACGCCTCGGACAGGAACACCACGTCGGGGTCGGTCGTGCGGATCTCGGCGAGCAGCCGCTCCCAAAACATGACCGGCTTGGTGTGCGGGTTGTCGACGCGGAAGAGCCGGACTCCGTGGGCCATCCAGTGCCGGACGACCCGAAGCACCTCGGCGTAGAGGCCCTCGAAGTCGTTGTCGAAGTTCAGCGGGTAGATGTCCTGGTACTTCTTCGGCGGGTTCTCGGCGTACGCGATGCTGCCGTCGGCCCGACGGTTGAACCACTCCGGATGCTCGGCCGCCCACGGATGGTCCGGCGCGCACTGCAGGGCCAGGTCGAGTCCGACCTCGAGACCGACCTCCTCGGCTCGGCGTACGAAAGCGTCGAAGTCGTCGATCGTGCCGAGGTCGGGATGCACGGCGTCGTGGCCGCCGTCGGCCGACCCGATCGCCCACGGCGAGCCGGGGTCGTGCGGGCCGGCGACCAGAGTGTTGTTGGGGCCCTTGCGGTTGATCCGGCCGATCGGGTGCACCGGCGGCAGATAGACGACGTCGAACCCCATCTCGGCGATTGCGTCGAGCCGCTTGGCGGCGGTGTGGAGCGTGCCGCCGTGGACCACGCCGTCCTTGTCTACCCGTGCGCCCTCGGATCGAGGGAAGAACTCGTACCACGCGCCGTACAGTGCCCGCTCCCGGTCGACGAAGAACGGGTACTTCGCCGAGCGGCTGAGCAGGTCGCGCAGCGGATTGCGGGCGAAGACGTCGCACACATCGTCGGACGTCGCCGTCGCGAGGCGAGCCGGCACTGGTCGCGAGGTGTCCCGCAGCGCGGTGACCGCGTCGCGAAGGAGCTGCTTGTCGTCGGCGGTCGCGCGGCGCATCCGCCGACCCGCGCGGGCCAGCAGCAGAGCGCCCTCGGTGAGCATCAGCTCGACATCGACGTCGGCGGCGATCTTGATCTCGGCGTCGTGTCGCCAGGTGGCGTACGGATCGCTCCACGACTCGATCCGGAACGCCCACGATCCCTCGCGGTCGGCCCAGACCGTCGCCGCGTAGCGATCGAGCTCCGCGGTGGGCTTCATTGCGGTTAGCGGCTGGGCGGCGCCGTCGGGATCGAACAGCACGACTCCGGCGCCCAGCTGGTCGTGGCCGTCACGAACCACGGTGGCGGACACGGTGAAGGGCTCGCCGACCACGGCCTTCGCAGGGTAGCGACCAGCCGCGATGACCGGGTCGACGTCCAAGATAGGGATGCGGGCAACCATCGCGCCCCAACCTAGTAGACGCCCGGCCTGGGGGCGGGGTGGGCTTGCACTACCCTCCAGCCCGATGGTGGCGATGCGTGAGATCGAGGCGGACGTCCTGATCGTCGGCGGCGGCCTGGGCGGGGTCGCTGCGGCATCGGCTGCCGCGGACGCAGGGCGGGCCGTCGTGTTGACCGAGGAGAGCGACTGGCTGGGTGGTCAGCTCACGACGCAGGCGGTGCCGCCCGACGAACATCCGTGGATCGAGCAGTTCGGCTGCACCGGTCGGTACCGACGGCTGCGCGACGGGCTGCGGGCGTTCTATCGCCAGTGGTACCCGCTCAGTGAGGCGGCCCGGGCCGACCCGTACCTGAACCCAGGTCGCGGGACAGTGAGCCGGCTGTGCGTCGAGCCACGGGCAGCGGTGGCGGTGATCGACGGGCTGCTCGCGGCGCATCGCAGCTCGGGACGGCTTCGCGTCCTGCTTGAGCATCGACCGGTGGCGGCGGCGACGGACGGCGACCGGGTCGATGCCGTCACGGTGGCGAGCCGCGAGAGCGACCGGGTCACGATCGTGGCGTCCTACGTACTCGACGCGACCGAGACCGGCGAGCTGCTGTCCCTGGTCGGCGCCGAGCACGTCACCGGGGCGGAGTCTCGGACGCAGACCGACGAGCCGCACGCCCCGCACGAGGCGCAACCGGCCAATCAGCAAGCCGTGTCCTGGTGTTTCGCCGTCGACCATCTGGCCAGCTCCGACCACACGATCGACCGGCCGGCGTCGTACGACCACTGGCGGGAGTACGTTTCGCCGGGCTGGCCCGGCCCGCTGCTGTCATTCACCGCGCCGGTGCCGCGTACGGGCCAGCCGTTGACCCGGACGTTCGTGCCGAACCCGACCGATCCGACCGCGTCAACGGTGGACCATCGGACGGTCGGCGGTGACTTCGAGCTGTGGGCGTTCCGTCGGATCGCCGACCGGCGGAGCTTCGTCCCCGGGCATCTCGCCAGCGACGTCACGCTCGTGAACTGGCCGATGATCGACTACGTCGACGGTCCGATCTACGGCGGGTCAGAGGTCGAGGTGGAGCGGAACCTTCGAGGCGCCCGAGAGCTCAGCCTGAGCTTCTTGTATTGGCTCCAGACCGAGGCTCCTCGGCCAGATGGCGGCGCCGGCTATCCGGGCCTGCGGCTGCGACCGGAGATCATGGGCACCGACGACGGGCTGGCCAAGCGCCCGTACGTCCGGGAGTCGCGACGAATCGCCGCGCAGTACACCGTCGTCGAGTCCGACCTCGCCCTCGACCTACGAGCCGACGGGCGGGCCGTGCGGTATTCGGACAGCGTGGGGGTCGGGAGTTACCGAATCGACCTCCATCCGTCCACCGGAGGCGACGGGTACGTCGACATCGCGTCCTGCCCGTTCGAGATTCCGCTGCGCGCGTTGGTCCCGATCCGGCTGACGAACCTGCTCCCGGCGGCGAAGAACATCGGGACGACGCACATCACCAACGGGTGCTACCGGCTGCATCCCGTGGAGTGGGGCATCGGCGAGGTGGCGGGAACGCTGGCGGCGCATTGCCTCGACAACGGCGTCACCCCACAGCAGGTGACCGCCGACCCCGACCTGGTCGAGGAGTTCCAGAGCCGCCTGGTCGCCGACGGCGTCGAGATCTGCTGGCCTGACGTCCGCGGCTACTGAGGACCGGCCCAGCTCAGCCCTTGAGGCTGCCTGCGGTCAGACCGGCGATGATCCGCTTCTGAAACGCGAGCGCCACGATGATCATCGGGATCGTGACGACCACGCAGGCCGCGGTGATGTTGCCGATCGGGCGCTGGAAGTCCACCGCTCCGGTGAACTGCGAGATCGCGACCGGGACGGTCTGGGCGACCTCGGGATCGCGTGGGGCGAAGGTGTTGGCCAGCAGGAACTCATTCCAGGCCGACACGAAGATGATGATCGCCGCCGCGAATACTCCCGGCGCGGCGAGTGGGAGAATGACCCGGAAGAACGCCTTGAAGGGCGTCGCGCCATCGACCTTGGCGGCCTCCTCCAGCTCCTTCGGAATCGCGGCGAAGAACGTGGTGAGGATGAAGATCGTCAGTGGCAGGGTGAACGACGTGTACGGGATGTACAGCCCCTCATAGGTGTTGAGCAGACCGAGTTTCAGCCACAGCTCGTAAAGCGGTGGGACCAGTGCCACCGGTGGAAACAGCGAGACGGCAAGGATGCCGGTCAACAGCAGGATCTTCCCCCTCAGCGGGAGCCGCGCAATCGCATACCCGGCCAGGGAGCCGATCACCACGCACAGGATGGTGGTCATGCCGGCGACCGCCAGCGAGTTACGCAGGTTGAGATCGAAGTTCTGCTCGAACACGTTGCCGTAGTTCTTGAACCCGAACGGGCCCTGGAATAGGTCCGGGCTGTTCAGAGCGCTGTCCTCGACCTTGAGGCTGGTCATGATCAGCCAGAAGAAGGGGGCCAGGCACCACAGGAAGATGACGGCCAGCAGCGCGGTTTTCGCCCAGGCTCGACCTCTTGTCGCCGACTCGACGGCGCCACGGCTGCGCCGACGTCCGGTCTGCCGTGTCTCGGCAGCCGCGGCGCTCATCCGTCGGTCCTTCCGATGGTGAGCTCCCGGCCAAGCAAACTCACGAAGATCACCCCGATACCCAGGATGATGCCGAACGTGAGCGTGGACAGCGCCGAACCGAGACCCGGGTCGGGGGTTTGGACGACGTACTGCTGCACGACCATCGACAGCGACTCAGTGTCGAACGAGCCGCGCGTCATGACTTGCGGCAGGTCGTACACGCGCAGCGCCTCGACGGTCCGGAAAAGGAGAGCAACCAGGATCGCGGGCCGGAGCAGCGGCAGGGTGATGTGCCAGAACCGCTGCCACGTGTTGGCCCCGTCGACCCGGGCGCTCTCGTAGATGTCGGTCGGGATGGTCTGGAGTCCGGCCAACAGCAGCAGGGCAACGAAGGGAGCGGTCTTCCACACGTCGGCGAAGATCAGCACGGCCTTGACCCAGCCGGCCTCACCCAACCAGTTGAAGTCGCCCAGTCCCAGTAGGGCATTGACCGAGCCCGGGTTCACGTTGAACATGAAGTACCACATCTGGGCCGCGATCACCGTAGGGATTACCCACGGCACCAGGATCGCGGCTCGCGTGATGCCGCGACCGCGGAACGCCTGGTTCATCAACAGGGCAAAGCCGAGACCGATCACGAACTCCGCTGCCACCGAGGTCACGGTGAAGACGAGCGTGAACTCCAGGGATGCCCAGAACTTGTCGTCTGTGAGCGCCTCTCGGTAGTTCTCGAGTCCGGCGTACCCCTCGTACAACCGTCCGGTGTACGCCCGCAGGCTGATCACGAAGGCATAGATCACCGGGAACAGCGCGACCCCGATCATCAGCAGGATCGCGGGGGCGACGAACAGCCGGCCCAGACCCTTCTCCGACATGCCCTTGGTACGGGGCCCACCAGGCCCCGTACCGCTGGGCGTGCGCGGCTCGGTCGCGACTTTCGCTCCGGCCATGGCAGGGCCGCCGGTTATTCCTCGACGCTCTCGTTGAAGGCGTCGGCGACGGTGTCGGATGCCTCAGCGGGATCCGCGTCGCCGTTGTAGGCCGGGAAGAGCGCGTCCTGCATCTCGACGCTGATCGTGTTCCACGTCGGCGCCGGCGGCCGGGGCTTCGCGTCGGGAAGGACTTCGCTCAGCAGAGCCATATCCGGCTCGTTCTGCAGCTCGTCGTAGACCGAAGTGAGAACCGGTGGGACCGAGGCGACGGTGGCCAGCATCTTCTGCACCTCAGGGTCGGTCGCTGCCCACACGACGAACTCCTTCGCCGCGTCCTTGTTGCTCGAGTACGCGCTCACCGCATTGTTGAAGCCACCGAGTGCCGAGATCGTCCCTTCGCCGGTGAAGGTCGGCAGCGGAGCGATGTCGAAGTTCTTGGCGACCTGAGGCACGCCCTCGTCCTGGATCAGCTGGTAGGCGTACGGCCAGTTGCGCATGAACACCGCCTTGCCGGATTGGAAGGCGGCGCGTCCCTCCTCCTCGGTCGCGGTGTTGAAGCCGGGCGCGAAGCAACCGTCGTCCATCGCGTTCTGCATGAACTCGGTGGTCTGCGTCGCGAGGTCGGTGTCGAACAGGACCTCGCTGTTGTCCTCGTTGTAGAGCTCACCGCCGGCGGACCAGTAGTACTCCAGCCAGTTGACGACAAAGCCTTCGTACTTGAAACCCTGCCCGATGAGACCGCCGATGTCTTCCTGTTGGCCGACCTGTTCCGCGATCTGGCACAGCTCGTCCCACGTCTCTGGTGGCTGGTCGACCAGGTCGGTGCGGTAGTAGAGGAAGCCCGCGTTCGTGTTGAACGGCGCGGCCCACAGCTCGCCGTCCCACTGCGCAGAGTTGAAGGCGCCCTCGAGCACCTCGGGCTCGATCTGGTCCCGGACATCTTCGAGGCTCTCGAGCCAGCCGTTCTGGGAGTACTCGCCGGTCCAGATCACGTCCGTGCCGAGCACGTCAAACTCGTCGCTCCCGGACTGGAGTACGTTGACCTGCTGCTCGCGTTGCTGGTCGGCCTCGTCAGGCAGCACCTCGATCGTGATGGGGTTGTCGGGGTTCTGCTCGTTCCACAGGTCTGCGATCTTCTGGTCGACGCCCGCGGGCTGGGCTTCGGCCCCACCGATCGCCCACACCAGCTCGCCGCCGCCGCTGCCCTCATCGTCGTCGTCACCGCTCGGCGTACACGCCGCCGCCAGGACCAACGTCCCGGCTGCCACCGCGATCACCCATTTGCCGAGCTGCTTGCTTCGTCTCATTCTCGTACCTCCCGAGTCAGAGAGCCCCGCACGCGACCGGACGGGCCGCACGTCTGCGCCAGCACCGCTCATCATTGTGGTTCGAGCGCCTGCTCTGCAAGGGGTGCGTGCGAGAAGCCGTTCGCCGAGTGGCGCACTGTCGTCGTCTCTCCCCCGTGAAGACGACGACGGTGCGCCACTCGGCGGGTGTCAGCGGTTGAAGCCGGTCAGACCGCGGCGGGCGCGAACCCGGTTGGTGATCGCGCTGAAGATGCCGTCGACGGCCATGCCGATGATCAGGATGACGATCATGTACGCCATCAGGTCGTCGGTCTGGACGGTGTCTTGCGCCTTGCTCAGTGAGCCGCCGAGCGAGAACTCTCCGGGCAGCTGGACGATCAGCTCGCCGGCCATCAGGCTGCGCCAGGCGAACGCCCAGCCCTGTTTGAGTCCGGCGAGGTAGGCCGGCAGCGCGGCTGGCAGCACGACGTAGCGGTAACGGTTGATGCCGCGCGCGCCCAGCATGTGGCCGGCCCGCAGCAGCGGCGGCGGCACCTCGTCGATCCCGGCGATCACGCCGTTGGCGATCGAGGGAGCCGCGCCGAGCACGATCACGAACATGATCGCGAACGGGCTGAACGTTCCGAAGAGCACCATTGCGAACGGGAACCACGCGATCGACGGCATGGTCTGCAGGCCGGTGATCATCGAGCCGACGCCGGCGCGCAGGATCCTCGACTGGCTGACCGCGATGCCGAGCAGCGTGCCGAAGACCAGCGAGAACGCGAATCCGACCCCACCGCGCTGCATCGTGGTGCCCATGGCCTCCCAGAACGTTGCGGTCTGGACGATGTCGGCCAAGTCGCTGAACACCGTCGCGGGGGAGGGCAGCAGGTATTCCGGCTTCCACGCCGACCACACGGCGACCTGCCAGATGGCGACCGCGAGGAAGACGGCGAGCAGCTTGGGCCAGATCCCGGACCAAACCTTCGTCGCGACGTCTCCGGGCCGCGGCGCCTTGGCAGGCGTCTGCGTCTCTCGGGTGCTCGGGCCGCGGCCCGTCGGTGGTGCGACAGTGTCAGCGGACATGACGCCTCACCTCGTCTTTCAGCTCGTCGGTCAAAGCGCCGGCCCGCTCCGCGACCTGGGGGTCCTCCATGTGCCTGGGCCGCGGCAGGTCGATGAGGTGCTCGCTCTTGACACGTCCGGGCCCCGACTCCATGAGGATGGTGCGATCGGACAGCCGTACGGCCTCTCGCACGTTGTGGGTCACGAACACGACGGTCATCTCGACCTCACGGCGGATCCGCTCCAGCTCGTCGTGCATCGAGTCGCGGGTCATCGCGTCGAGCGCGCCGAACGGCTCGTCCATGAGCACGATCTCGGCGTCCTGTGCCAGCACACGGGCGAGTGCACCGCGCTGGCGCATGCCGCCGGACAGTTCGTGCGGGCGCTTCTTGCCGCGCCCGTCGAGACGTACGAGCTCCAGCAGCTCGGCCACCCGAGCCCGCCTCTTTGGCTTGTCGATCCCGCGCAGCTTGAGCGCCAGTTCGACGTTTTGATCCAGGGTCAGCCACGGGAACAGATTGGCTTCCTGGAACATCAGAGCGACCCGCCGGTCGCCGGTCTCGATGACGCCACTGCTGGGCTTGTCGAGACCGGCGATCAGGTTGAGCAGGGTCGTCTTGCCGCAACCACTGGCGCCGACCAGGCACACGAACTCCTGTTCGCGTATCTGAAGCGTGGCATCGCGCAGCGCCACCGTGTGGGCGGCGCCGTGCCCGAATTCCTTGGAGACGGAGCGGATGTCGACCGCGATCGGAGCGACACCGTTGGGTTGCGGGGCAGTCGCTGCGGCCCCGAGCCCGCTCGTCGATGTCGAGATCGATGTCATGGCACTGGCACCGCCTCTTCGCCGTTGGCCTCTAGGATCTTGTTGAGCGGGGCGAGGTCGTAGAGGACGCTGACGTCGTCGATCGGCTCTTCAAGGGCACCGACGTCGTACGAGTCGGCCGCGTCCTTCTCGAGGCTGCTGGCGATCGGATCGTTCGTGAAGGTCAGGTGGCTCCACGCCGACTCGAGCACCTCGTCCGGCAGTTCGGCGCCGGTGAGCTCGACCAGCTTGTCCGAGATCAGCTGCTTGGCCTCGTCGGGGTTGCCGTTGATGTAGTCGTTGGCCTCGACGTGTGCGGCCAGCAGGTCCTCGACCAGGTCGGGGTTCTCCTCGAGGAAGTCGTTGTTGACCAGCAGGTGGGTGGTCACGAACTGACCTTCCGGCCAGAGCTCGGATTCGTCGACGAGCACGTTGCCACCGTCGTTGACCATGATGCTGGCGTACGGCTCGGGCACCCAGGCGCCGTCGATGTCACCCTGGCGGAAGGCCTGGACGATCACGCTGTTGTCCTGCGGCGTGATGTTGACGTCGCCACTGCCGTCTGGGTTGATCTCGAAGCCCTGTTCCGACAGGTACGCCCGGGCGGCGATGTCTTGGGTGTTGAACTCGCCCGGCGTCGCGATCGTCTTGCCTTCGAGGTCGTCGATGCTCTGGATGTCGTCGTTGACGACTAGGGCGGCGCCACCGGATGCGGCGCCGGCGATGACCGTCACGTTCTCGCTCTCGGAGTAGGCCGTGAGCGCCGGGACGGGCCCGATGTAGGTGGCGGCAAGGTCACCGTTGAGAAGCGCGGTGATCGTGTCGGATCCCGAGTCGAACTCGGCGAACTGCACCGAGGCTCCGTCCTCGGACAGCTGATCTTCGTAATACCCCTTCTCGATACCGACCAAGGCGGTGCCGTGCGTGAGGTTGGGGAAGTAGCCCAGTCGGAGTTGGGTTCCGTCTCCGCCCGAACCGGAGGCATTGGCGTCGTTTCCGCAGGCGCTCAGTCCGGTAGCCGCGGCGGCCGCGAGAGCGGTGGCGGCCGCGACATGGCGCCAGCGGGTGGGCAGGCTGATCTTCACAGGAAGCTCCCTAGCGTAGGCACTAACAAACTAAATACTATAGGTTCACTCATAAAATGAACAGTAGGGCCCGCCGACTGGACGCTTTCGCGCGTCGAGACGCGGCCTTGTACGGTCGTGCCTCGTGCGAGCCATACGACGATTCACCGTTCGCCCCGTGCTGCCGGAATCGCTGCAGCCGCTGGGCGACCTGGTCATGAACCTGCGCTGGTCGTGGCATCTGCCGACTCAGGACCTCTTCGCCTCGATCGACGCCGAGGCGTGGGCCGCGAGCGGTCACGACCCGGCGTTGCTGCTCGGGGGTCTGTCGGCCGAGCGACTGGAGCGGCTGGGGTCCAACGCCGCGTTCGTCGAGCGCCTCGAAGCCGTGCACCAGGATCTCGAGCAATACCTGGTCGGTCCGCGTTGGTACCAGCACGGCGAGCGCGAGGACACTCCGCACTCGATCGCGTACTTCTCGCCGGAGTTCGGGATCACCGAGGCGCTGCCGCAATACTCCGGCGGCCTCGGCATCCTCGCCGGTGACCACCTGAAGACGGCGAGCGACCTGGGCGTGCCGATCATCGGCGTCGGGCTGTTCTACCGGCACGGCTATTTCCGGCAGTCGCTGTCACGCGAGGGATGGCAGACCGAGCACTACCCGGTCAACGACCCGGACGGCCTGCCCCTGACGCTGCTGCGCGAGGACGACGGCAGCATTCCCTACGTCCAGGTCGGGCTGCCGGGCGGCAAGCGGCTCGCGGCGCGGATCTGGATCGCGCAGGTCGGCCGGGTGCCGCTGCTGCTGCTCGACTGCGACGAGAAGCGCAGCGTCGGTCTGGAGTTCGACGTCACCGATCGGCTCTACGGCGGCGGCGCCGAGCATCGGCTGCTCCAGGAGATGCTGCTCGGCATCGGCGGCGTACGTGCGCTCCGGATCTATTCGCGGATCAGCCGAACTCCCGAGCCCGAGGTCTTCCACACCAACGAGGGTCACGCCGGCTTCCTCGGCCTCGAGCGGATTCGAGAGCTCACCGAGGAGGAGGGGCTCGACTTCGACGCCGGCTTGGAGATCAGCCGCGCCGGCACGGTCTTTACGACGCACACGCCGGTGCCGGCGGGCATCGACCGCTTCCCGCGCGAGCTCGTCGAGCAGCACTTCGGCGGCGACAACGCCTGTGCGGGCGTACCCGTCGAGCGGGTGCTGGCGCTGGGTGCCGAGGACTATCCGGGCGGCGACCCTGGCGTCTTCAACATGGCCGTCATGGGTCTACGGCTCGCCCAGCGGGCCAACGGCGTCAGCCTGTTGCACGGCGAGGTCAGCCGGTCGATGTTCACCGGGTTGTGGCCGGGCTTCGACGCCGCCGATGTGCCGATCAGCTCGGTGACCAATGGCGTGCACGCGCCGACCTGGGTCGCGCGCGAGGTCGTCGAGATGTCCGAGCGACTCGGCACGACCGACTTCGAGGAGGTCGATCGGCTCGACTCGGGCGACATTTGGAGGCTGAAGCGATCGATGCGCGAGCGGATGGTCGCCGAGACCCGGAGCCGGCTGCGCGAGTCGTGGCTCCAGCGCGGTGCCTCCCAGGCCGAGCTGGGCTGGGTCGACACCGTCCTCGATCCCGACGTCCTCACCATCGGCTTCGCCCGGCGGGTTCCGTCGTACAAGCGGCTGACGCTCATGCTGCGCGACCGCGACCGGCTGAAGTCGCTGCTGCTGCATCCGGAGCGTCCGGTGCAGCTGGTGATCGCCGGCAAGGCGCATCCGGCCGACGACGGCGGCAAGCGCCTCATCCAGGAGCTGGTCCGGTTCGCCGACGACCCCGAGGTGCGGCATCGCATCGTGTTCCTGCCCAACTACGACATCGGCATGGCGCAGCAGCTCTACCCCGGCTGCGACGTGTGGCTCAACAACCCGCTGCGGCCGTACGAAGCCTGTGGCACCTCCGGCATGAAGGCCGCGCTCAACGGCGGGCTCAACCTCTCGATCCTGGACGGCTGGTGGGACGAGTGGTTCGACGGACACAACGGTTGGGCGATCCCGTCGGCCGACGGCGTCGACGACACCGATCGGCGCGACGACATCGAAGCTGCGGCGCTCTATGACCTCGTGGAGAAGGAGGTCGCCGCCCGGTTCTACGACCGCGACGACAAGGGCCTGCCGATCCGCTGGCTCGAGATGGTGCGCCACACGTTGAAGTCGCTCGGCCCGAAGGTGCTGTCGACCCGGATGCTGCGCGACTACGTGACCGAGCTCTACGTGCCGACGGTACGGACGGCGCGGGCGCTCAACGACGACTACGCGGGGGCGCGGGCGCTTGCCGAGTGGAAGGGGGGGCTGCGCTCGATCTGGCCGGGCGTCCGCATCGAGCACGTCGAGGCGTCCGGTGTCGGCGACTCCCCAGAGCTGGGCGCCACGGTGTCGATCCAGGTCTACGTCGCACTCGGTGACCTAGGCCCCGACGACGTCGACGTCCAGGTCGTGCACGGACGGGCCGGTGAGGACGACTCGCTCACCGACGTGTCCACGAGTCCGCTCGCCGCGGCCGAGACGTACGAAGGTGGCCGATACCGATATGCCGGCGATATCGTGCTCGACCGGACCGGGCCGTTCGGCTACTCCGTTCGGGTTCTCCCGCGTCATCAGCTGCTCGCGAGCCCCGCGGAGATGGGGCTCGTCGTGTGGCCGGACCTCCCGGTGGCCGGTGCCGGGACGGCCGCAAGCTGAGGTGAGAGGTGTCTGTTGACCCCTGAATCAGTCAGACTGGACAGATGGCCGGGATCACGGTGCTCGTCGACGACGTGACGCAGCTCGCCGACGTCCTCGATGGCGTCGATGCGGAGTTCACCGCCGCGGCCCGGTCGCTTCGTGATCTCACGCCCGAAGATGTCGGCCCGCCCGACGTGGCCAAGGCGGTCACCGATGTCCTTGCTCGCCTCGAGCGTCGCCTGGGCGCCCTGGCTGTCGAGTCCGGTGACAGTGCTCGCGCGATGCGAAGGCACGCGACCGATCTGCCAGACACCGAGCCGACCTCGACGGCGGAGGACAAGCCGTGAGGCCGGAGCGATTTCTCGGCACCGATCCGGCGCCCGGCGACCTGAGCAGCGTTGACCGCGTCGGCGGCTCGCTGCGGGCGGTCGTGCTTGCCCTCGCCGAAACGCGACTCAAGGTCGAGGCCCTCGTCGGCGCTCAAAGCATCTGGCAGGGGCCGATCGCCAGGCCGATCGTCGCCGCCCTGACCGAGTTTGGCGCCCGGGTGCGGGCCGTCGAGGACGCCGTCGTCGACTTCGCCCAGGCGGTCGAGACGTGGCGGACCGGGCTCGTCGGCCGCCAGCAGCGCCGGGCCGAGCTGACCGAGACGATCAGCCAGCTGGCCGGGCGTCCGGACGCCGAGGCCGAGCGGCAGCGCATTCTGGTCGAGGTGCAGCAGATGGCGACCGAGCACACCGTCGGCGGCACAGCTCTGATCACCGCGTCCGATGACCTGGCCGAGGTGCTCGCCGACGTCGACGACGACAGCGATCTCGCCGCCGACCTGGATCGTGGAGTCACGGCGGTGACGGTCGCCGTCGACGAATGGATTGCCGAGTCTGCCGCCGAGCTGCTCGCCACCGCCGAGTCGCTGTCTGAGACGGCCGGTCTGACCACGGTCGTCTCCCAGATCCTCGGCGTCGCCGGCGACGAAGCGCCGGACGATGCCGAAAACGTACGCCGGCTCGCGTCGGTGTCGGCCGGAGCGCACCGACTCCGACTCGCCCTGCGCCGCTCCTGGGCCTCCCTGGCGCCCGACGAACTGCCCTCCGCATCGTTCGCCGCCACCGGCGGACGCGGCGCCGCCGCGATCTCGGACCGGCTCCGTGGCGACACCTCCGATTCCGCTCAGGGGGACGAGGCGCGATGACCATGCCGGCAGCCGCGTACCCGCAAAAGACCATGCCCGAGATCGCCCTCGACATCCCGCCGGACTTTCACGAGGTCCCGCTCGAAGCGGCCATCGAAGACCGGGTCGCGGCGCAAAACGCGCTCATCGAAGACATCGGCCTGCACGACACCGAGCAGCGCGAGGGTCTCGGGCTCTATCTCGAGGCGATCGCCCGGACGCTCGCCGGCGGGCCCGTCGTGGGGACGGCTTTTTGCGCCGTCGAGATGGATGGCCGGCCGTCCACGGCGACGCTGACAGTGGCCACCCAGTCGACGTCGACGACCGACCCGCTCATCGTCGTCGCCGGCACGGCCGAGGCGATGCGGCGCACCGGCCGCTACACCCGCGTCGGCGTGGAGGTCGCCGGCTCACACCGGGCCGTCTTCGCCAGCGGCGCGGCCGGCGCCGAGGGGCTCGAACTGCAACAGACGACCGCGGTCGTGCCGGTGCCGGGGCACGCGTCGACGGTGCTGGTCACGATCGCCACGCCGTCACGCGACGACATCGCGACCTACGAGCGGGTCGTGCGGTCGATCGCCGCGTCGCTGCGCGTCGTCACGTCGTAGGTCGGTCCGACCCGGCCCGAAGCACCACGAGGCTGCGACCGGCCACATGGACGACCTCGCCGCCCCCGACCTGATCGGTCTTGACGTCTCCGGTGTTGAGGATGACGTCGTAGGCCTTCGGCCAGGGTTCGCCGGGCATGGTCCACGCCGCCTGGTCCGCACCCGCGTGCAGCAGCAGCAGGAACGACGCGTCGTCGATCGCGGCCCCGGACAGGAACATGCCGAGGCTGGCCAGGCCACCGTCGGCCCAGTCGGCGTCGGTGAGCTCGCGGCCCTCGGGGTGAAACCATGCGAGGTTCTTTTGGCCCGTGTCGCCGATGGGGCGGCCGTCCAGGAAGTGCCGCTGCCGGAGCACGGGATGCCGAGCGCGTAGGGCCAGCAGGTCGCGGGCGAGATCGGTGAGGTGGCTCCATCGCGGGTCGGGCTGCCAGTCGATCCACGAGGTCTCGTTGTCTTGGCAGTAGGCGTTGTTATTGCCGCCCTGGGACTTGCCCCGCTCGTCGCCTGCCGTGATCATTGGCACGCCGGTCGACAGCAGCGTGGTCGCGAGCAGATTGGCCGCCTGGTGCCCTCGCAGCCCGACGACGGCCGCGTCGTCGGTCTCACCCTCGACGCCGCAGTTCCACGAGCGATTGTCGTCGTGTCCGTCGCGGTTGCCCTCGCCGTTGGCTTCGTTGTGCTTGTCGTTGTAGGACACCAGGTCGCGCAGTGTGAATCCGTCATGAGCGGTGATCAGGTTGATTGACGACAGCGGGTGGCGGCCGTCGTCGGCGTACAGATCGCTGCTGCCGGACAGCCGGTAGGCCAGATCGCGAACGCCGCCGGACTTGCCGCGCCAGAAGTCTCGTATGGTGTCGCGGAACCGGTCGTTCCACTCGCACCAGCCCGGTGGAAACCGGCCGACCATGTAGCCGTCGCCGCTGGCGTCCCAGGGCTCGGCGATCAGCTTGGTCTCGCGCAGCACTGGGTCCTGCGTGATCGCCGACAGAAGCGGTGCGTTGGGGTCGGGTCCGTTGCCGTCGCGAGCCAGCGCCGACGCGAGGTCGAAGCGGAATCCGTCGACGTGCATCTCGCGGACCCAGTAGCGCAGCGAGTCCATGATCAGCCGCATCGCCGCCGGGTGGTTGGCCCGGACCGTGTTGCCGACGCCGGTCACGTCGTAGTAGTGGCCGTCGTCGCCGTGCAGGTAGTAGGCCCCGTCGTCGAGCCCGCGCAGCGACCAGGTCGGGTCGCCCGGCCCGCCCTCGCCGGTGTGGTTGTAGACCACGTCGAGGATCACCTCGAGACCGGCCGCATGCAAGGCGCGGACCATCGCCTTGAACTCGCTCACCTGCCCGCCGGTGTCGCCGCGACTCGAGTAGTCGCCGTGCGGCGCGAAGAACGCCAGCGTGTTGTAGCCCCAGTAGTTGGTCAGCCCACGGGCAGCCACGGCCGGTTCCGTGCCGAACTGGTGCACCGGCAGCAGCTCGATCGCGGTGACGCCGAGTGCGGTCAGCTCGCCGAGGACGGCGGGGTGGGCCAGGCCCGCGTATGTGCCACGCAGCTCCGGCGGTACGTCGGGATGGCGCATCGTGAGGCCGCGTACGTGGGCTTCGTAGATGACGGTCTCGGTCCAGGGGCGGGCCGGCGGCGCGTCGTCGCCCCAGTCGAAGTCGTCGTCGGCCACGATGCTCGCCCAGGCGCCGCTGTGGCGGGCAACGGCCCTCGCGTACGGGTCGATCAGCAGCCGATCGGAGTCGAAGCGCCGGCCGTACTCGGGCTCGTAGGGGCCGGCGACTCGCAGCCCGTACCGCGTGCCCGTCGGGAGTGGATCGAGCTCGCCGTGCCACACGCCGTTGGTGCACTCGGTGAGGGGGAGGTGGTGCTCGGCGCCGGCGGGATCGAGCAGGGACAGCGTGACCCCGCTGGCCTGCGGCGCCCACACGGCGGCGTTGGTGCCACCCTCGACGGCGTTGAGGCCGAGCAGGTGGGGCCGCCCCGGCCCGTGCATCGTCGCTGCAGTCACGAGGGGACATCTTTCCGTACCGGCCCGACGGAGTTGTCAGGCGTATGTCGAGCCCTGGGTCCATATGTGCCTGACAACTCGTGGCGGCTAGGCTCGCGGGGCAGTCGACCGAGGAGGAGCAGGTGGCGGAGTTCGTTCGTCTGGAGGTCGCCGACGCGGTGGCGACGATGCGACTCGACCGACCGAAGCTGAACCCGTTGGACGCGGCGATGCAGGAGGAGATCCGGGCCGCCGCGCACGAGGCCGCGGATCGGGACGACGTACGGGCGGTCGTCATCTACGGCGGGCCAAACGTCTTCGCCGCCGGCGCCGACATCAAGGAGATGGCGGACATGTCCTACGCCGACATGGCGCGCCACTCCGGCAAGCTGCAGTCGGCGTTCACCGCCGTGGCGTCGATCCCGAAGCCGGTCGTCGCCGCGGTCACGGGATACGCCCTCGGCGGCGGTTGCGAGCTGGCGCTGTGCGCCGACCGTCGCGTCGCGGCCGACGAGGCCAAAATGGGTCAGCCCGAGATCACCCTCGGCATCATCCCCGGAGCGGGCGGCACCCAGCGGTTGTCCCGCCTCGTCGGTCCGTCGAAGGCCAAGGACATCATCTTCACCGGGCGATTCGTCGAAGCCGACGAGGCGTTGCGGATCGGGTTGGTCGACGAGGTGGTCGCGGCCGACGCGGTTTACGACACGGCGATCGCGTGGGCCGGGCAGTTCGCCAGCGGCCCGGCGTACGCGTTGCGGGCCGCGAAGGAAGCGATCGATCACGGCCTCGGCGTCGACCTCGACACGGGGCTCGAGATCGAGCGGACGCAGTTCGCCGGTCTCTTCGCGACCGAGGACCGGACCATCGGAATGCGGGCCTTCCTCGGCAAGGCCAAGCCCGCCTTCGAGGGTCGCTGAGTGTCCGAGTCGCCGACGCCTCAGACGACGCGGGCGGCAACTGCCGAACAGGTCGACGCCGCCTGGCAGGACAGCAAGCTCGCCCAGGTGCTCTATCACGACTGGGAATCGCAGACGTACGACGAGAAGTGGTCGATCAGCTTCGACCAGCGCTGCATCGACTACGCCCGGGACCGGTTCGTCGCCGTCTCGGGTGGAGCGGGCTGGCCTCACGGCAAGAGCCTCGAGATCGGCTGCGGCACGGGTTTCTTCACGTTGAACCTACGGTTGGCCGGCGTGTTGGGCGACGACCTCCATGTCACCGACATCTCGCCCGGCATGGTCGACGCGGCCAAGCGCAATGCGGCCGAGCTCGGTCTCACCCTCGACGGCGAGCCGGCCGATGTCGAGAAGCTGCCGTACGCCGACGACTCCTTCGACCTCGTCATCGGGCACGCCGTGATCCACCACGTACCCGATGTCGAGCAGGCGTTTCGCGAGATGCTGCGGGTTCTGCGGCCCGGCGGGCGGTTGGTGATCTGCGGCGAGCCGACTCGACTCGGCGATCGGGTGGCCCGTCGGCTGTCGCGTGCGACTTGGTGGGCCGCGACCCGGATCACGCACCTCGCCCCGCTGCGATCACGGTGGGCGCGGCCGTCCGAGGAGCTCGACGAGTCGTCGCGAGCCGCCGCGTTGGAGGCCGTCGTCGACCTGCACACGTTCGACCCGGCCACGTTGGGCGCGACGGCGCGTCGGGCCGGGGGAGCGGGGGTGCGGACCGTGACCGAGGAGCTCACCGCCGCCTGGTGGGGCTGGCCGGTGCGTACGCTCGAGGCCGCGCTGCCGGCGGAGCGGCTCGGCCCACGCTGGCGGATGTTCGCGTACCGCTCCTGGATGGCGTTGTCCCGAGTCGACCGGGCGGTGCGGCCGCTCGTACCGGCGGGCCTCTACTACAACGTCTCGGTCACGGCCACCAAGCCGACCTGACCCCGCTTCCCTCGTAGAGGTGTTCGCCGAATGCCGCATAACGGGCGTCGGCGAGCATCTGAACGAGTGAAGCCGGCTCAGAGGCCCGGGATGGGCTGGCGTGAGCGACGCATGGCTGCCTCGAGCCGGCGGACGAGATCGGCCTTATCGACCGTGGCGTCCCGCCAATCCCAGCGAACGACGACGAAGCCGCGCCGCTCGAGCAGCTCCTGGCGTCGCTTCTCGGCGAGCAGTCGCGTCTCGCGTGGCTGTGCTCCAGGCAGATCATCGCGGTACTTCATGGCGCCATCCGCCTCGCCGATCACACCGTGGTCGCGCCACAGGAAGTCGACGATGCCGATGAGATCGTTCCAGTCATCAACGATCGGCACCTGACACTCGGGGAGCGGCAGCCCGAACTCGAGGAAGGCGGCATACGACACCGATTCGAGGACGCTCTGCCGACGACCGTCGGCGTGGCTGATCGTTCGGCGTACCGCCCTGATACCGGGCCAGCCGGTGCAGTGTGTGACGACCTCATCGAGCTCGGCTGGAGCGGTGCGTTGGAGGCGTAGTGCGGAGTCCGCGACAGCGAGCTGATAGGCGGGCGACGTATGGCGGCCCTCGTCGATCACCGCGCGGGCGCCGGTTACTGATCGGACGCCGTTCACCACAGTCCGGTGGTGCTCAGGAAGACGCGATGGCCAGAGGTCGAAGGTCGGATAGTGCCGCACGGTGCCGCGCTCAGCGTCGGCGGTGACTGTGGCTCGATCGGCGATGGGTGCCGGGACGACGATGCCGTGCACGATGAGACCGCTGACGTGCGACGCCCATGTCGGTTCGGCCGTCGCAAGCGTGGCAGCCCCTGCGGCGAGCAGGTTCCGGCCGGCTGACGAATTGGCCAGGCTCGTAGACCGCCTTTGTCGCGAAACATCCGGTCGTGAGCCGTATCCATTCGTCACGGCGGACAAGACCGCGGACCTCGCCGCGACTGAAGCCAACCTCCAGGGCATGGGCCGTCGTGAAGACGAGCGGAAGCGATGGCGACGGATCCACGCTGGCATCTTGGCGACCGGAACGGGTCGGCCGTGCTCGTTATCCACAGATTGACCTCGACTTGGTCGCCTACACTCGCTGAGGTGTTCGCCGAATGCCGCATAACGGGCGACGGCGAGCATCTGAACGAGGGAGGCGGTCGCAAAGGGTGCGAAGCGGGCGCTTCGTGCGGAGGTGCAGGTCAGACGGGCTGTCGGTCCCAAGAGAATGCGGTCTGCGCCGCTAGGCTCGCGACGTGTTCGGTCGTCCGCGCGATCCTCGACAGGTCAGGTTTTTGACCTGGTCGTCGCTGCGCTGGATGGTCCGCAATCGGGCCTGGACGCCCTATTACCTGGTCCGCTACTGGCGCTTCTTCCTGCTCCGGATTCGCCGGCCCGACGTGGTCACCGAAGGGTTTTGCTTCCTCGGACGCAAGGTCGAGGTCTACGCCAAGCGCGGCCGGGGCCGGATCGTCCTGGGCCGATTCGTGCACCTCGGCGACCGGACGAAGCTGCGGGCGCACGAGGGGACGCTGCGGGTCGGCGACAAGGTCGTGTTCGGCGGCGACAACACGGTCAACTGCCTGCTCGACATCGAAATCGGGTCGGCCACCCTGATCGCCGACTGGGTCTACATCTGCGACTTCGACCACGTCACCGACGATGTCTCGCGGCCGATCAAGGACCAAGGGGTCGTGAAAACGCCGGTACGGATCGGCCCGGACGGCTGGCTCGGGGTCAAGTCGACCGTACTTCGGGGCGCCTGGATCGGCCGCGGATGCGTCGTCGCCGCGCACTCGATCGTTCGCGACGGCAAGGTACCCGACTACGCCATCGTGGCAGGGACGCCGGCGACGGTCGTCAAGGACCGGCGCGAGGGGTACGAGGCGCACCTGAAGCTCCAGGCGTACCTGGAGGAACTCAACGCGAGCTCGCAACCGCCCTGGTGACAGCGGAACCCTACGGCTCCTCAAGCAGCAGATTGCCCTCGCGGACCCGGATGTCCGGCGCCGGCTCGACGTAGGCCGACCCCACTCGCGCCCGCAGCGCCAGCTCGTCTCGGATCGCCTGCTCGTACACGCGAACCGTCGCCGATGCCACGACGGGCCACGCGTACGCCGACTCCACGGCGGCCCGCGCCGACCGTCCGATGCGCCGGGCGAGCACCTGGTCGTCGAGCAGCGACGTGACCGCGTCGGCCAGCGCCACCGGGTCCTGCGACGGCACGGTCAACCCGAGTCGACTGCCTCGGACTACCTCGCCGAGCCCACCCCGATCGGCGGCGACCACCGGTGTACCCGCGGCGGCCGCCTCGAGTGCCACGAGACCGAACGGCTCGTATAGCGACGGCACGAGCGCGAGGTCGGCTGCGGCTGCCATCGCGCTCAGGTCTTCGTCGCCCAACCAACCCACGAAGCACACCGACCGTCCCAGCCGCAGCCGACGGGCCCGCGCGCGCAGCGCATCCTCTTGGGATCCTCGGCCGGCCACGACGAGACGCAGCCCCGGATGCCGTCGGCGCAAGGCCCGCATCGCGTCGAGGATGGTGTGGACGCCCTTCTCGTACTCCAGTCGGCCGCTGAAGAGCAGCAGCGGGCCGTCGCCGCCCCATCGCGAGCGGGCAGCTCGCACGGCCGCATCCGATGACTGCCATCGCGACGTTTCGACGCCGTTGGGGATCACGTCGACCTTGCCGGCGGGCAACTCGAAGAGCCGGGTCACCTCCCACCGCATCGCGTCGGAGCAGGTGATCACGCGTCGCGCCTCGTAGGTGAGCCACCATTCGAGCGAGTTGATCGCCTGGTTGAGTGGGCCGGGTAGCCAACCTTGATGGCGGCCGGCCTCCGTGGCGTGCACGGTGGCGACCAGCGGCACCGCCCAGGCCTCCTTGAGGGTGGCGCCGGTGTGGGCGACGAGCCAGTCGTGGCCGTGCACCACATCCGGCTGCCAGGTCGACCCGATGGCGAGTGCTGCCCTCGTGAGCGCGTGGTCGAGGGCCATGGTCCAGGCGAGCAGATCGTCCATGGGCACCAGCGGCGGGTCGTGTGGGACCCGAACGACCCGGACGCCGCCGATGACCGAGTCGGCCGGAGCGTGGTCGGTGTGCTGGGTCAGCACGACCACGTCGTGGCCGGCCGCAACCAGCGACTCGGCTACCGTGCACGTGGCGGCTCAGCCCCCCGTACACGAGGGGTGGGTACTCCCACGACAGCATGAGAACGCGCATCGGGCAGGGATGTTACCCACAGGTAAAGTGCGGCATACTGCGTGCCAGGGCGAATCCGAACGGGGACGGATCCAAGAGGGGACCGCCGAGATGTACGTCCGCACGTGGGAGGACACTGAAATGGTGGCGACCAGCGACTCCGATCCGACTGCATCCGCGGCGAGCGACGAGCCCGATGCCACGCCGCCGACGGACCCGACTCCGTCGGACGACGTGACCGATCCGCCGGCCACGTCCGCCCCTGCGTCCGCCCCTGCGTCCGCCGCACCGTCCGCCTCTGCCGCGTCCGCCCGCGAGCCGGCCGGGTCGACACGGACGCGATCGGTGCCGATCAACCGCACCGGTGCTCGCCGCGGCCGCCCAGTGTCGCGCGACCAGGTAATGGGCGCGGTCAACGGTGTACGCGAGCGGCTCGCCGCCCTGGTGTGGATCGTGGCCGTCGTCTTCGCCGCCATCTTGGCCGCCGGCGCGCTCTTGATCGCGCTCGAGGCCAACCGCAGCAACGACCTGGTGGAGCAGGTGCTCGACTGGTCCGGCGGGCTCGACGGGCCGTTCCGCGACCTGTTCACCTTCGACGGAGACAACGCCATCAAGAAGGCAGCCCTGGTCAACTGGGGCCTGGCCGCGGCGGCTTGGCTGATCGGTGGCCGGATCGTCTCGTCGATCATCCGCCCTTAGGCGTTCACAAGCGCACGGTCGCCACGAGGTCGAGACAGCCGTCGAGGTCGTCGGAGCTGAGCACGAAGTCGTCGACGCCGACGGCGCCGACCTGCGCCACGAGCGCGCTAGGCCAGGCGTCCGGCGCGGCCGCGAGGTGGGCGTCGACGATCGAGCCGTGTCGGAGCTCCCAAGCGTCGAGGCGCGGGCCGTGGCGCACCCCACGCAGTGACTCCAGTCGACCGTGTCGCCGCACGAGGCCGACGAGCTCGTCCGGCGACAGCTCCCTGGCGTGAAACAGGTTGCCCGGCGGAAACGTCAACCGATTTGGCGTCGACAGGATCAGCCGGCCGTGCGGCCGCAGCACTCGGCGACACTCGTCGACGAACGCTGCCTGATCCCATAGGTGCTCGATCGTCTGGAGGCTCACGACCGCGTCGTACGTGTCGTCGCCGAACGGCAGAGCGACGAGGTTGCCGCCGACGACGACGAGATCGGGGTAGCTCAGCCGGGCATGAACCGTCGCGGCGGCGTCGTAGTCGAACGCCACGACGCGCTCGGCACCACCGGCGGCGAGCATCGCGGCGCCGTATCCCTCGCCACATCCGGCCTCGAGGACACGGGCGCCGGCCAGGCCGTCGAGGATCGCCGCGTAGACCGCTTGGTGGCGTCGAAACCAGTAGTTCTCGTGCCAGATCCCCGGCACCGTGCGCTCGCCGGTGATCGGCAGACTGTTGCTTTGACCTGCGGAGTTGTGGTCGATCACCCGTCGCCTCGCGGCTATCTGTGTTATGCACAGCGCTCGCTGTGCTGATAACTTAGCACCATGTCGAGGCCTTCTGATGTCGCTGCGGAGTGGGACGACTGGATCTCTGACTGGCTTCTATCCCTGTCTGGAGACGACGCGGCGTCCTCGACACGCAGCACGTACGAGCGCGGTGTTCGTCAGCTCGTGAAGTTCCTCACCGAGACGAACGGGATGAGGGCTCCCGGAGAGGTCCGACGGCGCGATGTCGAAGGCTTCATGGCGCATCTAGTTGCCACCGGCAAAGCCGAGTCCACCCGACGGGTACGGCTGATGTCACTGCGATCGTTCTTCGGCTGGCTGATCGACGAGCCCTGGACTCCGCTCGAGGTTAACCCGGCGGCTGGCATCAAGGCTCCAATGCCCGAGCTGCCACGGGTCGAGGTGGTTCCCGACGCCGATCTCAGCGCTGTACTCAGTACCTGCGCGGCCGGTACAAAGGCGTCGTTCGTCGACCTTCG